>CAMAXZ010000013.1 GCA_945862325.1 Klebsiella pneumoniae
CGACGCCGAGCGCCGCGCCGACGCCGAGCGCCCCGTCGACGCCGAGCGCCGCCCCCGCGGCGACGCCCACTGCCGCGCCTACGCCGACCGGCCCCGCGCGCATCGTGCCCGTCACGCCCGCGCCGTCCGCAGTGCCCGCGCCTCCTCCGGCGCCTGCGCCCGTGTCCGAGCCCGCGTCCGCGCCGCCGGTGGATGCGGGCCCGTTCCGGGTGGAGTTCGTCGTCGCGGACCCCGGAGTGACCTCGATCGAGGTCAAGTGCTCTCGCGGCGCGGGCGGCTCCGGCTCCAGCGGCGTGGTCGTCGAGACCCCGCCCGGCAACTGCCGTGTCACCGGCAAGCGCGCCGACGCGCCCGTGATCGACCTCGTGACCATCACCGGAGCGCGGACGTTCCGCTGCTTCGAGAATGGCTCCCGCAACTGTCTCTGAGGCTCCATGCGCCCCCGAACCTCCCTTCTCGCGCTGTCCCTGCTCGTCGCCGCTTGCGGTGGCACGTCGGACGCTCCGACCCGCGCTTCGTCGTCCGCGCCCGCTGCTCCCGTGGCGTCGCCCGCTGCAACCACCGTCGCCGGCGTGCGTGCGACCCTCGCGAAGGGCAACGCCGCGGACGCCGCGAAGGAAGCCGAAGCGCTCGTGACGGCCCACCCGGAAGACGACGAAGCGTGGGATCTCCTCGAGATCTGCGCGATGCGCGCCGGGGTCGAGGGGGCGATGCTCGATCGTTTCGCGGCCGACAAGGCCCTCGGTGGGCGCACCGAGCGGCACCACACCCTTCGCGGCGTGCTCGCGGTTCGCGCCGGCCGCTTCGGGGACGCGCAGAACGCGGCCAACGCGCTCGCCGCCGAGGCGCCGGGCGCCGCCGCGGCGATCGCCTTCTGGGCCGTCGAAGCTGGGGCTCCCGCGCCCGACCTCGGGCCCGGGCTCGCCTCGCTGCTCGCCGCGCGCGACGGCGAGACGTCGATCGGCCCCGATGCCGCCGCGCTGACCGGTTGGCGGATCGCCGCGGTGCGCGCACACCTCCTGCTCGCGCGCGGCAATCGCGTGGGCGCCCTCGCCGAGCTCTCGAACGTCGGCGAGTCCGGCGCCGTCGCGCGCATCGCCGTGGCGTCGCTCCGCGCCGCCGCCGCCGCCGACGCGTCGAGCGCGCTCGCCGCCGCCGAGCCGGCCGCGCGCGCCGCGGCCGAGTCGGGCGACAACGTCGGTGCCGCCGAGATCCTCGACGCGGCGGTCGCGAACGTCGGGGTCGGTTGGAAGAGCGGCGCGCTGGCGGAGCTCGCCGAGTCCCTGCGGACGGCCGCGAAGGCCGGCAACGACGCTCCCGGGGCGTCCCGACTGGCCGCGGTGGTCGCCGACGCGGCGCTGCGTGCGGGCAGGCCGAAGCTCGCGTTCGAGGCCGCGACCGACGCCCAGGCGACGCCCGCGCTCAAGGCGCGCGCGGCATGGTCCGCCGGCCTCGCGGCAGCCCGGCTCGGCGAGTCCGGGGCCGTGGGCGCGGCCAGCGCGCAGGTCGCCGAGCCACGGGCGACCGCCCTTCGTGGCCTCGCGGAGGCCCTCGACGGCAGCGGCGTCCTCCCGACCCTCACCGGTCTCGACCCCGTGGACGCGGCGCAGGTCGCCCTCGGCGCGGCTCCGTTCCTGCGCGACCCGGCGCCGGCCTACGCCGCAGCGCGCGGCGCCCTCGCGACCCTCACCCCGCCCCCGGCGCCGCTCGCGCTCGAGGTCGAGTGGGCCGCCACGCGCGCCGCGCCGACCACGGCCGCCAGGCGCGACGGCCCCCCTCCGACCGCCGCGATGATCGCGGAGACCGCGGCACGTCAGCTCGCGGCCGGTGGGGCGTCGAGCGCGACGCTCTCGGCGCCGCACCCCCAGGTCGCCGCGTGGAGCGCGCTTCAGTCGGGCGAGGCGGGCAAGGGCGGGGACGTCGGCGCGTGGAGTCGGGCGCGCGCGGCGCTCGCCGCCGGCGACGTCGCGGCCGCGGAGCGCGAGTACGCGGACGCCGCGCTCGCGGTTCCTTCGTGGCGGGTGGGCCCGCTCGCCCCCGTGCTGGTCCTCGACGGCGCCACTCCTCTCGAGATCGCGTCGTCTGACGTCGGTCGTGTCGCCTCGGACGCGGTCGGCCCGACGCTCTCGTTCCACGCGGCTCAGCACCGCCGCGCGGCGGCCGAGCTCGCGTGGTGGGCGGGTGGCGCCCCGTTCCCGGCGGACGTCCCGGTCGAAGCGCGTCGCGCCGTGTTCGATGCCGCGGCGCGTCACCGATACGCGTCGCTCGCTTGGCTGGCGGGCGAGCCGGTCGACCTCGCGGTGACCGCGACAGCGCTGGCCTCGGCGGAAGCCACGGCGAACCTGCAGCGGTTCCAGCTCCCCACCGTGACGAGCCTGCGCGACGGGCTCCAAGGCGGCGCGGTCCTGTCGTGGCTGTTCCGGCGCGACGGATCCGCGCAGATCCTGGGCTTCAGCGAGAAGGGGGCCGGCATCGTCGAGCTCAAGCCGTCCCAGGTCGCCGACGTCGTGAAGTGGATGGTCGCGCTCGACGCCGGAGACCCCGCCGTGGCGCTGGGGGACCGTGTGCGGGGCTTCGCCGTCGACCCGCTCGCGTCCGCGCTCGGCGGCGTCGCGCGCATCGTGGTCGTCACCAACAGCCCGAGCGCTCCGCTGCCCCTCGGCGGCCTCCCCGAACAGATCGACGGACTGCGCTTCCTCGGCAGCATCCGGCACTTCAGCAGCCTCACGAGCATCGACGCGATCGTCGCCGCGCGCGCCGCGCCGGCGGAGGTCAGCGCGACCATGCTCGCGCTGTGCGCGGACGAATCGGAGGCCATCTCCGTGCGCGGGGTGTTCCCGGACGCGACGACCCTCGTCGGCCCTGCGGCAACCTTGGCGGCTTGGCGAGAAGGTGCGACCAAGGCGCGGTACCTCTACATCGGCAAGCTGCCGTCCGCGGGCGGCGGGTTCAAGCTGGCGGACGGCGTGCTCACGGTACGCGAGCTCGGCGAGCGGCGCCTCGGCGCCTCGTCTGCCGCCATCGATCGGGGTACCGACGGGCTCGTGGGCCTCGCGCGCGCCTCCGCGTTGCGACGGGCGGGCGTCGATGACGTGCTGGTCACCCACGCCACCGACGCGCGGCTCCGCGAGTTCACCGTTCAGAAGTGGTGGGAAGGCGTGAACCGCCGTCAGGGCGGGGCGCGAGGCCTCTCGGAGGCACGCGCGGCGGCCATCCGCGACGTGGGCACCCCCGAGGCGGCGCGGCCGTCCTTGTGGGCGGGCTGGGGCGTCGTCGGCCGGCCCTAGCGGGCGGACGAACGACCCGCCGGCCGCCTACTGCGCGCTGATCCGCACGTCGACCGGGCCCACGCCGTCGACGACCAGACCGAGGTGCAGCTCCATGGCCACCGCGTGAATCTGCCGCGACGGGGCGGGGAAGACCACCACACCCGTCCCGGCGGCGCCATCGCGCAGGTACGCCTTGCGGAACGCATCGGCGGCGCGCACGCGCAGATTGAGCTCGCCGACCCCGCCGATCATGGCTTCCAACGCCGCCGTGCGCATGAGGGGCTCGATCACCGCGTCCGCGCTCTCTGCGGCGGGGAACGTCTGCTCGGTGTCGTTCACCGCGAGCGACGTGCGCGCCGCGACCCACCGGGCCGGCGGGCTGACGGAGACCTCCCACAGGTACCCCGCGCCGTCGTTGAACAGCCGCGCCGAGCCGTCGGGCCAGTCGTTCCACGGCTGCGACTCGGCCAGGATGGGCCGGGCGACGACGCGGGTGCCGGACACCGTGACGTCGCTGGCGGAAAAGCTGAGCGTCGGCGGCGGGACGGTGTCCCGGGCCAGCACCGCGTCGTGGAACAGGACACGCAGCTCTTCGAAGCGGCGCGCCCGCTCGTCGGGCAGCGCCGTCGACGAGGGGGCGCGCGCGCGCGAGGCGCACGCGAGGAGGGGAATGAGGGCGAGGGCGAGCGTACGGGACGACAAACTGCTCCTGGGGACTTGCGCGGGGCTCACCATCTGTTAAATGCCGCCCGCTTCTGGTGGATGTAGCTCAGCTGGTAGAGCACTGGATTGTGGCTCCGGGGGTCGAGGGTTCGAGTCCCTTCATCCACCCCATCTCATTGACACGCCACTTCATTGACACGCCACGTCATTGACACGCTAATTGGGGCCTCTAGCTCAACTGGTAGAGCATCGGACTCTTAATCCGCAGGTTCCGGGTTCAAGCCCCGGGGGGCCCACCATTTCCCGCGCCGCCGCTTCGCGAGAATGGCGGAATTGGCAGACGCACCGGACTTAGGATCCGGCGGGGAAACCCGTGGGGGTTCAAGTCCCCCTTCTCGCACCCCTCACGACCCACGAGCTCCCGAATGTCCGAGTCCGTCCAGGTGGACCAGGTTTCTCCTTTTCAGAAGCGCCTCCAGTTCAGCATTCCGGCCGACGAGGTCGGTCGCCGGCTCGACGAGGCCTTCCGCAACCTCGGGCAGCGCGTCAACATCCAGGGCTTCCGGCGCGGCAAGGTGCCGCGCAAGGTGCTCGAGCAGCGCTACGGCAAGCAGCTGCGCGGTGAGGTCGCGTCCGACCTCATGAACCAGAAGTTCCGCGAGGCGGCGGTCGGCATCGAGTTCATCGGGCAGCCCGAGGTCGAGCGCGCCGGCGAGCTCGTTCCGGGGGCGGCGTTCGCCTTCGCGATCACGGTCCAGGTGCGCCCGGAGATCGAGGTCTCCAACTACTCGGGCATCAAGGTCGCGTACCCGACCGTCGAGGTCTCCGAGGAGCAGGTGGACGCGCTGGCGAAGCGCCGCCTGCAGGGCCAGGCGCGGCTCGTCGAGGTCGACGAGGTTCGCGCGGTCGAACGCGGCGATCTCGCCCTGACCGAGATCGTCCTCCTCGAGGACGGCGAAGAGAAGGTCATCGAGTCCGGCACGATGATCAACACCGCCGGCGACAAGTACTACCCGGGCGTCGAGGCGCTGCTCGTCGGCACCGAGAAGGGCGCGACGAACACCGGCACCGTCACGATCGCCGAGTCCGCCGAGCTCGCGGGCCTCCGCGGCCGCACGGTCGAGCTCCGCGTCACGGTGCTCGGCATCCAGGTCAGCCGCGTCCCCGACCTCACCGACGACATCGCGTCGGAGCTCGGCTACGAAGGCGGGGTCGACGCGATGCGCGCCGCGCTCCGCATGGAAGAAGAGGCGCGCGCCAACGAGGCCGCTCGCAACGTCGCGCGCGTGAACCTCCTCCAGACCCTCACGAACGACAACCCCGTGTCGGTGCCGCCGGCCATGATCGACAGCCACCTGCAGCTCCTGCTCGAGGAGCTGCGGATCCAGGCGTCGTACCGCGGCCGCGACCCCCGCTCGATCCGCTACTCCGAAGGCCAGATGGCCGACCTGCGCAACCGCGCGACGTTCGCGGCCCGCGCGAGCCTCCTGCTCGAGGCGGTCGCCGGCAAGGAAGGCATCGCGGTCACGGACGACGATCTCGAGGCCAAGTACCAGGAGATCGCCGACCAGCGCGGCCAGCGCGTGGAGGCCATCCGCGGCTACTTCAAGAAGGACAACGCGGTCGAGGAGCTGCGCAAGCGCCTGCTCGAAGAGCGCACCCTCGAGTGGCTGCTCGAGCACGCCGAGCTGGTCGACACGTCCGCGAGCGACGCGGATCAGGCCCCGGCGGCCGACGAGGCCGCTCCCGACACGGACTCCGCCCCTACGACGACGTCGGACGACAGCGCTGGCGCCTGATCCCCGAGGGGGCGTTACGTTTCACGGACAGACCCGGACGTTCATGCCCATCATCCCCTTCGTCGTCGAGCAGACCCATCGCGGCGAGAAGAGCTCGGACATCTATTCCCGGCTCCTCGCCGACCGCATCGTCTTCCTCGGCTCCGCCATCAACGACGACGTCGCGAACGTCATCGTTGCGCAGCTCCTCTTCCTGGAGTCGCAGGACGCCGAGCGCGATGTCTTCCTGTACATCCAGAGCCCCGGTGGCGTGATCACGGCCGGCATGGCCATCTACGACACCATGAACTACATCAAGCCCGACGTGCAGACCATCTGCATGGGGCAGGCGGCGTCCATGGCGGCGGTGCTGCTCGCGGCCGGTGCCAAGGGCAAGCGGCGCATCCTGCCGCACGGCCGGGTGCTCATCCACCAGCCGCTCGGCGGCGCGCAGGGCCAGGCGACGGACATCGAGATCCAGGCCAAGGAGATCATCCGCGTGAAGCGCGAGCTCAACAACGTGTTGAGCTTCCACACCGGCCAGAGCTACGAGCGCATCGCGACGGACATCGAGCGTGACTACATCATGACCGCCGACGAGGCCATCAAGTACGGCATCGTCGACGAGGTCATCCAGCCGAAGGGTGGCGCTCCGACTCGTTGATCCCCCCGCGTTCGGAGCCAGCCATGAATCGCAAGCGCGAAAAGGACCTCACGTGCTCGTTCTGCGGCAAGTCGCAGAAGGACGTGCGGAAGCTGATCGCCGGGCCGTCCGTGTACATCTGCGACGAGTGCGTCGAGCTGTGCAACGACATCATCACCGAGGAGTACGAGCGCGAGGATTACTACGCGAGTCGCGCGCTCGTCCCGAAGCCGGTCGAGATCAAGCGCCACCTCGATGACTACGTGGTCGGGCAGGAGCGGGCGAAGAAGATCCTCGCCGTCGCCGTGCACAACCACTACAAGCGCATCGACAACCGTCCCGGCCGTGACGACGTCGAGCTGCAGAAGAGCAACATCCTGCTGATCGGGCCGACGGGCACGGGCAAGACCCTCCTCGCGCAGACCCTCGCCAAGTTCCTGAACGTGCCGTTCACGATCTGCGACGCGACCTCCCTCACGGAGGCCGGGTACGTCGGCGAGGACGTCGAGAACGTCGTGCTCAGCCTGTTCCAGGCCGCCGAGTACAACGTCGAGCGCACGATCAAGGGCATCATCTACATCGACGAGATCGACAAGATCGCGCGCAAGGGCGAGAACCCGAGCATCACGCGCGACGTGTCGGGCGAGGGCGTGCAGCAGGCCCTGCTCAAGATCATCGAGGGCACCGTCGCCAATGTGCCGCCAAAGGGGGGCCGCAAGCACCCGCAGCAGGAGTTCCTGCAGATCGACACGTCGAACATCCTCTTCATCTGCGGCGGCGCGTTCGTCGGGCTCGAGAAGGTGGTCGAACAGCGGATCAACAAGAGCGGCGTCGGCTTCGGGGCGTCGGTCAAGTCCAACCAGAACCTCGGTCATTCGCAGCTCCTGCGCCTGGTGGAGACGGAAGATCTCCTGAAGTTCGGGATGATCCCGGAGTTCGTGGGGCGCCTGCCCGTCGTGACCACCCTCGACGAGCTGGACGAGGCCGCGCTGATCGACATCCTGACGCGGCCGCGCAACGCGTTGGCCAAGCAGTTCCAGAAGATGTTCGAGTACGAGGGGGTCAACCTCAAGCTCACCGAGCCTGCGCTCAACGCGATCGCCCGAGAAGCGCTCACCCGAAAGACTGGCGCGCGTGGCCTGCGGGCCATCCTCGAAGAGCTCCTGCTCGACGTCATGTACGAGCTGCCGGGGAAGAGCAACGTGCGCGAGTGTGTCATCACCGACGAGGTCGTTCACCACAAGAAGGACCCCATCCTGGTGTACGAGAACGAGGCCGAGCGGGGCCGGTGATCACGGAGGCGAAATGTTCTTTCGCGAGCGGCGGGGTGGTGGCACGGTGAAGAAGCTTCCGCTCCTCCCGCTGCGGGAGCTCGTCGTGTTTCCACACTCGGCGGTGTCCTTCATCGTCGGGCGCGACAAGTCGGTAGCAGCGCTCAATGAAGCCGCTCGGGGCGACAAGGAGATCGTCCTCGTCGCGCAGCGGGACGCCAACGCGGTGGACCCGGCGCCAGATCAGCTCCACGGCGTGGGCACGGTCGCGCACGTCGTGCAGGTCGTGCGCCTCCCGGACGGCAAGCTGCGGGTGCTCGTCGACGGTCGTCGGCGCGGACGTGTGCTTCGGGTGCAGAACGACGACGACTGCATGCGTGCCGACGTCGACGAGTTCGTCGAGTCGTCCTCCGCCGGGCCCGAGGTCGAGGCCCAGATGCGCGCCGCGAAGGCGGTGTTCGAAGAGTATGCCCGCCTCCAGAAGATGATCACGAGCGAGACGGTGCTCGCGGTGAGCGCCATCGACGAGCCGGGTCGGCTCGCGGACACGCTGGCGCGCCACCTGTACCTCAAGCCGGACGTTTGCCAGGAGCTGCTCGAGGTCGCCGACTCGGTCCGGCGCCTCGACATGGTCGCGCGACACGCGGCGGCGGAGCTCGAGATCCTCCAGGTGCAGCGCAAGATCAACACCCGCGTGCAGAAGCAGATGGAGCGCTCCCAGAAGGAGCACTACCTGAACGAGCAGATGCAGGCCATCCAGCGAGAGCTGGGGGAGAAAGACGAGTTCCGAGCGGAGCTCGGCGAGCTCGAGGCCCGCATCGCGCAGAAGGCCCTGAGCGTCGAGGCCCTCGACCGCGTGCAGCGCGAGGTCCGAAAGCTCAAGATGATGAACCCGATGAGCGCCGAAGCCGCGGTGGTGCGCAACTACCTCGACTGGTTGCTCGCCCTGCCGTGGGGACAATTCACGCAGGACCGCATCGACCTGCGCGCGGCGCAAGACGTGCTGGACGCGGACCACTACGGGCTGCGCAAGGTGAAGGAGCGCATCCTCGAGTACCTCGCGGTCGTCTCCCTCGTAGAGAAATTGAACGGGCCGATCTTGTGCCTCGTCGGGCCGCCCGGCGTAGGCAAGACGTCCCTCGCCCGGAGCATCGCGCGGGCCACGAACCGGGCGTTCGTCCGGGTCGCCCTCGGCGGGGTGCGCGACGAGGCGGAGATCCGCGGGCACCGGCGCACCTACATCGGGGCGATGCCCGGCAAGATCGTTCACGGGTTGAAGAAGGCCGGGTCGGCCAACCCCGTGTTTCTGCTCGACGAGATCGACAAGCTCTCGAGCGACTTCCGGGGCGACCCCGCGAGCGCGCTCCTCGAGGTGCTCGACCCGGAGCAGAACACCGGGTTCAACGACCACTACCTCGACCTCGACTTCGACCTGTCGAAGGTCATGTTCGTCTGCACCGCCAACTCGCTCGGCGGCATCCCGGCGGCGCTGCTCGATCGCCTGGAGATCGTGCGGATCGGCGGCTACACCGAGGCGGAGAAGCTCAGCATCGCGCGGCGCTACCTCGTACCGAAGCAGATGAAGGCGAACGGGTTGCACCCGGGCAATCTGGTGCTGTCGAAAGCTGCGGTGACCGCGCTCATCCGCGAGTACACCCGCGAGGCAGGCGTGCGGAGCCTCGATCGCGAGATCGCGACGTTGTGCCGAAAGGTAGCCCGAAAGGTGGTCATGTCGGGCGCCACGACGCGCGTTCGAATCGACGAGGCGATGGTCGAACGGCTGCTCGGGCCGCCGCGCCACCGCAACGGCCGCAAGTCCGTGCAGGACGAGCACGGCTTCGTCAATGGCCTGGCGTGGACGAGCACCGGCGGGGTGATGGTGCCGATCGAGGCCGCGGTCGTGCGCGGCTCCGGAAAGACGACCATGACCGGCCAGCTCGGCGCGGTGTTCCGCGAGAGCTGCGAGGCGGCGATCACCTACATCCGCAGCCGCAGCGCGCAGCTCGGGCTCGATCGCGACTTCATGTCGCGCCTCGACGTGCACGTGCACGTGCCGGAGCTCTGGGGCGTCGACGGCCCGAGCGCCGGCATCACGCTGACCACCGCGGTGGTCAGCGCGGTGTGCCAGCTCCCGGTTCGGCACGACGTCGCCATGACGGGGGAGGTCACCCTGCGCGGGCACGTGCGGCCGATCGGGGGCCTGAAGGAAAAGCTGCTCGCGGCGACGCAGGCGGGCATCAAGAGGGTGCTCATCCCCAAGGAGAACGAGAAGGACCTCCGCGAGGTGCCGCGAGCCGTGCGGGACGCGATCGAGATCATCAGCGTCGAGCACATGGACGAAGTTCTTGCGCTTGCACTTGCAGTAGGTTCAACCGAAGAGATCTTCAAGGGACCTCCCGGTCGCCCCGCTCCCGAAGACGGTCGAGAGGTCATGCCGAGTTGACGCCCCGAGGGCCCCATATTAAGAGCTGTGGGCTCAACGACGGGGCGGGTAGCTCAGTCGGAAGAGCAGTGCCCTTACAAGGCACGGGTCGCAGGTTCGAACCCTGTCCCGCCCACCATTTACGGAGCGGTAGTTAAGTCGGTTATAACGCCGGCCTGTCACGCCGGAGGCCGCGGGTTCAAGTCCCGTCCGCTCCGCCATCAAGCAAACGCCCACTTTCGACCAGTTCGGAAGTGGGCGTTTCGCGTTTTTGCTTCACCACCGGCGGTCCGGGCGTTCTCCGCCGACGTCACGCCCCGCGCTTCGGACTGAAGCGAGCCGGCGAGCGACAGTTCCACGTGCGCATATGAATACTTCATCATATGATGCAGTCATCATCCGAGAACTGAAGTGGACCGTGTCCTCCTCCCGCTGCTCGCGACTTCGTTCGTCCTCCTCGCGCTCGTGTGGCCGATGGTCCGCACCTGGCGCCGGCACCACGTCTTCGCCCTCGTCGTCCACAAGACGCGTGACCCCCTCGGCCGCTACGTCGGGCGTGGCTTCGGCGCTGGCGTAGCGGGCATCGCCGCGTGGTCCGCGCTGTACGCGGTCCTCGGGCCGGAGCCACTGGGCGTGTGGGCGGTTCCCGCGGCCGTGAAGGCCGCCGGCGTGCTCGCCGCCCTCGTGGGCCTCGCGCTCGTGCTGGTGGCGCAGGCCCAGATGGGCGCGTCCTGGCGGATCGGCATCGACTCCGAGCCGACAGGCCTCGTGGCCCGGGGGCTCTACCGCTGGGTCCGGCACCCGATCTACATGGGGCTCCTCGCGATGCTCGTCGGCGTCGTCGCGCTCACCCCGTCGGCGTGGACGCTGATGGGCGCGGGCTGGATCGCGAGTCTCATCGCGCTGCAGGCCCGCCTCGAGGATACGCACCTGCTTCGGCAGCACGGCAGGGACTGGCTCGCGTGGGCGAGCCGCACCGGGCGCCTGGTTCCCGGGTTCGGGACCATCGAGCCCGCGGATCTCGCGTGACCGCCCCCGTCGTCCACCCGTCCGACCTCGCTGTCGAGCGCGCCGTCGACCTCCTGGCGGCGATGGCGCACCCGGCGCGGCTGGCCGTACTCTCGTGGCTGCACCGCCGCGGTCCCACCGCGGTGGGCGACCTCGTCGAGGCCCTCGGCATCGAGCAGACGGCGATGTCCCACCACCTTCGGCACCTCCGCAATGTCCGGCTCGTCGACACCGAGCGGGACGGAAAACGCGTCGTCTACCGTCTCGTGGACGACCACGTCGGCTGCATCGTCGAGGACGCGCTCCGCCACGCAGCCGAGGACACCCGCACCCACGAGGAGGAGCGATGATGGCGCGGGCGGTCTGCTCACGTCGACCGCGTTCACGTCGATCGCGTTGCCGGCGGTGCATGCGGTGGTGGAGCGGAGGGTCGGAGTGACCGCGAGGCGTTCGTCAGGTTACTTCGCCCGGATGCGTCGTCTCCCGGTCGTCGGTGCCCTCGTGGTCGTCGTGCTCGCGTCATCCGCGGGCTGGGCGGTCGCGCAGAGCACGTCCGAGCCGAAGCCGACGGTGAGCGCCGAGCCGGCGCCGACGGGCATCGGGGCCATGTTGCGCCACCGCCGTCAGCTGGTGGAAGGCGCCGCGGACACCGACGCGGCCCGCCCCAAGCTCCCGCCGCCGCCGCCATCCAAGCCGAAGGCAGCGGCGAAGCCCGCCTCCAAGACCGGGGACTCCACGATGCCCGGCAAGCGCCCGCCGGACGCCGAGGTGGGCGAGCGCTTGTGGAAGCAGAGCTGTTGGATGTGTCACGGCAAGGCGGGCGAGGGCGACGGGCCGGCGGCGGCCGCGCTGCCGGGTGGCGTGCCCAGCCTCGAGGGGAAGGCCGGCAAGGAGCGCAATTCCGAGAACGTCGGGATCATCCAAGAGGGGCTCGGGCGCATGCCCGCGTACGCCGAGACGATCGACCGCCACGACGCGAAGCGCATCCTCGTGTACCTCCGCAAGGTCCAAAAGGACCCGTCGTCCGTCGAGGACGTCGAGCCGGAGGCCGCGGCGGACACGGACCCGGGAAACGCGGCCGAGGGCGCTGGCGAGGCTGGGCAGTAGGTTAGCGGAGCCTCATGGTCACCCTCTTCGTCCTGCTCGCCACCGCCGAGGCTGCCGACGTGGCGCGCGGTCAGTCCCTGTACTCCGCGAACTGCACCGCTTGCCACGGTGCGAAGGCCGACGGCAAGGGTCCCGCGGCGGTGGCGCTCAATCCGAAGCCGACGGACTTCACCGCCGCCGCGTACTGGGCGAAGGTGGCGGCAGGCGCCGAGGGCGACGCGCAGATCGCGGCCGCCATCCGCGCGGGGAGGCCCGGCACCAGCATGACGGGCTTCACCCAGCTCACGGAGGCGGACGTCGCCGACGTCGTGGGTTGGCTGCGCACGCTCGCTCCGAAGCCGTGAGCGCGGTCCTCGGCGCGCTCCTCCTCGGCGCGCTCCAAGGTGCCACCGAGTTCTTGCCCATCTCCTCGTCGGGACACCTCGTGCTCCTCCAGCACTTCGTGTCCGTCGAAGGCGATTCGCTCGCGTTCGACCTCGTCCTCCACATGGGTACCCTCGTGCCCGTGCTGGTGTTGTTCCGTGACGACCTGCTGCGCATGGTCACCGACCCGCTCCGCGGGGAAGGCCCGATGATGGAGCGGCCGGGCGCACGGTGGCTGCTCTACGTCGTGGTCGCGACCATCCCCACGGTCATCATGGGCTTGTTGCTCGAAGATCTCTTCGAGTCGATGTTCTCCGGCTTCTCGTCGCTCGCGTGGCAGTTCGCGCTGACGGCGGGTGTGCTCCAAATGACAGCAAAACACAATCATGGCACCACCGACATCGACGGAATGACCGTGTGGCACGCGCTTGTCATCGGGGTCGCGCAAGGGGTGTCGATCCTGCCGGCCGTCTCGCGCTCTGGCTCGACGATCGCCGCCGCGTTGTTCCTCGGGCTCCGCCGCGACGTGGCGGGGCGGTTCTCGTTCGTGCTCTCCGTACCGGCGATCCTCGGGGCGATGGTCCTGAAGGCCCGACATGTGACGGTAGACCCTGCCGTTCTCCCCATCTGGCTGATGGGCGCGGCCGCCGCGCTCGTCGTAGGCTGGGGCTCGCTCCTGCTGCTCATGCGGGTGGTTCGCGCGGGCGACTTCTCGAAGTTCGCCTGGTACTGTTGGGGGATGGCGGTCGTGTGCGGCCTGCTCGGCTTCTTCGCGGCTTGACGCCATGCGTGCGCCCGATTAGTAGCCGAGGTCCTTTAGGGGTATAGCTCAGTTGGTAGAGCAGCGGATTCCAAATCCGCAGGTCCTGGGTTCGAGTCCCTGTGCCCCTGCCACCAAATCCAAAAGCCGCGTCATCCAGTAACACTGGGCGACGCGGCTTTCGATGTTTTGGCGGCCGCGCGGCATTTGGGGTTCCCGCGTGCGCAGACCGGTTGGAGTCCCGATCGCCCGCTCTGACTCCGGCGGCGTTCAGGCTGTATGCACCCGGTGAAGCCGGGTTACCGCACCGTATGCTCCCCGCTGACACCCACCCCGAAGCCCATCGCGTGCAGATCGAGGTCTGGCGCCGGATGGGTCCTGACGGACGAAGCCGCGCGGCAGTGGCGCTGTCGGAGTCGCTCTACGCGACGGTGCGGGCGCAGATCGTCGCGAAGCGGCCGGACTGGACCGTGCGAGAGGTCACCCTCGCGCTGATCCGTCGCGTGCACGGGGCCGAGCTGGCCCGGCGGGCGAACGGCGGGGTCGAGGTTCAGGAGCCATGAACGTCGGTGCGGTCCTCGCCACGCTTGGCGCGGCGCTGGACGCCGCCGGCATCCATTGGATGGTCGCCGGTTCGGTGGCGAGCTCGACCTGGGGCGAGATCCGGTCGACCCAGGACATCGACGTCGTCGTGGTGGCGAGCCGCACGTCACTGGTGAGTCTCTGCCGAGCCCTTCCTGCCGACCGCTGGTACGCCGACCCGGACATGGCCATCGACGCGGCCAAGCGCCAGTCCATGTTCAACATCATCGACCTGGATTCGGGGTGGAAGATCGACATCATCCTCCAGAAGGGCCGGGCGTTCAGTCGGGAAGAGTTCGCCCGGCGCCGGCGCGCCGAGGTTGACGGGGTCCTGGTGTGGATGGCCTCGCCAGAGGACGTGATCCTCACCAAGCTGGAGTGGGCAAAGGCCACGGGCTCGGAACGGCAGATCCGGGACGCCGCCGGCATCGTCGAAGTCCAGGGGAGCGCGCTGGATGGCGCATGGCTGGTGCGGTGGGCGAAGACGCTGGACGTGGAGGATCTCCTCGCACGGATCTACCCGCCGACCTCGTGAGGCCCGAGACATCGCGTTGGACGGGACGCACTCTCTGCCGGAGCGGCGTCAGCGCGTCGCGTCCAGATCGAACACGAGCACCTCTGCGCCGACCCCACGGTCGAGGCGCAGGGCGCCGCCGCCGATCGCCGCCGCGTCGCCGGCGTTCAGACGGTTGACCTCGACGGTTCCCGAGGGGTGGGTGTGCGTCAGGTCGATCGTGCCTCGCGCCACGTGCACCCAGGCCGCCCGGCCGGGCGGGAGCGCGTGGTCAGCACCCTCGTCGCCGTCGAACAAGCCGGCATAGATCGATGTGTTCTGATGGATGGTGACGCTCTCGTCGGCGCCGTTCGGCGAGGCCACGAGCCGGAGCGCCCCGCGCCGGGCCGCCCGATCGAAGTGGCGCTGTTCGTACCCCGGCGCGTGCCCGGGGCGATCCGGGACGATCCAGATCTGGAGGAAGTGCACGTCGTCCGCCCCGGAGGCGTTGTACTCGGAGTGTCGGACGCCGGTGCCCGCGCTCATTCGCTGGACGTCGCCGGGTCGGATGATCGAGCCGTTGCCCATCGAGTCCTTGTGCTCCAGCGCCCCATCGAGGACGTACGAGACGATCTCCATGTCGCGGTGGCCGTGGGTCGGGAAGCCCCCTCCGGGGTGCACCCGGTCCTCGTTGATCACGCGGAGCGCGAAAAACCTCATGTGACGGGGATCGTGGTAGTCGGCGAACGAGAAGGTGTGGAAGGAGCGGAGCCAGCCGTGGTCGGCGAAGCCCCGGTCGTTGCTGCGGCGGAGGTTCATGTCCAGACGGTATCCGCGCGCGGCGCGGCGGAAAGGCGATGGTTTCCGATGCGAGCCATCGGCGTGTGCGATGCTTCGCGGATGAACCAGGACCCGGCGACGCTCGATCAGCTCCGCGTGCTCCTCGCGATCGTGGAGGCGGGCAGCTTCAGCGCGGCGGGACGGAAGCTGGCGAGGGTGCAGTCCGCGGTCAGCCACGCGGTGGCGTCGATGGAAGCGCAGCTTGGCACCCCCCTGTTCGATCGAGGCGCGCGACGGCCCACGCTGACGCCGACAGGCGCGGCGTTCGTGGTCCTCGCGCGCGAGCTGTGCGCCCGCGCCGACGCGCTCCGGAGGTTCGCGGCCGGGCTTCGTGAGGGCGACGAGCCCGAGCTGTCGGTCGTGGTCGACGCGCTGTTCCCCGACGCCGCGCTGGCCGACACCTGCGCCGCGTTCGCCGAACGGTGGCCCGCGGTGCAGCTCCGCCTGGTGACCGACACCCTCGGCGGCGTGGCGGCACGGGTGCGGGAGGGCACGTGCGCGTTCGGGGTGGTCGGCGATGCCGCGGACATCACCGGGCTGCGCGCCCGTCACCTCGGCGTGATCCGGATGTTCCCGGTCGTCGCGGCGTCGCACCGGCTCGCGAAGGGCCTCGCCACCGCCGAGGCCCTCACCGAGGAGGTGCAGATCGTCCTGAGCGAGCGCCACGCCGACACGACACCGGATCAAGGGGTGCTCTCGGGCCGGACATGGCGGGTGCACGACCTCCACACGAAGCGGACGCTGCTGGTGCGCGGCCTGGGCTGGGGCAACCTCCCGGAGTCTCTGGCCGCGCCCGACCTGGCCGCCGGCCGCCTCGTGCGCTTGCATCCGGACACCTGGCCACGCGATGGCGTGCGCGTGGGGCTGCGCGTCGTCACCCGACCCGACACTGTGCTCGGCCCGTCGGCCGCGTGGACGATCGAGTCGCTGGCTGCGGCGTGCGAGCTATCGGCCGGCACGATGGACGCCATCGAAACGTTCCGGCTGACCGGCGCGGAGGCGCCCGGGTAGTCCCAAGGCACCGCGCTTTGCGGCCAACCTGGAGCTCTTCATGTCTTGGAACCTCGACACCGCCCACTCCGAGATCGCCTTCTCCATCCGCCACATGATGTTCGCGAAGGTGCGTGGCACCTTCGGAAAGTGGTCCGCGACGGTGCTCCCGTCCGACACCGCGGCCTTCGCCGGGGTCTCCGTAGAGGTCGACGTGGCGAGCATCGACACCCGTGAGGCCCAGCGCGACGGCCATCTCCGCTCGGGCGACTTCTTCGACGTGGCCAACTTCCCGACGGCGACCTTCGTCGCGACCGAGGTTCGGGGCGACCTCGACGGCACGTTCGAGCTCGGCGGCACGCTCACCCTCCGGGGTGTGACGCACCCGGTCACCCTCGCGGTGACCCACACCGGCACCGGGCGCGACCCTTGGGGCAACACGCGCCGGGGCTACCGCGCGACCGCCACCCTCGACCGTCGCGCGTACGGCCTCACGTGGAACGCCGCGCTCGAGCTCGGCGGCGTGCTCGTGGGCGAGACGGTCGACCTCGAGATCGAAGTGCAGCTCGTCGCCGGCGCCTGAGGGCGCACGGACGATCGATCGCCGCGTTAGCGCACGCCCATGGATCGCCTTCGGACCGTCGCTACCTTCGTCGCTGGGGTCATCGTGGGCGCCGGGGCGGTGTACTTCGCGCCACCGGACCCTTCGGCCGGCATGTCGGGCGACGGCGTCGCCCCCGGGGTGACCGGCATGATGCCCGGCGGGGACGGGGCGATGGCGGGCGGGATGCCGGGCACGATGCCGGGCACGATGCCAGGCACGATGCCGGGCACGATGCCGGGCACGATGCCCGCGGGCGTCGCCGGTTCGGTTCCGAGCGGCGCGCCCGGGTCGCCGGTCCCCGGCGGGGTCCCCGGGGCCACGGTCCCCGGCGGGGTCCCTGGGGCCACGGTCTCCGGCGGGGTCCCTGGGGCCACGGTCCCCGGCGGGGTCCCTGGGGCCACAATCCCCGGCGGCGTGCCGGGCGGGCCGGCGCCTGAGGGGCCGCCGCTCGACGACTCGGTCACCGACGAGGTCCCCGCGGCGCCCTCGAACCTGCCGACCCAGACAGGGAGCCGCCTCGAACGCCACCTCCGCGCGGCCACGTCGATCTGGGGGGCCGTGCTCGTCGCCGCCAAGGCGCAGCCCTCGGCGCGCGCGCTCGTCGACGACGTCGAGGCGCACATCGAGGCGCTGCCCTCGGTCGCCGAACACATGCCGCCCATGCAGGACGTGGCGTCCTACCTGGCGAGCAGCCGGGTCCTGCTCGACCGTCTCGAGGCCGCGGGGGTCGATGTCACCGAGGTATCGGTGGCGATCGACACCCTGCTGCGGCCGCCGCGCGGACGCATCCCGGGCGGCCCGAAGCCGGGTGGCTGAGCCCGGGCTGCCGCCGCATTGGCAGGCGGCCGGGTCGCCCGCGCCGGCGTCCGTCGCGCGTGCGTTGCCCTGGGGCGTCGCCCTCGGTGTCGTCGTGGCCACGTGGGGGGGGCCGTTGCTCGAACCGACGCGCATCCCGGGAAACGCGGGCGGTGGCGTCTACCCGCGCTTGAACGCGCTCGTCGGCACGTTCGTGCTCGGCTTCCCGGAGCCGGCGCCGCCGCCGCCCCTCGGCGCGCTCGACCGCGTCATCGGGCTCGGCGCGTCCGTGGTCGGGGCGCCGAACGCCTGGAAGGTCGCGATCGTCCTCGCGCTCGCGGCGAGCGCGCTCGCCCTGTGGGGCGCCGCGGCCCCCCTGCGCGACCGTTGGGCCGCGCCGGCGCTCGTCGCGGTAGGCCTGGTGGGCCCCGCCGCCACGAGCGCGGCCGCCAACGGCGACCTCCCGCACCTGTGGGCGGCGGCGCTGCCGCTCGCGTTGCCGGCGTCGGCGCTGCCGCTCGGGCTCGTCGCGGTGGCGCTGTTCGCCCCGGCTTGGCTTTCGGCGTTCGGCGCGTGCGCGGTCGCGGCGGCGCTCCGACGGGCGCGGACCGACCGGATCGTTGCGCTGTGCGCGATCTGCGCGCTCGGGGGGGCCTTTGCCGCGAGCGGCGGAGTCGGCCCGGCCTCGCCGGGCGCCCTGTTCGTGGCGTCGTCCTGGGGGCCGACGACGTCGCGCCTCGCCGCGCTGCCCCTCGGCGTGTCCACCGTGGCCGTCCTCGCCGGGGCGGCGGCCGTGGCGCCGGACGCGCGCGTCCCGGTCGCCGTCGCCATTGGCGCTCTCGCGGCGTCTTTCCTTTCGTTTCCGGGCACCGACGCGCTGCTCGCCGTGGGTGTCCTGGCCGCCCTGGCGCTCGTGCGCGCCGCGTCGAGCCTCGGGCGGCGGCTCGCTCCGGCCGCGATCGTGCTCGGTGCGAGCTGGATGATCATCGACTCCCGGTCGGGCGCGCCCCTGCCCGACGCGACGCTCGAGATCCCGGGGGCGCTCTCGCCCCCCGCGCTCGGACCGGTGCTCGACCTCCCGACCAGCGCTCCCTATGCGTCGCGCGCCTTGTGGCTCCAGAGCGCGCATGGAGGCGCGATCGCGGCGGACGCGCGCGGCGAGGTCCGGCCCGCGATCGCCCGGGCGGTGCGGCGGATGTTGGACGGCGGGTGCCCCGACTTCCGCGCGATGGGGTTCTCGCGGGTGGCCTTGCGGCGCGAGGGCGAGTGGCGCGCCGCCGAGCGGGCGTTCGAGTGCCTCGGAGATCCGGACGAGGATGACGGGTTCGCCGCGCGCTGGGAGCTGCGGTAGGGCCTCCGGCCCAGGTCACCCGCCGCCTTCGCCCTCGGTCAGCCCGGACGCGAGGGCGGCGTCGAGGGAGGCCCGGAGGTCCGCGACGTCCACGCCCTCGACGGAGAGCTGGGTGACCGCCGCCTCCTCCTCGCGCAGCCACGCGGCGATGTCTCGCCCGCTGTGGTCCCGCAGATCGCCCGCGGGGGCGGCCCGGGCCCGATCGAGGAGAAACGTCGCGCGGGCGGGGTAGCGTTCGGCGATCGCACGCCAGAGCAGCGGCGCGCCACGGAGGTGGAGCTGCAGGCCGCGGATCGTGCCCGGACGCGCGAGGGTCGACGCCGCCCGGTCCATGCCGGCCCCGAGCGCGCGCGCTCGCCCGGGTACACGGTCGTTCGGCCGGATGAAGCCCGGTCCCTCCGGCGCGGTCCGGCCCTCGGGGAGCGGCGGCGCGACGGGGCCGGACCCAGGGAACGCGCTCGCGATCTGCAGGCCCACGCACACGCCGGCGAGGGCGACCACGCCGTGGTCGCCGTGGCGCTCCAGCGCGCTCGCGGGGACACGCGCGGCGTCCCAGGCCAGGCGCGCGGCGGCGATCGCCCACACGCCGGCGCCCCAGAGCACCATCTGGGGCTCCGCGCCCACGCCGGGTACGAACCGGACCCCGAACCACGACACGAGCACGAGGAGCGCCGCCACGGGTCGCCCGGTCGACACCCACACGGCGGCCGGCCACGCCAGCGGGGCGTACAGCACGTGAAACCCCGCCGCGTCGGCGCCGAGCCACGCGCACAGGAGGGCGATGGCGCCGGCGGCGGTCGCGGGGGACGGCCGTAGCAACGGCGCGATGACCAGCGCGCCGAGCGTCGCCGCGCCCATCGCGTCATGGCGGAGCCACCCGATCGTCCGCATCCACGAGGGGGCCGGCGACGCCCCCACCAGCCAGTCCGGGTCGATGCTCGCCTGGAAGCGGAGCGTCCCGCGAATTGCCTCGAGGAAGGCCAGGGGAGGGGTCACCTGCCAACTGGCGAGGACCCCGAGCCCTCCCACGGCCGCGGCCGCCCCGAGCGGCCACCAGCGCCGCGCGACCAGGAGCGCGACGAGCCCCGCGCCGGGCACGAGCTTGATCAGCGCGCCGACGGCGAGCAGGACGGCCGCGCCCCCCTCGCGGCCGCCGACGATCGCGGCGCACGCGGCGGCGCACAGGGCCCCGAGCGCGAGGTTGACCTGTCCGAGCCGGATGCCCTCCGCGGCCACCGGGTGCCACGCGAGCGCCGCGACGATCGCCGCCCCCCACGCGAGCCGGCGCTCCCACGACACCTCACGACCGAGCATCCCGGCGCCGCTCACGCCGAACGACACCAGGGCCGCGAGCAGCGCGCCGCGCCACACGAAGGTGAAGGTGTCCCAATCGAGCGCCGCGAGGGGGCGCAGGAGCGTCGCGGCGGTGGCGGGGTACAACGTCGAGAAGGTCGCGGCGCCGACATCGAGCCCGCGCGCGTCGTACGCCGCGGCGAGGGCCTCCTGGCGCGTGGGGTCGTCCCCGGCCGCGGCCGCCGCCGCCCCGAGGTAGAGCGGGAGCGCGTCCGACGCGCGCGTCGCTCCCGGCCACCACCACTCCGTCCACGCGACCCTGCCCACGCCGGCAGCCGCCGCGAACGTGAGGGCGAGGGCGACGAGGCGGGCGAGCGGCGCGGTCACACGAGGTCCGCGAAGCGGCGGCGGTTGTGCGCGAACACGCTCGCGCCGACGAGCAGCGCCATCGTGGCGGTGACGAGCGCCCACAACATCGAGTTCACGTGCGGGACGCGATGGACCAACAACAGCGATTGGTAGATGCCGACGAGCTGCGCCATCGGGTTCGGGTAGAGCAACAGGACGAACTGCCGCGGGTATTCGGTGGCAGGGTAGAACACCGGTGTCACGAAGGCGCCCAACATGAGCCCCGCGTTCACCCAATGGCTGGTGTCACGCAAGTAGACGTTCAGGGTGGCGAGCAGCAGGCCGACCCCGGTCGAGAGCACCGCTTGAACGAAAAGAAACAGCGGCACGAGCAGCACGTGCCAGGTGAGGCCATCGCCGAAGCCGAGGATCGCAGCGGTCAAGACGACGAGGCGCAGCGACTGGTTCACGACGGCGCTCGCGACGAGGTGCACCGGCAGGACGATCGCCGGAAAGTTCAGCTTGCGGACGAGGTGGGCGTTGTCGCGGATGCTCGTCGTGGCCCGGACGACGCCGTCCGCGAACGCGTTCCACGCGACCATGCCCGTGAAGAGGAACAGCACGTAGTGGGCGGTCGTGCCCGTGGGGTGGAACGTGACCCCGATCAGGACGTGGAACACGAACGTGTAGACGGCGAGCTCGAACATGGGCACGAGCACGGTCCAGAAGAAGCCGATCGAGCTGCCGACGTAGCGTTGGCGCAGGTCGTGGCGGACCAGCGCGACGCACAAGCTCCGGGCCGCCCAGAGCGCGCGCAGCTCCCCGAGGATGCTCGGCGGCTCCGACGCGCCGCGCCCCCGGCGTCGGACGCCGGGTCGCGCCGAGCGCAGATCAGTCGCCGCCACCGACATAGACGGTCGCGCCGACGGCGACGAACACCACGTTCGAGTCGAACTGGCCGTTGCCCACGACCTTCCCGTCGACCACCGCGCTCTGGGCAGGATCGGCCGGGTCGACGAACAGCTCCTTCTGGCGGAGCTGCGAGTCGGTGATGGTGCGGTCGCCGAGGAGCTGGTACGCGCCGGTCACGTCGAACGCCACGCGGTTCGCGACTTCGATGGTGCCGCCGAGCCCAACGCCCCACTTGTTGCCGTCGACCAGGGTCACGCCTTGTGTTTCGAGCGGAACCGCGCTCGTCTCGTAGTGCAGGCCGGCCATGACCTTGCCGTGGACCGGGGCGCCTGGGGTTCCCACCACCACGTCGCCGCCGAGCCGCGCCGACCAGCTGTCCTGGTAGCCGGTGACGAAGATGATGTCCTCGGTGACGAGGATGTCCTCTTGCAGGAGCAGGTTGTCCGGCGCGTGCTTCACCGTGAGGTCGAGGTCGGTGACCAGGAGCTGGGTCAGGCTGCTCCACTGGGTCCACGTGCCCGCCGCCTCGACGCGCACCCGGTCGTTCGGCCGGACTTGGACACCGAGCCGCAGGATGTTGGGCACCGACACCGCGACGGTCACGTCGTCGTCGGTGAACTCGAGCCCGTCGAGGAAGTCTGCGAGCGGAAAGTCCTCGTTGAACCTCGCGACCATGGTGCCCGGCGCCCGGTACGAGATCGAGGGTTGGAACGACGCGCCGATGTCGAGCCACGGCGCCGGTTGGATCAACACGCCGAAGTTGCCGCTGAACTTCGCGGGGTCCCACGTGTCGATGTCGATGTCGATGTCCTTCGACGGATCGTCGTTGCCGTCGGCGCAGTCGGCTTCCGTCGTGCAGAGGCTGACCACGAGGCGCTCTTCGACGCGGAGGAAGGTGTACTGCAGGCCGGCCCCGATCACGAGCCACGGCGTGATGCGCTGCGCGACCGAAGGCCCGGCGTACACCTGCCAGATCAACGAGTCGACCAGAGAGTAGCGCTGCGCGCCGTCCTCCGGGTACGCCATGTACGGAGCCGTCGGCACGTAGAGGCCGAACGCCGCCGTGGTGTTGGCCAGGGCGGGGTGGATGCCGCCGAGGTTGGCCGCGTAGCCGCCCGACGGCTCGTAGATCGGCGGGGCGCTGTTCGACACCGGCTCGAAGGCCGCGAGGCCCTCCTCGTCCTGACGGTCGAAGTTGACCGTCTGGACCACCGCCCACCCGTTCAGGTTGAACATCGGGCGCTTCACGTTCGCGAGGGCGGCCGGGTTGTAGTACTGGGCGCTCAGGTCGTCCGCGCCGGCGATGAAGGCGCCGCCGCGCCCGATCGCGCGTGTGCCGGAGTCGAGGAAGTAGTAGGCCGCGGCGTCGGCTTGGGTGACCAGGGCGAGGAGAGCGAGCATCGAGCGGTTGTACCACGAGGCGGCCGGGGCGTGCGATCTGCCGCTCGCCGCGCCCCGCCGGACGTAGCGCTCAGCCGCCCGCGGCCTGACCGGCGCCCGCCACCCAGTCGGCGTCTTCCGGTGTAAAATCGGTAGGAACGCCCTCGATCGTGTAGATGCGGGCACACGTCGTCGTGACGGTGAGGGCGCACCCGTCGGCCCCGCAATCGAAGGCCTCGCGGCCGTTGGTGGCCGCGACCTCGCCGCCGGCACCGTCGGCACGAAGCAGGTAGTCGGCCGACGGGATGCGGCCGGTGTCCGTCACGGTGGCCGCGGCCTCGACGCTCCATGTGTCGGACTCCGACCACGTGGCCCGATCCTCGCTCTCGGTCTCGTGGCGGCCGCTGAAGCCCTCCGCCGCGAAGCTCCCCGACACCCGGAGGGTCGAGCGCGTGTTCCAGACGTCCGACCATGCGTACCCGGTGGTGTGGGTGTCGCGGTCCTCTCCGCTCGTCGCGGTGTCCCACCAGAACGCCCACCCTTCCGCTTCGCGTGCGCCGGGCAGCGCGCGGTCGCCCAACACCAGGACCGCGGCGCCGTCCCCGGTGGTCTCCACCCGCCCGAAGACGAGCTCGGGCGACACCTCCGCGGTCGCGTTCGTCACCCACGCGGGGTCCGCGCCGGCCTCCACCGGGGGGTACGCGCCGACGAGGTTGTGAATCAGCGTCGTCTGGCACTCGGCTCCCGTATCGGGGGTCACTCCGATCGTGAACATCCACGTGCCGTCGATCGGCGGGGCGCAGGCGGAGAGGGCGAGGAGCGCGAGCGGGATCAACGGGCCTCCGAGGCGGGGCCGGCGTACCGCGTCCGGGATAGGGGCGCACATGTCTGGCGCCACCTACTGGGACTACCTCGGCCTCGATCGTCTGCTCGCGCTTCAGGGCGGGCTCGGGCCGGACCGCGCGCCGGGACCGGACGAGCTGCACTTCATCATCGTGCACCAGACCTACGAGCTCTGGTTCAAGCTGATCCTCTCCCAGCTTCGACTCGGTCGCGATCACCTGGCCGCGCCGCTCGTGCCGGAGGAGCGGGTGCCGTTCGTCGTGCACCACCTCGCGCGCGTCAACGAGATCCTGCGCATCTGCGTCGAGCAATTCCGCGTCATGGAGACGCTGCCGCCGCAGGACTTCCTCGACTTTCGCGACCGCCTGTTCCCCGCGAGCGGGTTCCAGAGCTTCCAGATGCGCGAGGTGGAGATCCTCCTCGGGCTCGAGGAGGCGCAGCGGGTGCGCTACGGCGACACCGACCCGCTCCGTCACATCCAGCACCTCGCCGAGTCGTCCCCGGCGGGGGCCCTCGCGTGGGGGCGCATCTGCGCCGCGCGCGCGGAAGGCACGCTCCGCGGCGCGTTGCTGCGGTGGCTCGGGCGCACGCCGATCCACGGCAGCGCGCCGGGGCAGCCGGGCGACGCGGAGGTCGTCGACGCCTTCCTCGAGACCTACCTCGCCCGCGTGGTGGCCCACCAGGACGTGGTCCGCGACGGCCTGATCGCCGCCTTCGGTGAGGCCGAGCGCGCCCGCGTGGACGCGAACCTCGCCGGGGCGCTCGAGGGCATCCGCGGCTTCCTGCTGCCGGAGGACCGCGACGAGCGGCGCGCGCGCGCCGCGCTCGTGTTCATCGAAGCCTACCGCGAGCTGCCCCTGCTCGCGTGGCCGCGCCTCCTGCTCGACACCGTCGTGGAGGTCGAGGAGCAGCTGCTCCTGTTCCGCAACCGGCACGCGCGGATGGTCGAGCGCACGATCGGTCGGCGCGTGGGGACCGGGGGGAGCGCCGGCGTCGACTACCTCGACAAGACGACGACCTACCGGGTTTTTCCCGAGTTGTGGGCGGTTCGGACCGCCCTCCTGCCCCGCGCCTTCCTGCCGCCGCTGATCAACCCGGGCCGGTACGGCTTCGTCGGGTAGCGGCGCGGATCGCCAGGACCTCTTCGAGCAGGTCCCGGAGCGTGTCGAGCTTCACCATGTTCGGACCGTCCGACAACGCGCGGTCTGGGTCGTCGTGAACCTCCAGGAAGAGCGCGTCGATTCCGACGGCCGCCGCGGCCCGCGCGAGGGTGGGCACCTGTCGCCGGTCGCCGCCGCTCACCGAGCCGCCGCCGGGCCGCTGCACCGCGTGGGTCGCGTCGAAGCACACGGGCACGCCAAGGCCGCGGAGGATCGGGAGCGACCGGAAGTCGACGACGAGGTCGTTGTACCCGAACGTGGTACCACGCTCAGTCAACATTGTCCGTTCACAGCCGATTTTCCCGACTACTCCCGCCATGTCGGCGGGCGCCATGAACTGCCCCTTCTTCACGTTCACCGGGCGACCCGTGGCGGCGCAGGCCATCAGGAGATCGGTCTGGCGGCACAGGAACGCAGGGACCTGCAGGAGGTCGACCTTCTCGGCGACGATCTCCGCCTGTTCCGGCAGGTGCACGTCCGTGGTGACCGGCACCCCGTGGCGCGCCCCGATCCGGGCGAGCTGGGCCACGCCTTCGGCGAGCCCGGGGCCCCGGAAGCTGTCGCCGGAGCTCCGATTCGCCTTGTCGAAGCTCGCCTTGAACACCCAGGGAACGCCGAGGTCCCCGCAGATGCGCGCGATCTCGCTCGCGATGCGATCCGCGCCCGCCTCGCTCTCGAGCACGCACGGGCCCAGGATACAGAGCAACGGCCCTGTTCCAAGCTCCACTCCGGCGATGTGCACCGCTTCGCTCCCCCGCGGGGTGTAGAACCGCCGCGTACGCGGCTACACTACCTCCGGCGGATGCCGTATACGAGCCAAGTCCCCCCGCCGGAGCCGCATGCAGCGCGTGCACGCCGCGACCCTCAAGTGGAATCTCCGCCTCGTCGACGCCGTCGTGGTCGCCGCGACCTTCCTCGGGGTCGTGCTCGCGCGTGAGTGGCTCGGCTCCTGGTGGACCGTGGACATCGTCCCGGGGCCGCGCGTCCTGCAGAAGGTCACCCTCCAGAACCAGCTTCACGTCCTCGTGCTCGCGGTCCCGCTCTGGCTCGCCGCCCTGCAGTACACGGGCTGCTACCAGGATCTTCGGCGGATTCGGGCAGACCTGACGTTCATCCGGGTCTTCCAAGGCGTCGCGGTCGCCACGGCGGGGCTGGCGGTGGTCGAGTTCCTCCTCCAGCCGACCACGCCGGCCTCGCGTACGACGCTCTTCGCGTTCGCCGGCGCCAGCATCGTGGGGCTGTACGGCGTGCGGCGCGCGCACCAGATCGCCACCCGCGGGCGCGGGCAAGAACCCTGGGAGATCCTCGTCGTCGGCAGCGCGCTCGAGGCGGGCCCCTTCCTCGAGGCGATCCGCAAGCGCCCCGAGTGGGGGTTTCACATCGCCGGGGTGATCCGGGCGAAGGACGAAGAGACGACGAGCGTCGGCGGCGTGAAGGTGCTCGGTACGATCGATCAGCTCCCGACGGTGCTCGAGCGCCATGCCATCTGCCAGGTGTTCATGACCGGGCGCGCATGGGACAAGGACACCCTGCGGGAGGTGGCCGACGCGTGCGAGGAGCTCGGGGTCACCTTCTCGATGGACGCGAACTTCCTGGGGCTGAGCGTCGCGAGGGCGGAGGTGCACGACTTCGACGGCTGGAGCGTGCTCTCGTTCAACTCCACCCCGACGAACGCCGACGCCCTCGTCGTGAAGCGCGTCATGGACGTGGTGGGCAGCGCGTGCGCGCTCGTGCTGCTCGCGCCGGTGATGCTCGTCGTCGCCGCCCTCATCAAGCTCGAGGACGGAGGGCCGATCCTCTTCGCGCAGGAGCGCAGCGGGCACTTCGGTCGGCCGTTCCGGATGCTCAAGTTCCGGTCGATGGTGGTGGACGCCGAGGCCCGGAAGGCGGCGCTCGAGGCGCGGAACGAGATGAGCGGCCCGGTCTTCAAGATCGCGCGCGATCCTCGAATCACGCGCATCGGGGCGTTCATCCGCAAGACCTCGATCGACGAGCTGCCGCAGTTCTGGAACGTCTTGCGAGGCGACATGAGCCTCGTCGGGCCGCGCCCGCCCATTCCCGCCGAGGTGGCGCGGTACGCCCGATGGCAGATGCGGCGGTTGTCGATGAAGCCGGGCATCACGTGCATCTGGCAGGTGAGCGGGCGGAACAACGTCGACTTCGACACCTGGATGCGCCTGGACCTCGAGTACATCGACAACTGGAGCCTCTTCCTCGACCTCACGCTGCTCTTGCGCACGGTGCCGGCGGTGCTCGCCGGCAGCGGCGCGCGTTGACTCGGGGCGCGCGTCGCCTGCTAAGCTCCAGAAGATGAACCCCGCACCCGGCTCCCCTGACGAGCTCCTTCGCTTCGCCACCGTCCAGGAGCGCCTGCCGGACGTGTTCCGGCGGGTCACGAGCGACCGCCGCCAGCCCCAGACCGTCGTCGTGGTCCCGAGCTTGTCCCTCGATCCGGAGGAGCTGGCGAAGGTCACCGGCGTGCACCACTACGAGGAGCGCATGTTGTACATGCTGATGCTCCTCCGCCGTCCGCGGACGCGGGTCGTCTACGTCACGAGTCAGCAGCTCGACCCGATCGTCGTGGACTATTTCCTCCACCTGCTCACGGGGGTGCCGTCGAGCCACGCCCGCGAGCGGCTGGTGATGCTCAGCTGCAACGACGCGAGCAAGCAACCATTGACCGCGAAGGTGCTCGCGCGGCCGCGCCTCGTCGAGCGCATCCGGGCGTCGATCCAGGACCTCGACAGCGCGCACCTGGTCTGTTTCAACAGCTCCGGCCTCGAGCGCACGCTCGCCGTGCAGCTCGGCATCCCCTTGTACGCGAGCGATCCGGCGCTCTACCACCTCGGTACGAAGTCCGGTTGCCGCGAGGTGTTCCGCGAGGCGGGCATCCGCCTGCCCGACGGCTTCGAGAACCTCCGGGACGGCGACGACATCGCCGAGGGCCTCGCCGCCCTGAAGCGCGCGCACCCCGACATCCGGCGCGCGGTCGTGAAGCTGAACGATGGCTTCTCGGGCGAAGGCAACGGCCTGTTCTACTACGACGGGGTCGACGCCCACGACGAGCTCGGGCTGCGCGCGCAGATCCGGGAGCGGCTCCCGACGATCCGGTTCGAGGCCGCGGGGGAGCACTGGGAGCGCTACCACGCGAAGTTCAAGGAGATGCGCGGGGTCGTCGAGCAGTTCGTCGAAGGCGCGGTCAAGCGCTCGCCGTCGTCCCAGAACCGAGTGAACGCGGTCGGACGGGCGATGCCGATCAGCACGCACGACCAGGTGCTCGGCGGTCCGAGCGGCCAGGTGTTCCTCGGCTGTACCTTTCCCGCGGACGAAGCGTACCGCCTGGACATCCAGCGCGCGGGGCTCGCGGTCGCGGAGGTGCTGGCGTCGAAGGGCGTGCGTGGACGCTTCGCGACGGACTTCGTGAGCGTGCGCGAAGGCGACCGCTGGGAGCACTACGCGATCGAGGTCAACCTCCGAAAAGGTGGGACGACGCACCCGTTCCTCACCCTGCGGTTCCTCACCGACGGTCACTACGACGTCGACACCGGCCTGTTCTACAGCGAGAGTGGACGTCCGAAGTACTATTATGCGACGGACTCGGTGCACTCCGAGCAGTACCGTGGCCTCGGCCCGCACGACCTCGTCGACATCGCGGTCATGCACGAGCTGCACTTCCACGCCAACACCGAGCGCGGCGTGGTGTTCCACCTCATCGGGGCGCTGTCCGAGTTCGGGAAGCTCGGGATGGTGTGCATCGGCGACAACCCGCAACAAGGCGAGTTCCTCTACCGCAAGACGCGCGGCGTGCTCGACGCGGCGACGCGTCGCGCGCCTTGAACGGTCGGGCCCGGTCAGCGTAGACTACGGACGATGCTGACCATCCTCCTGGCCGTCGCGTGCGGCGGCGTCGACTACGGCGCGATCGAACGCCAGCGCGTGCTGGACAGCTTCCCCTACGTCGACTGCGGTGTCGTCCCGGCCGGCGCGCGCCAGGTGTGCACGGTGCCGCTGTTCAGCCGCGCGCAAGGTTCGGTGCAGGTGCTCGACGTCGTGAGCACGGATTTCGAGGTGCCGGAGGGCGGGGCGCTCGCGGCCGGGGCCTTCCTGGTGAACGACCTGGACTGGCACGAGGCCGACTGCGGCGACGGCGACTGCGCCGAGCTCGAGCCGTACGACGACGAGTCCGACGACGACACCTTGCCGATGCGCATCACCTTCGCGCCGCAGACCGAGGGCTATTACCGGTCGGAGCTCACGATCTGGAGCACGGACTCCGAGTCCACCGTCGTCGAGCCCCTGCCGGACGACCCCGATCGCGAGGCCGCGATCTGGAAGGTGCAGGTTCGTGGCTACAGCCAGCCCGCGTGCGGGCGCGTGTGGCCGTCGTTGATCGACCTCGGGCGGCGGTCCGAAGGTGGCGACTTCACCGCGAGCGCGCACGTCACGAATTGTGGTCTGACCACGCTCGAGGTCGGCGGCGTGCAGGAGTCGGGCTCGGGCGCGTCCGCGATGACCGTCGGCACGATCTTTCCGCTCTACGTGCTGCCGGGCCTGACGGAAGACGTGTTGATCGGCTGGCGCGTGGGCCCCGACACGAGCGGCGCGCCGACGCCGGTGTCGACGCAGTTCACCGTCACCGCGAACGACACGAGCATGGCCGAGCGTCCGTTCACGGTCATGGGCAACGACTGCCTGAACTCCTCCGACGACAGCTGGGACGCCGACGACGACGGTTTCTTCGCGTGCGGGACCGACTGCGACGACCGCGACGCGAACCGCAACCCGAGCGCGGCGGAGCGCGCCGACAACGGCGTGGACGACGATTGCGACGGCGAGATCGACGAGCCCGCCAACCCGCTCGGCAGCGACGACGACGGCGACGAGATCGCCGAGACCGGCGGCGACTGCGACGACGCGCGCCCGGAGATCGGGCCCGCGGCCGAGGAGGTCCCGGACGCGATCGACAACGACTGCGACGGGGTCGTCGACAACCGCACCGCGCTCTACGACGACGACGGCGACGGCTCCTCCGAGCGCGAAGGCGATTGCGACGACGCCGACCGCCTGACCGCGCCCGACGCGGTGGAGACACAAGACGGCAAAGACAACGACTGCGACGGCGTCGTCGACGAAGGATCCCCCTCGGTCGACGACGACCAGGACGGCTTCACCGACGACGACGCGGTCTCGCCGGACTGCGACGACGGCGACCCGTGGACGTTCTTGGGCGCGTTCGAGTTCTGCGACGGCTACGACAACGACTGCGACGGCGTGGCCGACGAAGGCCAGGACGACGCCCCCGATGGCGCCTGCGCCTTCCTCCCGGAGCGTGAGGACGACGACGCCGTCGGCGCCAAGGCCGGGTGCGCCACCGCCGCGGCGCCGGACGTGTTGTTGGCCTCGGCCCTCGCGTTGGGGGCGATGCGCTGGCGTCGGCGGCGCGGAACGGCGGCCTGACGAGCCCCGCGTCGAGCAGCCGTTCGGTTGTCTGACCTGCTCCCGGTGACTATCGAACGAGAATGCGTATCGGCGGCGTAAACATCGCGCTCCTCGCGTCCGCGCTCGTCCTCCTGGCCGTGGTGTTCTTCACGGGGCGGATGCAGCTGGCCGACGCTGTGAAGTTCTCCGAGCTGAAGGCGCTCGTGCGCGACGGCAAGGTGACGGAGGTCCAGTTTCAAGGCGAGACGATCACCGCCACCGTCAAGCCCGAGCCGGCCGCCGGCGAGGACCAGCCGCGGCCCCGCGTGATCACGGCCGTGGCGGTGCCGGACGACGCATCGCTCGTGCCGATGCTCGAGAAGCAGGGCGTGCCGTACAGCGCGGTCGCCATGCCCTCGTGCGACGGCGGCGGCTGGTCGATGCTGCTCGTGCTGTCGGTGCTGGCCGTGAGCTGGATGTTGATGTCCCGCCCGATGGGCGGCGCGCCCCCCGGGGTCGCCACCTTCGGAAAATCGCAGGCGAAGCTGGCTCCCGAGGAGGGGATCGGCGTGACGTTCCGCGACGTGGCCGGCATCGACGAGGCAGAGGAGGAGCTCTCCGAGGTCGTCCAGTTCCTCCGGACCCCCGAGCGGTTCACGCGGTTGGGAGGCAAGATTCCGAAGGGCGTGTTGCTCGTCGGGCCGCCCGGCACCGGCAAGACGCTGCTGGCGCGCGCGGTCGCCGGCGAGGCGGGCGTGCCGTTCTACAGCATCTCGGGCTCCGACTTCGTAGAGATGTTCGTCGGGGTCGGCGCCGCGCGGGTGCGCGACTTGTTCAAGCAGGCGGGGGAGCGCGCCCCGTGCATCATCTTCATCGACGAGCTCGACGCCATCGGCAAGGCCCGCGGCGCGTCGGGCCCGGTCGGCGGGCACGACGAGCGCGAGCAGACGCTGAACCAGCTCCTCGTCGAGATGGACGGGTTCGACGGTCGCAAGGGCATCATCGTCATGGCCGCGACCAACCGCCCGGAGATCCTCGACCCCGCGCTCCTGCGCGCGGGGCGGTTCGACCGGCAGGTCGTCGTGTCGCTGCCCGACGTCCGCGGTCGCGAGGCCATCCTCCAGGTGCACGCCGCGAAGATCAAGCTCTCGCCGGAGGTCGAGCTGCGCGTCGTCGCGCAGCGCACGCCTGGGTTCTCCGGCGCGGACCTGGCGAACGCGCTGAACGAGGCGGCGCTGCTCGCAGCGCGCCGTGGGAAGGACGCCATCACCATGCCCGAGCTCGACGAAGCGGTCGAGCGCACGTCGCTCGGCGTGGAGCGCAAGTCCTTGCGCCTGACGGAGTCGGAGCGCAAGGCCACGGCCTACCACGAGGCGGGCCACGCGGTGTGCGCGGCGGGAACGCGCGGCGCGGACCACGTCCAGAAGATCAGCATCATCCCCCGCGCCTTCACCGGCGGCGTGACCCGGTTCACCCCGCAGGAAGGGAGGATCGCGTTGCGCCGCAGCGAGCTTCTGGCCCGCCTCGTGATCGCCTACGGCGGGATGTCCGCAGAGGAGGTGTTCCTCGAGGACGTGTCGACGGGGGCCAGCCAGGACATCGCCCAGGCCAGCGAGACGGCGCGCAAGATGGTGATGGTGTACGGCATGAGCGAGGCCCTGGGCGCGGTCGACTACGGCGGCATGCGCAGCAACCCGTTCGGGCTCCCCGGCGCCTCCCGCGACGTCGCGATCAGCGAGCAGACCGCGCGGGACATCGACGCCGAAGTGCGGCGGCTGCTCGACGAGGCGCGCGACAGGGCCCGCGCCCTCGTCACCGAAAACCGGGCGATCATCGAGGACATGGCACGCCAGCTCCTGGAGATCGAGACGCTCGACGGCGACGTCCTTCTGGGCTTCCTGGCGCGGGTGCGCGGCTCGGGCTCGCCGGCGGAGGCGCTCGCGTCGCGGTGAGGAAGCCGACCGAACGGGCCGGCGCCGACGGCATAGGAGGAGGCATGCGTGACCTGCGTGTGTTCCTCGACGTGCTCCGCAAAGAGGGCGACCTCGTCGAGATCGAAGCCGAGTGCGACCCCCACCTCGAGATCGCGGAGATCCACCGCCGGGTGATCGCGGCCGACGGCCCGGCGCTGCTCTTCAAACGCCCGAAGGGCGGCGCGTTCCCGGTGGTGACGAACCTGTTCGGCACGAAGAAGCGCGTCGACCTCGCGTTCGGCGACCGCCCCGGCGAGTTCGTGCGGCGTGTGGCGGCGCTGCCGCACGAGCTCATGCCCCCGACCTTCGGAAAGTTGTGGGCGCAGCGGGATCTCGCGTGGCAGGGGCTCTCGCTCGGGTTCTCCCACGCCGCGGGCGGCCCGGTCACCGAGGTGGTCGAGCGCGAGCCGCGGCTGTCGAAGATCCCGATGTTGACGAGCTGGCCCGAAGACGGCGGCGCGTTCGTCACCCTGCCGTTGGTCTACACCGAGCATCCGGACACGGGGCAGCACAACCTCGGGATGTACCGGATCCAACGCCACGACGACCGCACGACCGGCGTGCACTGGCAGATCGGCAAGGGCGGAGGGTTCCACCACCACGTCGCGGAGCGCCAGGATCGGCCGTTGCCGATGAACCTCTTCGTCGGGGGGCCGCCCGGGCTCATCCTCTCCGCGATCGCGCCACTACCCGAGAACGTGCCGGAGCTCCTGCTCGCGTCGCTGCTCCAGGGGGCGCGACTCGGGCGCTGCGACAACCCGGCGGGGCCCCTTCCGTTGGTGTCCGGCTGTGAATTCGCCATCGTGGGAAAGGTGCCTCCCAAGGTGCGTCGCCCCGAGGGCCCCTTCGGGGACCACTACGGCTACTACTCCTGGACGCACGACTTCCCGATCCTCGAGGTCGACGCCGTGTGCCACCGCAAGGACGCGATCTGGCCCGCCACCGTGGTCGGCAAGCCGCGCCAGGAAGACGTCTACATCGGCGACTACCTGCAAGACCTGCTGTCGCCGTTGTTCCCCCTCGTGATGCCCGCGGTGCGCGACCTCTGGAGCTACGGCGAGACGGGGTTCCACGCCCTGAGCGCGGCGGTGGTGCAGGAGCGCTATCGTCGCGAGGCGATGGCGAGCGCGTTCCGGATCCTCGGCGAAGGGCAGCTCTCGCTGACCAAGTTCCTCATCCTCATCGACACCCCGATGGACCTCCGCAACTTCAAGCCGGTCCTGGAGCACCTCCTCGCGCGGTTCAAGCCGGAGACCGACCTCTACGTGTTCTCGAACCTCTCGATGGACACCCTCGACTACGCCGGTCCGGCGCTCAACGAAGGCAGCAAGGGCGTCATGCTCGGCGTGGGCGACCCGGTGCGCGAGCTGCCGCGCGCGTACCAGGGGCCGCTCCCGGCCGGGGCGCGGCGCGCCGAGGTGTACTGTGGCGGCTGCCTCGTCGTCGAGGGACCGGCGTACGCCTCGGACCCGGCCGCGGCGTCGCGGTTGGCCGGGTCGTTCCCGGGGTGGCCGCTCGTGGTGCTCGTCGACGACGCGGCCCTGGCCACCCGCACCGACAGTCGCTTCCTGTGGACCGCCTTCACCCGCTTCGAGCCGGCGGCGGACCTGCACGGCGCGCGGCGGTTGCACCGGAACCACGTGGTGTGGGAGGGCTCGGTGTTGCTGGACGCCCGGATGAAGCCGACGTATCCGAAGGAGCTCTTCTGCGATCCCGACACCGCGCGGCGGGTCGGCGAGCGCTGGGCGGAGTACTTCCCCGGCGGCCGCGTCGAGATGGGCGACTCCGACGCCGGGCACTTGAACGTGTGACGGCGAGGATAGGGGGCGGCGTGCTCTCGTCGTTGACACTCCTCGCGTGCGCGCACGCGCCCGCGCCCCCCTCGGCCCCGCCGGAGGCTCCCCCGGACGCCAACGCGTCCCTCCACGCGTTGCTCGCCGACCACTGGGAGGACACGATGCGACGCTCGCCGATCTGGGCGTCACGCCTCGGCGATCATCGCTGGGACGACCGGCTGGACGACAACTCTCCCGAAGCCTTGGCGGCCGCGCGCCAGGCGCGCGTCGCGTTCCTTCGGCGCGCCGAGGCCGTGCCGGCGGGCGAGCTCGATGACCAGAACAGGGCGAACCTCGAGATCTTCACGTGGGAGCTCCGCACGTCGGTGGGGGTCGACGCCTGTCACACCGAGCGTTGGGGGCTGTCGGCGCGGAACAACGCGCTGATCACTATCGGTGAACTGCCAGACATCCAACCCATCCTGACCGCGACTGACGCCACCAACTACCTGGCGCGGCTGCGCGCCTGGCCCGCTACCGTCGACAATGAGATCGCGCACCTGCGCAGGGGGATCGCCGCCGACACCACCCCCGAGCGCCGTGCGGTCGAGATCGTCATCGGGCAGGTCGATCAGGCGTTGTCGGCCCCCGCGGCGGAGTGGCCCGCGGCGGCGATCGCCGCTGGGCCGGGCTGGCCGTCCGCGGTCGCGCCGGCGGACGTGCGCGACGCGGTCGAGCTCGGGGTTCTGCCGGCCATGCGGCGCTATCGGAGCTTCCTGGCCTCCGAGCTCCTCGCCGCGGCGCGCCGACCGGATCGCGCGGGGCTGTGGGCGATGCCGGGCGGCCCGGCCTGCTACGCCGCGCTCATCGAGCGCGATACGAGCCTGAACCTGCAGGCGGACGCCATTCACGCGGTCGGCCTGGCGGAGCTCGAGCGCATCCACGACGAGTTCCGGGCGTTGGGACAGAAGGTGTTCGGCACCTCCGACCTGCCGACGATCTTCGAGCGGCTGCGCACGGACCCCGCGTTGCGCTTCGGGACCGAGGACGAGGTGGAGGCCGCCGCGGCTGCGGCGCTCTCCAAGGCCCGCGCGGCGATCCCTGCGTTCTTCGGGCGACTCCCGAAGGCGGAGTGTGGGGTCCGGCGGGTGCCCGCGTACGAGGCGCCATTTACGACGATCGCCTACTATCGGCAGTCCGTTCCGGGCGAACAACCTGGGTACTATTACATCAACACCTACCAGCCCGACACCCGGCCGCGCTTCGAGGCCGAGGTGCTCGCGTTCCACGAGTCGATCCCCGGGCACCACCTCCAGATCGCGATCGCGCAGGAGCTGCCGAACATCCCCGAGTTCCGCCGCCACATGGGCACCACCGCGTTCGTCGAGGGGTGGGCGCTCTACACCGAGCGCCTCGCCGACGAGATGGGGCTCTACACCGGCGATCTGGACCGGATGGGCATCCTCTCCTTCGACGCCTGGCGCGCCGCGCGGCTGGTAGTGGACACGGGGCTGCACGCCCAAGGCTGGGACCGCGCCCAGGCGATCGCGTTCTTCGAGGCCAACACTCCGCTGGCGCGCAACAACATCGCCAACGAGGTCGACCGCTACATCACCTGGCCGGGACAGGCCCTGGCATACAAGCTCGGCCACATCGAGCTCCGAACGCTCCGCGCCGACGCCGAGGCCGCGCTCGGCCCGCGCTTCTCCTTGCCGGAGTTCCACGACGCGGTGCTGTCGGGGGGTGCGGTGCCGTTGCCGGTGCTGCGGCGGCAGGTGAGGGCATGGGTGGCGGGGAGGGGAGGATGATCCAGACCCTGAGGATGCGGGATTACAAGTGCTTCGCCTCGGAGCCCGACGGCGGGCCAGTTCGGATTGAGCTCGAGCCGCTCACGCTGCTCGTCGGTCCGTGCGGGAGCCTGGGAGGCGAGCGTCGAGGTGGAGCTGCCGTCCGGGCGCGCTGACCAAGAGCCCTACTCCTCCCACGCCGGCCTGACGTCGGGCACCACGGGCTTGCTGCCGTCGGCCGCGGGCGGCGGGGGCGCCGTCCCGTCGGTGGTCGGCCACTCGCGCGCGGCCTCGGTCGCGACGGCGCGGGCGAGCTCCTCGAGCTGGGCGATGCGCTCGAGCGCGCGGGCGCCGTTGCCCTCCAGCTCGGCGAGGAGCAGGCCGAAGCTGTACTCCGCCCGCGCGGCCTCGACGTCGCCCTTCGCGGTGCGCAGCGCCGGCTCCAGGCGCGGCTCCCAGCGCTCGGTGTACACGCGCTCCGCGAGGGTGCGGGCCGCCTCGCGTTGGCCGGCGCGCCACATGCGCTTGACGTCCTCGAGGCCCGCGACGACGAGCTCCCCCTCGTGCTTCCAGGAGTGGGTCTCCGGCGGAGCCACGGGCGGCGGCGGGTCCGCGCATCCGGCCAACACGGCGCTGAGCAACATCCCGATCATGCCCCTTCCCTCGACCTCGAGCCGTGCGTAGCCTTCCCCACATACGCCCCCGAGGCAACACATGAAATTCGATCGGTTCACCGTCAAGGCCCGCGAAGTCATCGCCGAAGCGCAGCAGCTCGCCGGGAAGTTCGGAAATCCCGAGCTTCGGCCTCATCACCTGCTCATGGTGCTCCTCACGCAGGACAAGGGCGTCGCGCCCAATCTCCTCAGCCAGATCGGCGTCGACGTCCCCGGCCTCAACCGCGAAGCGGCCAAGCTGGTGGACGAGCTGCCGAAGGTGCACGGCGGCTCGCACGCGCAGCTCTCCTCCTACGCGCGGGACGCGCTCGAGGTCGCGGACAAGGAGGCGAAGGCGCTCGGAGACACCCATGTGGCCACCGAGCTCATCCTCCTCGGCGTGGCCAGCGTGAAGGACAAGCCCCGCCAGCTCCTCGTGGACTACGGCGCGACGCGCGAGCGCATCCTCAACGCCATGCAGGTCATGCGCGCCGGCCGCAACGTTCAGGGGGAGGAAGCGGAGAACCAGTACGAGGCGCTCAAGAAGTACACGAAGGACCTCACCGCGCAGGCGCGCGAGGGCAAGATGGACCCCGTGGTCGGCCGCGACGAGGAGATCCGCCGCACCCTCCAGGTCCTGTCCCGCCGCAGCAAGAACAACCCGGTGCTCATCGGCGATCCGGGCGTCGGCAAGACCGCCATCGTCGAGGGCATCGCGCAGCGCATCGCGGTCGGCGACGTGCCGGAGTCCCTCAAGGACAAGGCGGTGCTCGCGCTCGACATGGCCGCGCTCATCGCCGGCGCGAAGTACCGCGGGGAATTCGAAGAGCGCCTGAAGGCCGTCCTCAACGAGATCGAGAACAGCAAGGGCACGATCATCCTGTTCATCGACGAGCTCCACATGGTCGTCGGGGCCGGCAAGGCGGAAGGCAGCATGGACGCCGGCAACATGCTGAAGCCGGCGCTCGCGCGCGGCGAGCTGCGGTGCCTCGGCGCGACCACCCTCGACGAGTACCGGAAGCACATCGAAAAGGACAAGGCGCTCGAGCGGCGGTTCCAGCCCGTGTTCGTCGACGAGCCCACGATCGCGGACACGATCCGCATCCTCCGCGGCATCAAGGAGAAGTACGAGCAGCACCACGGCATCAAGATCACCGACGACGCCATCCTCGCGGCCGCGCACCTCTCCGACCGCTACATCAACGACCGCCAGCTCCCCGACAAGGCGATCGACCTCATCGACGAGGCCGCCAGCCGCCTCAAGATGGAGATCGAGTCGCTCCCGCAGCCGATCGACGTGCTCGAGCGCCAGATCCGCGGGATGAAGGTCGAGCTCGCGGCCCTCGTCCGCGAGACGGACAAGTCCGCGGTCGAGCGCGCGAACAAGCTGCGCGAGCAGGTGGCGGATCGCGAGGAAGAGTCGACCAAGCTCCGCGCCCAGTGGGAAGCAGAGAAGTCGGCGTTGGAGGCGATTTCGTCGCTCTCCGAGAAGATCGACCAGCTCAAGCACAACCTGGAGCGCATGCAGCGCCAGGGCGACTTCGAGTCGGCGTCGCGGGTGCAGTACGGCGAGCTTCCCCAGGCGCAGCGCGACCTGGAGGCCGCCCGCGCGCGCCTCGCGTCGCTGCAGGTCGACGGCGGCGTCCTCCGCGAGCGCGTGACGGAGGAGGACATCGCGTTCGTGGTGTCGAAGTGGACGGGCGTTCCGGTCACCAAGCTCAAGGAGAGCGAGCAGAGCAAGCTCCTGAAGATGGAGGAGAACCTCCACCAGCGCGTGATCGGGCAGCACGCGGCGATCGTGGCCGTCTCCGACGCCGTGCGGCGTTCGCGCGCCGGCCTTCAGGACCCGAACCGCCCGATCGGCAGCTTCATCTTCCTCGGCCCGACGGGCGTCGGGAAGACGGAGCTCGCGAAGGCGCTCGCCGAGTTCCTCTTCGACGACGAGACGAACATCGTGCGCATCGACATGTCCGAGTACATGGAGAAGCACTCCGTCGCGCGCCTGATCGGGGCGCCCCCCGGGTACGTCGGCTACGACGAGGGCGGGCAGCTGACCGAGGCCGTTCGTCGGCGTCCCTACTCGGTCATCCTGCTCGACGAGATCGAGAAGGCGCACCCCGACGTCTTCAACATCCTGCTCCAGGTGCTCGACGACGGCCGCCTCACCGACAGCAAAGGGCGCACGGTCGACTTCAAGAACACCGTCCTGATCATGACGTCCAACGTCGGGTCCCACAAGATCATGGAGCTCCGCGACGATCGGAAGCGCATGGAGGGCGAGGTGCTCGGCGAGCTCCGTCGCACCTTCAAGCCCGAGTTCCTCAACCGCGTCGACGACATCATCATCTTCGACGCCCTGCGTCGCGAAGACATGAACGCGATCCTCGCCGTGCAGCTCCGACGTGTCCGCAAGCTCCTCACCGACCGCCAGCTCCAGCTCGACGTCACCCCCGCCGCGCTGACCGCCATCGCCGACGCCGGCTTCGACCCCACCTACGGCGCGCGCCCCCTGAAGAGGGCGATCCAGCAGTACCTGCTGAACCCGATGAGCAAGAGCATCGTGTCGGGCGGCTATCAGGCCGGGGACGTCGTTCGCGTCGACACCGACGGGGACAACCTCACGTTCCTGCGCATCCCCGCGCCCGTGGTCGCCGAGGCTTGAGGCGGGACGCCGTCGGGCCTACTCGGGGCAGACGAGCTGCGTGACCTCGAGGGCGTCGATGAGGTGGTAGTTCGTCAGGGAGCCCGTGGCGGCGGTGAAGCCGACGTACGCGGGGAAGTCGAAGTACCCAGAGATGTCCTCGTCGATGTACGCGACCCCGTCGATGGTGACCGTCACGCGGGGCGCGTGGACCTCGACCGCCATCGTGTGCCACGCGCCGTCCTCCATCTCGGGGAGGGCGGCCCAGGCCGTCACGCCGGAGACGTTCCCGTCGAAAGTGAACATCACGTGGTCGTCGCCGGTGGGGTCCTGGCTGCGGCCGTTGTCGTAGGTGTCGACCTCGACGGACCACCCCGGGAGGCCGGAATACCCGATAGAACCTCCGGAATCGCCGATGAACCCCGTCATCCGGTCGGTGTCGAGCGCCGTGACGGAGATGCCGTCCGCGCCGGAGCCGCCGCTGACGTAGAAGCTGAACGCCACCTCGACGTCGTTGCCCATCACGGTGTCGGCGTCGTTGAACGCCGACGCGACCTGCGCCGTCACGGGCTTGGTGAGCTCCAACCAGGAGTTCGTGGCGTCCCAGGTGGCGTTTCCGACGAAGTTCCAACTCTCGAGCTCGATGTTGTCCTCGACGAACCCGCCCTGCTGGCAGAGGCTGAGCTCCATCGTCGACACATTGCCGCAGGAGTCCTCGGCGGCGAGCACCACGACGTGTTCGCCCGGCGTCCGAAGCGCCGCGTCCCACGTCATCGTCGCCGTGCCGTCGCTGCCGGCGGGGTCCGTCCCGACGACCCCGTCGACGCTCGACGTCCACGTGATGCCGAGGGACTCCGGGCGGTCGACGTCGTCGACCACCGTGGCCGTGAACCACGTCGTGCCCGCGTCGAGCGTGGCGGAGGCGCCCGGGGACGTGATGAGCAGAGAAGGGCCGTAGTCGGACGTGGTCTGGAGGTTGATCGAGGTGGAAGGCGCATTCTCGTCGTCGCTCACGACGACCAGGGTGGCGGGCCCGGAGCCCTCGACGGGGACCTCCACGCTGGCGCCCGCGGGCAGGGTGAGCGGCAGCTCCGGGGCGTCGACCGTCCAACCCCCGCCTTCCACGCGGATTTCCTGAATCGTCAACGGCGTGGCGCCCACGGACGCGAGGGTGACGACGCGGCTCAAGGTGCCGCACGCCACCTCGTTGATCGACGCGGGGCTCGCCTCGAGCTGGGCGTCGTCGAACGGCGGATCGAACGTGTCGCCGCTGTCGATGATGTCGGTGTTGCCCTTGGTGCCGAGGGAGTTGTCGATGGCGCAGGCGAACAGGACGAGTGCGAACATCAGCGCCTCCGGGCTGGCACGCTACCCGACGAACGGGCGATGGTCAACCGGATGTCAGCGCGCGGTGCCCACGGACAGCGCCGCGCGTACGTCCGGCAGCAGCGCGGTGTCCGGCTCGGTCCAATCGAGCGTGTCGAGGTCGTCGACCGAGAGCCAGGCGGACGCGTCGTGTTCGTCGAGGCGGGGCGTGTCGTCGCCGCAGCACGCGAACGCGAGGAGGTGCAGGCGCGGCCCGATCGCCTCCCCGACGAGGTGGTCGACGCGCAGGTCGACGCCGAGCTCCTCGCGGAGCTCGCGGCGCAGGGCCGCGCGATCGTCCTCGCCGGGCTCCACCTTTCCTCCCGGCAGCTCCCAACGGCCGGCGTGACGCAGCGTCGGGCCGCGTCGGGCCGCGAACACGCGACCGTCGCGTATCCACACCGCGCACACCACGCGCAGGGGGGTCATCCCGCGGCGCGCTCGCGGCGCTCCGCGAGGACGGCGGTCAGCACCGCGCGGACGCCGATGGCGTCGACTCCGCGGAGGGCGGTCAGGAAGGGCTCGGCCGTGCTCTGCAGGCCAATCCGGGTGAGCGCGACGATCGTCAGCGGGCACTCGAGGTCGCCGTGGTGGAGGTGACGGAGCGCCTTCTCCAGGTTGGCGGTCGATACGTCCACGAGGCCGACGGAGGTGCCGGCGAGGCGACCCATCAGCCGACGCCGGGCACGTGGGCGATCAGGTAATAGCGCCCGGGCCCCCACGTGATCGTCGCGTCCATGCCGTCGAACAGCGCTTCGGTCAGCGGGTCGACGTGAAAGGTGCGCAGCCAGCCGCGAAGCCCGGAGGCCGCCGGCTTCGGCAGCTTGGACAGGTCCGCGAAGTCGACGACCACGACCTTGCCGTCGCGTCCCACCTGCTCGCGCGCGTGATCCAGGGCCTTCCGGTTCTCCTGGACCATGGTGAGGCAATAGCTGAAGAGCACCCGCTGCGGACGGCCGCCGACGAGGGCGGCGTAGTCCGCGTCCTCCGCGAAGCCCTGCGCGAACGTGCCCCATGGGCAGTTCTTCTGGGCGACCTCGAGCATCGCGTCGGACGCGTCGAGGCCGCCGTAGCGGGCCTCGGGGCGCTTCGCGTGGAGCTTGCGCAGGTTGCGGCCGGTGCCGGGGCCGATCTCGACGAGGCGCGACCAGTCTTCGCGGAGGAGCTGGTCGATCGCGGAGTCGCGGCCGAACAGGTAGTACTTCCGCGTCAGGTCGTAGACGCCACGCGAAGCCCGGTAGTAGCGGTCGAGAAATGCCTTGTGCGCCGCGCGGTCCGGGGTGGGGCTAATGGCTCACCTCGTAGAAGTTCACCCGGCGGTACTGGCGCGAGCGGTCTTCGCGGCTGGCCGCGGCGCTCTCGGGGAGCAGGCGGAAGTGGCGCTCGAGGCCGGCGCGCTCCACGATGTCGTTCTCTTCGACCGTACGCGACAGCACGATGGCGCCGTCGCGGGAGGTGCGGAGGATCTCTTCGAGGAGCTTGCGCTGCACCGGCGCCGGCATCCAGTCGGGGGCGTCGCACAGGGTGTAGTGCGACCAGGTGTTCTTCTCGCCCTGGGCGAGGGCGTCGAAGAGGTTCATGTTGCGCCAGGTCGTCTCGGTCGGGGCGCGGTAGCTGCGTTCGTGGCGGTCCTTGCGGAGGTACGGAGGCGCGCCGTTCGGGGACTCGTGGTTGAACCCGCCGGAGCTGACGTACCACGCGAACCAGTTCGTCTCGAGGTCGGTCTCGGCGACGCGCTTCACGTGCGTGACGATGTAGTCGACCATGTTGGTGTTTTCGGTCGACAGGAGCCGGTCGCGCTGCTCGAAGTTGATGCCGAGGCTGACGAGCTGCGCGGGCGAGCTGAGGAACGCCCGGAAGTGCGGCTGGTTGAGGACCGGCGCGATGCGCTCGTCGACCGCGCGGCGGCGGGTCTCGAGGTCCTGCGGCACCATGGAGCGGAGCCAGGCGCCGTCGATGCCGGTCGCGTTACGGAGCATCGCCAACATCTTCGCGGTGACACCTTCCAGGTACAAGCTGCGCTTGAACCGACCGTGGTGGCGGCGCCAGTAGGTCTGCATCCAGTCGGGCATGGTGCCCGTGATGCGCTGGAGGGTCTTGTCCGGCTCCGGCTGCCACCCGCGCCCGAGCAGGTCGTAGAACTGGGTGTAGCTGGACATCCGCTGCGCCGCGGTGGCCTTCAGCGCGGCGAGCGCGAGGTGGTGGCGGTTGATGTCCACCGCGTCGATGCGGCGCGGCTGCTGGGACACGAGGCCCGCGATGCCGCAGCCGGCACCGGTGATGCCGAGGATCGTGCTGTCTTCCTTGATCCGCAGGTACCGTTCGTCGACCTCGGCGTCCTCGAAGAGGATGTTGTAGACGAAGATGCGGGAGAACGTGGCCTGGAAGGCGAGGTCACGGAGGTTGGCCATACGGAGTCCTCGGGGGCGGATCGCGGACGACTAACGCGGCGCCAGCGCCGGGCACCCTCGTCGCGGTCCACGGGTTGTGAGGAATTCGCACCCGGCGCGCGTGCGGGCTCGGCGGCGTCGCTGGGATACACCGGCTCGTGGCTGGTCCCTCCTGGTGGGAGTGGCAGGTGCTCGTGGCCGTCGCGGTCGGCATCGTGCTCGCGCGTCGTTTTCCGGCGGTCGAAGCGCGTATCGCGGCGCTCGGGCCGTGGGTGGTCGCCTTGCCGACGCTCGTTTGCGCCGGGCCGCTGCTCGCCTGGTGGGGCGTGCCGTGGTCGAGCGGCGCACCGATGGGCGCCGACGCCGACGTGACCTACCTCGCGACCGTGGCGATCCGCACGGCGACGCCGGCGCTGTACGAGGCCGACCGGTATCCGTTGTTTCCGCTGGTGGTGGCGGCGCTCTCGCCGCGGGTGGCGGACATCCCGACGGTGGGCGCGCTCGTCTCGGTCGGGTCGTGCTTCGCGGGCGCGACGGCGGCGTCCTGGGTGGGGTGGCGCCTCGGCGGGCCGGCGGCGGCGGTGTGGGCGGGGCTGTGGGTCCTCCGCACCCCCGCGCTGATCGATCAAGGATGGTCGTTCACGCCGTACCCCCTGATCTTCTGCCTGCACTCCGTCCTGCTCGCCTGCGGCGTGGAGCTCGCCCGGCGCGACCCCGTGATCGGCCACCGCGACGCGCTCCGGCGTATGGCGGCTCCGCTCGCGATCGGCGCCACCTGTTGCGCCGCGCTCACGCTCTCGGATCCGAAGCAGCTCGTGGTCGCGGTCGGCGGCTCGGCGGTGATGGCCGCCCTCGCGGTCCTCGCGCCCGTTCCGCTCGTGTGGCGGCCGCTCGGCCTCGTCGCGCTGCTCGCGGTCCCCGCGGCGAACACCGCGTGGTCGACGTCCGACATGGAGGTGTACACCGTCGAGCACATCGTGACGCGGGTGCGCCTCGACTTCGAGGTCTCGCCGCGGGTCGCCGCACGCCAGGAGTCGGGGTTCCGCCTCGGTGGCGACCTCGCGGAGCTCCCGCGCACGATCGCGGCGCTGACCTGGGGGCTGACGCCGCCGGCCGGGCAGGGGGCGCTGTGCGCGCGCGCCGCGGCGAGCTTGCCGTACGCCTTGCCGAAGACGACGGCGTGGTGGGCGCTCTCGGTGATCGCGCTCGTCGTGCGGCTGGGGTGGGGGCGTCCGACCCGCCTGCTGGCCCTCCTGCCGGTCGCGCTGCTCGCGGTGGCGGCATGGCCCACGTTGCACCTGCATTACCAGACGCGCTACCTGCTTCCGGCCCTGGCGCTGCTGCCGGTGCTCGTCGCTGGCCTGCCGTCGCAGCTCGCGATCGGCCTCGCGACGCTCGTGTGGCTGCGCGCGTCGACCTACAGCTTCGGCGGCGCCTACCGCGTGACGCTCCCGACCACCGCGGAGCCCTGGATGCCGCCGCCGCCGCGCGGCGGCCAGGAGCTGTTGTGGGCGCAGAACCGGCGGTGGATGGACGAGAACCTCCCTCCGGACGCCCTCGTGGTCGACTACAGCGCGTCGCGTCCGTGGACCGAAGCCGCGGGCGTGCGCGCGTACCGGCGGTGCAACCGTCGGGAGCTCGATTGTGGCGCGCTGCTCGGCGCCCACGCGGGCCCACGCTACGCGATCGTGTGGGAGAACGAGGAGCTCGGCGGGCGCCTTTGGCGAGGCGAGGGCAGCAGCGGGGTCGGCGAGCGCCGCGGGCGCTGCTGGACGCGCGTGCGGCCGTCGATGGAGCCGACCGCGCTCTACGCCTACGGCTGCGAGTGAGCGCTCAGTCGTCCGCGATCTCGTACTTGAACCGCGACGCGCCGACCTGGACCCGATCCCCCGGGCGCAAGGGCTGCGTGTCGACGCTCGAACCGTTGACGCTGACGGACACGAGCCAGCCGACGCGCCGGATCAGGTGCCGCTTGCCGTCCCACCAGACCTCGGCGCAGACGCCCCAGGTGAACAACCCTTCCACGGGGATCATCGCGGAGGCGCCGAGGGTGAGTCGGCGATCTTCGGGGTACCAGAACCGCTTCGCGTTGTCCTCGCGCACGAGCCGCGCGCCCTCGACGAAGCGGTTCTTCTTCTGCATGTCGCGGAGCGCCTCGACGCTCATGGCCATCGTGGACTCGTCCGACGCGGACGCGTCGTCCGGCGCGTACGCCGGCAGGTACCGGACGTAGCGGCCGTTGAAGAACTGGTCGTCCTTGTGGTCGGCGAGGAAGATCACGTTGAACCGTCCGACTTGCACCTTGTCGCGCGACTTGAGGCGCGTCGCCTGGGCGATGCGGGTGCCGTTGACGAGGACCCCGTTCTGACTGTCGAGGTCCTGGATGACCGCCGCCCCGCGCTGCACCGTCAGACGCGCGTGGTGGCGGCTCACGGAGGCGTCCGGCAGCACCAGCGCGTTGTCGTCGCCGCGGCCGATGGAGGTCTCGCCGTCGGCGATCGGGAAGACCTGGTGGCGCACCGCGTCGAGCTTGACCACGAGGTTCGGCATGCGGGGCGTCTAACGCGATTCGCGGGTGCGGCCGGGCGCTTCGCGCGCCCTGGTCTGACGGTCACTCGTGACGGTCCGCCCAGTCGCGCCAGCGCGCCAGCAGCTCCGGGTCGGTGGGCGGCTCCGTCACGATCCGCCGGCGCACCTCGGCAACCGCGCGTCGCTCGACCTCGCGCACGTCGACCGCGCGTGCGCTGACGCGTCGATAGCCGGCGATGAACGCGTCCCTCGCCCGAGGGTTGAGCGCGAACACGCTGACCTGCATCTCGACGAAGTCCGCCTCCGGGGGGCCCCATCGCGCGCAGGTCCAGTCGACCACCCCCGCGATGACCCACGTGCCACCGAGCTGTGGGCGCACCAGCACGTTTCCGAGGTGGTAGTCGAGGTGGAGGAGCCGGGCGGTTGACGGGTCCTGTCCGGGGAGGTCGGGCAAGCCGCCGCCGTCCGGCGGGCGACGACGTCGGTGCAGCGCGCCGAGCGCGCCGCCCATCGCGAGGCACACGCCGATGAGCCCGTCCTCGTCGAGCTGCCCGCGTTCGTAGGCGATCTCTGCCGTCGTGCCGGGCAGCATGCCCATGGTGACGCACACCGGACGCGTGTAGTGGAGCTGGTGCACCGGCGGGACGGGCACGTCCGTCGCGAGGGTGATCGCCTGGGCCTCGGCCGCGAGGCGCTCCTCCGCGGGGCGCGAGGGGTCGTAGGGGTCGGCGAGCGCGTCGCGGCGTGGGAACTTCAGCAGGCGCTCCCCCACCGGCAGGTCGACCCGGTACAGGTGGTGCTCTCGTCCGTCGCGGGCCGGCACACATCGAGCGCCGGCGTGGCCGAGCTGGGCGAGGAGCGAGCGCGCGGTCTCATCCGGGGAGAGCATCGCCCTCCATGATACAGGCTCCTCCCGTGTCGAGCTTCCCCGCAATCGCGCGCCGCGCTGCCCAGACCGCCCTGACGGAGGCCGAGATGGCGCGCCTGGCGCGCCTCGTGTATTCCGACGCCGGTCACGGGTACGACCCCTTCGGGCTTCACCCCGACGTGGTGGCCCTCGGCGCGGCCCTCATGGGACCGCTCTACGACCACTGGTTCCGCGTGCGGAGCCAGGGGCACGAGCACATCCCCAAGGTCGGGCCCGCGGTGTTGGCGGGCAACCACTCGGGTGGCGTGCCGTTCGACGCCGTGATGGTCTGGCTCGACGTCTTGCGCCAGATGAACCCGCCGCGTGTGGCGCGCGCCGTCGCGGATCACTTCGTGCCGGCGCTGCCGCTCGTCGGCACGTTGTTCGCGCGCGGCGGCATGGTGGGCGGCAGTCGGGGCAACGCCCGCGCCCTGCTGGAGACGGGCGAGCTCCTGCTGATCTTCCCGGAGGGCGTGCCGGGCATCTCGAAGACGTTCCAAAACCGCTACAAGCTCCAGGAGTGGCGCGTCGGCCACTGTGAGCTCGCCATTCGTCACGGGGCGCCGGTCGTCCCGTTCGCGGTCGTCGGCGCGGAGGAGCAGCTCCCCAGCTTCGCCCACATCCGGGCGGAGTTCCTCGGTATTCCGCACATCCCCGTCAGCATCACGCCCATCCCCCTGCCGGTTCGGTACCACATCCGCTATGGCGAGGCGCTGCCGCTGCACCGGGAGTACCGCCCCGAACACGCGGACGATCCCGGCGCGGTGCGCGAGGCGTCCGCGCGGGTGCGCGCGGCGGTCGAGGGGCTGATCCAGGTCGGCCTTGCCGAACGCAAGGGGATCTTCACGTGAGCGCGCCCGTCCGCGGCGTCCTCGTCACGGGCGCCGACGCGCCGGCCGGCGAGCTGCTGGTGCGCAACCTGCTCGCCGACCCCGCCATCGGTCATGTCCTCGCGGTCGGCGGGCGACGGCCCGAGGAGGCGCTCCCGTTCAGTCACGCCGGGCGGCTGACGTACCTCCAGGTCAACCTCGTCCGCGAGCGGCAGGTGCACGACCTCTTGTTCGGGCCCGCCCGCGATCTCGGCATCGACGTCGTGGTCCACACCGCCACCACCCGCTCGGCGATGGAGGAGGGCGGGCACGTGCACGCGTTGAACGTCGACGCGACGCGCGCCCTGCTCCAGCTGTGCGAGCGACACCCCACGATCGAGCGCTTCGTGCTGCGGAGCTTCGCGGAGGTGTACGTCGTGCAGCACGATCTGCCGGTGCTGATCGCGGAGGACCACCCGCTCAACCTCGCTCCGGGCGCGCCCCAGTTCGTGCGGGACCGCGTCGAGGCCGACCTGCACGCGTGCGTGCGAATGGGGCTGTCGCGGCTGCAGATCGTGGTCCTGCGCTGCGCCGAGGCCCTCGCGCCCGGCACCGGCTCCCAGCTCTTCGACTACCTCGAATCGCCATTTTGCGCGCGCCCGCTCGGCTTCGATCCGATGTTGAACGTGTCGAGCCTCCGCGATGTGGTGGCCGCGCTCGCGCTCGCGGTGCGTGCGCCGGAGCAGGGGGTGTTCAACGTGCCGGGTTGGGACACCCTCCCGTTGTCCCTGGCGATCCGCAAATGGGGCCGCATCGGGGTAGCGCTCCCGAGCGCGCTCCTGAACCCGATCTACCGGGCGCGGCGGCGCGTCTACGCCGATCACGACTTCCGATACGGCATGAACCGGCTCCGGTTCCACTACAGCGGGGTGCTCGACGGGCGGCGGGCGCGCGCGGTGCTGCGGTACACGCCGTCCAACCCAATCGCGTGGCCGGCCCCGTGAGCGACGCGCCGCGGCGCTCGCCGTTGATGTTCGTGTTCGTGGCGGCGCCGATCGTGATGGGCAGTGGGCTCGTGCTCGCGACGATCGGGTGGTTTGCAGTCGTCTCCGGCACCGCCGGCACCGCTCGCGGAGCGCGCGTCGCGTTCGCCCTGGACGCCGACTGCGCCGAGGCGGCCGACGTCCTGCGCGCGCGCGCGGAGATGTTGGGGCTCGAGCCGGAGATCAGCGACGCGCGCCTGAGCCTCGCGATGCCCGGAATGCCGGACGACGCGACGCACCTCCCGGTGGCGCTGGCGCAGCCCGGCCTGCTCGAGATCGCGGTGGATGGCGCGCCGCGTCGCGCGGCCGTCCGCGAGGTCGGCGTGCAGGTGGCGTTCAGCGGCGCTCCCGTCACGCTCGTGATGCTCGAGGACGCGCTCCCGGAGCACGGCGTGACGGTCACGATCGACGGAGCGCCGGCCGACGTCGAAGAGGTGACCGGGAGCGAGCTGCAGATCGCCGCCCGCGCCGGCCAGAGCCGCGAGGCGCTGCGGATCGCGAGCGACCGGGCGATGGCGCTCCGTCACCCGCTGCCGTGCGCCGTGCGGCTGTCGCCCGTACCGACGCCCTGAATTCGGCGCGCTGCGGTCCGTCCGCGGGTACCATGCGGACGGAGGCCCCCATGACGCCACGCAACCACGCGCTCCTGCTGATGCTCCTGCCGCTCGTCGCGTGTCCGCTGCCCAAGGTCGACGACGACACGGCGGACACCGACACCGACACCGACACCGACACCGACACCGACACGGACACCGGCACGGACACCGACACGGACACCGACACGGACCGGCCGTTGGAGTCAGAGTACGGTTGCTACTCGATCTCCACGGATCTGACCGCGTGCCCGCCGCCAGAGGAGGTGGTCGTCTCCCAGGTGATCCCCGCCACGTGCGGGGCGGAGGTGATCTCGGTCGACGGAGAGGGCGTCATGGAGATGTGTGGTTGGCTCGGGGGGATCAACGAAGGGTGGTGCACCTACCCCATCACCGTGCGGCCGCCGGAGGAGGAGTGTGACTACGGGCGCCCGCTCGTCATCGAAGGCGCGCCTCGCCTCGCCCCGCTCGTCGCGGCGGACACGGGCTGGCGCGTGGCGGCGTCGGCGGCCGGGGAGCCGGACCTCGCCCGCGCGGCGATCTGGGCGCGCGTGGCGCTCGCGGAGCACGCGTCCATCGCGTCGTTCTCTCGCTTCGCCCTCGAGTTGATGGCGCACGGCGCTCCCGCCGAGCTCGTCGCCGATGCGCACGCTGCCGCGGCCGACGAGGTCCGTCACGCGCGCCTCGCGTTCGGTCAAGCGTCCCGCTACGCCGGCCGGCCGGTCGGACCGGGGCCGCTCCCCCTGGGCGCGCTCCGCGTCGAGGCCGATCTCCTGGCGCTCGCCGTGGCGACCGTGCGCGAGGGCTGCGTGGCGGAGACGCTCTCGGCGCTTCAGGTCGCGGAGGCCGCGGAGCGGGCGGTCGACCCCGACGAGCGGGTCGCCCTCGCCGTGCTCGCCCGGGACGAACAGCGCCACGCGGCGCTCGCCTGGCGGACCGTGCGCTGGGCGATCGACCTCGGCGGCGCCCCGGTGCGCGACGCCGTCACCCGCGCCTTCGCCGACGCGCGCCCCCGCGGCGCCTCGGACGTGGACGGGCTGCTGCCGGCGGCGGTCGCGGCGCGTGTGGTCGCCGACGGGTGGGCGGAGGTGATCGCCCCTGCGGCGGCCGCCCTCCTCGGTGAGGACGGCGCCCACGCGGTGGCCTGACGACTCATTCGTCCACGATCTGGATTTTCGACGTGGCGTCGAATATTGGGCGCCGCGTAGGGAGTTCCAATGGTCGAGTCGATCGCCGAAGGGTTCTGGCAGGTTCCGCGTCCGCTCACTATCGCCACGCTGGCCATCGGCACGCGCATGCACGTGCTCTGCGGCGCGGACGGTAGGTTGCACCTCGTTTCTCCGGTCGACGTGGACGATGACGAGCAGCGCGCCATCGACGCCCTCGGCAAGGTGGCCAGCGTCGTCGTGCCCAACACGATGCACACGATGTACTGGCGGAAGGCGCACGCGCGCTGGCCGGGCGCGACGCTCTACGCACCGGAGAAGGTCCGTGCGGCCGCCAAGGACGTGTCGTGGGCGGCCACGTCCGCGCCGAGCGACGCCGCGATCGACGCGCAGCGCTTCGAGGGCGCGGCCAGCCTCGACGAGACGGTGTTCTTCCACCGTCCGAGCGCGACGGTCGTGTTCACCGATCTCGTCTTTCACTTCACCGAGAAGCCCGGTTGGTGGACAGGTTGGTACGTGTCGAGCCAGCGTGTGCTCGGCCGCGTGGGGCAGACGATCATCAGCCGGTCGACGATCTCCGACAAGGGCGCGGCGCGGCGCTCGGCCGCGCGCGTCGCGGAGTGGGAGGGGGCGCGTATCGCCGTGTGCCACGCGGCGAACTGGTCCGGCGACACGCGGGACGCCGTGAAGGACGCCTTCGCGTGGCTGGGCTGAGCGACACGCGCACCGCGCGCGCCGCGCGCCGGCGGGACGATCGTCGACGCGTCATCGTCCAAAAGGCCAAGGAGCTCCTGACCTCGTCCGGTCCGGAGGGCTTCACGCTCGCGGCGGTGGCGGCGGCGTGTGATCTCGCGCGCCCGAGCGTCGCCTACTACTTTCCCGACATCCGCGCCCTCGCTGGCGCGGTCGTGATCGAGCTGCTCGCCGAAGAGGCCGACGCGCTTGCGGCGGCGGTGGACGCCGAGCCCGACGATCTGCGCGCGCCGGAGGTGGTCTTGCGCGTCAAGGTGGACCTGTACGCGGGCGATCCCGGTCGGTTCCGCGCGGTGTACATCTGGCCGTTGGTCCTCGGCCTCCCCGCGGAGGTCGTCGCCCGGGACGCCGTCGCGATCGGAAACCGCGTGAACGATCGGCTCGAGGCGCGCCTCCTCGCCGCGCGCGCGGCGGGACGCCTGCACGCGGACGTCGATCCGCGTCGCACCGCCAACGTGGCGTGGCTCACCGCGAACGGGGTGTTGTCCTTCGTGCAGAGCATCGCGATGTTGGGCGGCGACACACGTTTTCCGCTCATCGCGCTCACCGAGGAGGCCGCGGGGATTCTCCGTCGCGGCTTGCGGGCTCCGTAGCGGGCGCCGGTCAGTCGAGCGAGATCGTCCAGCCGGCCGCCCAATCCTCGGCGCCGAAGGCGCCGAGGTGGTCGGACACCGTTCGGTCGGCGTTGCCGGGGTCCAGCGCCGGCGAGCCGGAGCGCGGGAGGTGCCCGTCCAGCTCCGGGTCCTCCTCGATCGTGCCCGTCGCGAAGTCTTCGGCCTCGCCGTAGTCGGAGCCGGCGCACCAGTGTTCGTCGTTGTCGTCGAGCAACAGGTTTCGAAACGCGAGGTCGGCTCCGGCGAGGTCCTCGGTGTCCTCGTCGATCGACACGGCGCAGCGGGCCGACCCCACGACCACGCTGTTCACGATCCAGGCCCCGGTGCCGTTCCGAAGGTGAACGCCGTCCTGGCTCGCCCCGACGATCGTGAGGTTCGTGAGCACCGGCGCGGATCGCGGCTCGGCGTCCAGGTCGTGCAGGTCCGGGTCACGGTTCTCGCCCTCCACGCCCCGCTGCAGGTCCCCGCCCTCGATCCAGGCGGCCGCGATCGCCCCCGTCCACCCGTCGATCCAGTCGACGCCGTCGTCCCCGGTGTCGACGAGCACGAGGTGCGACAGCACCGCCGTGCCTCCCGTCAGCTCGATCGCGTCGTCCGCGCTGTCGTGGATCTCGAGAAAATCGAGCTCCGTTCCCGCTCCCACCCCGACGAGCCGGAGCCCGTCCCGCTGCTCCCCCTCGAGCTCCGCGCCGGCGTACCCGATCCGCACGTACGTCAACACGCCGCTCGAGTCGTCGGGGTCCCCGCCCGAGGCGCCCTCGCGGGGGGCGCGCCCGTAAACGGTGATTCCCCCCCAGTCCCCGGCGCTCGCCGCGGACGAGGAGAACACGATCGGCTGTGCGAGCGTGCCGCGTGCCTCGAGCGTGGCGCCCGCCTCGATCGTCAGCGCGGCGTCGCGCTCGGCGAGCACCGTCGCGCCCGCCCGAACGGTCAGCGTCGCGCCGGCGGCGATCGTCACCTCGCCCACGAGGGTCGTCGTGTCTTGCGGGCACACGAGCGTGTCGGTGCGGAAGGTGCCCTCCAGCGCCACCGCCTGCGCGGCGCGGTCGCACGCGTCGCCGGGGTCGGTGTCCGTGTCGGAGTCGGCGTCGGCGTCTGAATCGGCGTCGGCGTCTGAATCGGCGTCGGCGTCTGAATCGCTGTCGGTGTCTGAATCAGTGTCCGTGTCGGCGTCCGAGAACGCCGTGTCACGGCCCGACGGGCCCTCGTGCTCAGCGCCAAACGGGGACGAGCACGCGAGGATCAGCAGGTGCATCGCGGAGACCCCCACGAGCACCCGCGCCTCTACCGGAGGCGCGCGCGCGCGAGCGCCGCCTTCTGGGCCGCGTTGGCGCGCTCGGGAGTGCCTTCGGCGTGCTGCGCCAGGAGCGCCTCCGCCGCGGCGAGGTCCTTCTGCGCCGCGGCACGATCGACCGTGGCGAGGTCCTCGCAGGAGGCGGCGAGGATGACCACGTGCTCGGGGCCCGCCTCGGCGAAGCCCTCGCCGATGGCGAAGCGCCGCACGCCCTCGGCGGTGCGCACCGTCGCGAGACCGGGCACGATGACCGTGAGGTACGGGATGTGCTTCGGGTAGACGCCGAATTCTCCCTGCAACCCCGGAGCCTGGACGTCGGTGGCTTCCCCCTCCCACGCGAGCGCGGTGGGGGTGACGATGCGTACGGAGAGGGCGTTCGCGGCCATGGTTCAGCCCTCCGCGAGCTTCTTGGCCTTGGCGATCGCCTCGTCGATCCCGCCGACCATGTAGAAGGCCTGCTCGGGCAGATCGTCGTGCTTGCCGTCGAGGATCTCCTTGAAGCCGCGCACGGTGTCCTCGATCGGCACGAACTTGCCGTCCATGCCCGTGAACTGCTTGGCGACGAAGAACGGCTGGCTGAGGAAGCGCTGGATCTTGCGCGCGCGGGCGACGATGAGCTTGTCCTCGTCGGAGAGCTCGTCCATGCCCAGGATGGCGATGATGTCCTGCAGCTCCTTGTAGCGCTGCAGGATGCGCTGGACCGAGCGCGCGACCGTGTAGTGCTCGTCGCCGAGGATCTTCGGGTCGAGGATGCGGCTCGTGGAGTCGAGCGGATCGACGGCCGGGTAGATGCCGATCTCGGTGAGCTTGCGGTTGAGGACGGTCGTGGCGTCGAGGTGGGCGAACGCGGTGGCGGGCGCCGGGTCGGTGAGGTCGTCGGCGGGCACGTAGATGGCCTGGACCGAGGTGATGGACCCCTTGACCGTGGTGGTGATGCGCTCCTGGAGCGCGCCCATCTCCGTGGCGAGGGTCGGCTGGTAGCCGACGGCGCTCGGGATGCGGCCGAGGAGCGCGGACACCTCGGAGCCGGCCTGCGTGAACCGGAAGATGTTGTCGATGAACAGGAGCACGTCCTGGCCGTCGACGTCGCGGAAGTACTCGGCGGCGGTGAGGGCCGAGAGCGCGACGCGGGCCCGGGCGCCCGGCGGCTCGTTCATCTGGCCGTAGATCAGCGCGGCCTTGGAGAGGACGGTGCCGCCGTCTTCGAGGAGCGAGTCCTCCATCTCGTGCCAGAGGTCGTTGCCCTCGCGGGTACGCTCGCCGACGCCCGCGAACACGGAGTAGCCACCGTGCTTCTTGGCGACGTTGTTGATGAGCTCCTGGATGAGGACGGTCTTGCCGACGCCGGCGCCGCCGAAGAGGCCGATCTTGCCGCCGCGGGTGTACGGAGCGAGGAGGTCGATGACCTTGATGCCCGTCTGGAACATCTCGACCTGGGTGCTCTGCTGCGTGAACTCGGGGGGCGCGCGGTGGATGGGCCACCGCAGGTCGGTGTCGACCGGGCCGCGCTCGTCGACGGGCTGCCCGACGACGTTCAGGATGCGGCCGAGCACCTTCGGGCCGACCGGGACGAGGATGGGGTTGCCGGTGTCCCGCACGGGCTGGCCGCGCCGGAGGCCGTCGGTGACGTCCATCGCGATGCAGCGCACGGTGTTCTCACCGAGGTGCTGGGCGACCTCGACGACGAGGTTGTCCTTTGCGTCGCTGATGAACGCGTTGTCCATCGTGAGGGCGGAGAGGATCGCCGGGAGCTTCCCGGGCGGGAACTCGACGTCCACGACCGGGCCCATGACCTGCTTGACGATGCCGGTGTTCGCTTCCATTGGGTCTCCTACAAGGCCTCGGCGCCCGAGACGATCTCGATGAGCTCTTTGGTGATCGCGGCCTGGCGGCCGCGGTTGTATTCGAGGGTGAGCCGCTTGATGAGGTCCGACGCGTTTCGCGTCGCGGCGTCCATCGCGGTCATGCGCGAAGCGTGTTCGCCCGCCTCGGTCTCCAGGAGGGACTGGAGCACCTGGGTGCGGATCGACAGCGGGAGGAGCGCCGCGAGCAGCTCCGGCCCGCTCGGCTCATAGACGTAGAAGTCCGCGGCGCCAGACGCGTCCGCGCGGTCGAGCTTGACCGGGAGGAGGCGGTTGAAGCTCGGGATCTGCGCGAGCGTGTTCTTGAAGTTGTTGTGCGCGATCCACACTTCGTCGAACGTGCCGGCGAGGAACTCGCGCGCGGCCTCGTCGGCGAGCGTGGTGGCGACCCCGGCGAAGCGCGCGGGGGTGAGCTCGATCGTCACGCGCGCCGCAGGGTACCGGGACTTGAAGAAGTCACGCGCCTTCTTGCCGAAGGTGCGCACCGTGACCGCCTTGCCCTCGGCGCGCAGCTTGTTGACGAACTCGAGCGTCTTGCGGTTGAGGTTGGCGTTGAAGCCGCCGCAAAGGCCACGATCGCTCGTGAACACGAGCACGAGCGCGGTGGCGACGTGCTCGCGCTCTTGCAGGAGCGGGTTCGTGATGTCGCCGGCCGCAGCCGCGACGCGGCGCAGGGTCGCGGCGAGGGTCTGCTGGTACGGGCGCGCGCGGGTAGCCGCGTCCGTGGCGCGCTTGAGCTTCGCCGCAGACACCATCTTCATCGCACTGGTGATCTGCCTGGTGTTCTTGACCGACCCGATTCGGGTCCGGATGTCGCGCAGCGAAGCCATTCCGACCTCCGGTGACCGTTACTTCCAGCTCTGACGGAACGACTTGGTCTCTGCCATGATGCGCTCCTTCAAGTCGTTCTTCTTGAAGGTGCCCTTCTGGGCGAGCTCGGTCGCGATCGGACCGCCGTCGAAGTGGGTCGCGAGGTCGGCGAGGAAGCGCCGCACGTCCGCGACCGGCACGCTGTCGAGGAGGCCCTCGATGCCCGCGATGATCTGGATGATCTGGATCTCCATCTTCACCGGGGCGTACTGGTCCTGCTTGAGCAGCTCGACGAGGCGGGCGCCGCGATCGAGGGTCTTGCGGGTGATCTCGTCGAGGTCCGACGCGAAGGCGGAGAACGCCTGCAGCTCGCGGTACTGGGCGAGCGTGAGCTTCAGGGTGCCCGCGACGGCCTTCATCGCGGCGGTCTGGGCGGAGCCGCCGACGCGCGAGACGGAGATGCCGACGTTGACGGCGGGGCGGACGCCCGCGTAGAAGAGGCTCGCTTCGAGGAAGATCTGGCCGTCGGTGATGGAGATCACGTTGGTCGGGATGTACGCGGAGACGTCGCCCGCCTGGGTCTCGATGATCGGGAGCGCGGTGAGGGAGCCACCGCCCGCCTCGTCGGACATCTTGGCGGCGCGCTCGAGGAGCCGGCTGTGCAAGTAGAAGACGTCGCCCGGGTACGCTTCGCGGCCGGGCGGGCGGCGGAGCAGCAGGGAGAGCTGGCGGTATGCGGCGGCCTGCTTGGAGAGGTCGTCGTACACGATGAGCGCGTGCATGCCGTTGTCGCGGTAGAACTCGCCCATCGTCGCGCCGGTGTAGGGCGCGAGGAACTGGAGCGGCGCCGGGCTGGACGCGGGCGCGGAGATGACGGTGGTGTACTCCATCGCGCCGTTGGCCTTGAGCTTCTCGACGACCTGGGCGACCGTGCTCTGCTTCTGCCCGATGGCCACGTAGATGCAGTGCATCTTGCGGGTGGGGTCGTTGAGGAACTGGCGCTGGTTGATGATCGTGTCGATGCAGATGGCGGTCTTGCCGGTCTGGCGGTCGCCGATGATCAGCTCGCGCTGCCCGCGGCCGACGGGGATCATGCCGTCGATGGCCTTGATGCCCGTCTCCAGCGGTTCGTGGACCGACTTGCGGACGACGATGCCGGGCGCCTTGAGCTCGACCGCGCGCATGTGATCGCGCGGGATCGGCGGGCCGCCGTCGATGGGGTTGCCGAGGCCGTCGAGCACGCGACCGAGGGTGGCGGGGCCGACCGGCACCGAGACGATCTGCCCGGTGCGACGGACGCTGTCGCCTTCTTTGATCGTGCGGTCGTCGCCGAAGATCGCGACGCCGACGTTGTCCTCTTCGAGGTTGAGGACCATGCCCACGAGGCCGCCGTCGAACTCGAGGAGCTCGCCGGCGAGCGCGTTCTCGAGGCCGTAGATGCGGGCGATGCCGTCCCCGACCTTGAGCACCGTGCCCGTCTCGCTGACGGTGACGCGGGTCTCGTAGTTCTTGATCTGCTGCTTCAGGATCTGGCTGATCTCTTCGGCGCGGATGTCCATGGCGATGCCTCAGGCCGGAGTGGCGGAAGGGTGGAGGAGCGAGAGCTGGAGGCGCTCGAGGCGCGTGCGCAGGGAGGCGTCGTACACCCGCGACCCGACACGAGCGGTGAGGCCGCCGAGGAGTGAGGGATCGACCTGCATTTCGAGCACGATCGTCTTGCCGGTGGCTTCCGCGAGCGCGGCGCGCACCTGCTCGCGCGCGGCCGGGGTGAGCTCGGCGGAGGAGGTCACGAGCGCCCGGACGCGTCCGGCGTGGACGTCGGCCATCGCTCGGTACTCCCGGAGGATGTCCGGGAGGGCCGCGAAGCGGTTCTTGTCGAGCACCAAGCGCAGGAAGTTCTGCGTGGTGGGGTGCAGCGCCTGACCCGGCAGGACGGCCTCGAGGACCCCCTTGCGCTCGGCGCCGGTGTAGACCGGGTTGGAGAGGACCCCCACGAGGTCGCCGCCGCGGGCGATGCGCAAGAACCGCGTGAGGTCTTCGCCGAGGCGATCGACGAGATCGCCTTCTTTGCCGAGCTCGAGGAGGGCGCGCGCGTAACGGCGCGCGATGGACCCTTCGACCATGTCAGTTCCCTCCGCGGATGTCGGCGGACCGAGGGTCGGCCACCGAAGCCAGGAACTCACGCGCGAGCCGCTCGTGGTCGTCCGGGTTGACCGTGCGGCGGACCTCGTCGCGCGCGAGCTCGACCGCGAGGCGGGCGGCCTCGGCGCGGAGCTCGTTGCGGGCGCGTTGCGCCTCGTCGCGGATGGTGCGCTGCGCGGACTCGCGGAGGCGGGCCGCGTCCGCTTCGGCGCGGGCCCGGATCGTCAGCGCTTCCTTCTCGGCGTCGGCCTCGGCGTCGGCGCGCATCTGGGCGACCTCCGCCTGGAACGCGGCGAGCCGCGCTTCGATCTCGGCGGCGCGGGCGTTCGCTTCGGCCTTCAGGCGGCGTGCCTCGTCGAGCTGCGCGCGGACCTCGGCGGAGCGGTTGCGGATCCAGTCCATGACCGGACGGGCCGCGAGGTAGCCGAGGATGGCGAGGAACAGCACGAGGCTCGTGGCCTGCATGCCGAGCACGTAGAAGTCGGGGCCGTGGTGGCCCGCGTCGGCGTGACCTGCGTCGGCGGAGTCGTGAGCCGCCGCGGCGGAGGCCTGCGCGGCGTGCGGAGCGGCCGCGCCGTGCGCGTCGGGCGCGCTGTGCGGGGCCGGGTGGGCCGGGCCGCTCGCCGCGGCGGACGGGAGGAGGGGCAACATTCAGGCCTCCAACTGCGCGAGGGGACGGCCGAGCACCTGCGTCGCCACGTCGTGCGCGAGCGCTGCGGCGTTGCCCTTGAGCTCGCCGCGCGCGGTGCCGGACTCTGCCCGCAGGCGCTCGACGGCGCCCTGCACCTCGTGGTCGGCCTCGGCGCGGGCCGCGGCGACGACCTTCTGGTACTCGGCGTTGGCGACCGCGCGCCGGCTGCTGCGGAGCTCGATGATCTCGCTGCGGGCGGCGGCGACCGCCTGCTCGTAGCGACTGGCCTGCCCGGCCGACTTCGCCTGGAGCGACGCCGCTTCGTGCCGCGCACCGGCGGTGTGGTGCTCCCGCTCCAGCAGATACGCGAGCATCGGCTTGAACAGGATGACGTGGAGCCCTGCGACGAGGACGAGGAAGGGCGCGAGCTGGACCAGGACGAGGACGGGATCCGGGAACAGATGCAAGGACCACCGCGGAGGGCCGGCCAACTATCGTTTCCGGGTTCCGGCGGCAAGGGGCCGTCCCTTCGCCGCGACGCGTCGCGCTCGGCACGCGGATCGGCGCGTTACGGGCCGATCGTGCTGCTCCTGCTCGCCCTCGCGTGCGGGCCCGGCGCGGAGGGGCCCGCCGACACCGCGGGAAACTCGCCGCCGGGGCCCCTCCTGCTCGTCGCGGACACCGGGACGGGCCGCGCGCGCGTGTACACCCAGGCAGACGGGGCGCCGCGCGGTGGCCCCTGCCTGGCCGACTTGATGCCCGGTCGGTGCGGCGGCGGCGGCAAGCCCTGCCTGCTCTTCGACACCCAACACGAGGCCGAGAGCGACGCGGACGTGCTCACCCTGACGTGGGGTTGGCACTCGTCGCTCGGCATCCCCGGGCAGGTCTCGCGCCTTCGGTTCGACGTCCGCGGCGTGCAGCGGGAGTGGTCGTTCGACGCGCTCACGTTCCCCGCCGACGACCCGCTCGCCGCGGAGTGCGCCGAAGACGCCGGCACGCTGAAGGCGTGCCAGCTCGTCCTCCCCCACGCCACGCTCACGCTCGACGACGGTACGCGCGTGGTGGCGGACACGGGGAACAACCGTGTGATCTTCGTGCGCGTCGGAGAGCCGGACGGCGGCGAGGCGCACGTGAGCGCGGACGTCGTCGGTCGCATCGATCCGCCGGACAACGGCGCGTCGGCGTGGTGGCCGAACGCGCTGAGCCGCACGCCCGAGGGGCTGCTCGTCGTGAGCTACAAGGGCGCGGACCCAGCGGTGACCGGGTACGACAACACCGGTCGGATCCTGGCGTTCGACGTGTCCGAGCCGTCGGCCCCCACCTTGGCCTGGGCCTTTCCGCCGTCGGGGTGGCTGGGCGCCGTGCACGGCGCGTGGGTCGACCCGGAGGCCGGGCTGCTCTACTACGGCCACGCGTACGGCATGAGCGACGACGTCGACGCGGGCGACCTGGGCAGCGTGGGCGTGGCGCGGCTCGGCCTCGAAGGCCCGACGTACCTGGCCGACTTCGTCCTGCCGGACGGCGTGGCGCCCTTCGGCTTCGTGCGCGAGGCGGAGGTGACGGCCGACGGAAGCGTGGTCATCACCGACTCCGGGTGCGAGAACACCGAGGTGGAGTGCTCCCTGCCGGGGCGGGTGCTGGTGTCGCCGCCCTTCGCCCTGCCGGAGCCGACGGGGCTCGACGGCGCGTGGTCGCCGGATCATGCGCGGCAACACGTCCTGCCGCTGGAGGGGGTCGACGAGCGCGTGACCGACACGCTCGCCTTTCCGTTCGAGACCGACGCGGTCGAAGACGCGGTGGGCCCGCTCGCGTCGATCGACTGTCCCTGACCGCGCCGGGCTTCGGCTATTCGGGAGCGGTGCAGACGTCGCGGCACGCCGGGGACGGGGCGCCGTTGTTCGGCAGGTCGTCGCAGCGCTCCGCCATGCCGAGGTCCGCCTGCACACACGCGCGGGCCGCGGTCTGCTGGTAGGCGTCGCAGGCGCGACCACCGAGCGCCGCGATCGTGTCCGTGATGCACGTGTCGACGTCGGCGAACTCGTTCTCGTCCAGCAGCTCGCACGTGGCGAGGGACGCGCACCACGCGCGGGCATGGGCGCGGACGAACTCCGTGTAGCTGTCGAGATCGTCTGGGTTGTCGTCGGTGTCGGTGTCGGTGTCCGTGTCGGCGTCCGTGTCCGTGTCCGTGTCCGTGTCGGTGTCGGTGTCGGTGTCGGTGTCCGAATCGGTGTCCGAATCGGTGTCGGCGTCGCCGCCGCCGCCGCCGCTCGTGTCAGTGGGCGTACCGCCCGAGCACGCGGACAGGGCGAGGACCAGGAACAGGGATGAGAGCAGCATGGGGACCTCTTGCCGGCCGAGTGTAGCATCGGCCCTCGTGAGCCGCGACCCCGTGCGCGCGCCTGTCAGCGGGTGAATTCGAGTAGGAACGCCACCTCTGGCAGGACGACGATGGACCACGTCACCCCGTCGTCACCCTCACGGCTCGACAGGTGGGCGCGTCCGACGCTGCGAATCCCGACGGACACCGATGGGCGGCCCTCGCCGTCGGCGAACACGTACTCGGCGCCGAGCCCGAGCTGCCCGCCGACACCCCCCACACGGGCGCGGGTGTCCGCGGACACCGCGTCCGCCTCGTCTTGCTCCTCGGCGGTGAACGCCGCGTCCTTCGCCGCCGCGTTCCCAAGGACGCCGTGGAGCCCGACGTCGCCGAAGAACCCCACCGCGTCCGCCGCCCGCGGGTGGAGCCACCGGCGATAGTCGGCCGCGATGCGGGTCCCCCCCACCGCCTGGCGGGTCGGGCTGTCGCCGCTACGCGTGTCGTCGAAGCGGACGAGCGCGAGCCCGCCCAGGATGGCGTCGCGCTGGCCGACCCAGCCGACGTGGGCGCTCAAGGGCGGCCGGAGAAGGCCGTCGAACTCGCCGGAGAGGGTGCCGGAGAATCCGCCGCCGTCCTGCCAGGCGAGGGCGCCGATGCCGACGGGCGCCCACGCGCCGCCGACGAGGACCGCGGCGCGCGCCGAGGCAAGGAGGAGCATCCACATGTGGGGGCTCGTATCGCAGGGGCGCGGACCGCACGAGCTTGTGGGGCCCCGGCCCCTGAGCTACGACCGGCGCATGTTCGTGGAGAGGGTCGAGGTCACGGGCTTCGCGGGCCTGCCGAGCGCGGTCGTCCACCTCGATCGGGTGAGCCGCATCGGCGGCTCGGGGCGGGCCCGCACGGCGCTGTTCGATGCGATGCAGCTCTTCTTCGGCGCGTTCGACCCCCCGCTGCTCGACGATCTGCTCCGTCGCTGGCTGGGGCGGGACGTCGAGCTCCTCCTGTCGGGCGCGCCCGTCGCGGAAGCGGCGACCTGGACCCGCGGCCCCGGGGTGCGGCGCGACGGCGATCCCGCGCCGGTCACGCCCGAGCGCACGGCCGGCCTCGGCGGGCTGATCGATCCGCACGCGGACGGCACGGTGACGGTCTCGGCCGTCCTGTCTCTCGATCCGCCACAGTTCGGCGCGCTTCGCGCCAACGCCGTGCGCGACGCCCGCCTCGTGGAGGCGCTGTCCGACGGCGCGCGCCTCACCGTAAAGGTCGGCGCGCGGTTCAGCCCCGCGTGGGACGCCGTGGGTGTCGACCTCCTCGCTTTCGCCGTGGGCGAGGTCGCGTTCCCGATCGCGGGCGCCGAGCGCCCGGCATGGCTCACCCCGTTCCTCGGCACGCTCGCCCGCCGGTTCGCGCGCGGCCCTGCGCCCGAATCGTTGTGGCGGGCGCGCGCGACGAGCTGGAGCGCGCCCGATCGGCGGGCCTTCGACCGCGCGCGCGCCGCGTTGGCGGCGGCGCCGTTCGAACTGGGCGCGATCGAGGTGTTCCCGGAGGGAATCGCCGCGGTCGGCGCGGACGGGCCGGTGCTCGTGCGGCATCTCGGCCCTGACGCCGAGGCCGCGCTCGGCCTGTGCGGTGCGGTGCTCCTGTCCGGGTCGGACATCTACGCGCTCGACCCCGCGCCGCCGGCCTTCGACGCCTGGCTCGCGGCGCAGGTCGAAGGCGATGCGAGCGCGCTCGAGCAGGTGGTGTTCGGGGCGTTGGACGGTACGATCCGTGTCGGTTGACGCGATCTGCCACCAGTGCGGGGCCGAGAAGGACCTCGCGCTCGCGCGGTGCGGCGCGTGCGGGCACGCCCCGGTGGGCGCTGATCGAGAGCTCGCGGTGCTCGCGTCGCGGGCGGTGCTCGACGCGGCGGCGCTCGCCCAGGTGCAGGCGCGGGTGCGCGCCGGCGAGCCCTTGCGGCCGTCGGGAGCGCTCCGCGAGCGGGCGCGGGCCGTCCTCGGCGGTCGGGTCGACCCGCCGCTGACCCTCTCCCCCCGCGCCCTCACCTGGTTGTTCCTTGCGAACGTCCTGGTGGGCCCGCTCGTGGGCTGGGGGGCGTGGTGGACCTGGAGCCGGCGTCCCGGGCCGGCGGCGCGGCAGGCGCTGGTCGTAACGGTCCCGGTCTCGATCGCGTTCACCGTCCTCTGGTGGGGGATCTCCCGATGAAGCGCCTGTCCGCTTGCTTGATCGCGAAGAACGAGCAGGAATTCATCCGCGGCTGCCTGGAGAGCCTCGCCGGAGCGGTCGACGAGGTGGTCGTGTACGACACGGGCAGCACCGACGCGACCCCGACGATCGCCGCGGAGCTTGGCGCCCGGGTCATCCGCGGGGAGTGGCGCGACGACTTCGCGTGGGCGCGCAATCAGGCCCTCGCGCACGCCAGCGGCGACTGGGTGCTCACGCTCGACTGCGACGAGCGCCTCGCGCCCGGCGCCGGCGCGGCGATCCGCGCCTTCATCGACGCGGATCGCCACGAGGCGGGCGTGATCGCGCTGCACAACGCCGACAGGGCGGACGCGGCCGCGGACGACGTCCTCTCGGGAGCGCGCCGTCAGGGGAGCGCCATCGGCCTGCTGCGACTGCTGTGCAAGACCGAAGACCTACGGTGGGAGAACCCGATTCACGAGTGGCCGGCCACGTGGGTGCTCGCGCGGCGTGACCGCATCCAAATGGTGCCCGGCGCGGCGATCGTCCATTACGGCGCCACGAAACAGGTCGTGGCCAGCCGCGCGAAGCTCGAGCGCAACGCGCGCATCCTCGAACGACTGACCGCGGAGCGGCCGGACGACCCGAGCGCGCCGATCTACCACGCGGGCCAGGAGCTTCAGACCTCGAACTTCGCCAAGGCGGACCCCCTGATCGAAGAGGCGTGGCGCCGCGTCGAGCGTTCGCGCGCACGTGGCGACGTCGTGTTCTGCGAGCTCAAGACGGTCCTGTTGAAGCTTCGCCGCCACCTCGAGCGCGGCGAGCACACCACCGCCCTCGCGCTCGCGGAAGACACGCTCCGTCGTGGGTTCGTAAACCCGAACCTGCATTTTCATCATGGTGTCGCCGCGGAGGCGTGCGCGGCCTCGCTCGAGGGCCCCGCGAGGCACGCCCGGCTCGTCGAGGCCGCGAAGGCGTTTCGAGCGGCCATCGCGCTCGACGGGCAGGTGTTCCAGGAGGAGTACGACCCCGCGGGCACGTCGTGGCTCGGGTACTACCGCCTGGGGCTCGTGCTCCTGCGCCTCTCGCCCGACGCCGCGCGGACGGTGTTCCTCGAGGCGGAGGGCCGCTGGCCCGAGCGCCCCCACTTCACCCTCGGCCTGGCAGAGTGCGCGATCGACCGGAAGGAGCCGCAGCTCGCCTTGGAGATCCTCGCGCGTGTGCCGGCGGACCTCGAAACACCGGACGCGCCGACCCTCGCCGCGCTCGCCACCGCGCAGCTCGGCCGGCCCCGCGACGCCCTGGAGCACGTGAAGGCGGCCGCGAAGGCCCGCGGCGCCTACCTGGGCCCCCACCGCGGGGCGCGGCTGCAGGCGCTGGTCCGCAGCGCGTCCGGGAGGCCGTGAGCCGGACTAACCGACGTCCATCTTCGAGAAGTACATCGCGGACGCCGCGCTGGTGATCCCCCACACGACCGCCAGCGCGACGAAGCGCGCGGGGTCCCACTGGCCGCCCACCCAGGTCTCCCAGGCGAGGAGCGCGTTGCCGAGCGTCCACGACGAGGCGGGCCCGGCCCACTCGACGCCGAGCTGGGAGAGGAGAAGGAGCACGCCGCGAACACCGAGGTCGAAGCCGAACAACAGCACGAGCACGACGACGACGCCGCCGACCGAGCGCAGCAGGAGCGAGGCGAGGACGACGATCGACAGCACCGCGAGGTCGCAAACGCCGGACGCGACGTACGCGATCAGGCAGTTCTGGAGCTCCGACGAGACGAGGGCGGGGCCCACCATCAGCTGGCCGAGCCCGAACGCGGGCAGGGCGGTGCCGACCAGGGTCGCGACGACGACGCTCGACAGGGCGACGTACTTGGCCAGGAGCACGCTCCATCGGGGGACGGGGCGCACCAACAGCTCCCGCAGGGTCCGGTCGGACAGCTCGCCCGCCACGCTCGACGCCGCGATGAACGCGAGGAGCGGCGGGAGCAGGTACGCGCTGCGGAAGCGGAGCGCCCAACCCGCGACGACCACGACGTCGGTCTGGATGAGGTCGCTCAAGGACTGCGACGGGCCGGCCCCGCTCTGGAGCTGCACCGACCCAGGCTCCATGTTGGCGATCCGGCTGACGCCCCACGCGACGAACGCCCCGACGAGCACGCTGAGGAGCACGGCGAGCGGCGCGCTGACGCCGGTCCAGATCTTTCGGACTTCGGCGACGATCATCGCCGGGAGCTGAGCCGGAATCACAGGACCCCCTTGCCGGTCACGGACAGATAGTGCTCTTCGAGGGTGCCCTGGCGCAGCGCCAGGTAGGAGACGTCCACGCCGCCGTGCACGAGCGCGCGGTTGAGGGCGGCGGCCGACATCTGGCGGAGCGCGATGACGAGCCGCCCGTCGGCGCCGTCGCCGGCGAGCTCGGCGCCGCCGAGGCCCGCGACGAGGTCGAGCGCGCGGGCCCGGTCGGACACGCCGACCTCGACGTGGACGGTGTCATCGGGCCCCGCCGCGAGGAGGTGTTTCACGTCCCCTTCGGATTGAAGGCGTCCGTGGTCGATGATCCCGACGCGGTTGCACAGCGCCTGCACCTCGGCGAGCAGGTGGCTCGACACGAAGACCGTGAGGCGGTCGCGCCGCACGAGCTCGAGGAGGAGATCGCGCACCTCCCGCATGCCGCGCGGGTCGAGGCCGTTCGTCGGCTCGTCGAGCACGAGCAGCCGCGGCCGACCGACCAGCGCCCGGGCGATGCCCAAGCGCTGCTTCATCCCGAGGGAGTACCCGCGGACGCGCTCCGCGGCGCGCTCGCGCAGCCCCACGCGCTCGAGCGCCGACTCGATGTCCGCGCGGTCGCCGCGCCCCGCGTAGGCGACCGCGATCTCGAGGTTGGTGCGCGCGCTGAGGTGTTCGTGGAACGGAGGGGTCTCGACCATGGCGCCGACCGCCTGGCGGCGCCGCACGGGGTCACGCTCGCCGAAGATGGCGACGTCGCCCGCGTCGTGGCGGATCAGACCGAGAATGCACCGGATAGCCGTCGTTTTTCCGGCGCCGTTGGGGCCGAGGAAGCCGTAGAGGTCGCCTTCGCGCACCTCGAGCGAGAGGTCGTCGACGACGGCGCGGGACCCGTAGCGACGGGTGAGCCCGCGGACGAGCAGCGCAGGAACGTCACTTGCCAACGGGCACTCCTCCGTGTACGACCGCGACGGCGGGCGGCGTGCGCTTCTACCTCGCCTCGGGTGCGGGTGCCCCCTCCCGCGGTGCGGAGCCATCGCGTGGCCCGAGGAGACCTCGTGCGTCGCGTCGACATCGGCCTGCTTCCGCTCCTCTCGCGTCGTGACGCCCTCCTCGGAGGCGCTGCAGGGCTGGCCGCCTGCGCCGTCCCGAAAGGCGCCGACGACACCGGCGTCGGGGGTGACCCGATCCAGCACGTCATCGTGTTGATGATGGAGAACCGCAGCTTCGACCACTTCCTCGGGGGCCTCCTGCTGGACGAGGGGCGCGACGGGCTCGACGGGCTCACCGTCGACCACACCAACCTCGACACGGCCGGCAACGAGCACGGCCCGCGGCCGTCCGAGGTCGACTGCCTCTACGATCCGCCGCACTCCTGGAACAGCGCGCGCGAGCAGTTCGCCGAGGGCACGAACGCGGGCTTCATCCTCGCGTACGAGGCGGACGACGCGCCTCGGCCCGCGGAGGTCATGGGGTACCTGCAGCGCGCCGACGTGCCGATCACGTGGGCTCTCGCCGACGCGTACGCGGTGTGCGACCAGTACTTCTGCTCGGTCATGGGGCCGACGTGGCCCAACCGCCTCTACGGCCACGCCGGCACCAGTGATGGACGCACGAACAACGACTTCCCCGACGGTGGGACCTTCGACTTCCCGACCGCGTGGACCCAGCTCGACGCCGTGGGCGTCGCCTGGCGCTACTACTACATCGATGTGCCCTTCATCGCGCTGTTCGACGGGCACTTCCGTGAGGGAAACAACGCCTTCGTCGAGGACTTCTTCGATGACGTCGCCGCGGGCGACCTCCCGCCCGTCACCTGGATCGACCCGGGCTTCACGTACAACGACGATCATCCGCCCCACCACGTGGGGCTCGGGCAAGAGCTGATCGCCTCCGTTTACAAGGCGCTCGCCGCTTCCCCGCTGGCGGACAAGTTCCTGCTCGTGATCACCTACGACGAGCACGGCGGCTTCTACGACCACGTCCCGCCGCCCACGACCGCGGACGACTTCGCGGCCGAGGGCTTCGATCAGCTCGGGTTCCGTGTTCCCACCCTGGTCGTCGGCCCCTACGCGCGGCAGGCGGTCGTCCACGACGTCCTCGACCACACGAGCTGGCTCAAGTACCTCTGCGAGCGCTACGGCATCGCGCCGTGGACCGCCCGGATCGAGGCGGCGACCTCGATCGGCGTGGCCCTCGACGCCGATCGGCTCGCCGCGCGGAGCCCGCGCCCCCTGGTCGACGTCCCCGCGTTCGACATCGACGACGAGGCGCTCGGCGGCGAGTGCTTCTCGGTGCGCGCCACCGCCTTCGACGCGCTCGCCGAGCACGGTGCGCACCTGCCGCCGCTCGCCGCCGCGGCCGAGGCCCGCCACCCGGGGTCGGTGCGGCTCGACGTCACCCCCGCCGCCGTGGCGATCCGCCGGTGGGCGGCGCGCCCCTGAGCCATACTGGGGTCATGTTCCTCGCCCTGCTCGTGGCGTGCACGGAGTTCGACGTCAAACCCGCCGGTGGCGGGCTGGACGTCAGCCCGCCGCTGCTCAGCTACACCGCGGCGTGTGGGCCTTCTGTCGACACCGTCACCGTGCGCCCGAAGGGGTACGACGTCGTCACCGTCCGGGCGATCGACGTGGAAGGTGCGGGATGGTCGGTCGACCCGGTCGACCTGCCGCGCGCGATCGCCCCCGGCGAGTCGCTCGCGATCACCGTTCGCGGGGTCGAGGGGGACGGGCAGCTCCGCGTCCGCTCCGACGACGACGAGGTGGTGGTGCTGCTCGGGTGGGCGGCGGACGTGCCGCCCGCGGTCACGATCCTCGCGCCGATGGAAGAGGAGTTCGTCGCGGAGGGCGCGGCGCTGACCGTGCGCGCCGTGGTGACCGACGTCGACGACCCGCCGGAGTCCCTCGCGGTGTCGATCGTGTCGGAGCAGGGCGAGGTCGCCGCGACCGTGCCGGACGCCGACGGCAGGGTGAGCGTGCCGTGGGCGGCCGAGCACCGCGCGAACGGGCCGCAGATCGTGCAGGTGCTCGCGACCGACGCGTGCGGGCGCGAGGGTGAGGACAGCCGATTCTTCTGCCAGGAAGGGCCGTACGTCCTCGATCCGGTGGTGGACGACGCGTGGCGCGTGGAGGGCGTGGGGGCGCGCGACGCGACCTCGGTCACGCTCGGTGGGGCGGCGGGGGTCGCCGGCGCGGCCTGGGACGCGGCGACCATCTTCCCCGGTACGGCGCTGGACCTCGCCTTCGACGTCGGGCTCGACGGGGCCGACGCCGAGGGCTTCGCGGTGCTCCTGCGTCCGACCACGGCCCCGCGCGACCCATGGTGGAGTGAGGCCGCCTGCGGGCTCGGGCACGCGCGGTGCGGCGACGAGGGCGAGGCCGTGCCGGGGGCGGCGATCCGCTTCGAACGTCACGCCTCCCCGGACGAACCGTGTGGCGACGGGCCGCGCGTCGCATGGGTGGAGGCGGGCGCCACCAGCGCTGCGGACGCCTGCGCCCCGCTCGACGAGGGCCTGTTCGACGGGGCCGACCACCGCGTAGAGGTGCGCGTCGCCGCCGGACTGGCCACGGTCATCCTCGATGGGGCGACGATCCTCGACGCTCCCGCTCTCGGCGTGCCGGCCGACGCGTGGCTCGGTCTGTCGACGTTCACCAGCGCGGCGGGCGAGCGTTGGCGGTTCGGCGGGTCCACCGCCGTGGACGACGGCTGCGCCTGCGACGGCTGTTCATCGTGAGGAGCCGTGCCAGAGCGACGTCGACGCCCTGGTGATGTGCGCCCTCGGCGCGGGTCGGCGAGCGGGGGCCCCTGTCGACCGGAACGATCCGCCGAGCGGGTTCGCCGTCGACCGTGATCGCGGCGTCGAGCCTTCGCGTCCGAGACACTCGTGCGTGGCACGGACGAACGCCGCGAATTCGTCACAGCCATTCGTTCGTCGATCGTATCGGTGCAACGCCATAATTTCGTCGACGTCCCGGATCGTCGAGCGCGTGGTGGCGGGGATCGTGGACGAGACCGTCGTAAGTGGTGGACACAACGGTCGCCCAGAACATCGCAACAAAACTCTTGCATCCCGGCGTGAAGTCGGGGTAGGATTTTTCATCCCCGGGGGCTCATCCCCGGAGTTCCCCCTGTCTTGCGGCGAAGCGATCCCGACCGTCTCCACCCACCTCGTCGCGTACTCGACAACGCTGGCAGACGGCGGCGGTGCGGGTCGACGCGCCGGGGGCGATGGCGCTGCTCGACGTGAAGCAGACGGGCGGTGTGGACCGCGCGACGGGCGAGCTCTCTCTGTCGACCGGCAGCGTGATGTACGCCCGCTTCGGCGTGAACATCAACCTCGCGGCGGGGGTGTCGACGTTCACCAGCAGCTCGACGGGGGGGCACATCGTTCCGGTGGGCGGGTGGATCCCGGCGATCGCGGTGTCCAAGGTTCGGATGGCGTGGCTGATCAACAGCTCCACGGGCAACGCGGAAGCGCGGTTGGTGTTCCGCAAGGCGAGCACCACGAAGGAGTCGCCGACGAGCTGGGACACCACCATCGACGCGTGGCACGGTGCGGGCGAGAGCAACACGGGCGACCTCGTGCCCACCCTGGGCGCGGACATGTGGTTCCAGCCGGGGCTTCAGGTCCGGAGCAACAACGGCAGCGCGGCCGAGGCGTACGTCGCGGTCACCGTCGCGGTCCGGAAGTAGCCATGAACGCCGCCCCCCGACCGATGCCGCCGGAAGCGCGCAGCGTGGTGCTCTCCGCGCTGGGCGCGATGCAGCAGGAGGCGCGGAGCGCGCTGGCGCAACGCGCGTCGGAGCGTCGTTTTGCCGGGGGCGTCGCCACGGCGACGTCGCCGCGGCGGGAGGAGGCGCGGCGAAGGGGGGAGCGGGCGTTTGGGTTGAGGAAGGCGGCACGAGGTCGGCGGGACGCTTCGAGTGAGGCGGGGCCGAGCGACGGCGTCCGGCCTCTTCGCGGTTCAGAAGGCGCTCTCATGAGCTCGGCCGCCATGACAGTGCCGCCGCGGGTTTCGTATGCTGGGGGAGGCCTGTCCCCGCCCCGGGCGGTTCCGGCATACGCGCTGTCGTCGGCCAACGGAACGCGGAGCGACGAGGAGAACAGTACGCAAAGCCACGCGGACAGACGGCCGTACGCGGGGCCACTTCAGTGGGACCAAGCGTGGTGTGATGACCCGATCGCGTACGCGCTGCTTCAACTGATGTTCTACTATGCCTACATGGACTACTGTTGGAGCGTTGGCTGCACGTTTATATCGGTGTCCATCGATCGAGACACCTGCAGGGCGACGTCTTACAAGTGCGACTGCCCTAACCCTCCGCGGGTGGGCCCGGCGGGGTCTTTCAACGCTTGGATCTCGCTGATCGACCAGTTCCTTCGAGACCAGGATGAACGCTGGTGGGAGTACGAGAACAGCGACAGCTCGTTGGAGGAAGAATGGTCCGAGTAAGCTTAAACCGCTTGGCGCTCGTCGCATGGCTCGCGTCGGTGCTTCTGACCGGCTGCCAGTCGAACAGGGGCGACGACACTGGCCTGGCGGATACGCCCGACACCGACACCGACACCGACACCGACACCGACACCGACACCGACACCGACACCGACACCGACACCGACTGCGGTGACGACGCGTCGGTTCTCGTGACGAACGGGACCGATAGCGAGTTGTTTGAGCTGTGGTTCTGTTCGCGCAGCAGCGGCAACTGCTGGTTCATCCTCGAGGGCGCGGGTGTTGACCCTGGCGGAGTGTGGGACGAACAGGTGTGTCCTGCGTACCTTGCGATGGCGGTGGTAGACGTGGACCGGCGCTGCAACGTGTCCGCCCCGTTCTCGCTCGGCTCTGGCGACCGCCACGAATGGTTCGTGAACGACGTGCCCGGAACCTGGAGTGATTGGGACGCCTGGGGCTGCGAGTTTTGACACTTATGCAACCCCAGAGACGTCCGACGTCTGCGTCGAACGACGACGTCGTGCGGCTGCGCGCCACAGCCGTTGCCCCTCGGATATCGTCCGGAGATTTACGAGCCCACCGTTCGATGCGCCGACCGGACCTACGAAAAGGCACAAGCGGAAGGCCCGGAGTCCGGCGGGACGGCGCTTGTCTGTCGTCAGCACGAACCGTGCCGTCGACTTCGAGGATCACTCCATGACGAAACAGCATGCCTCATTCCTCATCGCCGCAGTGGTCACCGTGGGTTGCGCTCGCGAGAAGACTCCCACTTTCATGGACCCGTGTTGGAGGGATGACACATGTGAGGCGCCGTTGACGTGCATGGGGGGAGGCGGAGGATACACTGGTATCTGCTCAATGCCGTGCCCGTGCGATGGTCTGGTTAGCGCAGTCGGCTGCGCCGGGAAAAGGGTCCATTCGGAAGAGGTGAACGATACCGGGATGATTTGGTTGCGCTTCTGCGTTGACGATAGGCGCTTTGCGGAGCATTGGTGAGCCCCGCCTTCAAGGCTCATCCCCGGGGGCGTCGCGACGGCGTCGTTGAGGTCCCATGACGCTCGTGTCCGCATCCATCCTAGCCTACCTGGCTTGCGCGCACCGCCTGGGCTTCGTCGTGCACCACGTGCCCGCCCCAGACCCGGACGCGGAAGTTGCGTGGGTTGACTACTTCATTCCGTCGAAAGCGACCGAAAGCGCCGAGGAGGGGGTGCTGATAGGCGCCGAAGGACGCTGCTTTCGTGGCAAAGGCGGTGACGGCCGATACTGGTGGTGGCTCAAGGTTCGACGGCGTCCGCAACCTGGGGATGCATATTTCTGTCTCCGCGGCGTCACGAGCCCGAAGATCTTCGTGGGCGGGACGAAGATCTCTGGCGCGGTACGCGGCGACTACGCCTGCGGCTGCACGTTGGAGCCGATCGAGCCCGCGGAACTGACCGAACACGGATACGCCTTCGCAAGGTTCGTCCGGCACCCCTGCCGGGAGCCCTATCCCGGTCCAAGACCAGCGTTCGCGCTGTCCTGCTCGGAAGTCCTGGAGCCAGTCGTCGAGCCCGACGTCACTCCATGACGAAACAGCATACCTCGTTCCTCATCGCCGCAGTGGTCACGGTGGGTTGCGCTCGCGAGAAGACTCCCACTTTCCTGGACCCGTGTTGGAGGGACGACACATGTGAGGCGCCGTTGACGTGCGTGAAACCCGGCGGCGACGGAACCACTGGCGTCTGCTCAAAGCCCTGCCCGTGCGACGGTCTGGTTCCGGAGGCCGCCTGCATGCAGGACTTCTATTGCGTCGATGCTTCTTCTATCGTTTGGAGAGAGTGAGCTTGAATGGCTTCGCGGTCGTCGCGTACCTCGCGTCGGGATTGTGGCGAAGTTCGAAGAGGCGAGGCTCCGCAGCGTCAGCGCGCCATGCCTGTGGGTGCGCTGCAAGCCACGATTTTTCGCTGCTGGGAGTACGAGAACAACGACAGCTCGTTGGAGGAAGAATGGTCCGAGTAAGCTTGAACCGCTTGGCGCTCGTCGCGTGGCTCGCGTCGGTGCTTCTGACCGGCTGCCAGTCGAACAGGGGCGACGACACTGGCCTGGCGGATACGCCCGACACCGACACCGACACCGACACCGACACCGACACCGACACCGACACCGACACCGACACCGACACCGACACCGACACCGGCACCGACACCGACTGCGGTGACGACGCGTCGGTTCTCGTGACGAACGGGACCGATAGCGTGTTGTTTGAGCTGTGGTTCTGTTCGCGCAGCAGCGGCAACTGCTGGTTCATCCACGATGGCGCGGGTCTTGACCCTGGCGGAGCATGGGACCAACAGGTGTGTCCTGCGTACCTTGCGATGGCGGTGGTAGACGTGGACCTGCGCTGCAACGTGTCCGCCCCGTTCTCGCTCGGCTCTGGCGACCGCCACGAATGGTTCGTGAACGACGTGCCCGGAACCTGGAGTGATTGGAACACCTGGGGCTGCGAGTTTTGACACTTACGCAACCCCAGAGACGTCCGACGTCTGCGTCGAACGACGCCGCCGTGCGGCTGCTCGCCACAGCCCTTGGTGAGCTGCGGGGTGAGCGGCTGCGGGCGGCGGCGGCGGCCGCACCTACGCTCGCTCCGTGAACGCACATCGAGGCAAGCCCTGGTCCGCGGCGATCCGGAGCACCGCGTCGGCGTCATCTACGAGGCGGGCGGCGGTGCTCTCGGCACGGCCGACCCTCGCGAACAGGGTGAGGCAGGAGACGAGCTTCACGGCGTCGAGCCTGCTGCCCATGAGCGTGGACAGAAGGAGGCCTGGGTGGTCGTGGCACTGGCTCCGGATCACGTTGACGGCCTCGGCCAGACGAGGGCCGAGCGTGGGGTGGCGGAGGTAGTCCAGCGCTTCGTCCAGGTCCTCAATGGCGTAGCGCTCGGCGACATCGGAGGCCCCGAGGCCCGCGAGCTGCGGAAACACCCACCAGATCCAGTGGCTCTGCTTCTGACCGTTGCGTAGCTCTTCGAGCGCGTTGACGTACCCCGACTTGGGGTGCGCCTGGGCGGTGAGGAAGCGGTCGAGGCTCACGGAGGTCACCTTGCGGAGCTACTCCATGCGGCGGCACCGCGCCAGCTCTGCACGAATCGGTTCGGGGGTGCGCCCGTTGCGGTTCTCGAGGACATGCGCCACGTGCGCGAGCTTCGCCTCCCGACCACGGCCCTCCGATACAGGCGCGGGATCGGCCATCGACGTGTGGGTGTCGTTCGTGCGGCGCTCTCCGCGAAAGTCCACGGAGCCCTTGTTGTCTCGCGTAGACAGCAACCGCCGCTGCGCGGCGTCGCTCGCCTCGACTGTAAGTCCCGCCCACCAGCCGGCGTTGTGGCGGCACAACCCCTGGAGCTTCTCATGTTCGCCCTCTTCTCCCTCTTTGGTTCCCCCGCAGTCGAAACCCCCGTGCGCGCCACCCTCAACGACGGGCAGGTGCTCATGGGCGAGGTGAAGACCCGCGTGCTGCAGCTCGCCACCGGCGCCGGCCTGCTCGACGTGCCGCTCGCGGACATCGGCGAGGTGGTGCCGGTGAGCGCCGAAGGCCTCGGCGTGAGCGAGGGCCTCGTGAACGTGTGGCTCCGCAACGGCAGCGAGCTGCGCGGCCGCTGGAGCGATCCGAAGCTCGCCATGGCCATCGCGGTGGGCGGCGACGACGTGCCCATCGATCTCCCGATGAACGAGCTCGGCCGCTTTCAGCTCCAGGGCGGCGCGGCCTGGCCCACCACCCCCGTGTTCCGCATGCGCACCTCCTGGGGCGACGACTTCCTGGTCGACCCCGCCAAGACCCACCTCGTGGTGAGCAACCAACTCGGCACCTTCTCGCCGCTGCTCGCCGAGTGCCAGAGCGCGCAGCCGGTGGGCGACCCGACCGGCCCCTGGCGCATCGTGCTCACCACGGGCACGGTGCTGCTCGGCAAGCTGCAGGACGCCGCGGTGACCGTAGCCCTTCCGCTCGGGCCGGAGGAGATGACCGTGCCGCTGGAGAACTTCGTTTCTCTGCGGCTCGAGAGCTGGCGGCCGGTGGCGGCGGCCGCCCCGGTGCAGCCGCCTTACCCCGCCGGGCCCGCCGTGGGGCCGCGCGAGTACGCCACCCGCGACGATCAGGCCGCCGCCGAGGCCGTGGTGGTTGAATCGGCGGAGCGGCGCGCGGTGGGGCGCCCCGCGGTGGGGCGCCCCGCGAAGTCCTCGGGCCACGCCAGCGGCGGCATGGCCGCGCCGGCCTCGGCACCCGCGCCGGCAGACGGCGCGTGGTTCGACCGCAGCGCGCTCGACGCGGCGAAGGACGCGGAGGAGTAGCCGGCCGCCGGGTCCTACGGGATGATCCCGCGTCACTCTCGGCAGAAGTCCCCCCGGTGCGTGAGGGTTCAGTGAGGGTCACACCGCGTCCGGCCCCGGGTACATCCGGGGCACCCCAACGGAGTCTCCCGTGCTCGTCACTTCCCCCCTTCTCGCGCTCGTCCTCTCCGCCCACGCCGGCTACGTGCCGCGCGCCGTTCTCCTCGACCTCGAGCCCGGCGTCCTCGACGCCGTACGCGTCAAGGTCGTCACCCCGGGCGACGGCACGGTCGCGGGCGTGAGCGCGGAGCTCGTGTCCGACTCCGGCGAGGAGACCGTCGTACTCACCGAGTCCGACGCGTGGCTCCACGGCGCGGCCACGGGCGTCATCCGAAGCCCCTCCGGCACGGTCATCGTGGACGGTGACCTCCTCCTCACCGTCTACGACGACGTCAGCGCCGCGCTGATCACGTTCTCGGGCACCGTCGACTCCGACGGTTCGATCTCCCTGACACCGGAGAAGCCGACCGTGGACATCGAGGTCGTCGCCGCCGAGCTGTTCCCCAACGCCGACGGCAGCTACGACCTCGGCTTCGACTTCAGCGGCGCGGACGCCTACGACATCGCCTACGCCGACGTGGCGATCACCCAGGGGAAGACCACCACCAAGGCCGAAGTCGACTTCTACGAGATCGGCGCCGTGTGGGGAGGGGAGCTGACCCTCGATCACGAGGGCCTCGTGGAGGTGAAGACCAAGACGGTCGACAAGCAGGGCGAGAAGCTGGATTCCAGCAAGGTGAAGCTCGCCGCGCCCTGGGACGACGGCGGCTACGGAGTCAGCGCGCTCGCCACCGACGAAGATCCGCTCACGAGCGTCGCCCTCGTCGGGGGCACCTCCCATTGTGAGAAAGGCAAGTACTTCGGCGACGACTGCTCCAAGCTCACGGTGGTGTCCGACGGCTGGACCCTCGGTGACACGCTCCCCGTCGACGCCTCCGTCGAGCTCGACAACGGCGACACGCTGGTGCTCCCCGCCAACAGCTACCAGGTTGCGACGGTTACCCAGGTCAAGGTCGGGGCGCTCGGCGGCGCGGTGACCGTCAAGCTCGACGGCGCCACCGCCACTCTCAAGACCGGCACCCTCGGCGGCGGCGGGGCGTACACCTACATGTTCTGGGTGCAACCTGCACGAAGCGCCGTCCAGGGTGTGTTCGTCTCCATCGCGGAAGACGCCGACGGCGCTCAGTGGCTCTCGGTGTCGGCCTTCGCCGCCGACCCCGACGACGTGCCCGCCGCCGTGTCGGTGGCGCTCGACGGCGGCCGGCCCTACGAGCTCGCGTTCGACGACGCGGTGGCCGTCGTGTTCGCGGGCGGTGTGGGCCTCTCCGGCGACCCCGTCGGCATCGACGTCTCCGGCAAGGTGAGCCTGCTCGGCGAGTCGAACAGCCGCGGTCGCCAGAAGACCCTCGCGAAGGGCAAGTTCTACGCCACGCTCTCGCGCGACGGCGACGGCGACCTCAGCCTCTCGGGTGCCGACAAGGACACCGTCTCCGCGAAGGGCGACATCCTCATCGGCGGCGAGCCCATCGATTTCGAGCTCACGACGAACGACGACGGCGTCGAGGAGATCTCCGCGCCGCCGGCGGTGATGCTCTCGAACGGCTCGGGCACCCGCTTCACGTCGAGCACGTCTACCCAGACGCAGCAGACCGAGCTGCTCTGAGGTAGGTGGCGGGTCGCCCGCTCCGCATCCCTGGCGCGGGCACGACGGGCTTGCGGACGCGCGGGCGGAGGGTGTAGGCTGGAACGGTGCAACGCGAGGGGGAAGTGCGGCGGTCGCTGCGTGTGGCCGGCGGCGGGCCCGATGCGATGCGTGGCCCGCTCGGTCTGTCGGTGGCGCTGGGCGTGATCGCCTCGCGTGGACTGCTGCGCCTGCCGAGGCGGCGCGAGCCGGAGCCGGCGGAGGATGCGCTGGAGCGGGCGATCGCGCTATTGGACGGGCAGGGCAATGCCAGTGCGGGACTTGTTCGCCTTGGTGACAAGCGCGTCCTGCTGTCGGACTGCGGCGCGGCCTTCATCATGTATGCTCGCCACGGCGGCTCGCTCGTCGCGCTGTTTGATCCGGTTGGGCCCAAACATCTGTGGGCACCGCTCGTGGTGAAATTTACCGCCATGGCGCGGCGCAGCCGCTGCCGTCCGGTGTTCTACCAGGTTTCTGCCGAATTCCTGCCGATTGCCGTCGGAATGCGGTTGCAGGTGTTGAAGCTGGGTGAGCAGGCGGTGGTCGATCTGAGCGCCTTCACCCTGGCCGGCCGTGACTGGCTGAAGCTGCGTCGCTCGATCAATCGCGCGGAACGCGATGGGCTGGTGTTCGAGCTGTTGCATCCCGACGCCGTGCGATCCGTTCTGCCGGAACTGGCCGCCGTCTCCAATGCATGGCTTGCGGCGCAAGATGCTGGTGAAAAGCGATTTTCGCTCGGATTCTTCGAGCCGGATTATCTGGCCTCGGGCTCGGTCGCCGTCATTCGCGTCGAAGGCGAGATTGTCGCATTCGCCTCGTTGATGACCGCCTCGTCCAACGGGGATGCCTTCATCGATCTGATGCGCCATGTGCCGGGTGTACATCGCGGCATGATGGACCTGCTGTTCGTGCGGATCATGGAAGCCCTGAAGGGCCAGGGTTTTCGCACGCTCAATCTCGGCATGGCGCCGCTGTCGGGGCTCGCCGATGACAACCGCGCGCCGGTGTGGAACACGCTGGCCCGACAGATGTTCGAGCATGGCGAACGATTCTACAACTTCCGCGGGGTCAGGACCTTCAAAGAGAAGTTCGATCCCGAGTGGCAGCCGCGTTATCTCGCGGTTGCGGGGCAGGGCTTTCCCATGTTTGCGTTGATGGATCTGACGCTGCTGATTGGCGGCGGCCTATGGGGTCTGATGCGCAAATGAACGGAATGCCTGGCGGACGTTGCCTGCTCGCCGCGCTTTGCCTGATGTCGAGGGCTCTGGGCGACAGCGTGATACGTGCACTGGCTCGGCCCCCTTTGGAGACACGATGGCGAACGACGGTAGGATCGGCGGTACCGGGGCGGCGCTGGGAGTGGTCGCGGTCGTAGTGGGGGTCGCGGCCTGCGTGGGCGGGTTGTCGGCGGCGATGGCCGTCGTGGTCGCCGTCCCGAACTTCGTGATGACGCAGCTGAGGGCGAAGCGGTTGGAGGTGCCCGGCAACGTCGAGAGCATCGTGACCGCGGAGCTCGCCTATGGCGACGTCCACGACGCGTGGCTGCCCGTGGGGTCGGAGCCGGAGGCGCGCCGGTCGGTCTCTACGCAGCTTCGCCCGTTCCGAACGGACGAGGCGTGGACCAGGCTCGGCTGGAGCCCAGAAGGAGACATCCGCGGGGCCTATTGGGTGGTGGTCACGCCGGCGGGCTTCGAGGTGCCCGGCGTGTGCGACGTGGACGGCGACGGCGTCCTGGCGGAGTACGTGGCGGGGTCCGATACGCATGACGCGCGCGCGATCACCGCGCCGGACGTTTTCTGAGCGCGCCGCCCTGCACGGAGAGTTAGAGGGGGAACGCCGGTGGACCATCGAGGTGCTCATGTTCCTTCTGCTCGCGACGGCACAGGCGGCGATCGGTATGGACGTCGGGGTCGGTCTACGTCAGGACGACAACCCCGACACCGGCCGAAGGTTGTCGATCAACGCCAGCGCACGGCGCCACTTCGGCCCGTATGTCGCGGCCGAGGCGGGCGTCTCGGCGCGCCTGCCGCTCGGGAGCGAGGTCGGCCGTTACACGCACGCGTTGGCCGCCATTTTGGTTGAAACCGGCTCGACCACGTTCTCCCAGCCAGTCGACGTCGAGCTCGGCTCGTTGGCGTTGCACGCGCAATTCTCCCCTTGGAAGGACCCCCACGCGGTCAAGGTCGGGATGTGGCCGTACGCGCTCGTCGGGGTGGACCTCCGCCTCGTAGAGTACGCGCAGGCCACGCTCAACGAGGACTACGTCGACGGCGTCGCGGGCGCCGAGCCGGCGACGATCGACGAAACGTCGCGCGAGCGCCGGGTTCTTCCCAGCCCCACCGTCGGGCTCGGCTTCGACGTCTGGTTCGCCGACCGCTTCGGCGTGCGGATGGTGGTCAACGAGCGCGTCTCGCTGGACCAGGAGCCGACCACCTCCGGCACCGCGCTGGTGAGCGCCATGCTGAGGTTCTGATGTTGGTCCTCCTGCTCACCACCGCGTCGGCGGCCGATCTGTCCGACAGTCGGCTCATGCTGGGCGTCGGCGTCGAGGCCGTCACCAACGACCCCTTCGTGTACCGCCGAGGCGTGCGCCTCTCGGTCGGGTGGAGCCCGAACCCGTTGGTGGAGGTCGGCGCCAGCGGGGCGTGGTACCCCACCCTCGGAACGGGCGGCGAGGGCGACCTGGATTGGCGGCCGCTCACCAACGAGCTGGGCGAGTACCGGGTCGTGCCGGACCTCTCGCTCATCCAGGCGCAGGGTCAGCTGACCCTACGGATCCACGCGCTTCGCGCTTCGCTCGGCGGCGAGTGGACCGGCAGCGTCGGGGTGCTCGCCGGGATGGGCGTCATGGCGACGCGGGACGACCTGAACGCGATCGCAGACCACAGCGCCGCGGCCCGGGCCACCCAGAACCAGCTCCACGGCAGCAGCGCGCTCGGCGGTTTCGTCCAGGCGCGTACGCGCCGGGTGGGCGTGCGCGTCCGCTACGAGTCCGACGTCTACATCGAGACGATCGCCAGCGAAACTCTCGAGTTCAAGGACAATGCGATGTTTGGCGTGGAGGTCCTGTGTTGGCTCTGATCCTCGCCGCCAAAGCCGATACTGTCGTGCTCCACGTCGGCGCGGCTGGCGTCGCCCGCTTCCTGCCCATGTCGAACGCGATCGAACACACCGCGGCACGGCTCGAGCTCGGGGCGGGCGTCCCCAGCGTCCAGGCGTACGTCGTCGCGCAGATCGGCGCGCACAACACCACCGACGTCTCGCAGTCAGGAGCCTCCGCCGGCCTCCCGGGAGACTTCCTGCTCACCAACGTTGGCGCCGGCGGGCGTTTCCCGCTGTCGACCGTCGGGCGGCTGCGCGTCGTTCCCCACGTGGAGGTCGGGGTGTCCTTGTTCGACGCGCCCATCAAGAGGGCCGTCGGTTTCTACCCCCCGCAGAGCGTCGGCGCGTGGGCGCAGCTCGGTTGCGACGTCGGCGTGTCCATCCTCGACGACGACATGGTCACCGCCTACGTCGGGCTGGATGCGGGGTATGCCACCAACCCGGGTCTCGGGCTCATCGTCGCACCACGGCTCGGGTTGGCGGCGAACTTCTGACGGAAGAGGGCTCGCCCGACACGCATGAGAGACGGCTGTGAGGTTTGGTGGGGACGGGCCGCGGGTAGGGTAGGCCGCCCACCCCGGATCCGCATGTCGCCTCGCCCCCTGTTCGCGCTCGCTCTCTTCGCCGTGCCCCTCTCCGCCTGTGGCACGCCCGCAGACACCGCCGACAGCGCCGCGGTCGACGTCGACGGCGACGGCGTGGCCGTGCCGGACGACTGCGATGACGACGACGCCGCCGTGTTCCCTGGCGCCGCCGAGAGCTGCAACGGCGTCGACGACGACTGCGACGGGGCGACCGACGAGGATCCGCCCACGTGGTACGCCGACGCCGACGGCGACGGGTTCGGCGACGTCGCGGCCGCCGAGTCCGCGTGCACGGCGCCGGACGACACCGTGGCCGACGCCACCGACTGCGACGACACGGACGCGGGCGTCCACCCCGGCGCCACCGACGGCTGTGACACCGTGGACAACGACTGTGACGGCGCCGTCGACGAAGACCCGCCCACCTGGTACTTCGACGCTGACCTCGACGGGTTCGGCGACCCGGCGGTGGCGCAGACCGTGTGCGCGCCGCCCGACGGCAGCGTGGCCGACGGGACCGACTGCGACGACACGCGCCCGGGGCTCCACCCCTACGATCTCGATGGCGACGGCGCCGCGGACGGGTGCGGGTGGCGGAGCGTGAGCGCGGGCGGGTACCACACCTGCGCGATCGACAGCGACGAGGCGATGGTGTGCTGGGGCCAGAACACCGAGGTGAACCGCCCGCTGCACGCCCCGGTCGGGGTGACGTTCCGGAGTGTGCGCTCGGGCAACGGTCACGCGTGCGGTGTCCTGACGGACGGCTCGCTCCGGTGTTGGGGCGACAACACGTACGGCGAGACGGCCGCACCTTCCGGCAACTTCCTCGCGGTGAGCGCCGGCTACTCCCATTCCTGCGCGATCGACACCGCGGGCGCGGTGAGCTGCTGGGGCAGCAGCCTGGACGCCCAGACGACAGCCCCGGCAGGCCAGTTCACCACCCTGGACAGCGGCCTCAACGGCAACGGCCACACCTGCGCGCTCGACGGCGCCGGCGCGGCGACCTGCTGGGGCTACAACGGCCACGGTCAGACCGACGCGGTGGCCGGCTCGTTCGTGGCGGTGGACGTCGGTGGGTCCCACTCCTGCGCGCTCGACGCCGCCGGCGCCATCTCCTGCTGGGGCACCGACTACTACGGGCAGTCCACGGCGCCCGCCGGCACGTTCGTGTCGTTCGCGGCCGGCGCCGACCACACGTGCGGGGTCGAGGACGACGGAAGCCTGCAGTGTTGGGGCTACGACGACGACGGGCAGTCCACTCCGCCGACGACCGGCTCGTTCGTGGCGGTGACCGCGGGGATCTTCCATTCGTGCGCCCTCGACGTCGCGGGGGCCGTCACGTGCTGGGGCAGCAACTCCCTCGGCCAGTCCACGGTGCCGTAGAAACACGCCGACCCGCTTGCTCGCCGGAGTCGCGCGTCTGCGCCGCCCCGTCGGCCTCACCGGCGCGCCGTCCTCGCCCGCTCCCAGATCTGCAGGAAACGTTCGGCCGACGCCTCGAGAGGCCGGGTGTCCGAGCCCGCCTCGGCGAGGGCGTGGAACATCGGGTCGACGAGCCCGGTGTGGGCCAGGCCCGACGTGTCGAACGCGTCGGCGCCGCCGTCGGCGCACCCGCGCGGGCCGAACTTGGGCCCCATGTGGTCGATCCCCCCTTGGAAGTCCGAGCTCCACGCCACGGGCTCGCCCGCCGCCACCGCCACGACGTGGTCCCACTGCAGGCGGTAGTCGTCGATCGAGTTCGGGCAGTGCTCGGCGGACAACTCGGGTACGGGGCGCGGCCGGAGGTGGGCGAGGTTGGAGCTGACGCCCACCAGCCCCCCGAGCGCCACCACAGCGCGGAGCTCGTCGTCCGTGAGCGCGATGGCGTCGTGCCGCACGGCCTCCGCGTTGGCGTGGGTGTAGACGGGCGCGACGCCCCGCGCGCGCAGGATCGGCAGGGCATCGGCGAAGGACGCGTCGGACATGTGCGCGAGGTCGACGACGATCCCGGCATCGATCACGTCGGACAAGCGGGCTTCTCCCCAATCCGTCAGACCGTGCCGCTCGGGGGCCAGCGCCTCCCGCAAGCAACCGGGGACATTCAGGAAGACGAGGCTCCCTTCCTGGCACCACGCGCCGCCGATCCGGTTGTCCGCGAGGTGCACGGGGGTGATGACGGCCACCCCGCGCTCGGCCCATCCTCGGGCGTCCGCCGCGGAGAAGAGGACCTTGGTGGCGCCCTCGATCCCGTGCACGACCGCGGTCCGACCGTCAGCGACGATCGCCCGCGCGTCCTCCGGGGTGCGCGCGCAGCCGAAGCGCTCCGCGTGCCGCGCGCAGAACTCCTCCACATACGCCAGCTGACGCTCGATCCGGGCCCGCATCGAGCGCCGCGTCTCGAAGTCCGTGAAGAACGGGTTGGCGTAGGCGAGGCTCACCAGGATCGAGGGCCCGGGCTCGGCGAGATCCTCAGCGTAGATCTGCTGCTTCAGCGCGTGCTTGTTGGTCCGCTCCGCAGGGGGCTCGGCGTCGAGCCCCCGTCCGTAGACCGGCACCGCCAACCACGCGGCGAGGTGGATGTGGAGGTCGACGTAGCCGTCGACTGGGGCAGCGGCGGCCGCCAGGATGGGGAGCACCATCGTCCGGGTGTATTCGGCGGCGGTTCCTCGCGCGGACCGCAACCGTCGCTCGGCCGCAAGCTCGGCCTTGCACCTCGCAGCTCGGGCGGGAAGACGCGTCGATCACCGCGCTCGCCGCCCAGTTCCGCATGACGCTGACGGGCATGAAGAAGCATGTCGGCGTGCTGGAGCAGGCGGGCCTGGTCACCACGCAGAAGGTGGGCCGGGTGCGAACCTGCACGCTCGGCCCGCGCCGGCTCGAGGACGAGGCCATCGCCTCCGGGAGCACCGAAGGCATGCCCGAGCAGCTCGAGCAGCTCGACGCGCTCGTGCGGGCACTCCCGGGCGGTGTGTAGGCGGCGGCGCCAGCGCGGCGCTGATCGTCGAGTAGCGCCGCGCCGCGCCCGGCGGACGATCAGAGCAGCTGCGGCTTGATCGAAGTCTGAGACGACGCGTTCTTCGTCCCGGAGCCGTTGCCGGCCACGCCGTACTGGATCGCCGGGGGCGCATCGGGGTTGCCCTCGTTGTCCTCCAGGCCGATCTCGGGGCCGGCGACGATCACGGTCCCGCTCGAGACGACGATGTCCTTGTCGCCCCCCGCGAGCTCGACGTCGCCGTCGGTGTCACGCGCGATCTCCGCGAAGAACCGTCCCTTCGCGAGGGTCTCCTGGCGGCCGCGAGCGTTCGGCGCGCCGAGGAGCTTGACCTTGCCGACGAGGCCGAGGCCGACGGGATCGGACGCGAAGTCGACCTCGTTGGCGAACACCGCGGAGATGCTGTCGTCGAAGGTGACGAAGAGCTCATCGGACCGGACGATCTCGCCGTTCGCGTCGGCCACGCTGAAGGTGAAGCCCGCGGTGTCGGTGAGCTCCTCCGTGGTGGCGCCGTAGGCGCTCACGGCGAGGGTGTAGGTGTCGTCGCCGTTGTCGAGGAGGGTGAAGCAGGAGCCACCGACGCAGCCCGGAGAGTCCAGGAAGCTCACGACGCTCCGATCGGCGATCGTGAGGCTCCCGCTGGTGATCGACAGCGTGCTGCCGGGCGTGACGAGGCTGCCGTCGAGCACGCAGGGGCCACCATCGAGCTCGGACGAACAGTCGCCGACACGCTGGTAGCTGTTGACCGCCACGGTGAGGGTGTCGCCGTCGGTGATCTCGATCTCGGCGTGGGTAGGCGCCGTGTCGGACGTCCAACCGTCGGAGATGACCGTCAGGCTGTGGGTGGCCGCGCGCGACGCATGAAAGGCCGCGCGGCGGCGGTGGAGGGCGACCCGGGTGAGCGGGTCTTCGTCGGTGGCGAGGGCGCTCACCCCGTCGCCCTCGTCGGCCCACGGCGCGCCGAGGCGGGCCTTGGAGGTCTCGACCTTCTTCCCGCGGGCGTCGCGCGCGTGGACCTTCAGCTCCAGGAAGCCCTCGTGCGCGAGGGCGGTGTCGGCCTCCCACACCGATCCGATGTCGTCCCAGCCGAACTCCGCACGGGTGCTGCGCTCCTTGGACTCCGTGACGGTCACGGACGCGTAGGCCACGGCGTAGGTGTCGGCGCCGGCGAGGTCGATGGCCAGGTCGTAGCCCTTCTCCGCGGTGAAAAGCTCGGCCGCCAACAGGTCGATGTCGAACTTCGCGTTGTCCGCGGTGAGGGTGACGGAGCCGTCCGCCCCCAGCGTGCCGGAGAACGACATCAGCGCGGCGCTGTCGGCGTCGTGGAGGGTCACGCTGAGGTCGGCATCGGACGCCGGCAACGCAGTGATCGTGGCGGCGCCGTGCAGCCACGCGTCGGCCTCCACGAGGGGGAGCTCTTCGGTGCCGGCGTCGGACTCGAGCTCGGCGTCGACGGATGCGATCGAGGTGTCGTCGCTCACGGTGGCGGCAACGCGGTAGTTGCTGGACCCGTTGGCGTTGATGACGGTCTTCACGACGCTGCGCCGGATGAACGCGGCGTCCGCATCCGCGAATCCGAGCGCGGGAAGTCCGACGAAGAGGGCGAGGGTGGCGACGACGGGGCGGTGGAGCTTCACGGGGGCCTCTGGAGTGACCGCCACCGTACGCGCGCGGAGCGCGCGCCGAACCTCTCACCGGTCTCTCATCCCGCGGCGCGGCGGCGGGGGCGCGGCGACGGGCGGGCCACGAAAAAAGATCGGGGCGGTGTCGATCCGCATCCGGGTCGTGCGTCGGGGGGGCGCTGGGTCGCATCATGCGGCCCACGCCACCCAAGGACACCCCGACATGCTCAAGATCACCCTCGGAATCCTCGCGCTGGTCCTCCTGGCCGGCGCGGCCGCCCTCGGCGTCGGCGCGCTTCGCGACCCCGCCTGGTCCGTCTCCCGCACGCTCTTCATCGAGGCACCCGCGTCGCGCCTCCACGCCGACGTTGCCGACCTCCGCGCCTGGAGCGCGTGGACGCCCTGGTCGGCGCGCGAGGACGCCACGCGCGTCGAGACCGCCTCCGGCCCCGTGGCGGCCCCCGGCCAGGTCGTGTCGTGGACCGCGGACAAGCAGGGCGCCGGCCAGATGACGCTCACGGCTGTGAGCGCGGAGCGCGTGGCGTACGACGCCGTGATCCCTCAGGGCGTCGTCCACGGCGAGGTCGCGCTCGCCCCGACGACCGGCGGCACGCTCGTGACGTGGACGCTCCGAAGCGAGATGCCGAACCCTGTCGGTCGCGCCTTCGTTCCGTTGCTCCAGCGGTTCATCGGCGCCGACCTCGAGCGCGGCCTGACGAACCTCCGCAGCAATCACACCAGCGCGCTCGCCGCCAAGTAGAGTCCGCCACACCCGAGGGAGAACCGACCATGCAGTACATGATCCTGATCTACGGCGACGAATCCGCCTGGGCCTCGATGCCGCCCGAGCAGGCGCAGGCCAGCTTTGCCGCCTTCATGGCGTACAACCAGGAGCTCGCCGCCTCGCGCGCGATGCGCGGGGGCCTCATGCTCAAGCCGAGCGGCACGGCGACCACCCTGCGCGCCCACAACGGCCAGATCGTCACCACCGACGGGCCGTTCGCCGAGGCCCGCGAGCAGCTCTCCGGCTACTACCTCATCGAGGTCGACTCGCTCGACGAGGCCCTGGCCTGGGCCGCCAAGTGCCCCGCCGTGTGGGGGGGCTCCATCGAGGTCCGTCCGGCCGCGTTCGCACCCGGGGCGTGATCGGCGGTCTGCTCGCGCGCACGTTCCTGGAAGAGCGAGGGCGCGTCATCGCCTCGCTCGCCCGGACGTTCGGGGATCTCGGCGTCGCGGAGGACGGGTTCGCCGACGCGTGCGCGCGTGCGCTGGAGAGCTGGCCACGCGACGGTCTGCCGCGCAACCCCGCGGGTTGGTTGCACCAGGTGGCGCGGCGCCGCATCCTCGACCAGCTCCGCCGCCGGAAGTTCCACGGCGGAGCGGTCCCCGAGTCCGCCGCCGCCCCCGAGGACGAGCGGCCCGAAGGGGAGGAGATCGTCCCCGACGAGCGCCTCCGGCTCCTCTTCGTGATCTGTCACCCCGCGCTCGCCCCCGCGACCCAAGCCGCCCTGGCCCTCCGCACGTTGGGAGGCCTCGAAACGAACGAGATCGCACGTGCGTTTCTCGAGCCGGAGACCACGACCGCCCAACGCATCGTGCGCGCGAAGAAGAAGATCGCCGAGGCGGGCATCCGCTTCGAAGTGCCCGACCGCTTCGTCGAGCGCCTGGCCGGGGTGCTCGGCACGGTCTACCTCGTGTTTCATCAAGGCTTCACCCATCGGCGGCTGGCGCTCGCGTCAGAGGCGGAGCGGCTCGCCGCGCTCCTCGCCGAGCTGGTGCCCACCGAGCCCGAGGTCTGGGGTCTACGCGCGTTGATCGCCGCGAATCGAGCCCGTTGGGAGGGGAGGTGGGACGACACGGGGGTGCCGGTGCCCCTCGAGCTGCAAGACCGCGGGCGGTGGGACACCGCGCGAGTGGCGGACGCGGAGCGCTGGCTCGCGACCGGTCTTTCCTTCCGCCGGCCGGGCTCCTACCAGATCCAGGCGGCCATCGCGGTGCTCCACGCCCGCGCGCCGACCGCCGCGGAGACCGATTGGGCGCAAATCGTGGGCCTGTACGCCGCCTTGCTCACCCACCTCCCAACCCCGGTGGTGCGCATGAACGCCGCCGTGGCAGAGTCCATGCTGCGCGGCCCCGAAGCCGGCCTGGTCTGGCTCGACCGCCTCCTCGAGGACGCGGACCTGGCCGCACACGCCCCGTTCCACGCGGCCCGCGGCGCGCTGCTCGCCCGCGCCGGGCGACCCGCCGAGGCCGAGGACGCATATGCTCTCGCGATCGAACGCGCCGACGAGCCCGAGAGGACCGCCATCGCGCGCGCGCGCGCGCGGGAGCTGGGGCGCGCGTGACACGCCCTGGCGCTGGGCGCCCGTACGGGGTCCGCTGCTACAGCCGTTCCTCCAGCCCGATCGCGGCCGCCATCGCGTCGATCGCCTCGTGACGATCCAGGATCGTCCGCGTGACCACCACCCGCGACCGCGCCCGGTCCGCGTACTGCGTCAGGACGTAGCCGGGCTCCTTGCGGTTGCGCTTGAGTACCCAGAGCGCACCGTCGGGCATGTCTCCGACGACGAGCCCGAGCGGCCCGTCCACCGCGTGGACGACGTCGTGGAGCGTATGGGGGAAGAAGGGGCGGGGCATGGCGGGGTGTATCGCGCGGCAAGCCGGTCGAGGGTGTGTAGACCGAACGTCGGACGGGGGCCGCCGGGGCGAGCGACGACGCTCGGTGACGTTGCGGCTCCTACGGCACGTGCTCGCGCGGGCCGAACCAGGAGCGCCGCTGACGGAAGTCTGCGCGGCGCTGCTCGCCAGCCCCGAGGGGGATCCCGGGTATCCGCTCCGATTCTACGGGCGCGCGTTGCTCGACAGCCCACGTGCGCGGGCATCGTTCGTGCCGCCGGATCGGGCGCCTCTTCCGTTTTAGGACGGTGGACCCTCAGGTTCGTCGTCCCGGCGCCCCCGGGGTGTCCACGAGACGCCGAGCGTGCCGACGACGCGCTGTACAGCGGTGCCCTCGTCGTCGTCGTCGGTCGGGCGCTCCCGGGACAGCACGGTGACCCGCGCCTGGGCCTGGAGGACCCAGGCGTCCGACAGAGAGTAGAGGCCGGTCACGCCGACGAGCGCCGTGGCGCGGCCACCGTAAGGTGTGCCGCTCCAGCGCTCCGGGCCTTCGTAGCTGCCCTCGACGGTCGCGAGGAGCGTCAGGGGCGGCACGACCCGCCACGTGGGACCGACGCCCGCCTGCACGCCCGTGCCGGGCTGGTAGCCCTTGCTGTTTGCGTAGAGGGGGAGACGCCCGGTGACCCACCCCGCGGCGCCCCACCGCGTGCCGGCGAGCACGCCCTCAATCGTGACGGTGGGGACGAACGTGCCGGTGCCGAGCTGGATGTGTCGGTGCGTCAGCCCCCGTTCGGTGAGGGCGAAGGGATTCTCCTGGGTCGCTCCGAACGGCAGGGTGGTGCCCGCGCGCGCGCCGAAGGTGACGCGGCCGCCGATCGGGGCGTAGCGCCCGATGAGGAAGAGGCCGTCCACGGGGCCCGCGAGCGTCTCGTCGCGGTGGTGGATGTCGGCGTAGGGCGGATGAAAGTCACCGCCGTCCATCGTTTCGTAGCGCACCGCGACGGCTCGCAGATCGAGCGGGAGCGACGCGGAGACCTGCCAGCCCGCGCCCAACCCGACGTTCACCATGGGATCGAGGCGGAACCACGCGATCGTCTGGTCGTGCCGATGGTCGGGGATGTCTTGCTCCGCGCACAGGATCGGGTCGACCTCCGGGCACGCCGCGACGTGCCGGATGTGCACGGAGGTGCCGGTGACCATCGCGTCGAGGCGAAGCTCCCCGCGCGCGAGCCCGGGGTTGATGCGGGAACCTCCAGACTGGAGGTTCGGGTTCGCTCAGCCGGGTCAGGCAAACGCGGGGGGCACACCGAGCAGCAGGTGGAGCGCGATCACCCAGAGCGCGGCGACGTGGGGGCGTACGCGCGGCGACGCGACGTTCACTTTCGTCTCCGTTCGATGGTCGCGAGCGCGGCGTCGACGTCGGAGCCCTCGTAGATCGGCTTGCCGTTGGGGCTGTAGACGCGGAGGTAGGGGAGTCCCTCGGCCCATCGAAGGTGTTGCGCGACGACCGGGAGCGCGAAGGACACACGGGCGTCCGCGCCTTCCAACACGACGGCGCGGACGGCGGTGTCGGGGTGCGCGCGCAGGTAGGCGGCGAGCTTCTCCGCGGCGGGGTAGCACGGCCCGCACCAGCTGGCCGCGAAGTCGACGACGGTGAACTTGCTCTTCGCGAGCGTGGCGGCGAGGTCCACCTCCTCGCCGCGCGAGACCACCACGACGTCGAGGCCCGCGGCGTTGGCCCATGGATCGGCGCGCGTGGGCGCGAGACCCGCCGGGCACGCGGCGACGGGCTCGATAGCAGAGGCGGTGTAGCCTCCGGGCGCGAGCACGGCCCGAATCGCGGCGAGGTCGGCCGGGCCCGACAGCGCCACACAGGCGCGCCCATCGAGGGCGACGGCGGCCCCGCTGACGAAGGGCAGCGATTGCAAGGCCGCGGAGACGCGTTGCGCGCAACAGTCGTCGTCCGCGCCGCCCACCCGCACGACGGCGTAGGAGGGCGCGGCCGCGAGGGCCAGCGGGAGGGCTCGCAGGGCGAGGGCGGCCAGGAACATGGGGTCTGCTAACCCGGCGTGTGGCCGGGCGAGCGGTGTTCCTCGTGGCGAGGCGTTAGCAGCGGCCGATGATGCTCGTCCTCTCCGTCCTCATCGCCTGCTCGGGCTCCGAAGAGCCCGCCTCGTCCACGTCCTCCGCGGTCGCTCCGGTAGAGGCGCCAAAGGCGGACGCCGCGCCCGACGCCATCCCCGCGCCGGCCGATGTCGCGGCCGCGCCCGCCGACGCGATCCGCACGCCGTCCGGCCTCGCCTACAAGGTGCTGACCCCCGGCGGCGGGGGCGACCACCCCGGCGCGACGGATCGAGTGACGGTGCACTACGTCGGGTGGACGACCGACGGCAAGATGTTCGACTCGTCGTACAAGCGCAAGAAGCCTGCGTCCTTCGCGCTGAACAAGGTCATCGCCGGCTGGACGGAGGGCGTTCAGCTCATGGCCGTCGGCGAGAAGACCCGCTTCTGGATCCCGGAGGAGCTCGCGTACAAGGGCACGCCCGGGAAGCCGGCGGGCATGCTCGTGTTCGACGTCGAGCTCGTCGACGTGCTCGCCACGCCGAAGGTGCCGGAAGACGTCGCCGCGCCCAGCGCCGGCGCCACCACGTCGAAGTCCGGGCTCGCGTCGAAGGTGTTGAAGGCCGGCACCGGCACCGAGCACCCGTCACCGACCTCCCAGGTCCGCGTGCACTACACGGGCTGGACGAAGGACGGGAAGGAGTTCGACTCCTCCGTGCGGCGCGGCCAGCCCGCGAGCTTCCCGCTCGACGGGGTCATCGGCGGCTGGACCGAGGGCCTGCAGCTCATGGTCGTCGGCGAGCGGCGTCGCTTCTGGATCCCCGCGGAGCTCGCCTACGGCGAGACCCCGAAGCGCCCGGGGGCGCCGGCGGGCCAGCTCACGTTCGACGTGGAGCTGCTGGAGATCGGCGGCCCTCAGGAGCGCTGAGCGCCGCCCTCAGGCGAGGCCCTCGTACAGCCAGTCGGAGATCGCCACGTTGGCGTCGTTGAAGTGACGCACGCGGAGGGTGCCGAGCCCGGGATCGAGGTCGAACCGGGCCCAGTTCCACTCCGCGATGAGCACCGGGTACTGCTCGTTCGGGTCCACGAGGAACGCGAGCGGGTTGATCTCGCTGCCGCCCGGGCCGGCGTAGACCTCGGGCATGGCGGCGCCGACGCCGCCGGCGGCGTCGAGCCAGCCGATCTGTCCGAAGTGGACGTCGCCGGTGATCCACAGGACCCCAGCGACCTCGTTGTCCGCGATGAAGTTGATGAGCTCGGAGCGCTGCGCGGGGTATCCCTGCCAGCGGTCGTCGGCGGCGACCGAGCCGATCATGCCCGACATGTCGGTGATGGGTACGCTGTTGAGGATGATCTTGAAGCGCGCCTTGCTCGCGCGAAGACCTGCTTTCAACCAATCCATCTGCGCGACGGAGATGTACCGGCCGTCGAGCCGCTCGGAGCGGCAGTCCAGCACGAACACCTCGGCCACGTCGCCGTAGGAGAACGAGCGCCACCAGGCCGGCCCGTTGTCGCCGACGCCGCTCATCTCGCAGGGCAGGCTCTCGAGCATCGTCTGCACCGCGGCCTCGTGCATCTCGTCGGTGACCTCGTCCCAATTGGCGTTGTCCGTCGTCTCGTGGTCGTCCCACGTCGCGAGGAGGCTCGTGCTCGCGACGAGGTCTTGCATGCCGCGCGTCCCCATGGCCTCCCGCCAGACGGACCGGTAGTCCTCGAGCGTGACCGAGCCGTCGCAGTAGGTCGTGTCGCCGAGCAGGCAGAAGAAGTCGAGCTGCTCGGTCGCGGCATGGGACAGGAGCGTCCAAGGGTGGTTGCCGCCCAGGCAGGACGTGGCGCCGAAGCTGAGCTGCCGGCTCGAGCCCGCCGCGAGCGCCGTGCGGAACCGGCCCACGGCAGACCGGGAGTCGCCGGCGACGAACACGTACCGATGGGCGGTGTCGGCGGCGAGGCCGTCGACGGTGACCTTCACGCTCTCGCCCTGCGGCGACAGTCCGTCGACCCGGGCGACCTCCACCCACGCGCCGTTCTGCTCCGCCACGACGACCACGGAGACGTCGGCGGCCGCCGTGCGCGCGAGCAGGATCGCCTGGTTCGAGGTGACGTCGCCCGACGAGCAGCCGTAGGCGAAGGTGCCCTCGTCGAGGGTGCCCTCCGACGGCGCCCACTGCGCCGGCTCGGACGGGCGCGGGGCGGCCGACACGGGCCCGCCGGAGTCGTCGTCGGCTCCCGGCTTTGCACAGGCGGCGAGGGTCGAGGCGGCGAGGCCGCCACGGAGGAGGTCACGACGGGTGAGGCGCATGCTCGCCGGCTTACCCGGGAATCGGCGGAGCCGCCGTCACGTCTTCGTGCCACCGATCATCAGGCGCACCGGCAGCGCGCCGTTCTTCAGCCCGACTTCGCGCGTGACGTGGAGGCGCAGCGCGCCGCGCGGCGCGTCCTCCGGGACGAGCACGGCCCAACGCCAGCCCGCGAACGGGCCGCGGAGCGCGCGTCCGACGTCGGCGTAGAGGGACTCGACAGTGCCGCGGCCGATCCGCTCGCCGTAGGGGAGGTTGGCGACCACGAGGCCCGACGGAGCCGGGGGCGTCAACGCCTGCATCGGGCCCGAGCCGAACCGGAGGTGCTTCTCGACGCGCGCCCGCAGCGCGCCGCGGCGCGCCACCTCGACGAATTCGGGCCGTAGATCCGAGGCCCAGATCGGGAACGGGGGCTCGGGCCGCCGCGCCCGTCGCAGGTCGTCGGAGACCTCACGCCAGAGCGCGCGGTCGAAGTCCGCGAGGTGCTCCAGGGCGAAATCGCCCTTTCCCCGGTGGATCATCGGGGCCTTGTCGAGCGCGACGTACGCGGCCTCGATGGCGAGGGTGCCGGAGCCGCACATCGGGTCGAGCAGCGGCTCGGTGCCGTCGTAGCCGGCGAAGAGCAGGATCGCGGCGGCGAGCGTCTCTTTCAGGACCGCTGGGTGGCCGTTCACGCGCCAGCCCCGCTTGTGAAGCGCTCGTCCGGCGGTGTCGATGCCCAGGGTGCAACGCGCGTCCCGGACGTGGGCCACGACGGTGATCGCGTCGTCGTCGTCGTCCGACGCGACCTGCGGCGCGTCTCCGGGGAACGAGCGGATGATCGCCCGCGCCAGCGCCTCGTCGATCACGTCCGGCGGGCCGAACGCGAGGGCCGCGGCGTCCGTGAGGGCGCAGCGGACGCGCACGCGAGACTTCGGCCGGATCCACGTGGGCCACGCCGTCGCCTCCACGCCGTGGGCCAGCGCGCCGGCGTCGGCGGCCGGCAGCTCGGCGACGACCTGCTGGACGCGGCTCGCCGTGCGCAGGCGCAGGTGCGCGCGGTAGGCCAGGGCGCGCTCGGCGGTGAAGCGGACGCCGCGGTGCAGGGGCCGAAGCGCGTCGGCGCCGAGGGCGCGCAGCTCGTCGATGAGCACGTCGCGCGTCTCGGCGGGGCAGGTGGCGATCCACTCGCGGGTCACGCGCGGCCCTCGGGCCCGCCCGTCAACACCCGCCGGTGCAGGGCATGTCCAGGTCGAACGCGGCGGCGACGTCGACGTCGCCGAACCTGCCCGACACGGTACCGACGGCGTGCAACACGCCGACATCGAGGCGTTCGAAGTCGATCGTGAGGGTCGGCGCGGTCGCTTCGGCCCACGCGTCGTGCGCGGTGCCCGCGCCGTCGGTCCAGCTCCACGTCAGCGGCCCGGTGGCGTCGGCGTAGGTGCCGTCGGTGGCCTTCACGAACCCGACCGTGAGGCGCTGCACATCGGCGCACCCGAGGCTGCCCGCGAGGTTTCCGAGGGCGTCCTGAAAGGCGCGGAGGAAGCGGTCCGGCGGCGTGGTGGCGTCGCAGGCCCAGGCGACGGATCCGGAGGGGCCGACCGCGGTGACCGACATCGTGCCGGGGAGGGGGTCCGCGGCGGTGTCGTCGGTGTCCGCGGAGTCCGTGTCGCCCGAGTCGGTGTCGCCGGAGTCCGTGTCGGCCGTGTCGGTGTCCGCGGAGCCCGTGTCGCCCGAGTCGGTGCCCGTGTCGGGCGTGTCGACCGGATCGTCGCCGCCGGCGCACGCGAGGGCGAGGGCGAGGATCACAGGGACTTCCCGCGGCGCATCTTGTCCAGCGCGTCGCGCGCCTTGTCGGCCTCCGGCGCGCCGGCCACCGCCGCGGCCGCTTCGAAGGCGGCCACGGCCTCCTCGCGCCGACCCGTCACGCGGAGGAGCACGCCGAGGTGGTAGTTCGCCGCACAGTCCCCGGGCTTCATCGCGAGGGCCTCCCGGTACAGCGCCTCGGCGGACTCGACGTCGCCCTCGGCCATGCGGGTTTGTCCTTCGCGGATCTTCTCGCTCGCATCGTGGATGAACTCGACGTCGAGGAACGCGCGCATGCCGAGGTTGATCACGACGACGCGGAGGGGTCCGGCGAACGCGAACGACAGCGCCTCGGCGGCGAGCACCGTTGCGATGGGAAGGTCTGGGAAAATCGGCTTTCCACCGTACGAGATGCGCACCTTGGTGTAGCGCGCCTGCTCGTAGAGCGCTTGCGCCTGCTCGGTCAGGCGGCGGATCGACGCGTCGACCTGCTGCGGGTCGAACTCCCAACGGAAGGTCTCGGCCATTTCACACCAGGGAGAGTCCGCCGTCGACGACGATCACCTGGCCGGTGATCCACGCCGCGCGCGGGTCGCAGAGGAGGTGCACGACGCCGGCGAGGTCGTCCGCCTCGCCGACGCGGCCGAGCGGCGTGTGGCGCTCCGCCGCGGCCACCATCGCGGCGCCGTCGGGGAAGTACCCGAGGGCGTCGGTGCGGACGAGGCCGCCGCACACCGTGTTCACGCGGACGTGCGGGGCGAGCTCGACCGCGAGCTGCCGCGTGAGCGCCTCCATGCCCGCCTTCGCCGCGCCCATCGCGGCGTATCCGGGGATGTACTGCCGACTTCCGAGGCTCGAGATGCCGATGACCGACGCGCCGGGCCGGAGCCGCGCATGGCGGGTGAGGAGCCAGAATGGGCGCAGGGAGCTCTCGAGGGTGAGATCCCATTGCGGGGCGCGGATGGAGCGGAAGGGCTTGAGGACGCCGACCGCGGCGTTGTGCACCAGGACATCGAGGCCGTCGTCGAACACGGCCGCGATCCGCTTGAGGTCTTCCTCGCTGCGCACGTCGCCTTGGGCGAGGATCGCCTCGCCGCCGCGCGCCGCGACGTCGGTCGCGACCGCGTTCGCGGCTTCCTCGTTGCGGAGGTAGTTGATGGCGATCCGTACGCCGGGCGCCGCGAAGCGCCGCGCGACCGCGGCGCCGATGCCGCGGGACGCGCCCGTCACGAGGACATTCACGGGGACCTCCCTCGATGGGCGCGTATCGCGCGGATCACTCGCTCGCGAGGGACCCGGTGTCCACGCCGCCGACCCAGTCGAAGTAGGAGACCTCGATGCCCGCGCCCGGCGGCGGCACCGCGAGCCCGTCGAACCGGATGGCGTTGAGGCCCGCGTCGTACGTCCAGCCGTCGTACGGGCGGGAGGGGATGATCGCGCCGCTGACCCGGACTTCGAGGCTGTCCGGAACGGGCACGTCGCTGAGCACGAAGGTGTCCTCGAGGCCGAGCGCCGAAAGCGCGACGCGGCCGAGCGCGCCTTGGAGATCCTGCGCGCAGATGCTCTCGCGAGCGCCGCCGGTGGCCTCGACCGCCTCGATGTACCGGGCCCCGGCGTCGGCGGCCGCCGCGAGGGAGAAGCACCCGTCCGGCAGGTCCCCGGCGATGGCGTTGACCCGCACGGTGGCGTCGCCGCGGAGGGCGCGCAGTCGGGTGACGAAGGCCTCGGCGTCTACGGAGGAGCTGTCGTCCTCGTCGGTGAAGAAGACGACCTCGGCGTCGGCGGTGGTGTTGGAGAACCCGCCTTGCCCGGTGGGATCGAGCGCGGCGAGCGCGGCGTCGAAGCCACGCTCGGTGCGGTCGCCCGGGTCGGAGGCGGCCGCCCGGACGACGTCGGTGAAGGCTTCGGCGAGGCCGGGCGTGTCGGACCCGAGCACCTCGCCGACGAGGCTGCCGGGGGCCCCCGGGGTCGTGGTGGCGACACCGACGCGGAAGTCCACGACGGAGCGGCCGAGCACCTCGGTGAAGCCCGCCGCGTGCGTCTCGAGCGCGGCCTGCTCTTCGTACATGCTGGCGCTCGCGTCGACCACCCACAGGATGTCGACCCCGCGCTCGCGGGCGGGCTGCAGGAAGGTGTCGTCCACCTCGTTGCGGGTGACCGCGTAGTCGACACAGGCGAGCAGGAGGGTGAGCACGTCGCCATCGTATCAGCTGTCGGTCCGGCGGTGGTACGATGCCGCCATGCTCGCCCTCCCGTGGATCGTGGCCTGTGTCGGCGGTGGCGCGCCCGCCGACGAGATCGTCCCTGTCGAGGTCGTGTCCGTGCGCGTCGAGCCCGAGTCGCTCGAGCTCTCGACCACGGTCGGCGAGCCGGCCACCGCGAGCTTCGAGGCCTGGGCGACCTTCGACGACGGCACGGAGCGGGCGATCAACCTCGTCTCCTGGTCCGTGTCGAACGCGTCCGCGGGCGACGTCACCGGCGACGGGGTGTTCACCTCGGTCGACAGCAACGGCGGGTCGACCCTGGTGACCGCCACGCACCGCGGCATCGAAGGGTCCGCGCGCGTCACGGTCGTGTACCGCGAGGCCCTCGTGGAGAGCGGCGTGGACGAGGCGGTCGTCGCCGCGTTCGACGCGGCCTCGGCCACGGAGGACGCGAGCGTCGCCTTCGGCTACCCGTCCGACGGCGTGACGGTGCCGCGAAACCTCGACGGGTTCGCGTTCGCGTGGACCCGGCCGGCGGGGGCGAACGTGTCGCGCATCCGCTTCCGCAGCGAGCTCACGGACTTGTCGGTGTACGCCGCGGACGACGCGTGGACGAGCCGAACCGCCCTTTGGACCTTGATCGCCGCCGCAAACCGCTCGGGCACGGTGTCGGCCGAGGTCACGACCGGCATCTGGGCGGACGGCGCGCTCTCGGACGTACGCACCGGCCCCGCGATCGACCTGACGGTCAACCGCTTCGACGCGCGCGGCAGCGTGTTGTACTGGGCGACGGCGAGCCGCGGCATCCTGCGCATCCCCTTCGGGGAGACGACCGCGACCCGCTTCTGGCCCGAGGAGACCAGCAACGCCTGTATCGGGTGCCACACCGTGGTCGAAGATCGCGACCAGATGGTCGTCACCCACGACGGCGTGAACGGCGCGTTCACCGTGGTGGACGTCTCGGACGCGAACGCCCCGCGCGCGGTGGTCGATCCGGCCGACGACAAGCGCATGACCTTCAAGACCGTGTCGCCGGACGGCGAGTGGATGTTGGGGGTCACCAACGGCACGCCCGAGCTCTACGCGTTCCAGACGACGGAGCGGCGGTCCTCGCCGGCGTTCACCGGCGGGCGGTACACGCACCCCGACTGGGCGCCCGACGGGTCGGCGGTGGTCGCCGTGCGCGCCACCGGCGCCTACCAGAGCGACATGGGCTTCGCCGGCGGCGAGCTGGTGCGCGTCCCGTGGGACGGGTCGCGCTTCGGCACGCCCGAGACGCTCGTCGCGGCGGAAGCAGGGAAGAACCTATACTATCCGGCGTACTCGCCCGACGGGGCGTACATCGCGTACAACCGCTCGAGCGGCGACAGCTACGCGGACAACGACGCCGAGATCTGGCTGCTCGCCTTGGACGGCAGCTTCCACGGGCCCCTCGTCAACGCCAACACCGGCGGCACCCAGAACAGCTACCCGCGTTGGGGCCCGTTGCCCGACGACGACGTCTTGTGGCTCGCGTACTCGTCGCGCCGCGCGTATGCGCCCGAGCCCACGAACACGCCGCAGATCTGGGTCACGGCGATCGACCCGTCCCGCGCCGCCGCGGGCGAAGATCCGTCCGCCACCCCGTTCTGGCTGCCCGGCCAGGACACGCGGAGCGACAACCACCTCCCCGTGTGGTGGTCGCGATGATCGTCGCGCTGGCGCTCGGGGTCGCGTGCGGCGGGGCCGGCGGTGGCGTCGGGTCGATCGACTGGGAGGCGTTCGTGGCCGCCGAAGAAGGCCGGGCCTGGAGCTGGCGCGGCCTCGAGGACGACGGGGAGGACACCGGCGGGGCCTTGACCCTCGACGCGGCGATCCGCGGGCGTGGGACGGGCGGCGGGGCGATCGAGCTGCGCACGGGCGACCCGTGGGTGGACGCCACGCCGCTCGGAGAGCTCGTCTGGGACACGAGCGCGGGGATCACCCTCGCGCGCTGGTCGGTGGGCGACGCGGGCGGCGACGCGCCGCGGACGTTCGCCGAGGGGAACACCACGCTCGGCGACGTCGTCGCGAGCGGTGGCCAGTCCTGCACCCTGGACATCCCGACCGAGACGGTCGAGACCCGCTACGGCGGCTTCGACGACGTCGTCGTCTTCGACTGCTCCGGCGACGACGCGCTCGCGGGGGTTTGGACCTTCGCCCGGAATCACGGGCTGGTGCGGGTCGACGCGTCGGCGTTGGCCTGGGAGCTCATCGCTCCGATGTGACGGGCGCCGCGTCGCGCAGCTCGCGCACGTCGTCGGCGAACTTGTCCGGTCCGCCGGCCTGCGCGCCGATGGCGGTCAGGTACCCCTCGATCCGGGCGCGTCGGGCGGCCACGCCGGTGTAGAACCGCCACGCTTCCGACTTGACCGTGAGCTGCTCGGTCACGCTGACCGTGCTGCGGTCTTCGCGGGGAGCGACCACGATCGTCCAGCAACCACCGTAGGGCCCGCCGGTGTCGGTGACGCACCGCACGAGCTTTCGTTCGCCCACCTTCTCGACGGTCTCCCAGGTGACCGTCTCGCCGTCCGGCCAGGTCTCGCGCCACACCTCGTGCCCGCGCACGTCCTCGAGGCGCTCGATCGACGCGAGGTCGGTGCGGAGCGTCGGCCATGCGGCGCTGTCGGTCACGATCCCCCACACCTCCTTCGGAGGCCGCTCGAAGCGCCCGATACGGGTGAGCCGGTGGTTCTTGGGGATCGCGTCGCGCGCCCGCAGCCCGTACGCGACGAGCCCGAGGGCCACGAGCGCGACCACGAACCACGGGATCCACTGCTTCATCGACCGACCCGGCGCAGGACCCGGCACGGGAGCAGGGCGCGCAGGTGCATGGCCCCGACCGTCGGGATGCCCTCGAGGAGCGTGGCGCTGCCCTTCCCGAGGATGAACCTCGAAGAAGATGCCCCGGTGCCGACCACGAGCATGGCCACCAGCTCGCTCAGCCACGGCTCGTGGCCGACCAGCGCCACGCGCTCGGTGCCGGCGAGGAGCCCGACGAGCTCCGGGCCCGGGGGCCGCGCGAGCCAATCGGTCACTTCGGTGTCCCCGTCGATGAGGGGGGCCAGCAGATCGGCGGTCTCGACCGCGCGTCGCAGCGGGCTGTGGAGCACGCGATCGAAGCGGAGGTCGAGCGCGCGCATGCCGTCGACCGCGGCGCGGAACTTCTTCCGTCCCTCCTTCGTGAGCGCGCGCTCGGCGTCCGGGAGGTCGGGCCCGTGCGGCTCGGCGACGGCGTGGCGGATGACGGCGAGTTCCATCAGAGCTCCTTCAGGTGGGGGACGAGCGCGATCCAGGCGTCGATCGCCTCGGTGGCGAGGGACGGCAGGCGGGCGGCCTTCGCAGAGCGCCACGCGTCGGCGCCGCGGAGCCCGTCGGCGAGGTCCAGCGCGACGCTCGCGTCGTTCAACGCCCCGAGCGCCTCCTGGCAGGCCGCGACGCGCGACGACGGACGCCCCAGCCAGTCCAGGGCGTACCGGACGCGTCGGAGCGCGCGGCGCGCGGCGTGGATCGCGACGATGTCGGCGGCGGAGACGGGGCGCCCGGCGGCGGCGGC
>CAMAXZ010000014.1 GCA_945862325.1 Klebsiella pneumoniae
AAGGCGTCGAGATGGTCATGCCGGGTGACCGGGTGGAGATGGAGATCGAGCTGATCACCCCCATCGCCATCGAGAAGACGCTGCGCTTCGCCATCCGCGAGGGCGGTCGTACCGTCGGCGCGGGTGTCGTCGCCGAGATCATCAAGTAGTCAGCGAGGGAAAGATGGCCTCCACGAACAAGATCCGCATTCGGCTCAAGGCCTACGATCACAAGCTGCTCGACAAGAGCGCGCGTGAGATCGTGGACACCGCGCGCCGGACTGGCGTTGCAATCCGCGGGCCTTTCCCGCTGCCCACGACGACGAGCCGCTGGACCGTTCTGCGTGGCCCGCACGTCGACAAGAAGTCCCGCGAGCAGTTCGAACGCCGCACGCATCACCGCCTCCTCGACATCATCGAGCCGACCCAAGCAACGGTCGACGCGCTGATGAAGCTCGACCTGAGCGCGGGCGTGCACGTCGAGATCAAGCTCTCCTGAATCCCCTGCCGGCATGCCGGAGATTTCAAATGCCTACCGTTGACATGTACAACTCCGCCAACGAGAAGATCGGGACCGTCGACCTCGACGATCGCGTCTTCAAGGCGGAGGTCAAGGAACACCTCTTCCACATGGTTGTGCGGTGGCAGCTCGCCGCTCGCCGCCAGGGCACGCACGCCGCGAAGCGGCGCGCGCAGGTCGCCGGCGGCGGTCGCAAGCCGTGGAAGCAGAAGGGTACCGGGCGCGCTCGCCAGGGCTCGACGCGCGCGCCTCAGTGGCGCGGCGGCGGCTCGGTGTTCGGCCCGCTCCCCCGTAGCCACAGCTTCTCGCTCCCGAAGAAGGTCCGACGTGCTGCGCTGCGCAGCGCGCTCAGCCGTCGACTGGACGAGTCGGCGCTCGTGGTGCTCGACACGATCAACCTCCCCGCGCCGAAGACGCGCCACTTCGTGGGGATCATGAAGGCGTTCGGATTCGAGAGCCTCCTGCTCGTGGTGCCGTGCATCGACGACCAGGTCGACCTCGCTTCGCGGAACATCCCGGGCGTGACCGTCCTCCCCGTCGCCGGTTTGAATGTCTACGACATCCTCCGGCACCGCAACATCGCTCTCACGGCTCCTGCGATCGCCCCGATCGTCGAGCGCCTGACGAGGTGAGCCATGGCTGAACTCCACGACATCATCCTGCGTCCCCTCGTGACCGAGAAGGCCGCCGCCGGCGAAGCCACCCAGAACACGTACGTGTTCGAAGTCGGCGAGACCGCCAACAAGCACGAGATCAAGGACGCGATCGAGCGCTTCTTCAATGTGAAGGTGCAGGACGTCCGCACGGTGCGCGTGCGCGGCAAGTTCAAGCGCTTCGGCCGCTACTACGGTCGGCGTTCGCACTGGAAGAAGGCGTACGTCCAGCTCGCGACTGGCCACACCCTCAACTTCTTCGAGGCGTGAGATGGGTACCAAGCGCTACAGTGCCAACACGCCCGGCCTTCGTTTCCTCGTGACTTCGGACTTTGCCGACGTCACGGCGACGCGGCCGGAGAAGAGCCTTACCACGCGCATTCAGCGCACCGGCGGGCGAAACAACCTCGGGCGCATGACGTCCCGCCGCATGGGCGGTGGGCACAAGCGCCGCTACCGCATCATCGACTTCCGCCGCGACAAGCTGGAAGTGCCGGGCCGCGTCGCGACGATCGAGTACGATCCGAACCGTACGGCGCGAATCGCGCTCGTGCAGTACGGCGATGGCGAGAAGCGCTACATCCTGGCGCCTCTCGGCCTGTCCGTCGGCGACACCGTGGTGGCCAGCGAGTCCGCGGACATCCGTCCGGGGAACGCCCTCCGATTGAGGGCGATCCCGCTCGGTACGTTCGTCCACAATGTGGAGCTGAAGATCGGGCGCGGAGGGCAGATCTGCCGTTCGGCGGGCTGCTTCGCGCAGGTCATGGCAAAGGAAGGAAAGTACGTCCTTCTTCGCCTGCCCTCTGGTGAACTCCGCAACGTCCTGGCCGAGTGCCGCGCGACCGTGGGCCAGGTCGGCAACCTCGAGCACGAGAACGAGCAGCTCGGCAAGGCCGGGCGCGCCCGTTGGCTCGGGTACCGCCCCTACGTGCGCGGTACCGCGATGAACCCGATCGATCACCCGCACGGCGGCGGCGAGGGCCGCACCAAGGGTGGCCGCCACCCCGTCACCCCCTGGGGCAAGCCGACGAAGGGGTACAAGACCCGTTCGCGCAAGAAGCCCTCCAACCGTTTCATCGTCAAGCGGCGCGAGAAGTAAGGGAGCAACCATGGCCCGTTCCGTCAAGAAGGGTCCGTTCGTGGACCAGTACCTCATCGCCAAGGCCGCGGCCGCGAAGGGCGGTGGCAATCGCGTCATCAAGACGTGGAGCCGCCGGTCGACGATCATCCCGGACTTCATCGGCATCACCTTCGCCGTCCACAACGGCAAGAAGTTCGTGCCGCTGTACGTCTCGGAGCACATGGTCGGTCACAAGTTCGGTGAGTTCGCGCTTACCCGGACCTTTTTCGGGCACGCGGCCGACCGCAAGACCAAGGTGCGCTGAGCGCGCGGAGTAGAAATGGATTCCACCGCCACCCTTCGTTTCGCTCGCGTGTCGGCCCAGAAGGCGCGCCTCGTCGCGGACCTCGTCCGTGGTAAGGACGCCGGCCAGGCGATCGAGCTCCTCACCTTCCTGCCGAAGAAGACTGCTCCGCTGATCCGCGCTCTCGTCGAGAGCGCGGTGGCGAACGCGGAACACACGGCCGGACGGCAAAATCGTGAGCTCGACATCGACCGACTCTACGTGAAGACCATTCTCGTGGATCAGGGCCCGATGTTGCGGCGCTTCCGTCCGCGTGCTCAAGGCCGCGCGACGCCCATCCAGAAGAAGACTTCGCACATCACCGTCGTCCTCGGCGAGCGGTAGGAGATCGACATGGGTCAGAAGGTCAACCCGATCGGGTTCCGCGTCGGTATCACCCGCCCGTGGGAGTCCAAGTGGTACGCCGAGCGCGACTACCAGCGCTTCCTCCACGAAGACATCAAGATCCGTCGGTTTCTCAAGGAGAAGCTGTACGTGGCCGGGATCAGCAAGATCCGCATCGAGCGTGCCGCGAACAAGGCGAAGGTGTTCATCCACGCCGCCAAGCCCGGCATGGTCATCGACAAGCGCGCGCGCGGCCTCGATCAGCTGCGGATCGACCTCGAGAAGCTCGTCAAGACCGAGGTCTTCCTGAACGTGATGGAAGTCCGCAAGGTCGACACCGACGCGCTGCTCGTCGCGGAGAACATCGCGGCGCAGCTCGAGAAGCGCGTCAGCTTCCGGCGCGCGATGAAGAAGGCGATGCAGCAGTCCCGCAAGGCGGGCGCGAAGGGCATCAAGGTGATGTGCTCGGGCCGCTTGGGCGGTGCCGAGATGCACCGTACCGAGTGGTACCGCGAAGGGCGCGTACCGCTTCACACGCTTCGCGCGGACGTGGACTACGGCCTCGCCGAGGCGAAGACGACCTACGGCGTCATCGGAGTCAAGGTGTGGATCTTCAAGGGTGAGATCATGCCTGGCGACGAGGACCGTTCCCTCTGATTTCGCGCCCGCCACCCGCGGGCTGAGGAAATGAAATGCTCTCCCCCAAGCGAGTCAAGTTTCGCAAGGTCCAGAAGGGCCGCTCCAACGGCCAGGCGCACCGTGGCGGTGAAGTCAGCTTCGGCGAGTATGGGCTTCAAGCCCTGGCGCCGGGCTGGATCACGTCCCGCCAGATCGAGGCGGCTCGTATCGCCCTCTCGCGGCACATCAAGCGCGGCGGCAAGATCTGGATCCGCATCTTCCCGGACAAGCCGGTGACCAAGAAGGCCGCCGAGACCCGAATGGGTACCGGAAAGGGCAACCCGGAGTTCTGGGTGGCCGTCGTCAAGCCGGGCCGTATGCTGTACGAGCTCGAGGGGGTCACGGAGGACGTCGCGCGCGAGGCTCTTCGCCTCGCCAGCCACAAGCTCCCCGTGGGCACCCGCATCGTGAAGCGCGAGGAGGTACTCCGATGAAGGCCAGCGAACTCAACGCGATGACGGACGAGCAGCTCGTCTTCCGTCGCCTCGACCTCGAGCGCGTGCTCTTCGCGGCGACGCTGCGGCATCGCCTCGGGCAGCTCGAGAACACCAGCGTACTGGGCAAGACCCGCCGCGACATCGCGCGCGTCCTCACCGTGCTCACCGCGCGCGAGCAGGCGGCCGGCGAGAACCCGGGCGCGATCGTGGCTCGCTACCGCGGAGCGTACGTTCCGAGCGCCCCGGCCGCGAAGTCCAGCGACGACGCCGGTGCTGGTTTTCTCAAGGGCATCCTTGACGGCCAAGGCGCGACCGAGTAAAACGCGTCCGTTCCTACTCTTGGGGCGCTGTCGCCCCGACCCGCGTGCGTCCACTGACCGTGGAGACCTGCGGGCGTCCTCGAACGCCGCCAGATGGCGGCTCCTCCAAGGTGTAAGATGTCCGACGAAGTCGTCACCGGTCATCGCCGCGAAGTGCGCGGACGCGTCGTGTCCAACAAGATGGACAAGACGGTGGTCGTGTCGGTGGAGCGTACCGTAAAGCACGCGAAGTACCGTAAGTACATCACGCGTACGCGCACGTTCCAGGCCCACGATGAAGGAAATGAGTGCGCCGTGGACGACCTGGTGGTCATCCGCGAGTGCCGCCCCCTCTCTCGCAACAAGCGCTGGATCGTGGTCGAGCGCGTGCCCGCGCGCGCCTGACCGCAGCCACAGGAGCCTGTCATGATCCAGATGCAGTCCCACCTCGATGTGGCCGACAATTCCGGCGCGCGCCGCGTCCAGTGCATCAAGGTGCTCGGCGGAAGCAAGCGCAAGTACGCTTCGCTCGGCGACGTGATCGTCGTGAGCGTCAAGGAAGCGATTCCGAACGGCAAGGTGAAGAAGGGTGACGTGCACCGCGCGGTCATCGTGCGGACCGCGAAGGAGGTCCGTCGTCCCGACGGCTCCTACATCCGCTTCGACACCAACTCTGCCGTGTTGATCGACAACAAGGGCGAGCCCGTCGGTACCCGCATCTTCGGTCCGGTCGCTCGCGAGCTGCGCGGCAAGGCGGCGATGAAGATCGTCGCGCTGGCCCCCGAGGTGCTCTGATGAAGGCCAAGCTCAAAATCCGTCGAGACGACACCGTGATCGTCATCGCGGGCAAGCACAAGGGGCGCGTCGGCAAGGTCGTTCGCGTCATGCCCCTCGAAGGTCGTGTCGTGGTCGAGGGCGTCGCGCGCGTCAAGCGGCACGTCAAGGCCCAGGGCGAGCAAGCCGGCAGCCTTATCGAGAAGGAAGCCCCCATTCACGTCTCCAACGTGGCGCTCTGGAACGCCGAACAGGGCCGGAAGGTCAAGGTCGGGTACCAGATCGCGGATGACGGAACCAAGACCCGGGTCGACCGCAAGACCGGCACCCCGGTCTGAGCAGGAGCAACGATGGAAGCCCGCCTCCAAGCCATTTACAAGCAGACGGTCGTCCCGGCGCTGCTGACCGAGTTCAAGTACTCGAACGTCATGCAGGTGCCGCGGCTCCAGAAGATCGTGGTGAACACCTCGATCAAGGAAGCCACCCAGAACGTCAAGATCCTCGAGAACGCCGCTGAGGAGCTGATGCTCGTCACGGGGCAGAAGGCTCAGATCCGGCGTGCGCGCATGTCGATCGCGAACTTCAAGCTCCGTGAGGGCATGCCGATCGGCGCCCGCGTGACGCTCCGGGCCCACCGCATGTGGGAGTTCCTGGACCGGTTCATCAACATCTCGCTGCCGCGCGTGCGTGACTTCCGAGGGATCAACCCGAAGGGATTCGACGGACGCGGAAACTACTCTCTCGGCATCACCGAGCAGATCATCTTCCCGGAAATCAACTACGACCGTGTCAGCAAGGTCACCGGGATGAACATCGCTTTCGTCACCACCGCCACCAACGACGTCGAGGGACGGGCTCTGCTCCGCCATCTCGGCCTGCCGTTCCGGCAGTAAGGAGGAATCGTGGCCAAGAAGTCTCAAGTCGCGCGCGCCGCCCGGCCGGCGAAGTTCGGTGTCCGCAACTACAACCGGTGCCCGCTTTGTGGTCGGCCCCGCGCGTTTCTCCGTAAGTTCAACATGTGCCGCATCTGCTTCCGGTCGCTTTCGCTCAAGGGCGAGGTTCCGGGCGTGATGAAGGCGAGCTGGTAGGTCCGGAGTCGCCCATGTCCATGACCGATCCCATCGCCGATCTGCTCACCCGGATCCGCAACGCCATCCAGGCGCGCCACGAGACGGTGACCGTTCCGCGGTCCAAGATGAAGCTCGAGCTGATCAAGGTCCTCAAGTCCGAGGGCTTCATCGAGGGCTACATCGACCAACCGGACGGCCCGAAAGGCACGATCAAGCTCTTCCTGAAGTACGACGCGTCGAAGCGCGGCGTGATCCAGGGGCTTCAGCGCATCAGCTCTCCGAGTCGGCGTTTCTACGTTGGCAAGGACGAGATCCCGCGCGTGAGCAACGGGCTTGGCCTCGCCATTCTTACCACCCCGCAGGGCATTCTCTCCGACCGTGCGGCGCGCAGCGCCGGCGTGGGCGGAGAGGTTCTCTGCTACGTCTGGTGAGGAGGAGCCATGTCTCGTATCGGTAAGCTTCCCATCGCTGTGCCTGCCGGCGTCACCGTCTCGGTGGGCAACGATGAGTTCCGTGTGAAGGGCCCCAAGGGCGAGCTCGCGCAGCGCGTCGCCCGCGGCGTGCGAATCGTGCAGGAGGGCGCGGTGGTTCGCGTCGATCGCCTGGACGACTCCCGCGAGTTCCGCTCCAATCACGGCCTGACCCGCGCCCTGTTGAACAACATGGTCACGGGCGTCACGAAGGGTTTCGAGCGTCGCCTCGACATCCAGGGTGTCGGCTTCAAGGGCGAGGTGAAGGGCAAGAGCCTGACGCTGTCGCTCGGCTACAGCCACACCATCGAAGTTCCGTTCCCGCCCGGCGTCACCATCGAGGTGGACAAGGGCACCAAGCTCGTCGTGAAGGGCGCTGACCGGCAGCTCGTGGGTGAGACCGCGGCGAAGCTGATCGCGCTGCGACCCCCGGACTCCTACAAGGGTAAGGGCGTTCGCAACGAGGGGCAGCACATCAAGCTCAAGGCCGGCAAGACGGCGAAGAAGTAGGAGCTCGACATGCCGATCAACAACGACGCGGCGCGTGAGCGCCGCAAGAAGCGCATTCGCAAGAAGGTCTTCGGCTTCGCCGAGCGCCCGCGCCTCACCATCTTCCGCACCAACGGTCACATGTACGCACAGGTCGTGGACGACGTGAGCGGACAGACGCTCGCGGCTGCGTCGACCCTGTCGCCCGAGCTCGAGCCGCACGAAGGTCATCGCGGAAACATCTCCGCGGCGGCCGCCGTGGGGAAGCTCATCGCCGAACGCGCGCTGGCCGCGAACGTCACGAAGGTGGTGTTCGACCGGAACGGGTTCCTCTACCACGGGCGCGTCAAGGCGCTCGCGGACGCCGCTCGCGAGGCGGGTCTGGATTTCTAAGGAGTTCCACGTGAACAGCAGGAAGCCGCGCCCTCGCAAGCCAGTCGAGGAGACGCAGTTCATCGAGAAGACGATCCACGTCAACCGTGTCGCCAAGGTCGTGAAGGGCGGACGCCGCTTCAGCTTCAGCGCGCTGGTGGTCGTGGGTAACGGCCAGGGCCGCATCGGCGTTGGGCACGGCAAGGCGAACGAGGTTCCCGAAGCCGTCCGCAAGGCGACCGAGCGGGCGAAGAACGGGATGGTGGAGGTGCCGATCCTCGACGGGACGGTTCCTCACATCGCGACCGGCGTGTTCGGCGCGGGGCGGGTCCTGCTTCGTCCGGCCAGCCCCGGTACCGGCGTCATCGCGGGCCCGGTCATCCGTGCGCTGCTCGACGCCGCGGGTTTCCACAACGTGCTGACCAAGAGCCTCGGCTCGAGCAATCCCCACAACGTCGTTCGCGCGACGATGGAAGCGCTCCTGCAGATGGAGTCCCCCGAGCAGGTCGCGGCCCGCCGCGGGATTCCGGTCGAGGACGTGTTGGCGAATCACAACGTCGGGAATCGCGTGTGGGGCCGTCAAGGCGCCACCCACGCGTAGGAGACCACATGACGTCCATCAAGGTCACCCTCGTGCGCAGCTCCATCGGTTGCACCGAGGAGCAGCGGGCGACGCTGCGGGGCTTGGGGCTTCGGCGTATCGGCCGCAGCCGCGAGCTCGAGAACACTCCGTCCGTGCGCGGCATGATCAAGACCGTCCTCCACCTGGTCAAGGTGGAGGAGAACACCGCGAGCGCCTGAGGTAGAAAATGGCCAACGAACTTGCGAATCTCCACCCCGTTCCCGGCGCGCAGACCAAGCGTACGCGCGTCGGTCGTGGTCAGGGCTCCGGCCTCGGGAAGACGGCCGGGCGCGGCACGAAGGGCCAGCAGGCCCGTGCCGGGTCGGGCAAGCGCATGGGCTTCGAGGGCGGTCAGGTGCCCTTGCGCCGCCGCCTGCCGAAGTTCGGCTTCACCAACATCTTCGCCTCCGATTTCACGGTGGTGAATGTGGGTCAGCTGACCGTGTTCGAGGCGGGTGCCGTCATCGACGCCGAGTCGCTCAAGGCTGCGGGCGTCATCAGCCGCATCGGCAAGGATGGCGTGAAGCTCCTCGGCGTCGGCGACGTGACCGTGGCGCTCACCGTCCGTGTTGCGAAGGCCTCGGGGTCCGCGCGGGCGAAGATCGAGGCCGCTGGCGGCACCGCTGAGACGTCTGCTTGAACTGGCTCACGACGATCTGGCGGATGCCGGATCTGCGAAGCCGGATCCTGTTCACTTTGGGGATGCTCGCCGTGTTTCGACTCGGCGTGCACATCCCTGCGCCTGGCGTCGATCGCGAGAAGCTCGCTGACTTCATCTCCCGAAATCAAGGGACGATGTTCGGCCTGTACGACATGTTCTCCGGCGGCGCGCTCGAGCAGTTCTCGATCTTCGTGCTCGGGATCATGCCGTACATCACGGCCAGCATCATCATCCAAGTGCTCACGGTGGTGTTCCCGCCGCTGGAGCGCATTTCGAAGGACGGCCAACAGGGTCGTAGCCGGATCACGCAGTACACCCGCTACCTGACGATCGCGATCGCGCTCGCCCAGAGCCTCGTGATTGGCATCGGGCTCGCGACCGGCAGCGCCACCAACAATCTTGGTGATGTCGTCGTCATCGACGAGACGCTCTTCTACCCGATGACGATGGTGACGCTCACCGCGGGGAGCTGCTTCGTCATGTGGATCGGGGAGCAGATCTCCGAGCGTGGCGTCGGAAACGGCTCGAGCCTGATCATCACGGCGGGCATCGTGGCCAGACTGCCCACGGCGGTGATGACGATGATCGCGATGGTGCAGAGTGGCGACATGGCCCTTCTCACCGTCGTGCTGATCGGCCTCGGGGCGGTCGTGTTCATCGCCTTGATCGTGTGGATCGAGCGAGCGCAGTACCGAATTCCCATCCAGTATGCGAAGCGCGTCGTCGGGCGGCGGGTGTACGGTGGCGAGTCCACGCACCTGCCCTTGAAGATCAACACGACGGGCGTGATCCCACCCATCTTCGCGTCTACGCTCCTCATGTTCCCTGCGACCATCGCGACGTTCGTCGAGAACCCGGTGGTCGAGGCGCTGCAGACCGCCCTTCTGCCCGGCGCGTGGCTCTACGACTACGTCTTCGTCGGGCTCATCATCTTCATCTCGTACTTCTACACGGCGTTGATGTTCAACCCGGTGGACGTCGCGGACAATCTACGGCGAAACGGCGGCTACATCCCTGGGATTCGGCCGGGCAAGCAGACGGCCGACTACATCGACCGGATCCTGAGCCGGCTGACGGGGGCGGGAGCCGTCTACCTCGCGGTCCTCTCGATCCTTCCCACGGTGCTGGTGGCCAACTACAACTTGCCGTTCTACTTCGGCGGAACAAGCTTGTTGATCGTCGTGGGCGTGTCGTTGGACACCGTGGCGCAGATCGAGGCGCAGCTCCTCACGCGCCACTACGACGGGCTCCAGGGGCCGGCGGGCGGTGGCGGTCAGCGCACGGGTCGCCGCCGAATGATCGCCGGAAGGGCGGCTGGCGAATGAACGTGTTGCTCTTCGGTCCACCGGGCTCCGGCAAGGGGACCCAGGCGCAGGCGCTCGCCGCGTCGCTCAGCGTGCCCCACGTTTCGACGGGGGACATCTTCCGGCGGCACTTGCGCGAGTCGACGCCGCTCGGACAGCTCGCCCGCTCCTACATGGACCGCGGCGCGCTGGTGCCCGATCAGGTCACCTGTGACCTCGTCGCAACCCGCCTCGTGGAGCCCGACGCCGTGGGCGGGGTGCTCTACGACGGCTTCCCGCGGAGCGTCCCTCAGCTCGAGTGGCTCGTCGGCTTCCTCGAAGCGCGCGAGCAGCGCGTCGACGCGGTCGTCAACCTCTCGGTGCGTTCTGAGCTCCTCCTCGCGCGCATCTCCGGCCGGCGGTCCTGCCCCGGCTGCGGCGCCAGCTACCACATGACGACGAACCCGACGCAGGTCGACGGCGTGTGCGACCGATGCGGCGCCGCCGTCGTCCAACGAAAGGACGACGCCGAAGACGTCGTGCGCGATCGCCTCGCCACCTACGAGCGCGACACGGCGCCCGTCCTCGGTGCGGTCGTGTCGACGGGCACGATCCCCGTCTACGACATCGACGGCGTCGGAATGGTCGATGAGGTTCGCGCGCGCATCTTCGCGGCGCTTCGACTCGGCTGAGCCGTGATCCCGATCAAGGAGCCTTGGGAGCTGGGGGTCATGCGCACGGCGGGGCGGAAGCTCGCCGAGGTGGTGGCGCGTCTTCGCGAGGTGCTCGCGGTCGATATGCCGACCAAGGAGCTCGACCGCCTTTCAGAGGACGCGATCTTGGCGGCCGGTGCGAAGCCGGCCTTCAAGGGGTACCGCGTCGGGCGGGCCGTGTTTCCGGCGACGCTCTGCGTCTCCATCAACGAGCAGGTTGTGCACGGAATCCCCGGGAAGCGGCGCATCGCCGAGGGGGATCTGGTGTCCCTCGACTTCGGGCTCGTGTACGGCGGGTACTACGTCGACACTGCGTTCAGCGTCGTGATGCCACCTGGCGATGAGCGGACGCAACACCTGCTTGACGTCACCGAAGCGGCATTATATGCGGGTGCGGCTCGCGCTCGGCCGGGGGCTCGAATCGGTGACATCGGTCATGCGATTCAGTCCGGCTGCGAGTCGAAGGGGTTCGGGGTCGTCACGCAGTTCGTGGGGCACGGCATCGGCCGCCGCCTCCACGAGGAGCCGAGCGTCCCGAACTTCGGAAAGGCCGGTACGGGGCCCTTGCTCAAGGCCGGCATGGTGCTCGCCATCGAACCCATGATCACGCTCGGATCGCCGAGGACCAAAATCCTCGCGGACGAGTGGACGGTGGTCACGGAAGATGGTAGCCGGGCGGCTCACTTCGAGCACACGGTCTCAATCACGCCGACGGGCGCCGAGGTTCTCACGACCCTCGACCCCGTCCCCACAATCCGATGAACCGGCTTCCGCCGGCGAGGACATAGCAATGAAGGTCAAGGCCTCCGTAAAGGTCATCTGCGACAAGTGCCGGGTCATCCGGCGGGCCGGCATCGTCCGCGTCATCTGCGTCACCCAGAAGCACAAGCAGCGTCAGGGCTAGGAGGCGCACATGGCTCGCATCGAAGGCGTCGACCTCCCGCGCAACAAGCGCATCGACATCGCCATCACCTACCTGTACGGCATCGGGCGCAAGAACGCGGTCGATCTCCTCTCCAAGGCGCAGGTCGACGGCAGCATCCGCACGCAGGACCTCTCCGAGCACGACATCGCGCGCATCCGCGACGTGCTCCAGCGCGAGTACCGGGTGGAAGGTGACCTCCGCAAGGAAGTCGCCATGAACATCAAGCGACTGATCGATCTCGGCACCTACCGCGGTTCCCGCCACAAGCGCGGGCTTCCCGTCCACGGTCAACGCACCCACACCAACGCCCGCACCCGCAAGGGCCCGCGCCGCGCCGTCGCCAAGAAGAAGTGAGCGGGAGGGAACATGGCTACCCAACAGGCTTCCGGTAAGAAGAAGACCGTCAAGCGCGTCAAGAAGAACGTGCCGCACGGCGTCGTCCACATCCAGTCCACCTTCAACAACACCGTCGTCACCGTCACCGACCCGGCTGGAAACACCGTGTCGTGGTCGAGCGCGGGTGTGAAGGGGTTCAAGGGCTCCCGCAAGAGCACGCCGTTCGCGGCGCAGCTCGTCGCGGAAGACGCCGCTCGCAAGGCGATGGAGCACGGCATGCGCACGGCGGGCGTGGTCATCAAGGGCCCCGGCGCCGGTCGTGAGTCCGCGCTTCGCGCGGTTCAGAACGCGGGCCTCAAGGTCACGATGATCACCGACGTCACGCCGATCCCCCACAACGGCTGCCGGCCTCCCAAGCGCCGGCGCGTCTGAGTCGCTAGGCCGGGGTTTCCCCGGTCGATCGTGTCTCCCCATGAGCCTGGCCGGGCTCGCGTCTTCGTACGTCGGGGAGCAGCCACCCAAACGGGCGTAGAGCGCGTCGGCCCCGCGACTGAAGCCCGCGTTGGAGCAAGTCAATGGTCGGAGAGCACGTTTACAGCAATTGGCGTACGCTCATCAAGCCGAAGCGCATCGAGCGCGACGGCAAGGGGAGCGAGACCTACGCGAAGTTCGTCGTCAAGCCGCTCGAGCGCGGTTTCGGCATCACTCTCGGGAACGCGCTTCGCCGCGTCCTCCTGTCGAGCCTCCAGGGCGCGGCGATCACCTCCGTGAAGATCGAGGGCGTGTCCCACGAGTTCACGGCGATCCCCGGCGTCATCGAGGACGTGACGGACATCATCCTGAACATGAAGGGTGTTCTCGTCCGCACGAACGCCACCGAGGCGTTCGCCGCGTCGATCGACGTGGAGGGCTCCTCGGGGGAGACTCGCGTGGTGACCGCCGGCGACATCCGGTTCGAGGGCTCCGCCGAGGTGCTCAATCCGCAGCACCCGATCTGCACGCTCACGGGCAACACGCGGTTCCGGGTCGACCTGAACATCGCGATGGGCAAGGGCTACGTCCCCGCCGAGCGCAACAAGTCGGGCGAGCAGTCGATCGGGACGATCCCGATCGACGCGATCCACTCGCCGATCCGGCGCGTTCGCTACATCGTGACGAACGCCCGCGTCGGGCAGCGCACGGACTACGACAAGCTCACCCTCGAGGTCTGGACCAACGGCTCCGTGACCCCCGAGGACGCCGTCGCCTGGGCCGCGAAGATCATGAAGGAGCAGCTCCAGGTCTTCATCAACTTCACCGAAGTCGATGAGCCCACTGCTGGCGAAGAGCGCCCGCAGGAGCAGACCTACAACGACGCGCTCTTCAAGCGGGTCGACGAGCTGGACCTCTCGGTCCGGTCGGCGAACTGCCTCCAGAACGCCGGGATCGAGTACATCTGGCAGCTGGTCGAGAAGACCGAAGCCGAGATGCTCAAGACCAAAAATTTCGGACGCAAGTCCCTCAACGAGATCAAGGAGATCCTGTCCGAGCTCGGTCTTTCGCTCGGCATGAAGCTCCACAACTTCCCGAAGAGCCGGCCGTAGTCGGCTCCGGAGTTCGTCATGCGTCACCTCAAGAGCGGCCGAAAGTTCAGCATCGCGTCGGACCACCGTCGGGCGATGTTCCGGAATCTCGTCACCTCCCTCATGGAGCACGGACGGATCCGCACCACGGATCAGAAGGCGAAGGAGCTCCGCAGCATCGCCGATCGGATCATCACGTTGTCCAAGCGGGTCACGCCCTCTTCGATGGAGGGCCTCGAGGGAGAGGCCCTGCTCGAGGCGAAGGCGCGTCGCGTGCACGCCATCCGCATGGCGCGGCGCTGGATCACGAACCGTGACGTCCTGACCAAGGTCTTCACGGAGTACTCCAGCCGCTTCGAGACGCGGCCGGGCGGCTACACGCGGATCCTGAAGCTCGGGCGTCGCCCTGGCGACCAGGCGGACATGAGCCTCATCGAGCTCGTGACCGAGCCGTACACCCCGGGCGCCTCGGCGTCCGAGGGCGAAGCGCACGCGGCGGTCGAGACGCCCGCGGAGTGAAGGCTCGCGGCCTGGTCGGCGTTGCCGGCCAGGCCGCCGTCGCGACGGCTTCATTCCGGTGTGGCGCGTCGCTCAGTGGCGGTGTCGGTGGTAGGCTGCGGGGATGAACGCCGCTCCTGCCGAGGCACTACGCGCACTTTCGGAGTACCTCCGAAAGAACGGGCTCAAGAACACCCGTCAACGAGACCTCATCGTCGAGGCTTTCTACGAGGCGGGTGGGCACGTGTCCATCGACGAGCTGCTCGTGCGCGTGCAGGAGAGGATGCCGGGCGTTGGCTACGCGACGGTGTACCGCACGTTGAAGCTGCTGAACGAGGCTGGCTTGGCCCACGAGCGCCGCTTCAACGACGGCCAGGCTCGGTATGAGCCGGTAGTTGCCGATGAGCACCACGACCACCTGATATGCCTGACGTGCGACCGCATCTTCGAGTTCGAGGACGCGCTGATTGAGTCGAGGCAGTCGGAGGTGGCGGCTGCGCACGGGATCCGCGTGGTGAACCATCGCCACGAGATCTACGGTCGGTGCGTCGCGCCCGACACGTGCCCGAACCGACCGGCCCGCTGAGGGGGGCAAAAACGACAATCCCCGCTCCGAAGAGCGGGGATTGTGAGGTGGTGCGCGGAGGGGGACTTGAACCCCCACAGCATTTCTGCCACAAGCACCTCAAACTTGCGCGTCTACCATTCCGCCATCCGCGCGCGCCAACTCTGTTATCTCGTCCGCCCGTGACGTCAAGGCGGAAGTCGCGCTTACGGAGACGGCGGCGCGACGTCGCCGGGGGCGTCCGGCGTCGCCGGCGTCGCCGGTGCGGGCGGCGTTCCCGGTGCGGGCGTTGCGCCCGGCGACGGCGCGTCGAGAGACGGCGCGACGGGCACTTCGGGTGCCGGCGGGGTGGGCGCGCCGGAGGGGGCGATGAAGCCGCCGCCTGCGTCGCCCTCGTCCTGGAGGCGCTCGATGTCGTCCGACAGGTCGCCGGTGCCCGCCTGACCGGACTCGGTGCTGTAGAGGGCGAGCACGACGCTGGTGACCATGAACAGCGTGGCGATGAGGCCGGTGCCCTGCGTCAGGAAATTGCCCGGGCCCGCGGCTCCGAACAGCTGGGTGGCGCTGCCGCCGCCGAAGGCAGCGGACGGATCGCTGCCCTTGCCCGGCTGCATGAGGATGATCAGCACGAGCAGCGTGCAGAGGATGATGTGGAGCGTGAGGACGAAGATGTACATGGGCCCCGGCGGCTACCGCGCTGCGGCAGCGATTGCAAGGAATTCGTCGGCAACGAGCGATGCTCCGCCGACGAGGGCGCCGTCGACGTCCGGCAGCGCGAGGAGGCTGGCGGCGTTCGACGCCTTCACGGAGCCCCCGTAGAGGATGCGGACCGCGTCGGCCGCGGCGGCGCCGTGCGCCAGGCGTAGCCACGCGCGGATGTCGCGATGCATGTCGCCGGCCTGGTCGGGGGTGGCGACGCGGCCCGTGCCGATGGCCCAGACGGGCTCATACGCGACGATGAGCGCGGGGAGCTGGTCTGCCGGCACGCCCGCCGTGGCGGCGGCGAGGTGTCGTTGGACGACCGCGTTCGCCGCGCCGGCGTCGCGTTCGGCGAGCGTCTCGCCGACGCACACGATCGGGAGCAGGCCCGCGCGGAGGCACGCGCGCACCTTGTCGGCGACGAGCAGGTCGCCTTCGCCGAACATCGCCCGTCGCTCGGAGTGCCCGACCAGGGCGTAGGCCACTCCGACCGAGCGAAACATCTCCGCGCTCAGCTCGCCCGTGTACGCGCCCGCGGGCTGCGGGTGGATGTTCTGGGCGACGAGCGCGACGCCGGTGTTCTCCAGTGCGCGCGCCACCGCGGACATCGACAGGGCTGGCGGCGCCACCGCGACGTCGACACCGACCGGCAACTCCGCGCCACCGATGCGCTCCGCGAGCGCGGCCGCTTCGTCCGGCGTGAGGTTCATCTTCCAGTTGCCGGCGACGAGCGGCCTCCGGGTCACCCGCGACTCCGTGCCCGGATCGCCTTGATGCCGGGCAGCTCCTTGCCCTCGAGGAACTCGAGCGAGGCGCCGCCGCCCGTCGAGACGTGGGTGAAGCTCGACGCGAGGCCGAAGTGCTCCGCCGCGGCCGCGGAGTCGCCCCCGCCGACGACGGTGTAGCCCTCGTTCCGCGCACAAGCCTCCGCCACCGCGCGCGTGCCGGCGGCGTAGCGCTCGTCCTCGAACACGCCCATCGGCCCGTTCCAGAAGACGGTTTTCGCGTCGGCGATGACGGCGGCGTACGCGCGAACGGTGGCGGGGCCGATGTCGAGCCCGACCTCGCCGTCGACGATGGAGTCGGTGGTACGCGGGGCGTCCGGGGCGTCGAACGAGGTGTTCACCACGTGGTCGACCGGCAGGTGGACGCCGACCCCGCGCTCGGCGCAGCGGTCGAGCAGGCGCTGGGCCGTCGTGATCTTGTCGGCTTCGACGCGCGAGGAACCGACCGGAAAGCCGCGGGCGGCGAGGAACGTGTACGCCATCGCGCCGCCGATGATCAGGTGGTCCACCCGCGACGCGAGCGCGTCGATCACCGCGATCTTGTCGGCGACCTTCGCGCCGCCGAGGATGGCCACGTAGGGTCGCGTCGCGCCGTGGAGGCAACGCCCGAGCGCCTCGAGCTCCCTCTGCACGAGGAGCCCGACGCCCACGTGCTGGAAGTGGGCGACGACCGCCGCGATCGAGGTCTCGGCGCGGTGCATGGCGCCGAAGGCGTCGTTGACGTAGATGTCGCCGAGGCGGGCGAGCTGCGCGGCGAACGCCTCGTCGCCGACCTTTTCGCCGGGGTGGAAGCGAAGGTTCTCCAGCATCATGACGCCGCCCGGCACCAGCTCGCGCGACATGAGCTCCACGTCCTCGCCGACGATGTCGTGCGCGAACGTGACTTCTCCGTTGATGAGCTCGGCGAGCCGCGCCGCGGTCGGCTCCAAGGAGAGCGCGTGCTCCGCGCCCTTCGGTCGACCGAGGTGAGACGCCAGGATGACGCGGCACCCCCGTTGCCTCAGCCAGGCGATCGTGGGGAGCGCCGCGCGGATGCGGGTGTCGTCGGTGATCTGGCCGTCGTCGAGCGGCACGTTGAAGTCGACCCGGAGGAAGACGCGACGATTGTCGACGTCGAGCTGCTCGAGGGTGGGGAGCGGAATGTTCATGCCTTGCCCTCGAGCTTCGCGATGCGTGCGCAGAGGTCCACCATGCGGTTGGAGAACCCCCACTCGTTGTCGTACCAGGCCAGGACCTTGCCCATCCGCTCGCCGATGACGGCGGTGAGCTCGAGGTCGACGATGGCGCTGTGCGGATTGCCGTTGAGGTCGATCGACACCAGGGGCGCGTCCACTGCGGAGAGGATGCCCGCGAGAGGGCCGTTCGCGGCGGCGACGAACGCCTGGTTGATCGCCTCCTTCGTGAGCGGCGAAGACGCCGTGAAGGTGAGGTCGACCAGCGACACGTTGGGGGTCGGCACGCGGATGGCGAAGCCGTTGAGCTTGCCCTTGAGCGCCGGGAGGACCAGCGCCACGGCCTTCGCGGCCCCGGTGCTCGTCGGCACCATGGACAGCGCGGCGGCGCGCGCGCGGCGCATGTCGCCCTTCTTGTGGGGAGCGTCGAGCAGGTTCTGATCCATCGTGTAGCTGTGCACCGTGGTCATCAGGCCGTGCTCGATGCCGAAGCTGTCGTGGAGCACCTTCGCGACGGGCGCGAGGCAATTCGTGGTGCAGCTCGCGTTGCTGATGACGTGGTGCCGGTCGAGATCCAGCGCGTCGTCGTTGACACCCATGCACACCGTGATGTCCTCATCCGTGGCCGGGGCCGAGATGATGACCCGGCGCGCGCCGGCCTCGAGGTGGGCGGCCGCCTTCTCGCGCTTGGTGAACGCGCCGGTGCACTCGAGCACCACGTCCACGCCGGCGTCCTTCCAAGGCAGCTTGGAGGGGTCCTTCTCTGCGGTGATGGCGATGCGGCGCCCGCCGACCTCGATGCCGCCGTCGACGACCCGCACCGCGGTGTGCCAGCTCCCGTGCACGGAGTCGAACGCGAGCAGATGCGCGAGCTGCTCGGGACTCGTGAGGTCGTTGACGTGGACGATCTCCACCGTGGGATTGTCGATCGCCGAGCGCAGGACGCAGCGGCCGATCCGGCCGAACCCATTGATCGCGACGCGCAGTGCCAAGAGCCGCCTCCGGTGAACGGGCCGCTTAACCCTCGACACCGCGTGGCGCCGGGCGATGGTCGGGAGATAGGTCGCAGCGATGGCGCTGCTCGTGTCCAACGTGCTCGTGGGCGAGGGCGAGGTCCCTCCCGACACGGAGGATTGTGCTCGCGTCGTGGCCGACCACCTCGGCGTCGCGCGGGCGCACGTTCGCACGTGCGAGCTGGTTCGGCGGTCGTTGGACGCCCGTTCACGCCCCCCGGCGTGGCGCGCGAACTTCAAGGTGGAGCTCGAACGCGACGAGGACGCCGTGCTCCGGCGTGGCGTCGCGGGGGTGCGACGCTTCGGCGCGCGTGACGAGGCCCGCATGTCGGGCCACTTCCCCGTGCCGACCGACCTGGACTGGCGCGCGCGGCCGATCGTGGTCGGCGCCGGGCCCGCCGGGTTGTTCGCCGCGCTTCGGCTCGGAGAGGCGGGAGCGCCGGCCGTGCTCCTCGAGCGTGGCGCGGCGGTGGAAGATCGCGTCCCGGTCGTGAACCGCTTCTGGCGAGGCGGCCCGATCGACGCCGACAACAACATCCTCTTCGGCGAGGGCGGCGCGGGCACGTTCTCTGACGGGAAGATCTACACGCGGCGCCGCGACGGCGAGCTCGGGTGGGTGTTCCGCGCCTTGGTCGAGGCCGGGGCCGACGAGGACATCCTGCTGGAGAGCTGGGCGCACCTCGGCACCGACAAGGTGCGGGCCATCCTCCCCGCGTTGCGGGCTCGACTTCGCGCGCTCGGCGTGGAGGTCCGGTTCGGCGCGGCGGCGGAGGGCTTCGTGGTGCGCGATGGGCGCTGCGTCGGGGTCCGCCTCCGCGACGGCACGACGCTCCTCGGCGGCCCCGTGGTCGTCGCCGCGGGACACTCGGCGCGCGACACCCTCGCGGCGCTGCTCGACGCCGGCGCGGTGGCCGAGCTGCGCCCGATCGCGATCGGCGCGCGGATCGAGCACCCCCAGGCGGTCATCGACGCCGCGCGGTACCGCGGCGGGCGCGGGGATCGCCCGCCCGCCTCCTACCGCCTCGCCGACACGCCCCCCGCCGGGCGGGCGGCGTACACGTTCTGCATGTGCCCGGGTGGCATGGTCGTGCCGGCTCAGGAGCAGGACGGCCGCGTCGTCGTCAACGGGATGAGCTTCGCCGCGCGCCGCGCGATGTGGGCGAACAGCGCGTTGATCGTTCAGGTTGGGCCAGAAGACTACGGGGCGACCGACGCGCTGGCGGGCGTCCGCTATCAGGACGCCATCGAGCGTGCGGCCTACGCGATGACCGGCGGGTTCGCGGCGCCGGCGCAGCGGGTCGCGGACTTCCTGAACGGACGCCCATCCGAGGATATTCCTCGGCTCAGCTACCCTTTTGGCGGATTTCCGACGGACCTCGCGCGGCTGCTGCCGGCGCCGGTGGTCGAAGGCATGCGGCGCGCGATCCGCACGTTCGACAAAGAGGTTCCTGGGTTCGCGGGCGCCGAGGGCGTGCTCATCGCGCCGGAGACCCGCACGACCGCGCCGCTCCGGTTCCTGCGCGGCCCGAACCTGGAGAGCACCTCGTTGCCGGGCCTGCTCCCGGTGGGCGAGGGCGCGGGCTGGGCGGGCGGGATCGTGTCCGCCGCGCTCGACGGCTTCCGGGCGGCCGAGGCGATCATCGCCGCGGCGCCCCGCGCGTGAACCGCAGCGTCAGCGGAGCTCGACCTTCCACTCGCCGTTGTCCCAACGGAGCTGGGCGCGCGTCGTGCCGTCCTGGGGGCGGCCGGCGCAGGAGGACTTCGTGACGGTCCACTCGACCGTCCCCGCGTTTTCGCCCTCGCCGGCATCGGCCTTCCACGTCCCGCTCTCGTTGCAGTCGAACGTCTCGCCCGCGGCGCTGACGGCGGCCACGGCGGTCCAGGTGTTGTCGCCCGCGAACGTGAGGGCGCTGTACTTGAAGTCGACCCCACCCGCGTCGCCGGGGCGATAGCCGCTGATGGGGTTCTTCACGAGCTTCTTGGCGAACGCCAGGGCGCCGGCCGGCACGTCGGGCGTGGCCTCCGGGGCAACGGCCTCGGTCACGGGGGCCTCGGTGCCCTTCTTCGGCTTCTTGCCGGCGTGCGCGGGGGCGCTGAACAGCGCGAAGGACACGAGCGCGAGCGCCGTGACGGTGAGACGGGCGATGGGCGAGCGCGACATGAGAGCCTCCAAGGGGCGCGAGGGCAGAGACCTGCGCCCTCGGCGAGTAGCCGCTCGCCGGCAGTGGCGTCAAGGCGGCGCGTTGTCCACAGGTGGGCGGGCCTGTCCGGCGGTTGTCCGCAGAGTTGTCCACAAGGGGGCCGCTTGACGTTCCCGTGCTGGCGGCGGACAACAGCGGGGATGCGCCGCGCACTGCCCTCGTTCGCGTTCGCCACGCTCGCGGTGTTCGCGACGTGGCCAGCCGCCGTGGCGCCGGTCGCCAACGTGCCGGGGGCCGAGCGTACGGACCTGTGGGACAGCCTCTGGTCGCTCTGGTTTTTCGCCGAGCGTGTCGCGAACGGCGTCGCGCCGACGCGGGTGGACGGCCTGCTCAATCACCCGGTCGGCGGCACCTTGTGGGTCGCGGACCCCGTCAACGCGGTGCTGGCGACGCCGCTCGTGTGGACGATCGGCCCGGCGGCAGCCTGGACCTGGCTCGTCATCGCCCACCTGACCTTCGCCGGTCTCGCGGCCTACGAGCTCGGGCGCCGACTGGGGGGCCCAGCGACGGCATGGGTGGCGGGCGTGGTGTACGCGTCGGCGCCGATGTTGATGGCGCACGTGCACAACGGGGCCTCGGAGGCCGTGGGCTTCGGCTGGCTCGCGCTGGCTGTGCTCGCGCAGGTCGACCTTGCGTTTCACGAGCGGCCCGGCCCGCTGCGCATCGGCGCGGCTGCCCTCGCGATGGCGGTCTGCGCGGCGGCGCACTGGTACGCCGCGGTCGGCGCGTGGCTCGTGCTCGGCGCGCTCGTCGTCACGGCACCGCGCCGCCTGGCCCTCGTCACGGCGGGGCTGTTGGCGCTCGGGCTCGTCGCTCCCCTCGCCGTCGGCGCGCACGCCGCCGCCACGGCGTCCGACAACGTGGTCGGCATCAAGACGGCGCGTGAGATCGCGACGGTGCGTCGGACCATCGGGCCCGCTGACCCGCTCGCGTACCTCGCGCCGTTCGACTACCGCAGCCCGGACTTCCGCGAGCTCAGTCGCTACGGCGAAAACTACATTCACAGTCCATACTTGGGGTGGATCGCGCTCGCCGCCGCCCTAGCCGGATTCGCGCGGTCGGCCCGCTCCGGAGATCCCGCGCCCCGCGCCGCGGCGGTGGCCCTGGCCGTTGCCGGCACCGCCGGCCTCGTGCTCGCCTGCGGGCCGGTGCTGGTCCAGAACGGGGGGCCGGTGATCTTGCCGGGCCGCCTCGCCGTCCCGATGCCGTACCTCCTTCTGGAGTCCGTCCCCGGGTTCTCGTCCCTCTCGCTGACGTGGCGCCTCGGGCAGGTGGGGGTGCTGGCGATCGCCGTCCTCGCGGGGCTCGCCGTGCGTGGCCGGCCGGCGGCGGCGGCGGCGCTGTGCATCGGTGTCCTCCTCGAGGGGCGCGTCGTCGCACCAACGGCGCGAATGCCGGAGACCTCCGACGGCCGCCACGAGGACGCGATCGCCGCGCTGGCCGCCGAGCCCGACGGCGCGGCGATGGTGTACCCGGTGTCGGGTGGGCAGTCGGTCCTCTACGACCAGGCGGCGCATCACAAGGCGCTGACGGGCGGGCTCAACTTCCCGAACAACAACGCCTCTCGGAAAGTGTGGAAGACCATGCTCGAACATCGCGATGCGCCGCCGTCGGAGTTCCTCGAGGCCACGACGGCCGCCGCGCGTCAACAAGGGGTCCGCTACGTCATCGTCCGGCTCGACCCGAACGCGCGTCCGGACATGCACGACGCCGCCGTGCGCGCGTTGAAGCACGCGACGGAGCCGATCGCGGCGGGCCCCAACGTGCGGGTTTACCGCCTGTGGTGAGGGCGCTCGTGGTCGACGGCGCCGGCGAATGCGAGGGGCTCGGGGGCCCGGCCGCGGAGCGCACGTTCCTCGACACGACCGTCGGCGGGCACCGGGCGCGGGTCGCGCGCGCCGCGGGCTTGGAGGTCGTCGCCGCCGAAAGCGCGGCGGCCGGTGCGGTCTGGACGAAGGACGTGGTTTGTTCTCCCCTCGCGCTTCGCAGAGCGCTCGGCGCCGGTGTCGACGTCGTCGCCACGCCCGACCACCCGACGGCGCGCGCAATCGCGGCGTTGACCGGGACGGACCTCGGCATCCGCGTCGGAGCGCGAGACGCGACCCGGCGGGTCGACTTCGCGGCGGACACTCGGGCGCTCGAAGGGTTTCCAGTCACGGGCGGGCCGATCACGGTCGCCGACGCCTATGTACTGGCGGTGGACCACTGGGCCCAGCTGTTGTGGGCCAACCTGCTCGCGCTGGGCCCGTTCCTCTGGGCGAAGCTCGTGGGTCCGCTGCCGCTCGGGCTGTTGCCGCTCACCTGGGGCGCGTTGCGCGCGATGTCCGCGCGGCCGGAGGACGTGGCAGCAAAGCTGAATGTTTACGGTACTGGAGCGCGTGTCCACCGCGCCGCGGTCGTGGAGGGCTGCGTGTTGGGGCGCGGCGCCTCGATCGGCGCCGGGGCGGTCGTGCGCGGCGCCGTGCTCGGCGCGGGCGCGCGCGTGGAAGAGCTCGCCTATGTCGAAGGGAGCGTCCTCGGCGACGAAGCGCGCGTGCAGCGCGGGGCGATCGCGAAGTACTCCGTGATCGAGGCCGGCGCCGCGCACGCCGGGATCATGCAGCTCGGCGTGCTCGGGCGCCGAGCGCAGGTGAAGAGTGGCGCGATGCTGCTCGACGTCGTGTTGGGCGGCCCGACGCGCGTGTTTGCGCGGGGCGAGCTGCGTTCGGCGCCGCTCGGGTTCTGCGGGGTCTGTGTCGGCGACGACGCCGTGGTGGGGACGGGCGTGCTCGTCGCGCCCGGGCGCGTCGTGCCGGCGGGGTTGCAGCTCGTCGCCGGAGGCGATTCACTCTTGATGCGCCTCGACGTGCCGCCCGGGACCCGCCGCGCGCGCGTGGTCCGCGGCGCCGCGGAGCCGGCATGAGGTGGGACGATCCGGCCTGGGGCGCGGTGCTCCTCGGGGGCTACCTCGCGACCGACACGTTGCTGTGGGCGGCGATGGTGGCTGGTGTCGGGGAGTGGCGGCGCAAGTCCGCGCTGCCGAGCCCCGGCGCCGCCGTCGAGCTCCCCCCGCTGTCGATCTGCGTGCCCGCGCGCGACGAGGCCCACCAGATCGCGGACTGCGTGCGCGCGTGCCTGGCGCAAGACCATCCGAACTTCGAGGTGGTGGTCGTGGATGACGTGTCGTCCGACGGCACCGCGGCCGCGGCGTCCGCGGCGGCGGTCGGTGATCCGCGCCTGCGCGTCGTCGTGAACGAGCCGCCGCCGGCCGGGTGGGCCGGGAAGCCCTGGGCGTGCGAACGCGCCGCGCGCGAAGCGCGCGGGGCCCACCTCTTGTTCGTGGACGCGGATGTGGAGCTCTCGCCCACGATCGCGCGGCGCGCGACGAGCGTCCTCGTCGAACGCCAGCTCGGCCTGTTGAGCCTGTTCGGCACGTGGCGGTTGGAGTCGTTCTGGGAGCGCGTGGCGATCCCCGCGATCGGCTGGTTCGTGCGTGGCGCGACCGATGTCGCGGCGGTGAACACGCCATCGCGCCCCGAGGCGTTCGCCAACGGTCAGTTCATCCTCGTCGATCGGGCGGCCTACGACAGCGTCGGCGGACATGGCGCCGTACGCGCGGAGGTGTTGGAGGACGTGCGGTTGGCGCGCGCGTTCAAGCGTCGCGGCGTCCGTGTGGGCCTGTACTCCGCGCCCGACGCCTTCCGAGTGCGACTCTACCGCGGGCTCGGGGAGATCGTCGCGGGCTACTCGAAGAACCTCTACGAGGGCATGGAGCGACGTCCGGTCGTCGCCGCCGCGGCGCTGCTCGCGATCTTCGTGGGCGCGGGCCTGCCTTGGCTGCTGCTGGCCGCGATGCTCGCGGCGCCGGAGCTGGTGCACCGGGATCTGCCCGCGCCGGCGGTGTGGCCCGCGTGGACCGCGGTGGCGTGCTCGTTGCCGATCCTCTTCCGCTGGCGCGTCGAGCGGCTGGACGGGCGAAGCGGGGCGTGGGCGTGGAGTCACCCGCTCGGCAACGCGGTCCTGGCGTTCGTGCTGGTACGCGCGATGTGGTCGGTTCGCAGCCGCTGGAAGGGCCGGGTGTTCCACGACGGCAAGGCCGCCTGAGCGCGCCTCGAGCAAAAACACACAAGCGCCGCCCAGAGCTGGGCGGCGCTTCGTAGGGTGGAGCGGGAGACGGGACTCGAACCCGCGACAACAACCTTGGCAAGGTTGTACTCTACCAACTGAGTTACTCCCGCAGGAGCGGCAGCCCTTTAACCGATGACCTCGCCTCGTCAACGCGCTCGACTATTTTTTGATCGACTTCGCTGGACAGGTGACGAACGCGACAGACTCCTGCTACAATAATTCCCCGTCCCCGTGTCTCAGGAGACCCCCCATGCGTTCGACCACGCTGTCACTCCTCTCTCTCCTCGCCGTCGGCGCCCTCGCCGCGTGTTCCGGAGATGCATCCACCGACAAGAAGCCGGACACCGGCGGCACCGACACGGAGGATTCGACGCCGGACTACGTCGACGCCGACGGCGACGGTGTCACCCCGGGTGACGGCGACTGCGACGACGACGACGCCACGTTGTACCCGGGCCGCGCGGAAGACTGCGACGGCATCGACAACAACTGCAACGGCGTCGTCGACGAGGGCCTCCCCGACACCGACGGCGACGGCACCGCCGACTGCCTCGACACCGAGGCCTGCGACGGCGTCGACAACAACGGCGACGGCACGATCGACGAGGGCTTCGAAGACGGCGACGGCGACGGCGTCGCGGATTGCGTGGGCAGCGAGGCCTGCGACGGCATCGACAACGACGCCGACGGCGAGGTCGACGAGGGCTTCGACGCCGACAACGACGGCTACACGGTCTGCGGCTCCGACACCATGGAAGCCGACTGCGACGACACCGATCCCGCGGTCAACCCGGCCGCCGAAGAAGTGGACGGCGACAGCGTCGACAACGACTGCGACGGCATGATCGACGGGAGCGCCTGGGCCTACGGCGACCTCTCCATCACCGAGATCCTCTCCAACCCGGCGCGCATCGGCGACCCGAAGGGCGAGTGGTTCGAAGTCCGCAACATGACGGACCGCACCCTCATCCTCAACGGCCTCGTCCTCATGGACAGCACCGGCGAGTGGCATCAGGTCGCGTCCTCTCGCATCGTCAGCATCGACGCGGGCGAGTTCTTCGTGTTCGGCTCCAACTCGAACTCCGCCACCAACGGCTCGGCGCCCGTCGACTACCAGTACTCCGGCATGATCCTCGGCAACGACTCCGACGACATCTGGATCTACGCGAACGACGTTATGATCGACATGGTCGCGTGGGACGACGGCGCGACGATGCCGGACCCGGACGGCGCGTCGATGGGCCTCGACCAGACCACCTTCGGCGCGGACCTCAACGACGACCCCTCCGCGTGGTGCGTCGCGATCTACTCCTGGACCGGCATGACCCTCGACGACAAGGGCAGCCCCGGCCAGGTCAACGAGTACTGCTCGTCCTTCGACCACGACGGCGACGGCTTCTCGGGCGACGACGGCGACTGTGACGACGGCGACCTCACGGTCTACCCGGGCGCCTGGGAAGGTACCGATCCTGCGGACAACGACTGCGACGGCTACGCCGAGACGGCCCCGGTCGCCGTCGTGTCCACCACCGGCGACCTCGAGACCTGCTCGGACATCGGTCTGAGCTCCGCGGGCAGCTACGACATCGAAGGGGCGACCCTCACGTACTCCTGGACGCTCACCGGCGCGCCCGCCGGCTCTTCCAAGACCACGTCCGACCTCGAGTCGTCTACCAGCGCGAACCCGAGCTTCCGCCCCGACGTGGCCGGCGACTACGTGTTCACCCTCGTGGTGAACGACGGCGGCGCCAACTCCATGCCGGAGTCCATCACGGTCACCGTGGCCGAGCGCCCGGGCAACGAGACCCCGGTGGCCGACGCGGGCGACGACAGCTCCTACAGCGGCAGCGCCGACTGCACGCCGATCAGCTACGGCGTCAGCTACGATTGCGACACCTGCACGACCACCGCCTTCACGCTCGACGGCACCGGCTCGTCGGACGGCAATGGTGACGAGCTGACGTACTCCTGGTCGATCATCAGCGGCTCGACGTACGGCACGATGACGAACAGCACGACCTCGAGCCCGACGGTGACCATCACCGGCGCGCCCGCCACCTACGGGTCGGCGAACAACACCGAGGTCGAAGTGCAGCTCACCGTGTCCGACTGCATGGGCGCCGAGAGCAGCGACACCGTGGTCCTCACCTACGCCTGCACGGGTACCTGAGCGCACGGTGGCGGGGCCGCGCGGCTGAGGCCGCGCGGCTCAGCGCCGCGACAACGTGTCGATAGGGGAGCGGGCCTCGACGGGCAGATCGTCGAGCGCCCGCTTCGCGCGTCTGGACACCTCGGCACGAAGCGCCGCTACGAGTCCGTCGGGCGTCGTGACGTCGTCGCGGCCCGTCACGCGCGCGAGGGTGAGCGCAAGCCCGGCGTCCACGCGGGCCCGCCCGAGGACGCCGATGTCCGGGAGCGCCACGCCCTCGAGCGCGAGCGCGTCCACCAGATCCGGGATGGCGTCGGCGACGAACGGGCCGTCCATCGACGCTTCCAGACGGTCGGTCGCCCGTTCGAGCGCGATCGCCTGCCAGGCGCGGGCGAGCGCGCGCGGTGACGCTCCCCAACGCGCGGCGGCGTCGAGCGCGCGGGCGCGGTCGAGCACACCACAGGGTCGATCCGCGCACGCGTCGAGCAGGCGCAGCGCGCCGTCCGCGACGAGGGCGAGCCCGACGCTCTCGTCGTCCCCCGCATCGAGGAGCAGCGCCTCGAAGCTGGTCGTGAGCTGCGCCACGACGGGGTCGGCGGAGGTCCCTACGCGCGCCGCGGCCTCCACCCGATCGGCCCGCGCGCGTGCCTGTGCCGCGTCGCCCTCGGCGGTCGCGAGCACACCGGCCAGTCGGGTCGCGTCGTGAAGGGCGTCGCGGCCGCGCTTCGCCGCGTCGCGGTCGCGCGGAGCCGCGGCGCGCGCGTCGATCAGGCGCGCGATCGGCCTCCCGGCGATGCGGTCGGCCCACTCCGCGCGGAGCCCGGCCGCCGCGACGCGCGCGTCGAGGGTGGGCGCGTCGAGCCAGCCGAGGAGCACCTGTCGCTCCACGGCATGGACCAGCGTCGTCGGCGTGCCGGCCGTGCCGAGCCACGCGAGGGGCGCGCGAACTTCGGCGTCGTCCAGGGTGTTGGACGTGGGGAGGGGCGACGCCCACTCCAGGCAGTCCTCCGGCGACGCGGTCTCCAGGGCGGCGAGCCGTGCCCCCCGCAAGAACGGCACGGCGGAGCTCCCAGCGGCGGCGGCCTCCGCCTCCCACCACGAGCGCGCGCTCGCCGTGTCCTGGCGCGCGAGCGTCACGAACGGAGCCAGCGCCTCCGGCGCCGCGCGCGGGAGCCGCGGGCGACGAACGAGGGGGTCATCCGCCACCATCCACTCGACGAGGGCCGCGGGGTCCTCGGGCTCGACCGGGGGCGGTCGCGGGGCCGCGGCGGTACCGACCTCGAGGACGGGAGAGACGGCGCGTACACAGGCGAGGAGGAGCGTGACCATGATGCATCGTAGCCACCGGGCTACGTCGGCGACGATGCTCTCCGTCACCGAGCTCGCGACTCCCGCGTCGCCGCGCGCCACGGTCCTGGCGTTGCACGGCATCGGGCTAGGGGCGTGGCTGTGGGAACGCTGGGCGCAAGGGTTCGCGGCCGCCGGCCTGCGCCTCGTGGCCGCGACTCTCCCGGGGCACGGCGACGGACGTGCGGACGTCGGGGTCGAGGACCTCGTGCGCCCCGTCGTCGACTGGATCGACGGTCACACGGGCGGGCCGCTCGTCCTCCTCGGGCACAGCATGGGGGGGCTCATCGCCCAGGTCGCCGCGGAGCGGCGCGCGTCAGGGCTCGCAGGGCTCGTGCTGATCGGTCCACATCCGACGGGCAACCTCGGTTTTGTTCCAGATCCACGCACGGTCGCGCTCGCGGCGCGTCACGGGCTCCCGGTGCTCGCGTCGCTCGGCGGCGCGGCGCCGATCCGCATCCCCTGGGCCCTCTCCCGGGCCGTCGGGCTCGACACCCTCGACGAGTCGACGGCGCGAGAGGTCCACGCACGCGGGCTCGGATGGCCCGCGCGGCTGGTGCGCGAGCTCGCCCGCCCGCCCACGGTGGATCCGACGGCGATCGACTGCCCCGTGTTGATCCTCCTCGGCCGTCGCGATCGACTCGTGCCCTGGTACCGCGCGCGGATCCTCGGTGACCTCTACGACGGGATCGTCTGGAGATACGACGACCTCGGTCACTTCCCGATGTTCCAGGACGGCGGCGCGCGGATGTTGCGCGACATCGTCGCCTGGTCGGCGTCGCCCACCCGCCCGATGGTGCTCGAGAGCGAAGGCTTCGGGCCGGCCGAAGGCGTGGGGCACCTCCTGCGGCGGCGCCGGCGCGGCGAGGCGATGAAGCGGCGTTCCGCGTACGGGCAGAAGCCTAGCGCACGAGATCCTGGTTGATTCTGCCAATCAGGCCGGGCCCGCCGAAGATCAGCGCGCTGTAGAGCTGCACCGCCGCGCAGCCCGCGTTCAGCAACGCGCGTACATCGTCGGCGGTCGCGACGCCGCCCACCCCGACGACAGGCACGCGGCCGGCCGCGCGTCGCACGACCACGGCGATCTTCGCCCGGGCGAGCGCTGCCAACGGCGCGCCGCTCAGGCCCCCGGCCTCGCCGGTCCGTCCGGTGTCGCCGGGTCGCGACAGCGTCGTGTTCGTCGCGATGATGCCGGCGCACCCGGCGCCGATCGCGACGTCGACCGCCTCTTCGAGCGCCTCGTCCGGAAGATCCGGGGCGAGCTTGAGGAAGACGGGCGCGTCGCCGACCGCGGGCACGACGGCGCCCAGGAGGCGCTCGAGGGGCGCGCGGTCCTGCAGCTCACGCAGGCCCGGTGTGTTCGGCGACGAGACGTTGACGACGAAGTAGTCGGGCAGCCCCCGGAGGACCTCGACCGAGGCGAGGTAGTCCGACACCGCTTCTTCGTTGGGAACCACCTTGGTCTTTCCGAGGTTGGCGCCCACGGGCACCGACGGCCACCGGCCGGCCTCGCGGAGCGCGCGAAGGCGCCCGGCGAGCGCCGCGGCGCCGAGGTTGTTGAAGCCCATGCGGTTGATCAGCGCGCGCTCCTCGACGAGGCGGAACAGTCGAGGCCGGGGATTGCCCGGCTGCGCCTGGGCGGTGACGGTGCCGAGCTCGATGGCGCCGAACCCGAGCGCCTCCCAGGCGCCGACGCCGATCCCGTTCTTGTCGAGCCCCGCGGCGAGCCCGACGGGCCCGCCCCAGCGCAAGCCGGCGACCGTGCGCGTCAGCGACGGCGCGGGCCGCCAGGCGCTCGACGCGAGCGCGCTGACGACGGGCAGCATGGAGAACGTGAGGTCGTGGGCCCGCTCCGCGTCGAGCGCGAACAGGGCGGGCTTCGCGAACCCCCAGGTCGTGTCCAGCATGGCCGCGGACGTATCCGTCCGGTGACGGGACCGCGACGGCCGGCGCGTGGTAGGCTCGCCGTCACGCCCGGGGAGGTCGATTGATCAGCGTTCTCGTCGCATGGGTATCGTTCGCATTTGCGGCGGATTTTGCGATTGTCCACGCGCGTGTGCTTCCAGGCGACGGGCCGGCTGTCCAGGACGCGACGATCGTGGTGCGAGGTGGAAAGATCGCCGCGTTCGGGCCGGCTGTCGCGGTGCCGCCCGGTGTGCCGATCGAGGACGTCGCCGGGGCCTGGGTGACCCCCGGCGTCATCGACATCCACTCCCACGTGGGCGTGTACCCGTGGCCGGAAGCGAACGCGCACGGCGACGGCAACGAGGCGGTCTCGCCCTTCACGCCGCGCGTGTGGGCGGGGGACGCGTTCGACGCGGAAGATCCGGCGATCGCCCGCGCTCGTGCCGGCGGCGTCACGACGATCCAGGTGCTCCCCGGCTCCGCCAACCTGATCGGCGGTCAAAGCGCGACGCTCAAGCTGCGCGACAGCGTCGATGTCCGCGATCTGATGGTCGCGGGCGCGCCCCGCGGGATCAAGATGGCGGTCGGCGAGAACCCCAAGCGCGTGTACGCCGGGCGCACCGACGACGACGAGATCGACACTCGAATGGGAGAGTTCGCTGCGTTCCGCGCCGTCTTCCAGTCGGCGTTGGACTACCGGGCCGCGCGCGCTCGAAAGGAGCCGCCACCAAAGGATCTCGACCTCGAGGTCCTGCTCGACGTCATCGACGACAAGATCCGCGTGCACCTGCACTGCTACCGCACGCACGACATCCTCGGGTTCTTCCGGGTGGCCGAGGAGTTCGGCTTCAAGGTGGCGTCGCTTCAACACGCGTTGGAGGCCTACAAGGTTCGGGACGCGGTCGCGCGTCACGGTGCCGGCATCGCCACGTTCACCGACTGGTGGGGCTTCAAGATGGAGTCGTGGGACGCCATCCCGCAGAACGCCGTGCTCACCGCGACGGCGGGGGTCCCGGTCGCGATCCACAGCGACTCGGCGACCCACATCCAGAGGTTGAACCTCGAAGCAGCGAAGATGTTGCGCTACGGGTGGACCGAAGCGCAGGCGATCGAGAGCATCACCCTCGCGCCGGCGCGGATGATGGGCGTCGACGGCGTCGTGGGGTCGATCCAGGTCGGCAAGGACGCCGACCTCGTGCTCTGGGAGCGTCACCCCCTCGACGTGTACACGCGGGCGGCACGAACCTGGATCGACGGTCGGGTCCTCTACGACCGCGCGCGGGACGGGGTGCCGAATGGGCTCCGTTAGCCGCCGGGCGTTCCTCGAGGGGCTCGCGGCGGGAGCCGCGGTCGGCTTCGTCGGAGCGCGGTCCGCCGCCGCCGCGGATACCACGACCCTCTCGAACGCGCGCATCCTCCTCGGGGACGGGCGCGAGGTCGTCGGCGGGGTCCGCGTCGAGAACGGGCTCGTGGCCGACGTCGGCCCCGCGGTGACCGGCGGGGTGGACCTCGGCGGTCAGGTGCTGTGGCCGGGGGTGTGGCTCGGCGGCAGCCCCATCGGCCTGTACGAGGTCGGTCAAGAGGCCGGAACCCACGACGACCGCGAGGGCAGCGACGCGGTCGTGCCGCAGGTGCGGGCGATCGACGGGTACAATCCGACATCCGCCGTCGTGGAGGTGGCCCGTGTGGCCGGGCTTCAGGGCGCGTTGCTCATGCCTCAGGGAGGGCTCGTGTCCGGGCGCGCCGCGTGGGTGCGCTTGTACGGGCGCACGCGCGGCGAGGCCACGATCGCCGTGGACGCGGGCGTGGTGATGCACGTGGGCGCCTCGGGGCGCGGAGATGCCCCGAACCAACCGCGGTCTCGCATGGGTGTGGTCGCGCGGCTTCGGGATCTGCTCGAAGAGAACGCGCCGCCGACGGCGGACGCGGGCAAAAAGGTAAAGAAGAAGGGCGAAGAGCCGCCGACCTTCACCGAGGCGCAGCGGGTGTGGCACGCCCTCCGCCGCCGCGAGACGAAGGCGCTGCTGCACGCCGACCGCGCGGACGATCTCCTCGCGGCGATCGAGCTCGCCCGGGCGTACAACCTCGATGCGGTGCTCGTCGGCGCGGCGGAGGGCCACGTCGTCGCGCGGGAGCTCGCCGACGCGGGACACCCGGTGATCGTCGGCCCGGTGACCACGCAACCATCGAGCTTCGACACCCGGTATGCGTCCTACGAGAACGCGGCGCGCCTGCACCGGGCCGGGCTTCGCATCGCGTTCCGTGTGCCCGACCCGCACATGGCGCGCGACGTGACGACCGAGGCGGGGATCGCCGTCGCCTACGGAATGCCCTTCGAGGCGGCGATCGCCGGACTTTGCTCCAACGCCCCGAAGGCCTGGGGGCTGCCGCACGGGGTGCTGGGCGTCGGTACGGAGGCGACGTTCGTGCACGCCGACGGCGATCCGCTGCAGCCGCGCACCCGGGTGCTCGGCGTGTGGCAGCGGGGCGTCCGGATGCCGCTCACGAACCGCCAGACCGAGCTGTACGAGCGCTGGAAGTGAACGTCCTGGTGACGGGGGGCGCGGGCTTCATCGGCTCGCACCTCTGTGAAGCCCTGCTCGGGCGCGGCGATCGGGTCCGCGTGGTCGACGTCTTCGACGACGCGTACGACCCTTCCGTCAAGCGACGCAACCTGCCGAAGGGCGTCGAGCTCGTCGAGGCGGACGTGCGCGCGGCAACGCCGGCGTGGTTCCATGGGATTGACCTCGTGTTCCACCTCGCGGCGCGGGCGGGTGTGCGGGCCTCCCTCGGCGACCCGGGGCTCTACGCCGCTGTCAACGTCGAGGGCACGGCGCGGGTGCTCGGCGCCGCGGCACGGGCGGGCGGTCCGCCGCTGGTGTTCGCGTCGTCGTCGTCGGTCTACGGCGCCCGTGGGGACGACCGCGACTTTGCGGAAGAGGACGCGGCAGATCGGCCGGCCTCCCCGTACGCGGCCAGCAAGCGCGCCGCGGAGCTGTTCTGCGCGGCCAGCGGCCTGGACGTGACGGCCGTGCGCCTCTTCACGGTGTACGGGCCCCGGCAGCGCCCGGGGATGGCGGTGGAGCGCTTCGCGACGGCGGCGCTCGGCGGTGCCCCCATCCCGCTGTACGGCGACCCGGCCAGCGCGCGTGACTACACCGAAGTGAGCGACGCGGTCGCGGGCCTCCTGGCCGCCGCCGCCGGGACCTCGGGGTTCCATGTGGTGAACGTCGCGGGCGGGCGGGTCGTCCGGCTCGACGCGCTCGCCGCCGCGGTGGCCGACGCGGTGGGGGTGCCGCTCCGCATCGACCGGCTCCCCGCGCAGGACGGGGATGTGCCCGTCACCCGGGCCAACCTCGACCGCGCCCGGAGCTGGCTCGGGTGGGCGCCGCGCGTCGACCTCTCCGCCGGGTTGCGGCGCTACGTCGCGTGGCGGCGGCTCAGCGAGTGACGACGACCGTCGTCGCCGCCGAATCGACCGTGAGAACGCCGTCTTCCCAGGTCCAACCGTCTCCTTCGTCGAGCGTGGCTCCGTCGGCGAGCACCGACGCCGGTGCGTCCACTCCCACGAGCTCCCAGGCCGCCCCCGACACGAACACGTCGCCCGCGGTGAACTCCAACGTGACGGTCGTGCCGTCGTCGCGGCTGACCAGGGTCGCGCCGTCCCATAGGGTGAACCTGCCGTCTCCGCCTGCCGCGACGCGTCCCCAGAGCACGCCGGGGTCGTTCGCGTAGCTGTCGACCTCGGGGTCCGTGGCGGGGGCGATCGTGTCGATCGTCGGGCGCAGCAGCGGGACGATCCCACCGGCGCGGATCCACAGCGGGACGCGGCCGATGGGCGCCTCGACCGTGACCATCTCGCCGGGCGCGGCGTCGAGCGGCGCGCCGTCCCACCAGCTCCGCCACGCGCCCGTCGGCGCCACGAACGTCCGCGCGTTCGTGCTCGCGTCCACCACGGGGGCCACGAGCAGGACGTCGCCGAGGAAGTACTCATCCGCGGGATGCGCGCCGAGCGCGGGCTCCACTAGCCCGAAGGCGCGCACGATCGGGCGGCCCTCCGGCCCATCGAGCTCCTGGGCGTACGTCCAGAGGTAGGGAAACAGACGCGCGTGCAGGCGCGCGTAGCGACGATAGATGTCGAGATCCTCGGGGTCCGTGAGGATCTCCCAGGGTTGAGTGCTCGCGCTGTTTCCGACCTGCATCGCCGCCGACAGTGCGGTGTGCTCGGTCCAGCGCAGGAAGGTCTCCCGGTCGGGCGGCGAGTGGCGATAGCCCCCGGTGTCCGATGCGAAGAACGGGTACCCGCTCGGGCCGAGGCTCAACGCGGCGCTGACCGCGGCCGGTAGGCCACCGACCGCGAAGGTGCCGTCGTCGCGCACGTCGCCGTGGCGCGACAGGTCGGCGTCGAGATCGCCCGGCCAGATCATCGACGCGTAGACGTGTCCGCCCCACGTGCCGCCCCGGCACAGCAGGAACCCGCCGTCCTCGCCCAGCGTCTCCGCGTAGGTCTGGTGGTAGGCGAGGCTGTAGCCCTTGTGCATCGTGCGCTCGTCGCTGCCGTCGTGGAAGCTCCACGCGAGGCGGCGCCCGTTGAGCCCCACGACGACGTCCTCGCCATAGTCGAGCTTGAAACCTTCGACTCCGAGCGCTCGGTACCGTCCCACGAGGTCTTGCCACCACGCGACGGCGTCCGGGTTGGTGAAGTCGAGCGGCTCGCTCCAATTGTTGAAGTAGATCGGGACTTCGGGTGGGAAGTAGCCCTCCGCGACGGCCACGGCGTTGAGCTCCGGCGCCTGATCGGCCGACACGTACGGCGTGTGCCAGAGCCCCATGCGCATGCCCAGGGCGTGGGCGTGGGCGATCATCGCGGTCGGGTCGTCGAATTGCGACGGATTGAAGTCGAAGGTGTTGACCCCGGTCGCGTACGGGCGGTCGATCCACACGCCGCTGGTCGCGAGATCGAGGCTCCGCATGCGGTCGAGGTCATCCATGACCTCGACCTGGTCGATGTTCTCGTCACGCCACAGAAGCGGGCCGAGGGCCCAGGGGGCCGGCAGCGTCGGAGCCCCGGTGGTCGCCCAGTAGCGGCGGGTGACGTCGATCGGGGCGTCAGCCGTGTACAGCTCGATCCGGACGTCCCCCGCGGCGACGTCGATCCCCAGCCGCTCGGGATCCGTCGCCCCCATGTCGAACGCCATCGCGTGGAGGTCGTCGACGCCGATGCCCCACCCGTCGGTGCCGACGATCAGCGGGACGGGCACGTGGACCTCGTTGTACCCGCTCTCGATCGTCAGATCGGCGAGGAGATGGCTCGCGCGGACGAGCCCGCGGTGCTCGGGCCGGTCGAACCACTCGCCGAGTCCGTACAGGCCCTCGTCCGCGGCGATCCGCGGGCGGATCCGGAGCCGCACGACCTCGGGGCGGTCGGTTTGCACGCGCAGGGCCACCGCGGCGTCGCCGACGGGCTCGATCGACACGTCGGCCTCGACCCCACCCTCGAACGCGAGGCGGAGCCCGGCCTCCGCGCCCTCGACCGACGTGAGCGCCCGCCACGTGACCCCTTCGTCGCCGAAGGTCGGGTCGTAGCTCGCGCCCGGATCGACCGCGTCGACCACCCCGACGGCGATCCAGTCGGCGGGAAATTGCAGCCGCGCCGCGCCGTCGTGCTCCAGCGTGAGCGTGCCGGCCGCCGCGTCGCTGCGCAGGCACGTGGTGCCCGCGCAGGTCGGGATCGGCGCGGTTTCGATCGAGTTGCCTGCGCACGTACACGCGGAGAGCAGGACGAACAGCAGCATCGAGGCTCCTCGACCCGCGTGTAACCGCGCGCGGCACGGCCGCGAGCCTGCTAAACTCTCGGACGATGTCCCTCTTCTTCGCCGTGCTCCTCGTCGCCTGCCAGGACTCGAAGGTCGGGGTGTACAACACGCCGCCCGTCCCCACCATCCTCGGGCCCGCCGAGGGTGCGGCGTTCGACGCCGGGGACCTCGTCGAGCTCATCGGCGAGGTGCTCGACGCGCAGACCGACGCGCCGCTGCTCGACGTCCGCTGGAGCAGCTCGCTCGACGGCGAACTCGGCGCGATCACCCCCGACGCGACGGGGCAGGTGTTCCTGGCGCTCGACTCCCTGAGCTCCGGCAGCCACGCGATCACCCTCTCCGCGGTGGACGAGGGCGGGGCGAGCGGCTCCGCCAGCGTCGGCATCACCGTGGGCACCGACTCGTCGAGCGGCGCGCCGACCATCGTGCTCCTGGGCCCCACGGACGGTCAGGAGGTGCCGCTGGGCGACGTGGTCAACGTCGTGGCGGCGGTCACCGACGACGAAGACCCCTACGACACAATCACCGTCGAGATCCTCGACAGCCCCGACGGCTCCATGTGGGTCGGGAACCCCGGCGGGACCGGCTCGCTGTCCGTGCCCCTCGTGTTCTCGGAGGGGCGTCACGCGCTCAGCCTGCTCGCGACGGACTCCGACGGGAACATCGCGACGCAGACCGTCAACTTCGAGGTGTTCGACTCCGGGCGCCCGCGCGCGGAGATCCTCGCCCCGTCCGACGGCTCGACGTCGGATCTCGCGGTTCCGCTGGTGCTTCGGGGTCAGGTGGGCGACGACGCCACCGCCGCCACGGACCTCCTCGTCACGTGGTCGAGCGACGTCACCGGCGTCCTGTCGACCACCGCGGCCGACAGCAGCGGCATCGCGCTCGCCACGGTCGACCTCCCGCTCGGCGTCCACGTCCTCACGCTGTCGGTCACCGACGGCGAGGGCAAGGTCGGCACGGACACCGCCCTGGTCAACGTCACCGACCCGCGCGCGCGCGACGACGACATGGACGGGTACACCGAGAACGACGGCGACTGCGACGACGCGGACCCGCTGTCGAACCCGGGGCTCGCCGACATTTGCGACGACCTCGACAACAACTGCTCCGGCGCGGTCAACGAGCCGTACCACGACAGCTACGAGCGCAACGAGTCGATGTCCGCGCCGTACGACTTCGGCGAGGTCGACAGCTCCTTCCTGTGGTCGAGCTCGAGCCTCGAGCTCAGCGGCCTGACGGTGTCGGACCGGGAAGACGAGGATTGGTTCCGTTGGGACGCCGACGACGAGATCTACGACAACGTCAGCATCTCCGTGTCGATCACCGGCCTCCCGGCCGGCGGCAACTACGTGATCGAGCTCTACGACGAAGGCGGGAGCGTGGTCGACACCGACAATGGCTCCGGCTCGCTGAGCGTGGGCTACAGCGGCGATGTCTTCGACACCGACGAGGACGTCTGGTACCTCCGCGTCTACGCCCTGACGTGGCCGGCGAATTCCTGCTCCGGCAGCTATACCGTCCGCATCCGGTCCTAGCTGCTCAGCGCCCGCTCAGGTGGCGGTGGAACGCCCAGGCGTACTCGAGCCCGCTGATGACCGAAAACGCGGCGGAGATCCACAGGAGCAGGGTGCCGACGCTGTGCGCGTCCACGCCGTAGAGCTCGTGGTGCCAGAGGAGGAAGCCGATGGCGGTGCTCTGGTAGGCGGTCTTGAACTTGCCCAGGCTGCTCGCCGCGATCACGAGGCCCTCCGCCGCCGCGAGGGTGCGCATCCCCTGCACGGCGAGCTCACGCGCTTCGAGCAGGACGACGAGCCACGGGGACACCCAGCCGTACGGCACGAGCATGACCAGGGTGGCGACCACCATGAGCTTGTCGGCGAGGGGATCGAGGAACGCCCCCCACACCGATTGCAGGTTCCAGCGGCGCGCCAGCCACCCGTCCACGACGTCGGACACCATCGCGACGACGAACACGCCGCACGCGATCGGGGCCCATGTCGCGTCCGGCTCGCGCCACAGCAGGGCGACCATGATCGGCACGGCGAAGCAGCGCGCCACGGTGATGGTGTTGGGTAGGTTCCAGAAGCCTTGTTGTTTGAACCAAGCGGGGAGCCGCACGGAACCTCAGGGGCCGACCGGGCGGCTATCGCGGAAGTGCGCGTACAGCCCCAGAACGCGGGCCACGTACGTCGGGGTCTCGCGGTTGGCGGGCACGCCTCCCGCCTTGCTGACCGCGGAAGGGCCGGCGTTGTACGCGGCGATCGCGAGTTCCGTGCTGTCGAAGCGCCGCAGTTGGGCCGAGAGGTACGCGGCCCCGCCGCGGATCGACTGACCGGGGTCGAAGGGGTCCGTGACGCCGAGCGCGACTTGTGTGGTCGGCATGATCTGCATGAGGCCCTGCGCCCCTGCACGGCTGACGGCGCGCGGGTTCATGCGGGACTCGGCGACGCAGACGGCCTTCAACAGCTCGGGCGCCACGCCGAAGGCGCGCCCGGCGTCGCGAAACAGGGCGTCGTAGCTGTCGAGGTTGGCGAGGCCCTCGAGCTTGGGCATCGGCACGCCGTTCGGGAGGGTGCGCCCCGGGGCCGTGTCGGACCACCAGAGCTCGAACTGCGCGTGTGTCGGAGAGTCGGTGACGACGACCGAGCCGTCGGGCGCCACGTAGGTGTAGATGTCCTTCGCGGACGCGGCTTCGACGAGCATCGCGAGGAGCCACACCGCCCGAGTGTACGCTTCCGCGTCCCGGGCGTCACGCGCCGCCGCGCCAGGGGGATAGTTGCTCCGCCGATGCGCTGGCTGTTGCCGTTCTTCGCGCCACATCGCGCCCGGCTGTTGCGCGCGCAGGCCATCGCGCTCAGCGGCTCGGCGGCCTCCGTCGTGGGGTCCTTGTGCGTCGCGTGGGCCCTGGACCGCGCGATCCCCGCGGGCGACGCGACGGGGCTGACCCTCGCGGCCGTCGGCTACGGTGCGGCCGTCGTCCTCGCCGGGCTGCTGTCGTGGACGGCGCGCGTGCGCATCGAGGCGATCGCCCAGGCCGGGCTCCGGGACGTGCGCGAGGCCGCGTTCGGGCGGCTGCTCGACATGGACGCCGGCTTCCACGACGATCATCCGCCGGGGCGGCTCGCCGCCCGGCTCTCCGGCGACACCGACGCCCTGCGCACCCTGCTCACCGAGGTGGTGCTGCAAGCGCCGGCCGACGCCGCCCTCGTCCTCGGCCTGCTCGTGGTGCTCACGGCGGTCGCGCCGCCGCTCGCGCTCGTCGTGGCGGCGACCGTGCCGGTCTACGCCGTCGCGATCTTCGTCTTTCGCCGGAGCGCGCCGCCCTTGTTCCTGCGCGCCCGCGAGGAGGCGTCGCACTCCGCGGGGCTCTTCACCGAGCTCGTTCGTGCGCTCCCGCTCGCCCGAACGTACCGTCGTCGCGACTGGCTCCTCGCACGGGCGGAGTCCGTCGCCGCCGACAAACAAGACGCCGACACCGTGGCGGGCCTCGCGTCCGTGGGCTTCTTCAACGCCTTGTTCGCGGTGCGCGCGCTGTCGCTCGGCATCTTGTTGCTGGTGGGCGGCTACGGCGTGGCGGCGGGGACGCTGACCGTGGGCGCGCTCCTCCTCGCCCTCGACTACGCCCGGAAGTTGTTCGAGCCGATCATCCGCCTGCAGTTTCACATCCTGACGATCGAACGCGCCCGCGCCGGCGGCGCGCGGATGCGCGAGCTGCTCGCGCTGGAGCCGCGCGTACGGGCCCCCGCGCAGCCTGCTCCCTGGCCCGGCGGCGCCCTGTGCCTCGAGGACGTGGGGTTCGGCTACCGCGCGGACGCGCCGGTGCTGCACGCGGTGAGCCTGCGCGTCGCCCCGGGGGAGCGCGTCGCCATCGTCGGGCCCACCGGCTCCGGGAAGTCCACGATCGTGTCGTTGTTGCTACGCGTGCGCGATCCGCTGACCGGTCGCCTCACCATCGGCGGGGTTGACGCGCGCGCCTTGGACCCGGCGGAGCTCCGGCGCCGCGTCGGGCTCGTGGCGCAGTCGTTGCAGCTGTTGCCGGGCACCGTGGCGGAGAACCTCGGCGTGCCGCCGGAGCGGGCCGGGCACCTGCTGGACGCCCTCGGGCTCGCCGAGCGCCTCCGTCCGGAGACCCGCGTCGGGGACGGAGGGGCCCCTCTCTCCCGGGGGGAGGTGCAGCTCCTCTGCCTCGCGCGCGCCATCGCCGAGGATCCGCCGTTCGTGCTCTTGGACGAGGCGACCGCCTCGATGGACCCGGAGACCGAGGCGCGAGCGGCACAACTCCTGCGCCTACGACCGGAGCGGGCCGTGCTCGTCGTCGCCCATCGCCTCCGCACGATCGTCGACGCCCAGCGCATCTACGTGCTCGTGGCCGGTCGGGTGGTCGAGGTGGGCGACCACCCGACGCTCCTCGCGCGCGGCGGGGCCTACGCGTCGTTGTGGCGGGCGCAGCTCGCGGCGGAGGCCGCGTGAACACCTGGGGGCGCCGCGACGAGGACACGCGTCCGATCCAGGTCGGCGCTTCGCTCCCCGGGGAGACGCACGCCGCGCGCGCGTGGCGCTGGTTCTGGGCGGTCTGGCGGGGCGAGACGGCCGCGCTCGTGGCGATGCTCGCGGGGAGCGCCGCGACCGCGGCGCTGCACGCCGCGTTCGCCATGAGTTGGAAACTGGTGATCGACGCGGCGCGCGCGGGCGATCCGCTGCGCGCAGGGCTGCTGTGCGTGGCGCTCGGGGTCGCCCAGGCGGTGTTCTACATCGTCGTCCAGGGAGCACGAACCATCGTCAATGAGCGCATCCAACGCCGTGTACGGCGCCGCTTGCTGGAGCACCTCGTCGACCTCGACGCGCGCGCGCTGCGGGGGTACCGCACCGGCGACCTCGTGACGCGCCTCACCGATGACGTCGGCAACGACAAGCTGTCCTGGTGGCTCTGCTCGGGGGTCCTGCGCGCGGCCGAGGCCGCGATGATCTGCGCGGCTGCGGTGGCTGGGATGATCTACGTCGATCCTGTGCTCTCGGCCTGGTCGCTGGCGCCGTTGCCGGCGCTGGCCGTGCTCCAGGCCTGGATGTCGGCGGAGATCGCCGCGCGCGCGGGGGCGGTGCAGGCCGCCGTCTCCGCCACCAACGCCGTGGCGCAGGAGTCGCTCGACGGCGTGCGGGTGCTGCAGGCGCGTGGGCTGACCGCCCTGGCGCGCCGCGCCTACGCGGAGGCCACGGCGCGCCTCGCGGAAGCGGAGGTCGCGAACGCGCGCCGCGCGCAGGCCCAGTTCACGGTGTTCGGGTACGGGTGGCAGGTGGCGCTCGCCGTGCTGCTCGGCGTCGGCGGGGCGCGGGTGCTCTCCGGCGCCACGGGCGTCGGCGACTTCGTGGCGTTCAACGGGTTCGTCGCGTCGCTCGTCTTCCCGATGTTCGATCTCGGCGCCTTCGTCGTGCGCGGGGCGCAGGCCTCCGCGTCGCTCGCCCGGCTCGACGAGCTCCTCGCGGTGCGGCCGACCGCCGACGCCGGTGCCTTCGCGGGGCGCGTCGCGCTCGAGGGCTTCGCGCTCGACATCGGCGGTCCGCTCGCGGTCGCCCCCGGCACGCTGACGGCGGTCACCGGGCCGGTCGGTTCCGGAAAGTCGACCTTGATCCAGGCGCTCGCGGGTGTGTTCGGCCACGAGGTGGCGGATGGGTCCGCCTGGGTGCCGCAGGACCCCCTCGTCCTGTCGATCACCGTGCGCGAGAACGTGAGCCTCGGGGCGGGCGTGGACGTGGACGCCGCGGTCGACGCTGCGAAGCTGGCTTCCGACGTCGCCGCCTGGCCCGGGGGGCTCGACACCGCGGTGGGGGATCGCGGGCTCACGTTGTCGGGCGGCCAACAACAGCGTGTCCAGATCGCGCGCGCGTACGCCAGCGCGCCACGCGTGCTGCTGCTGGACGACGCGACGAGCGCCCTGGACGCCGAGACGGAGCTCCGGCTGCTGGACACCCTCTTGAGCGGCGACCGCGCGGTCGTGCTCGTCACGCACCGGGTCGCGACCCTCTCGCGCGCCGACGAAGTGATCTACCTTCAACGGGGCGAAGTGGCCGTACGCGGCACGCACGCGTCCCTGGTCGCGTCGTGCCCCCGCTACGCGGCCGCGTACGGCTGAGCCGCACACCGCCGAGCCGGCTACGGTGGCGCATGCTGCTCCGAACGCCCCGCCCCGTCGCGCTCGCGCTCGCGCTCCTCGTGGCGGGGTGCGGGCCGCGCGGCGCGGTCGTGCTCGACGATGAGCCTGCCGCCGACACCGATGCGGACACCGACCCGGACACCGGGGACGACAGCGGCGGGGGCACGGACACCAGCGGGGACACCGACACGGGCGGCGACACGGGCGGCGACACGGGCGGCGACACGGACGCGCCGCTCGACCCCGCGCCGCGCACCCTCGACCCTTGGGACGCGGCGGTGCACGTCACGGGGCGCGCCGACGACTCCGACCCGACGCGCTTGCCGATGCACTGGCCGGGGACCGCGTTCGCGGTCCGCTTCGAGGCGCCGTCGATCACGGTCACGATCGAGGATGAAGGCGACAACTACCTGAACGTGCACGTGGACGGCGCCGCGCCGGTGGTGCTGGATCTGCTGCCGGGCGTGCACGACTACGTCCTGGCCGAGGGACTCGCGCCCGGGGAGCACCACATCGCGGTCGACAAGCGCACCGAGACCTTCGAGGGCGACGCGGTGGTGAGCGCGATCACCCTCGGCGCGGGAAACCGGGTGCTGCCGGCCGATCCAGCGCCGACGCTCCGCTTGGAGTTCTACGGGGACTCGATCACCGCGGGGTACAGCGCGGACTGCGCCTGCAACGAAGACGTGCCGGAGTACAAGAACCACGGCGCGACCTACGCCACGCTCGTCGCGGAGGCGCTCGGCGGCGAGCACCACGCGATCGCCCTGAGCGGCGTCGGGCTCGTCCGGAGCTGGTGGGACGCGGAGATGCCCGACTACTGGGACGGACTCCGTGCCGGCGACGGCGCTTGGGACTTCGCCGACTGGCCGGCCGACATCGTCGTGGTGAACCTGGGGCAGAACGACTACTGGCTCGGCGTGCGCGGCGAGATCGTCCGGGCCTACGTGGGGTTCCTCGCGGACGTGCGCGCGGCGCACCCCGACGCCGAGATCTTCCTCGCGCTGGGCTCGATGGACGCCACCGCGCCGGGTTCGCCGATGCCGGCGTACGTGGAGGCCGCGGTCGAGGCACGCCGCGACGCCGGCGACACGGACGTGCACGCGGTGATCTTCGCGTACAACGGGTGGGGCGGGCACCCGGTGGCCGACGACCACGCGGCCATGGCCGAAGCGCTGGTCGAGGCGATCGACGCGGCGATGCCGGAGCTCCGATAGCGCCGGGAGCGCCATCGTCAGGCGGGCGTCGGCACGAACCGGCGGATCAACGGTAGGAGTCGCGTGTACACCGCCGGGTGGTTCATCAGCTGATGATGCACCACGCCCGGAAAGGAGCCGGTCTCGATCCGAAACCCATCGGACGCGGGCATGCCGGCGGGGCCGGCGGCGCTCCCGGGTCGGACCATGAGGTCGCCGAGGAGCACGCCGAGGGGGTGGTCCGGGTCGGAGGTCATCGTCGCCGAGAAGAACGCGTACGTGACGCCGTCGAGCAGCGGCACGACGCGCTCTTCGGGGGCGGCCGTGGCGTCGGGATCCCGTGCGAGATCGTCGATCTCGCCGTGCTCGAGGTCGCGGATGCCGGCGCTGCGCGCCGCCAGGATGCGCGCGAGGATCCGCGTGGTGGGGAGATCGACGGCGCCGAGGCCCGCCTCGGTGATTTCCCCGAGCTGGGCGAAGGTCGCGCCCTGATTGGGGGATCCGAGGGACACCACGAGGGCCACGCGGGTGACCCAGCGGGTCCCTCGCCCCGCCTCCACGGCGGCCCGGGCGACGAGCCCGCCCATGCTGTGCCCGACGAGCACGATCGTCGTGGCGTCGGCGAGGGCGACCTCGAGCGCGTGTGACAGGGCGCGGCCGTTGACCCCCACGCGACGCCCGGTGTTGTAGCGGACGTAGATCGCCGTCGCGCCGAGATCCCGCGCGAGCTGCGTGCCGTAGGTCGTCGCCGGGTCGCCGTACCACTCGGCGGCTTCCATGGCCCAGCCCCACTCGCTGATCCCGAGGCCGTGTACGAACACGACGGCGAGCGCAGCCGGCGGCAGGCGCTCGCCGTGTCGAAGGTAGCGGTCGTCGTGGCGGAGCTCGAGGCCAAGGTCGAGCCCATTGGCCGTCGCGGCGAGGTGATGGCCGATCGCGGCGTTCAATGTTGACAGAGCCGCGTCGGCGACCCACTCGGGGGTGCCGAACGCGTCGGATCGCATCGGGATCGCGGGCTCCTCGTCCTCGGCGGGCGCCGGCACCGCCGCGTCGATCGCGATGTCGACGAGGGTCTCCACGACGTCGTTGACGCGCTGGATGGTCTCGAGGGTGAGGCTCGTGCTGGCACGCGCGACGCGGTCGACGATGCGCCCGGGGTCCGCCACGGGGCCCAGGCGGTCGGTGACGCGGCGCAGGTTGCGGAAGGTGACGTCGTGCCCCTCCCACACGAGCACCGTCGTCGCGTCGACCGCGTCGTGCACCAGCGCCTTCAACCCTCGCCAGCGTCGCATCGGACCTCTCGGATCGTCCCCTATTGCCCGATCCACCCCGCTGTGCGGAGCTCCTGCTCGATCCACCCGGCGAGCCGCCGATGGCCCGCCACGGAAAGGTGGCAGTCGTCGATGAAGTTGTCCGGATCCTCCTTCGCGAAGGCCGCGGCGGCGTCGTACGCGCGCGCGCCGGACGCGGCGGCGATCTCGGCGAGCATCGCGCCGTACGGGCGCATCGGCCCAGGGTCCGGGTTCAAACCCTCGTTGACCAGGAGCACGCGGGCGCCGCGGCCGTGGGCGAGCGCGACGATCGCGTCGAGGTTCTCGCGCGCGTCCGCGACGGGGACCGCGCGGGTGTCGTCGTCGCGCGCGGCGAGAACGGCGAACCGCAGGCCGACGTAGAGGCGGGAGCGCTCGAGGAACGCCGACACCGCGCGGCTGGCCGACGCGCGCTGCGTCCACCCCGCGTACAGCTCGCGGTATGGGCGCGGCGCCGTGGCGAGGATGTCGTTGTGGCCGACGTAGAGCACGTAGACGTCCGCGCCGAGGCGCTCGATCTGGCTCTCGAGGTAGAGGCGGACGTGCAGGGTGTTCCACCCGCCCACCCCCTGGTTGACGACCTGCCACCGGCCGTTCAGGCGATCCTGCAAGGCCCGCGGCCAGAACTGATCCAGGTCGTCCATCTGGAAGGCGCCGCCGGTGCTCGAGCCGCCGAGCGCCACGATCCGCGGACGTCCGTCCGGCTCGGGGGGCCGCACCGGAAAGCCTTCGTCGGGGTACGCGCGATGGCGGCGGAGCTCGAGGAGCTCCGCGAACTCCTCGCTCGCGCGACGCCACCCCTCGGTCACCGACCAGCTCTCGTCGAGGGAGGTGCGCCGCACGCCGAGCTCCGCGAGCACCAGCACGAGGAGCACCGCGGCATACGAGAGCGCCACACGGTGGCGCGACGGGTGCGTGTTCACCCAGACCAGGGCCGACGCCACCATGGGGCACATTGCGAGGATCAACCATCCGAACGCGTCGGCGCCCCCGCCGGTGGCGCGGGCCGCGACCGCGGTCGCCGCGACGACCGCGAGCGGCGCGGCCCCGAGGGCCAGCGCGGCGCGCAGCGGCACGTCCCCGCTGGACAACGCGAGGAGCACGCCCACCGCTCCGGGCACGACCGCGAAGAGCGTGGGCCCGAGCGCCTCGGGCACCGCGAGCAGGCGCAGGGCGTCCAGGGTGCCGCGGAGGTCGACGAAGCAGAGCGGCGGGCCGAGGAGCAGGACGAGGGCGGCCAGGGTCGCGCGCGTCGGTCGACCCGCCGCGACGTAGCGGAGCGCGAGCGGCACGGTGGCCGCGGCGATGCCGAGGGCGAGCAGCGCGCCGAAGGTCGTGGTGCGCCACACCACGCCAAAATCATGCGTAAACCTCGATCCTTCGCGTGGTTCGATCGCCACTCGTTCGACCTGGACGCGGCGTACCCCGCTGCCGATCGTGACGAGGCCGGGAGGCAGCGCGTCGACCTGGCACCGGAGCGCCGGCTCGTTGTCGACCGACACCTGGAGCTCGGCCCCGCGGACCACGAGGTCGAGGACCATGGCGTCGGGCCTCGAGGCGGGCAGCGCGGGGCCGATCGCGGCGCACGGGAGGCCACGCCCGACGACCGACGCGCGCGCGCCGCGGTCGACGATGACCGCGCGACTCGGCGCCGCCGGGCCGGGAGGCGGCCGGTGCGGCGCGCCCTGCGGCGGGGGCAACATCGGTCGCGCGGGCCCAGCGGCCTCGCCGAACGCGACGACGAGCTGGCCGCCGCTCGGGACAACAGCGTCCACCCGGATGGAGCCCTCGCGAAAGGGGGCGGTGCGTGCCGTGGCGCTTCGGTACGACCAAAGGTCCAGCGCGTCGCCGCGCGGGCGGAGGGCGCCGGCGAGCCGCGCGATCTCCGTCGGCACCGCGGGGCCGCCCACGACCCACCGTGACGATGGCGCCTCCGGCGCGAGGCCGGCGCCCGCGTGCCAGAGCGTGAAGCTGGCCGCGGCCACCGTCAGCAAGGCGAGGGCGCGGTTCACCCGGCGAGTGTAGCCCGCGATAGGCCGGCGTATGGGCCTTCTCGTTCTGCTCGCGGCGGTGGTGGCGATCCCGGCGGGCACGTTCCGCCAGGGGGGCGGGCGTGCCCCCGACGAGTCTCCGGTGCGAGAGGTCGCGCTGGCGGCGTACCGGATCGACACGACCGAGGTCAGCATCGGGGAGTTCGAGGCGTTCGTGGCCGCGGGAGGGTTTCGTCAGGCGGCGTTGTGGTCGCCCGCCGGCCAGGAGTGGCTGCGCGCGCACCCCGAGGGAGCCGGGGCGAAGGTCCGCGCGTCGGAGCGCCCCGCCGACCATCCGGTCGTGGCGGTGACCTGGTACGAGGCCGACGCGTACTGCCGGTGGCGCGGCGGAGCCCTGCCGACCGAAGCCCAATGGGAGCGCGCCGCGTGCGCGGCCGGCGCTCGATACCCTTGGGGGGACGCGGAGGACTTCGGGGCCGTCTGGTATGCCGAAGGCAAGTTCGGTCAGATCACGGGCGTCGCGACGAGGGCCGTACACGACCAGGCGGAGTCGTTGCGGTCGCCGGTGGGGCTGCTCCACACCGCGGGGAACGTGTGGGAGTGGACGCAGGACGCGTACGACGCGCGGTACTACGCTGACGCGCCGTCGTCGGACCCGGTCAACACGGCCGCGCGACCGTGGAAGGCGCTGCGCGGCGGCTCATTCGCGAACCTCGCGAGCTCGTGCACGTGCACCCATCGCGAGCCCGCCGCGCCGGAAGTGCCGCGGTTGACGACGGGCTTTCGTTGCGCGTATCCGCCGTAGCAGAGGCCGGTCGACTCAGCCCGGGGCGGCCGGCGGGCTGCCCGCAGGAGGGCCGCCCGCGGGGGGAGCGCCCGCCGGGGGAGCGCCGCCCGCCGGGGGAGCGCCGCCCGCCGGGGGAGCGCCGCCCGCGGGGGGAGCGCCGCCGGGCCCTCCGGGGTTCACCTGCTCACCCGCGCCGAGCGGCGGCGGGGGCGCGTCGACGTACCAGGGGAGCTTCTTCGCCCAATCCTTCGAAGACAGGGTGATCGTGACCTCGACGTCCTTGCCCTCGAGCTTGAACGACTTGGCGAAGCCGCCCGCGTCGTCGGGCGTCGGGCCGTCCCCCTTGGCGTCCGAGATGGCGGTGACCCAGATTTCACCCGGGTAGGTGGCCGGGGCGTCGACTTCGAACGTGCCGTCGGTCGTCATGACCACCTGCAAGACCTCGGGCGGCCCCGCCTTCCCGGCAGGGTCGAACGTGTTGATGTCGACCTGGGCCTTCGTCGCGCCTTCGACGCGCCCGCGGATCTTCACCGTCTTGCCGTCCTGCGCGAGCGCCGCGAACTTGCGGTCGAGCAGGCCTTCCGCGTTCGGCGGCGCGTTCGGGTCCGTCGATCCGCCGGGCCCCGGGGCGCCGGCGCTCGGGTCGCCCGGAGGGGCGTTCGGGTCGCCCGGAGGGGCGTTCGGATCGCCCGGAGGTCCGCCCGGTCCGCCCGGAGGGGCGTTCGGGTCCGCCATCGGCGCCCCGCCCGGCGCGCCGAGGGTGTTCTCAGGGAGGGGTTCCGGGCAGCCGAGGAGGGTGAGCAGGAGGACGAGCATGCGGTGTGTTAACTGAGCCGCGGTCCCGGTGCTTTGATCCACCAAGGTGGCGATTCCGGGCGAAGTGGAGGATCGTGCTCCCGATCGTCGCGCTCCTCCCCCTCGTCGCGTGCGTCGGTTCATCCGAGGATGTCACGCGGTCGGAACGCGGCCCGTCCATGGTCCGGGTGCCCGCGGGCGTGGCGCGGCTGGGCGCGAAGCAGACGCCGCCCGTGCCCGGGTTCATGCCGCCGCCGCTCCCCGGCGGGGCGGGCCTCCCGCCGGGCGCGGCGCTGCCCCCCGGCCCGGCGCTCCCCATCGGACGCGGCGAGGCGCCCGACCGTGGGCTCGCGCCCGGCGGCGTCCGCGATGTGTCGCGGCTCCCCATGCCGGATCTCCTGCCACCCCGCGACGTCGACGTGTCGACGTTCTGGATCGACCTCACCGAGGTGACCCAGTCCCAATACGCGGATTTCCTCGCGGATACCGGCTATCGCCCCCCGTTCGTCGACGAACCCTGGGCCACCGAGGGCTGGAACTGGGACGGAGCGTCGGCGCCCGCGACGACGCGCGACCACCCGGTGGTGCTCACCAACTGGTGGGACGCGCGCGCCTACTGCGCCTGGGCCGAGAAGCGCCTGCCCACCGAGGCGGAGTGGCAGCTCGCGGTCCTCGGGCCGGCCGACGACGAACGGGTGTACCCCTGGGGGAACACCTACGACGGTGCGCGGTTGAATCACGGGACCATCGCGATCCCCAACTATGACGACTCCGACGGCTACGCGCGGACGTCCCCCGTCGGCGCGTTTCCCACGGGCGCGAGCCGACATGGGCTGCTGGATGCGTTCGGAAACGCGTGGGAGTGGACCGACGACACCCGGGTCGCGTCGTGGGACCGCGTGCAGGGGGAGCGTCGCGGGGACCGACACGTCGACCCGCGCACCTCCTCCCTCGACGGGTTGTACGCCGCGGTGCGGGGAGGCGCGTACTTCTACGACCTGCGGCCGAACCCTGCGGGCGAGCGGAACGGGTTCCTCAACGAGCTCCGTCGGAAGTCGACGGGGTTCCGCTGCGCGAAGGACGCCTGACGCCGGGTTCGGCGCCCCGCTCAGCGGCGCACGGGCTGCGCGCTCCGCGCGGGGATCGTGTCCCACACGGCGTGGGTGCCGACGACGCGGGGCGGGCCGAACCAGTCGGTCAACATGGCTTCGATGGCGGCGACCCCCTGCGCGCCGCGATCGAGCTCGCGGTGAACGACGACCCACCGCGCATCGCCAGGAAAGTCACGGATGATCGCGTCGCGCGGGGTGCGCGCCATCGCGCGCGCGGCCTGGGCCCACGGCTCGTCGCGGTACAGACTGGGCAACGCGAGGAGCTGAAAGGCTCGGGTGCCGAGGAGCGCGCTCGTGCCGGCGCGGGCGTCGGGGCGGTACGGGATCGGCCGGCGGCTGAACGTCTGGTAGACGAGGTAGCGGCTCGTGGCCATGGTCGCGCCGACCTCGCCGGGAAGGTCGATCACGAGCCGCCGCGCGTCGTCCACGCGCGCGATCTCCTCGTGCGCGCGGGTGTCCAGCACCGGTGCCCGCGCCAGCGGCCAGGGCGCGGACACGAGGAGGTCGGCCGCGACGAGCGCCGTGACCGCGACGACCGCGCGCGGCGTGAGCCGGGACGCTCCGACCGCTGCGACCGCGGCGACGAGCGCGATGCCCGGGAAGCCGACGCGCTGGGCGTGCGTCGCGGCGGCGTCGGGCAGGACGACGTGGAGGAGCCGGAAGGGGAGCGCGACACGACGCGCGTCGCCGACGATGACCCACGCCCCGCCGACGTACAGGTAGGGCCCGAGGGAGAGCACCAGCGCGGGGATCGCCGCGGCGAGGGCGCGCGGCCGGCGCGCGTACGCCGCGAGCGCGATGGCGACGATGCCGAGGTAGCTGGAGTGGAGGAACGCTTCGCCCTGGGCGGCGAGGTCCACCGACTGGAACCCGCCGGGCACGAAAAAGGCGAGGGGGTCGAGCGCGTTGTGACCGAGCAGGAGCTCGCGGTCCGACGTGGACGCCTCCCCGCGGTTCACGATGGCGTCGGGGGACACGATGCTGGCGCGAATCAACGCGAACACCGGGACGACGATCACCGCGGCGATGGCGCCCGCGACGACCAGACCGACCATCCTTCGAACGATCGCGCGCCGCCACGCGCCGACGGTCTCGTCGTCGGCGGGGATCAACGCCCACGCGGCGAGCACCGTCGCGGCGCCGAGCGCGTAGTACCAGGTGCCGAGGGCGGTGAAGCCGAGCCACACGCCGGCGACGGCCCAACGCCGGAGCGTGGCGCCGTCGGAGGGGGACGGCGCGAGCGCGTGACGGCCCGCGACGAGCGCGAACACGGCCCACGGCACGCCGACGGCCTCGCTCACGCCGTTGTGAATCTCGCTGAGGAGGTACGGCGAGGCGGACACGCCAATCGCGGCCACCCAGCTCGCGGCGGGGGTCGCCCCGAGCGCGACGGCGAGGCGGCGCGCCGCCACCGACGCGAGGGCGACCTGCACGAATATCGCAAGGTTGTATGCGCCGATAGTCCCGATCAGCGGCACGAGTCCGGCGCCGATCGTGGCGCCGATCGGGTCGATGTACCAGAGGACGCCCCCGTTCGGCGCCGCCAGGAGGTCCGTGCGCCAGGGGAGCGCCCCCGACGACAGGCTCTCGTAGAACCACCACGGGCCCCAGGCGTGGTTCCAGACGTCCACGTCCTCGTGCCCGATGAGGCGCGTGAGCGGCGTGAGCACGAGCGGGAAGGTCGCCACCGCGGCGATGGCGAGGTGGGGAAGGGCGCGCGCTCCGGTCGCGACCCGACCGCGCAGCCACCCGAGGCGCGTCGCCGCGCGAGCGTCGGGGACGGGCGGGGATCCGGACACGCCCGCCGCCGCTATCGCGGCGTTGGCGCGTCCGGGGGCGTCGGTTCGCCGGGCGGCGGGGGCGGATCGCCAACCGTCGGCACGGTCACGATCTCCGGGGACGGCGCGCGCGCGACCGCGCGTTCGACGAGGAACAGGTCGCCGTCGCCCGACCGCCCTTCGAGCTCGACCGTGGCCCCGATCGGAAGCTCGGCCGCGAGCGCCGCCCGGTCGTCGAGGCGCAGCGTGGCGTGGGGCACGAGGTGGGCGATCCACCGGCGGCCTTCGTGCACGACGACGAAGCTGCGCGTGGGGCCGTGGGGGTCCTGGACGGCCCCGACGAGGCGCTCGACGTCCTGCTCCGCCGCCTGCAACACGGGCGGTGGCGTGGGCGGCGGGTTCGCCTGGGCGAGGTCCGGGTCCGGCCCGCACGCGAGGAGCAGCAGGAGGGTCATGGCTCCGTCCCGAGGAGCGCCGCGAGCTCGTCCCACTCCCTGCGGCTCATGCCGCTGTCTTCGAAGCGCACCGGGTGCCCGGCGACCCGGGCGCGGACGACGTCGAGCATCTGGCGAGACAGCTGGGCGCCGCCGAGGCGGTAGTCCTCGAAGGCGGCGTAGGTGTGGGGCACCCAGTCGCGCACCAGGGAGGCGATGGCCTCGCCGTACACGCGAATCTCGTACTGCGCGTGGGGGTCGATGCGGAGCGAGAGGAAGTGCAGGAGGTTGTGCAGGTCGGTCTTCCAGTACCACTGGGTGTACCAGTTGACCGGGAGGTTCATGCGCGCGAGCTCGCGTGCGAGCTCGTGATCTTCGAGGAGCGACTCGTAGGTGGAGTAGGCCTGCGTCGCGTCGCGGCGGAGCAGATCGAGGACGCGCGCGGCGGCCTCCTCGTCGAGGACTTCGCCTCGCCCTTGCTTGTTGATCGCGGACTGGCGTGCGAGGTGCTCGGGCGCCGGCAGGTAGAACTCGCGGTCGAGCACCGAGTAGCGGGCGCTGATCTCGTTGACGCTCGCGGTGCGGTGGCGAATCCACTGGCGCGCCACGAAGATCGGCAGCTTCACGTGCAGCTTCAGCACGCACATCTCGAACGGCGTCGTGTGGCGGTGCCGCATCAGGTAGCGGATCAGCCCGCGATCTTCGTTGACCTTGCGCGTGCCCTTTCCGTAGGACACGCGCGCCGCTTGAACCACGGCGGCGTCGTCGCCCATGTAGTCGACCACGCGCACGAACCCGTGGTCGAGGCAGGGGATCGGAGTGTACAGGCGGGCTTCGAGGGCGGGCACCGTGGGGCGGCGTGTGTCGGCGCGGGCACCGGACTGCTCAGTGAGCTCGACGAGCTCGTCGGCGGAGGGCATGTGGCGGTCTAATCCGAAACGGGGGCGTGCTACCTTGCGGCGGCTTCGGAGGCCCCGTGTCCACGCCAACCCCCGACGAGCTCGCGCAGAAGGCCCTCGCCGCCCTCCAGGCGGAAGATCCGCGGCAGGCCCGGTTGCTCCTCATGGACGCCGTGCGCGCGGCCCCGGAGCGCGCCGACCTCGTGCACGCCCTCGGCACCGTCCACGTGCAGCTCGGCGAGCCGGAGCTCGGCAAGCCCTTGATGGAGCAGGCGATCGCCGTCGCCCGCGAGCAGGTGGCGGGGAACCCGGAGCGAGCTTCGTTCTTCGAGCCGATGATCGAGGGTTTTCTGCTCGGGCTGGCAGCAGCTGCGGAAGACCTCGACGAGCCCGCAGACGCGCTGGCGGCCTACGATCAGGTGCTGGCCGCCAACCCGGGGCAGCCGCGCGCCCGCTCCGCCCGGGCGCACCTCCTGCTGGCGTGGGGCGAGCTCGACGCCGGCGCCCGCGAGCTCGACGCCTACCTCGACGACGCCCGGGACGAGCAGCCGTTCCTCGACGGCGCCATGGCGTACCTCTCGTCGTTGCGGTCGTTGCAGGCGGCCGACATCCATCCTCGCGAATTCCTGGTCGGGCACCGGGAGAGCTACGTGGAGATGTTCGACCACTACGCGGCGGAGCAGGCGGCGCGAGGCTGGATCGCGGAGGCCGCGCGCATGCGTCGCGACGACCGCGGGCGGATCGTGCCGTCGATCCCTGAGGGGGCGCGTCCGTACGCGGCGCTGCGGGTCGATCTCGTCAATCCGCAGACCTCGGAGGTCGGGCAGGTCGGCGATCAGCCGATGGTGGTCGCGCTCGCCGGCTACGAGCCGCTCGCGCGCGCGCCGGCGCTCCTCCGCTGGCGTGATCTGCCGTTCGATCTTCGGGTCTCCACGCAGGCCCCGTGGGATCAGCTCCCGATCCAGGTGGCCTTCGACACGGTCGGCGCGCTCGACGACCTCGACGCCGTGGTCGGCGACTGGTACCTCCGCGGCTGGGACGGCGCGTTCGGCGACGCCGACGGGCGCCGTTTCCACTACATCTCGGACCCGGAGCCTCGCCGCGACGGTCGGGCGGTCACCTACCACTGCGACCTCGGTCGGGCGCGGGTCGAGGCCATCGACGAGCTCGTCCGGCGCCTCGGGGTGCTGCACGCGAGCCGCCCGATCGCCCGGGTGATCCTCGGTCGTGGCTACCTGCCGCGCGCGTAGTCCGCGAAGCGGCGCATCACCGCCTGCACCTCGAGCGTGTCGGGGGACTCCGCCATCACCCGGTCGATCGCCGCCGCCGCGTCCGGGCTGTCGGCGTAGTGGCTGCGGTAGTAGTTCCAGCGCTCGGTCGTCGTGCGCTTGTTGAGCTCGGGGTGGAACTGGGTGGCCCAGAACGGCGCGCCGTCGACCTTGAAGGCCTGATTCCGGATGGCGCGGCCGGTCGCGAGGAGCGTGACCCCCGAGGGGAGGCGATCGACGTGGTCGTGGTGGCCGAGCTGCGCGTCGAACGTCGGCGGCAGGTGCCTGAACAGGGGGTCCGCCGCCCCTTCCGGCGTGAGGTCGATCGGGAAGGCCCCGAGCTCTTGTCGCGCGTCGTCGCGGTTGACCTCGCCGCCGAGCGCCAAGGCGAGCCCCTGGAACCCGAAGCAGCTCGCCCACGCGGGCACCTCGGCGTCCACGACGCGGACGAGGAAGTCCAGCATCGCGCGCACCCAGTCGTGGGTGTCGAGGACCGAGTAGGCGCCGGATCCGCCGAAAAAGAACGCGCGGGTCGTGTCGAGGAGGCGGTCGTCGAGCGGGGTCACGGCGGCGTGCACCATCACCAGCTCGCCGAGCCCGGTCGTCTCACGAAAACAACGCAGCTCCTGAGCGGCCATCGGGTCGTTCGGATCACGCAGGCTGACGAGCACATCGCGGTTCATGGGCGCTCCCGCACGGCGGCTAGCACCCTCGGGGCGGGGCGTCACCCCGCCGTTTCGTCCACAATCCGAAGCGCCGGTGTAAGCGGCGCCCGACGGCGCCGTTCTTCCCGCGAACCACGGAGCCCACGTGCTTGCTCTCCTCGCCCTCTTCTCCTGCCAGCAGTCCACCCACGCGTCCGACGAGGTCGTCGCGCCCGAGTCGGACGCGGTCGCCTACGCCGGCCGCGAGGTGCCCGAGGTCGCCGCGCCGCGGCCCGTGGTGACGATCCCGGCGGGCCAGGCGACGGTGCGCGAGTGTTGGGCGCGGGAGGAGAGGGTGTCCCAGCGCGCCCGACCGAACCCCGCCGCGGGTCACGGGGGCGGCGGACGTTTCGCGAGCGCGCCCACCTCGACCGCCGCGCCAGCGGGCGTGACCGGGAACGCGTCGACGAAGGCGGCTCCGAAGGCGTCGGCGCCCATCGCCCCGATGGACGAAGCCTCCGCCGTTTCGGGCGTCGGGGCCTACGCCCCGCCGCCACCGCCGTCCGCCCCGTCCGCCGCGCCGGTGGCCGAAGGGTTCGCGCCGCAGGAGGACGCGGTCGCGGACCGGTCCGACAACGACGCGAGGGGGGAGGCGCCCGCCCGTGAAGCAAAGCAGGATGCGGCCAAGGCGGTCACGGTCGATGGCAAGCGCGAGCGGAGCGTCTCGGATCTCGAGGCCGCCCCCCCCTCCCGTCGCCTCGAGCCGTCGCTGGACTGGGGCGCGACGGTCTACCTCTCCAACGACGACTCGATGTCCCTCGCCAGCGCCCAGCGGCTGCTCTGGGCCATCCAGAACAAGGGCGCCGTCAAGACCTCCGAGGTGCGTCCTCACGAGTTCCTGAACTACTTCTCGTTCGACACCGAGCGGCCTCAGGGCTCCGCCACCTTCGGCGTCGGTGGCTCCGCCGAGCAGACCTCGCCGGACACCCTCACGATGGCCTTCGCCGTGAAGGGCGCCACGCCGGTGCGCGAGCCGATGGACCTGACGTTGGTCCTCGATCGTTCGGGGTCCATGGCCGCCGAAGGGCGCATGGACTACCTCAAGCGGGGCCTGCTGCAGATGGTCGACCAGCTCGAGCGCGGCGACCGCGTCGACCTGGTGCTGTTCGACGACGACCTCTGCGTGCCCCTCGAGGACTTCGTGGTCGGGCGCGACCCGGCGGACCTGCTGACGACGGCCATCGGCGACCTCCGGCCGCGCGGGGCCACCGACCTGGACCTCGGGCTGCGCGAGGGCTACCGCATCGCGACCTCCCGCCCCGTCGACAGCTCCCGCAACCAGCGGATGATGCTGGTCTCCGACGCCCTGCTGAACACCGGCGACGTCAACCCGGCCACCGTGTCCGAGATCGGCAAGCAGCTCGACGCGCGCGACATCCGCTTGACCGCGATCGGCGTCGGTCGCGACTTCAACGACAAGGTCCTCAACATGTTGAGCGAGAAGGGCAAGGGCGCCTACGTGTACCTGGGCAGCGAGGCCGTGGTCGATCGCGTGTTCGGCGTCGGGTTCCCCTCGCTCGTACAGACCATCGCGCACGATGTTCGGTTCTCCGTCGATCTTCCGCCCTCTCTCGCGATGACGAAGTTCTACGGCGAGGAGTCCAGCACCGTGAAGGAGGACGTGCAGCCCATCCACTACTACGCGGGCACCTCTCAGCTCTTCCTTCAGGACGTCCGGATCCGCGACAACCGACCCGCGCGACAGGATCGCGTGACCTTCCACATCGAGTGGTCCGACGCCGACACCGGCGCCGCGCGCACGCAGGATCTCCAGTTCACCGTCGGCCAGCTGCTCGACGCCGACCCGCGGAACGTCCGCAAGGCGCGCGCGCTCATGGCGTGGACCGACATGATCCTCGCCCGCTCGCTCGGCGGCTCGCCGTGCGACGCGCCGTTCTCGGTCTGGCGCGAGCGGGTGTCGCTTCTCGGGGAGGACGCGGAGATCGGCTGGTTGGACGGTCTCACCAGCCCCCTGTGCGGCACGGGTCCGGTGCCGGTCGAGCCGCGGCCCGCGGGCGTCGCGTTCAAGGTGAAGCTCGACGCCGACCTGCCCATCGCCGAGGTCGCGTTGCAGTGCGGCGGCGACACCCAGCGCGCCCGCCTGAGCGGCTCCGACAACGTCGCGCGGTTCAACACCACGCGCCCGGGCGCGTGCACGCTGACCCTCGCGGGCGCCGTGCCGATGGTCGCCCGTGTCGAGGTGCCGTCGGTCGGCGGCGAGGCCCAGTGTGTCGTGCGCGGCGGGCGGGTCAGCTGCTCCTGAGGGCCGTCACGGCCTGTAGGTGAACCGCCGGTTCGGGGCGAACGGTCCCTCGATGCTCACCTCCTCGCCGTCGGGGAGCGTGAGCACGAGGCGTTCGACGGTGTCCACGTCGCCCAGGCCCACGTGCGCCACCGCCGGGCCCGCCGACGCATACGAACGCTCGGTGGTGACGAGCGCGGCGCGCGTGATCCCCCCGGCGGTCACGCGCGCGACCGCGTTCAACGGCGCCTCCACCGCGATCCACGCCCCGTCGACGCAGCCGGGGCGCCGCACCACCCACGGCGATCGAAACGCGTCGCCCAGCACGAGCTCCAGCGACCCGTCGCCGTCGAGGTCCACGGGCACCACCGCGCGCGCGGCGCCCTCGATCGGGAGCCCGTCCACCGCGGTGTACCCGCCGTCGGCCCCGCGGGAGTAGCGGACCACCGGGTGGGTGGGCGTGCTCTCCGCCGTGTAGAAGTCGGACAGCGGCGCCACGAGATCGAGCCCGCCGTCGTTGTCGAGGTCGGCCGCGCCGACGCCGAACGCCATCACCGTGCCCGACCACGGGTCGAGCCCCCGGGCAAAGCCGGCGTCGCTCCACGCGGCGTCCGCCTGTTCGAGCAGGACCACCCGGCGGGTCTCCCCGAGCACGACGTCGAGGTCGCCGTCGGCGTCTGCGTCCGCGGCGGTCGCCCCCATGCAGTCGACCCCGACCTCGAGGCCGGTGTCGGCCCCGCGTGTGAACCCGCCGCGCCCGTCGCCGAAGATCACCGCGTTGCGCTGCGTGTCGGTCGGCGAGTCGTTGCAGAGCAGGACGTCGACGTGTCCGTCGCCGTCCACGTCGAGGGCCGTGGCGTCGAACGCGGGGCCCCATGTACCCGCGGGGACCTCGTCGATCGGCGTGAGGCGGAGCCTCCTCGCGCCGTCGTTGACCAGGAGGTCGCCGACGAGGACGCCGTCGGCGTCGGTCGGCGCGGTGTACACCGCGACCCCGTCCAGATCGCCGTCTTCGTCGAAGTCGGCCAGCGCCACGTCGCGCATGCGTGCCATACGGCGTTCGAAGGGCACGGCCTCGACGCGCGGCGACTCGCCGCCGGCGTCCCAGACGACACACGGGGCCTTGCCGGCGACCACGAGGTCCGTCCGTCCGTCGCCGTCGAGGTCGCCGGCAGAGAACCCGGACACCGTCGCGCCGATCCCCTGAAGCTCGACGCCGCCGGTCGCGAGGTCGAACGCCTCGGCCGGCGCCTCGGGGGGCGCCCAGTACACCCGCCATCCATCGGACCGCGGGACCACGGCCACCGCGCCCGGCTCGATCACCGCGTGTTCCTCGACCTCCGGCGGCCCCCACGACCGAGGATTCGCGGCGGCGTCGCGCCAGGCCGGGGCCACGGGGGCCGCGCACGCCACCGGCTCCGTCGCGACCCAGCCCTCCGGGAACTCCGTGACGAGGGTGGGCCCGGAGGGCGGCGCGTCGTGACACCCGGCGAGGGCGCTCAGGAGCGAGAGGCGAAGGGCGCGGGCGGGCACGCGCCCGGCGTAGCGCGGCGCCGGACTCACTCCAAGGTGGCGTTGCCCCTACTTCGTCGTCACGCGAAGGCCCACGATCTCCAGGATCGCGTCGACCACGCCGGGATCGGCGAGGGTGCTGAGGTCGCCGAGGTCCTCGGACTCGCCCTCCGCGATCTTGCGCAGGATGCGACGCATGATCTTGCCGGACCGGGTCTTCGGGAGGCCCGGAACGAAGAAGATCTCGTCGGGCACGGCGATGGGTCCGATGGCGTGACGCACCTGCTCTTTGAGCGCGCCCGCGAGCTCGTTCGGCGCGAGCTCGTCCGCCGCGGGCCGCGTGTGGATGTACGCCCGAATGCCGTGCCCCTTGATGGGGTGCGGCACGCCGACCACGGCGGCCTCCGCCACGGCGTCGTGCGCGACCAGGGCGCTCTCGACCTCGGCGGTTCCGATGCGGTGACCGCTCACGTTCAGGACGTCGTCGACCCGGCCGGTGATCCAGTAGTAGCCGTCTTCGTCGCGGCGGCAGCCGTCGCCCGTGAAGTAGTAGCCGGGGAACCTTGAAAAGTACGTCTCGCGGAAGCGCTTGTGGTCTCCGTGGAGCGTGCGGGCCTGGCCCGGCCACGCCCCGAGGAGGCACAGGTTGCCGCTCACGCCGTTCCCCTCCAGCACACTCCCGGCGTCGTCGAGCAGCACCGGCCGCACCCCGGGCAACGGCAGCGTGGCGGACCCCGGCTTGGTCGGGGTCGCGCCGGGGAGCGGCGCGATCAGGATGCCGCCCGTCTCGGTCTGCCACCACGTGTCGACCACGGCGCAGCGGCCCTCGCCGACGACGTCGTGGTACCACCGCCAGACCTCCGGGTTGATCGGCTCTCCGACGCTGCCGAGCACGCGCAGCGTGGCGCGCGACGTGCGCTTCACGGGCTCGTCCCCGGCCCGCATGAGCGTCCGCAGCGCGGTCGGCGCGGTGTAGAGGACCGTCGCCCCCACCTCGTCGACCACCTCCCAGTAGCGGGACGCGGTCGGCCACGTCGGCAGGCCCTCGAACATGACCGTCGTGACGCCGTTCGCGAGGGGGCCGTAGAGAATATAGCTATGTCCTGTGATCCAGCCGATGTCCGCCGTGCAGAAAAACACGTCGTCGTCGCGCGCGTCGAACACCCAGCGGAACGTCGCGGCGGCGTAGGTCAGGTACCCCGCGGTCGTGTGCAGCACGCCCTTCGGCTTCCCCGTGGATCCCGACGTGTAGAGGATGAAGAGCGGGTCTTCCGCCGCCATCCACTCTACCGGGCACGTGGCGCGGTGGCGCTCGCACTCGGCGTCGAGCCAATGGTCGCGGCCAGGGCGCATGTCGACGGCGGTGCCCGTGCGGCGCGCCACGAGGACCGAGGTGACGCCGGCGAGGCCCTCGATCGCCTGGTCGACGATCTGCTTGAGGGGGATGGGCTTCGCTCCGCGGCGGGCTTCGTTGGCGGTGAACACGACCTTGCACGCTGCGTCGAGGATGCGATCGCGGAGGGCCTCGGCGGAGAAGCCGGCGAACACGACCGAGTGCACCGCGCCGATGCGCGCGCACGCGAGGACGGCGTAGGCAAGCTCCGGGATCATCGGCATGTACAGGCACACCCGGTCGCCGCGGCGCACGCCGTGCGCCAGGAGCACGTTGGCGACGCGCGCGACCTCCTGCTTGAGCCTGCGGAACGAAATGCGCTCCACCTCGCCCGGATCGTTCCCCACCCACACGATCGCGGTGCGGTCCGGGCGCGTGGACGCCCACCGATCGACACAGTTGTAGCTGGCGTTCAGACGGCCGCCCGAGAACCACGAGAAGTCGACCTGGTCGAGGTCCACGTCGACGATGGAGTGCGGAGGATGGAACCACTCGAGCGTCTCTGCCTCGCGTCGCCAGAACGCCGCCGGGTCGTCGAGGCTCTCGGCGTACAGGCGCTCGTAGTCCTCGAAGGACTGGATGCGGGACTTCGCCGTGACGTCGGGCTTCGTGGGGATCATGCTGGTTCCTCAGGAGTGAAGTGGGGCTTCGGGTGGGGACTCGAAGAACGCCTCGGGGGTCTCGAACCGAACGCCGAGGTTGGCGGCGAACGCCCGGTCCGAGTCGCGGTCCCCGACCATCACGCAGGCCTCGCGGTCGAGCCCCTCCGACTCGATCCACCATACGCCCAGGCCCGGCATCGGCTTCCGGCACCAGCACGCGTCACGGCCAGGCGGGTGCGGGCACCACTTGATTGGAAAAGGAAGTCCCAACGCCGCTCGTGTGGCCTCGAAGCACGCCTCGACGGCCTCGGCGCTGACGTGGCCGCTGCCGACGCCGCTCTGGTTCGACACCCCGAGCAGCAGCCAACCTTGCTCGTGCAAGGCCGATAGTCGCTCGCGCCGACCGGGAAGGAGCACCACGTCGTCCGGGGTGCGCGGGTACGGCGCCCCGCTGCGCGTGACGCGAACCGTGCCGTCCAGGTCGAGGAGGACCGCGCGCCTGGAGCCCCCCCGCGTCCGGACGAACGGTACGCGCTCGATCGACGCGAACCCCTCGTCGATCGTCGGAGGTTCATCGAGGCGGAACCAGCGGTGCACGGCGGACGGCGGCACGTCGTTCGCCGCCCCGCGGGCGAGCTCGCCGGGGTCCGGCAGCCGCCCGTAGCGGGTGATGAGGCGCCGGCAGGCGTTGTACAGGGCCTCCGGCAGGGGGGTGTCGAGCCGCACGCACCGCACCGGCAGGCGCGCGCCCGCCGCGGCGCGGAGCACGGCGTGGCGCGAAGCGCGCGTGGGGTAGGTGTTGTCCAGGATCCACCGACGCTGGCCCGCGGCGACGCCCGCGATCAGGCGTGGCACGAGCCCGTCGAGCGTCCCGCCGAGCTCATCCCGGTTCAAGCGTGCGTATCCGCGCGCGAGGTACGGCTCGACGAGGCTCGTCTTGCCGGCTCCCGGTGGCCCGGTGACCAACAGCACCTCGTCGGCTCCGGGCGGAGGCGCGCGCCGCTTCGGGGTGGGCGCGCCTCGATCGAGGGACTCCATCGCGGCGTCGTCGAGCGCGAGGTGGGCGGCATCCGCGGCGTCGCGCGCGGTCTCGGGCCGCGTGGCGCCGACGAGCGGGATCACGTTCGGCGCGCGCGCGAGGAGCCACGCGAGCTGCACCTGGGCGCCGCTGACCCCGAGGCGCGACGCCACGGCGTTCACCGCCGCGTCGGGCGGCTCGGATCGGCGCGCGTGGCCCCCGAGGGGGCGATGCGCCAGGACCGCGATGCCGAGCGCCTCGCACCGCTCCGCGAGCCCGAGGTTCTTCGGCGCGTGCCGGCTGATCTCGACCTGGACCGCGGCGATCGGCGCGATCGCCATCGCCGCCTCCAGCTGCGCCGCGTCCACGTTGCAAACGCCGATCGCGCGGCACTTCCCGGCGTCGAGAAGGCCCCGCAGGGCGCCGACGCTGTCGGCCAGCGGCACGCGCGGATCGACCGTGTGAAGGAGCATCAGGTCGAGGCTCTCGCGCCGTAGGTTCCGGAGTGACGCCTCGCAGCGGGCCACCAGCCGCTCGGGTGAGCCGTCGGGCACCCAGCGCCCACCCGGCCGACGCAGCCCGGCCTTGGTGACGACGACGACGTCCAGCCCCGCGCCGCCGATCGCGCGCTCGACGTGTCCGAGGTCGTCTTCGTCGAGCGCGTAGGAGTCCGCGGTGTCGAACACTTCCACCCCGGCGTCGACCGCCGCGCGGAGGACCCTCGCGACCGCCTCGGGGTCCGGCCGCCCCTCCGTGCCGAGCCGCAACGTGCCGAGCGCGATTGGGAACACGCGCTCTCCGAGCAGGAACCTACGGTCAGGCTCACGCCGCGCCCGCGCCGCGGGCCGCGTCGGCTCCCCCATCGCCCAGAGGGCGTCGTCTTCGAGCTCGTCGTCCCTGGGGCCGAGCTCGCCACACAACGGCAAGGTCGCCCACGAGCGGTCGAGCCGTCGCGCCTCCGTGGGGTGGAGCACGACCACGTCGCGCCGGGCGGCGCCCATCGGACGTCGCACGGCCACGACGAGCGTCCCCGCGAGGATCGCGTCGATCGTGGCGCGCACGTCGCCGTCCGGGCGCGCGGTGGCCGAACGCGCGGCCGTCGACAGGAAGCGGCCGACATCGCGCTCGTCGAGCTCGAGCCCGGCGGAGAGCTCCGCGTTCGACAGCGGGGGCGCCGCCGCGTCGAGGACGCGACGGAGCCGCTCGGCGTACGTGCGCTTCTGCGCGACCACGGACGCGTGCGCGAGTTCGCGTATGCGGGCGCGGGCGGCAGGGGAGATCGGCACGACCCTCCACCTATCCGCGCCCCGCGGGGCTCACTTGGCGGAAGGCTCGACCTGCTCCTTGAGATCCTCGGTCACGAAGTCGAGGAGGGTGGTGGAGAGCTCGATGATCTGCTGGTGGCTGAAGCCCTCCGCGCGGAGCTTGCGGTAGAAGCTGCCCGCCACCGAGCGGTTGCGGGTCTTCAGGAGGTCATTGAGATCGGAAGTCTGGGTCTGCACGTTCGAACCTCATGGGTACTGGCGTCGGACAACGCAAGCAAGACGCGTGCCGGGACGTGAAGTTGGAAAACGGGCCGCGCAAAGGTGCTCGGGGCCCGAGGTGCGAACCCCGCTACGCGATCCGCGGGCCGCAGGTGCGTACCCAGCTTCGCACCCCGGTCAGGCGCGCGGCGAGGTTAGGACGTGCCATGCCGAGCTGGATCCTCGCGGTGGCCCTGGTGTTCGGCGCGCCGCTCGAGGTGCGCCCCGCCGAGGGCGCCATTCGCTTCGAAGCCTCGTCCACGCTCCACTCCTTCGCCGGCTCGGCCGCCAGCTGGTCGGGCCGGCTCGATCCCGAGCGAGGCACCGGCACGCTCGTCGTCGACGCGACCACCCTCACCACGGGGCTCGGTCCGCGCGACGCCCGGATGCGCGACACCTGCCTCGAAGTCGGGCGGTTCCCGGAGATCCGCTTCGATGTGTCGTCGATCGAGGGCGAACCCGCGTTGCTGCGCGGCGGCCCCGGCGGCGGCGGGGTCACCCTCGTGGGGATGCTCACCATCCGCGACGTCGCCCGCCCGGTCCGGGTGCCCGCGCAGCTCACCTGGGAGTCCGGCGCCGCGCGGCTGAAGGGCCGCGTCGGGCTGGCCTGGGCCGACTTCGGGATCCCCGATCCGAGCGTGCTCCTGAGCGCGATGTCCCCCGGGGTCGACGTCGTGTTCGACGTGCTCGCGGGTTAGCTACGACCGATGCTGCCTGACGTCTCTCCTCTGAAGCTCGTCGTCGACGGCGGGATCGCCTACCTCGAGCTCGACCACGGCAAGGCGAACGAGATGGGGCGCGCCGAGGTGTGCGCGTTCGAGCGCCTCGTCATCTGGCTCGAGGGCGGCAACGCGCGGGCGCTCGTCACCTACTCGCGCCGCGTGACGGCGCGCGGCTCGTCGGTGTTCATCTCCGGCGCCAACGTCACGGAGCGCGGCCCCTGGTCAACCCAGGAGGTCAAGTCGCACGTCCGTTATCAGCGAATCACGCTGGCGCGGCTGCGGCGGGCCCCGGTGTTCCACGTGGCCGTCGTCGACGGGCTCGCGCTTGGCTGGGGCACGGAGTTCCTCCTCTGCTGTGACTGGCGGATCGCGGGTCCGAACGCCCGGTTCGGCCTCCCGGAGACGGGCCTGGGCATCGTCCCGGGCGCGGGCGGCGCCAGCGAGCTGCCCGGGCTCGTCGGCCTCACCCACGCGCTGCGCCTCGGCCTCACCGGCGAGCAGATCGACGCGGCAGAGGCCCTGCGCATCGGGCTGGTCGACGAGCGGTGCGAGGGCGTGGACGCCGGGCTCGATCGCGCGCGCGCCCTGGCCGCGTTGGTGGCGCGCCGCTCCCCCACGGCCGTCGCGGCGTACAAGGCCGCGGCGATCGCCGGCCTGGGTCGGAGCGAAGACGAGCGTCGCGCCGCGGAGGCCTCCGCGTACGAACACTGCGTCGACTCGGGCGAGGCGGCCGTCGGCCGGGCCTCGTTCTCGGGCATCCTCGCGGGTGAAACCCCCGCCTGGGGCCCCTTCAAGGGGTGGCGCCCGTGATCGTCGCGGCCCTGCTCGTGGCGTGCACCCTCGGCGTCGTGGAAAACGGAGATTGCGCGAGGATCCCCGAAGGCCGCGCGAAGGAAGATTGTCGGTACGCGCTGGCCCGCACGCACGCCGATGATCCCGCGAAGTTGGACGCCGCGCTCGACGCGATCGAGGACGAGAACGCGCGCGACATGGTCCTGCTCCGCCTCGCCGTCGACCTCCCGTCCCGCGCCCCTGAGCTGTGCCGGCGGACGCGCACGCCGCTCGGCAAGGACAAGTGCGAGAAGGTGGTCGGGCGTCCTCATCTCGGCGGCGTTCGGGGGCCGTGAGCCACGCCCTCGCCGCGCTCGTGCTCGCCGGCGGCCTGCTCCAGGGGTGCGGGCGCGAGGCGGCTCCGACGATCCGGCCCCTCCCCGATGGGGTCGGCGCGGAGGTGTGCGACGCGGAGCCCTTCGACCAGCTGCGCACGATCTGCCTCGTCGAGGCCGCGGCGCGCGCGGGGCGCGAGGCCGACGCCGGTCGCGCGGAAGCCGCGTGCGCGGCGGTACCGGAGGGGGCATGGCGTGAAGAGTGCCGCTTTCGGTCCGCGGAAGAGCTCGCCGCCCGTGGGGACGCGGTGGCCGCGCTCCGGGGGTGCGGCGCCGCCGGTCGCTTCGCGACCTTCTGCGTCACGCACGTCGGTTGGCGCCTGCCCGCGCCGGACGATCCTGCATCGACGCAGCAATTCCCGGAGGCCTCGGGCGCGTGGGTCGACGCGGCCGCGGCCATCGAAGACGCGGCCCTCCGCGCCGAGGCGGAGGACACCCTCCGTGCCCGTTGGCACCACGCGCGGGTGTTCGGGACGGGCACCGCCGATCCGCGGGCGGCCAAGGCCGCGGCGTCCGCCGACGCGCCGTACGCGCGCACCGCGTGGGCGCTCGAGGCCGTACGCCTCGCGGAGGGCGATCTCGCCGTCGCGCACGCGTCCTGGACCGCGGACACCGTGCTCACCGGGGTCGCGCTGCCCGTCGCCCGTCGGGTCGGGCGGTACGACGGCGACCTTCGCGTAGACGCCGAGGCGCAGCTCCCCAAGGTGCGCACCTTCGGGGGCGGCGCCCGGCTGATCGCCGCCGACCCGGAGATCGACGTCCGCGTCGCCTTGCTCGACGCGCTCGCCTTTCGAGAGGCGACGACCTCCGCCGAGCCCTTCGCCCCTTTCCTCGACGATCCCGCGCGGGAGGTGCGGCTCGTGGCGCTGCGGCACTTCCGCACCCGTCCGTCCCCGAACGCCGAGGTCGTGCTCACCCGGCTCGCGAGCGACCCCGACCCGGCGGTCGCCGCGCACGCGAACGACGCGCTCGCGCACAAGACCTGGCTCGGCAAGGCTCCGCGCAAGAAGATGAAGGACGTTCGACCATGATCTACGACATCGTGGTGGTGGGCGGCGGAATCGTCGGCGCCGGCGCGGCGCGCGACGCGACGATGCGCGGGCTGCGCGTCGCGCTCGTCGAGCAGGCGGACTTCGCGTACGGGACCTCGTCGCGCAGCTCGAAGCTCGTCCATGGCGGCCTCCGCTACCTGGAGCGCGGCGAGCTCGGCCTCGTGTTCGAGGCCGTGTCCGAGCGGCGCGTGCTGCTCGGCATCGCGCCGCACCTCGTCACGCCGTTGGGGTTCCTCTTCCCGATCTACGCGGGGTCGCGCCACAGCGCGTTCATGTTGAACGTCGGCATGTGGCTGTACGACGGCTTGTCGCTGTTCCGGAGCCCGAAGCTCCACCGAAACCTCTCCGCCACCCAGGCCTTCGAGGAAGAACCCGAGCTGTTGCGCGACGGCCTCCAGGGCGCCCCGCTCTACTACGATTGCCGGACCGACGACGCCCGGCTCACCATCGAGAACGCGCTCGACGCCGCCGCGCGGGGCGCGACGGTCCACACCTGGACCCGGGTGGAGTCGCTCCTGCGGGATTCGTCCGGTCAGGTGTCCGGGGTGGTGGCGCGTGACGCGCTTCGTGGCGAGGCGCGGGAGATCCACGCGCGGGTGGTGCTGAACTGCACGGGGCCGTGGGCCGAGGGCGTTCGCGGCAAGGCGATGCTCCGGCGTACCAAGGGCGTTCACGTCGTCGTGGACACCTCGCGCCTTCGGGTCAAGAACGCGGTGGTGTGCCTGCACCCCCGGGACGGCCGCGTCCTGTTCGTGATCCCGTGGGACGACCGCACCTACATCGGCACCACCGACACCGACTGGGACGGCGACCCGGCGTTCGTCGCGGCGGACTCCGCGGACGTCGACTACCTGCTCGAAGCGGCGAACCGGTACTTCGATCACGCGAAGCTCACGCGGGACGACGTCATCGCGACCTGGGCGGGCTTGCGTCCGCTGATCGCGGAAGAGGGCGCCGGTACCACGTCGGCGGTGTCCCGCGAGCACGCCGTCGTCGTGGATTCGGACGGACTGATCACGATCGCCGGTGGAAAACTGACGACGTACCGTCGCATGGCGCGTGAGCTCGTGGACCGGGCGCTCGTGTCCTTGCGCGCGTCGGGGGCCCCCCTCGGCCCGCTGACGGCCTCGTCGACGGATCGGGAGCCGCTCCCCGGCGGCCGGGCGTGGCCCGGCTCGCTCGCGGAGGTCGAGCGGTCGATCCTCGCCGTCGGCAGCGTGGACGACGCGACCGCGGCGATGTTCGCCTCGGTGTACGGCACGCGGGGCGTCACGCTCGCCGAGCGTGTCGCGGCCGAGCCGGCGCTCGGGCAGGCCCTCGTGCCCGGCCGGCCGGAGCGCCTCGTGCAGGTCGACTGGGCGGTCGACGAGGAGCTCGCCCAGCGCGTCTCCGACGTGATGATCCGACGGACCCAGCTGTTCTTTCGCGACCGGGACCAGGGCCTCGGGGCGCTCGCCCGCGTCGCGGATCGCATGGCGCTGCGGCTCGGGTGGTCCGCGGAGCGCCGGGAGGCGGAGGTGGCGGACTACGCCGCCGAGGTCGCGCTCTCCCGCGCGTGGCGACGCTGACGCCGCGCGGCGCCGTCGTCAGCGGACGCGCTCGACCTGCACCGCCTTGTAGAACATCGCTCGGTCGTTCCTCGTGAGTCGCTCCGCGAGCGCCGTGTCGCGCGTCAGGCGGTCCGCGAGGCGGTCCGGGCGCCAGCGGTCGACCAGGAGGTTCCAATACACGATGCGCGCGCCGGGCCGCGCCGCGCGCACCGTGAGCTCGAGCAGGCGCGCGGCGTGGGACGGGCTGACGTACTCAAAGATGTTCGAGTAGTTGAACGCCGAGAATGAACCCGGCTCACAGCGCTCCAGCAGGTCTTCGAGCGAGGTGTGAACGAGCCGCACGGTGTCGGTGCGTGTCCGGAGCGCGCGGTGGCCCTCGGTCGTCAGCCAGGGATGGGCGGTCTCGAGGTCGCCGAGGCTGCCCGTGAGGATCCATCGGACGAACCAATTGTCCGCGATCGGCACCGCCGTGAGTACGTGGCGCGCGCGCTCCAGGAACGCGTCGCCGACGCCGCCCGGCACCTGAGCGAACTGCTCTTCGCTTCGGCCGAACCGCGCCATCACGGGGCGCGAGGTGAACAGCCGCACCGCGGCGCGCCATCGCCAGCCGTCCCATTCGGTGTCGAAGATTTGCCTTTGTTCCTCGATTGAGCGGCAGGCGAGCATTCGTTCGACGACCTCGCGGCGCTGCAGCATCGGCAGCGCGTAGTCGCGGAAGGAGGCGAGGTATCGCTCGAAGCGACCGCTCCCCATCAGCCCGGCGCGTACCACACCCTCGTTCGCGTCCCAGAAGGCGCGGGTGGGGTCCGTGAGCTTGGGGCGCAGGTAGTGGTAGAACCACACGCGGCGGCCGAAGTGGCCGAGCCCGAGGAGCGATCGCACCGATTGAATCGGCAGCTCCCGCGCCGCGACGAGCTTCAGCTCGGCCAGGGCGATCTGCGGGAGCGAGAGGTCGACGGCGGTCACGCTGCGGGCGCCGGCCGCGGCGAGCGCGAAGCTGTTGTCGCCCGCGGAGCACACCGACAGGACGTCGTCCTCCGGGCCCACGCCGAGCGCCTCGAGCAACAACGCGGGATCTTCCCAGCACTGTGCGTAGGAGATGCCACGCGCGAGGACCGAGTCCTCGACCGGGCTGGTGAAGCGGTCAGACACGGTCCACCGCCCCCGTGCTCCCGTCGATGCGCAGGCGATCTCCCGAGGCGACCGCCGCTGTCAGGCCTGGAATGCCGATGATCGTCGGAAGGCCAATCTCTCGGGCGACCACGGCCGAGTGCGACAGGAGCGATCCGCGCTCGACGAGCAGGCCCGCGATCGACGGATACAAGGGCACCCACCCTGGGTCCGTACGGAACGCGACGAGGATCTCCCCGTTCAAGGTCGCGCCTTCCTTCGGGTCGGCCAACACCGCGGCGACGCCTTCGGCGATGCCCGGGGCGCACGGAGTGCCACGGAGCGCGCCCGACGGCGCGGGCTTCGGCGTCCCGGCGAACTGGTTGTGGGCGTGCACGGCGCCCCAGGTCGCGAACCGATCCGCGGGCTTCGGCGCCGCGCGGTATCCGTCGAACTCCCGTCGTCGAACGTCGATCGTCTCGCGGAACGCGACGCTGGGGGACGTCCCGCGCACCCACCCGAGCACCTCGGGAACCGTCAAGTAGAACACGTCGTCCGTCTCGGCGATGGCGCCGGCGCGGGCCATGTGAGCGCCCAGGGCGCGGAAGACGTCGCGGGCCAACCCGAACACCCGCGTCCGCAAGAAGCGGAGGTTTTCTCTGTCCCTCACGCGTGCCCGCGCCTGCGCGAGCACGCGGCGGAACAGGACACCGCGGAGCCCGCGCACCGCCGCGAACGCCGTCGCCTCCGCCTGCGCTCGGAGCGCCGCGCCGCCGCCCGAGTCGGGAGCGGCGTCGGACGCGAGGTAGTTGCGGACGGCCACGACGAGGAAGCGGGGATCCTGGCGGAGCGACGGGGACTCGAGCTTGAGCTCGTCGACGCAGCGGTCGCCGTAGAGGGCGAGCCACCGCGCCCACGCGGGGCCCGTGGTCGGGTGCGCCGCCACGGCCCGCGCCGCCGCGGCCGGGTCCGCACCCCGGAATGTGGCCTCGAGAGTTGGATCGTCGCGCACGAGCGCGGCGAGCGCGACGGCGTCCCGCATGGGTTGGACGCTCTCGACGTCGCCCTCGCCCGCGAGCAATTGGTTGTGCAGCTCCGTGGCGTGGGGGACCCAGTCGGCGCAGAGCTTGCGGAGCAGTCCGTACGCGATCATCGTGAAGAAGTCGTTCACGATCGGCACCGACCACGCTTGCAGCAGGTCGCGCTCGAGGCTCTCGTACGCCTCGACGAGCTGCTCGGGCGGGAGCGCGTCGAGATCGCGCGCGCGCCAGGGCGCGTACACGGCGTCGAAGTGACGACGGAACGCCGCGTTGTCGGCATCGACCCGCGAGAGGCGCCACACGAGCCGCGCGCCGAGCCGGATCAGCTCGGGGACGGCGGCGAGGCGGTTCTGCCAGGTGGCGGCGGCGGACTCGGCGTCGTCGTCGGCCGCCACCTCCGCGACCCCCATCATTTGCTCCATGAACGCCCGGTTGGCGCGGTACCCGGGCAGCAACGCGACGACGCGGTACCACGCGTTGAGGTTGTAGTAGACCCGGCCGCGCACCAGCCCGATCATGCGTGGAAAGGTCGATTGATTGGCTTGGATCACCGACTCGCGGACGCCCATCGCCCGCAAGAACAGCTGGTACACGGTCGTGTAGGCCGAGCTCGCGAAGCTGTACGTCAGCGGCGTCGTGACGCCGTTGTAGCTCTCGATGATGTTGCTGTTGTCCCAGAGTCGGCGTCTGCCCGTTGGGATCGGCGCGGTGACCGGGCGGCACTGGAGGAGGTGCAGAACGCCGTCGGCGAGGGTCCACTCCACGTCCACCGGTCGTCCCCACTCGGCGCTGAGCCGCTGCCCCCACGCCGCGAGCGCGCGTGCGTCTTCGTCGGTGATCGTGGGGGTGTCCGGTGGGATCTCGACCGCGCGCGGCGCCCCTTCGACCAATCGCACCGCGAGGTCCTTCGCCGTGTGTTCAGCGGTCACGCTGCCTTCGCGCGCCACCCGGAAGGTGTCACACGCCACGAGCCCCTGCACCACCCCCTCGCCGAGTCCCGGGCCGGCGCTGATCAAGGTACGGTCGGGGTCCTCCGGGGTCGCGGTGAACATGACGCCGCTCGCGGACCCGACCACCATGCGCTGGATGACCACCGCCACCGCCGCGTCCGGTAGTCCGAGCCGCGCCCGATACGCGCGCACGCGTTCACCGTCGGCGCTCGCCCGGCACCGCCGCACGGCTCCCCGAAGGGCGGCCGCGTCGGCGACCCCGAGCACGGTGTCGTACTGACCCGCGAAGCTGTGCGACGCGCCGTCCTCGTCGAGCGCGCTCGAGCGCACCGCGACGGTGCCGCCCGGACCCTTCACCTGTTCGAACGCGTCGAAGACCCGCTCCACCGCCGCTCCGGGCGGCAGCACGACGAAGGCGGGGACCTGCACACCGCACCGCGCCATGCGGCGAAGCCCCTCGGCCTTCCCGCCGGCGGGCCCTTCGAGGCCGGGGACGAGCAGCTCGCCGGTCACCACGCGGCCACCGCGATCCCGAGGAAGGTCCCGATCAAACCGAGAGATGCACCGAGCTCCACGCGGCTCGACGGTTGCCCGGGCCGACTGAGGCCGCGGGTCGCGGCGAGGCCGCCGAGCACGGGCACGAGCGGGGCCCAGGAGGGGGACATGCTCGCGTTGAGGAGCACGGCCGCGATCGCGGCGGCCGACGCGCATCCCGCGACGAGCGCCCCGGCGGTGTCGCGGCCATACACGCTCGAGTAGCTGGGCACGCCGGCGATCTCCTCGGATGGAAGCCGCGTCTTGCGGGCGATCTCGAACGCGAGGCTCGCGAACGTCGCGGCGGTCACGAACAGCAGGTAACGGGCGTCCCACGACGCGCCCGTGCTCGCGTGCACGAACAACGCGAGCAACGCGACGACGGGGTTGTGGACGACCGCGGTCAGCAACATCGAGCGCGACAGCGTCCGGGGCGCCCCGAACTCGTGGCGCATCGCCAGGCTGAACGCCAGGACTCCGGCCCAGGCGACGAACGCCCGCAGGCCGAGTGAGGCGGCGAGCGCCGCCTCGATCGCGATCGCCGCGGCGCCCCAACGCGCGAGCATGGGCAGCGTCACCACGCCGCGCGAAAGGAGGCGTTGGGGGTGGGTCTCGCGGTCGCGGGCATGGTCCTTGTGCTCGTCGGCCACGCGGAGGTGGAAGAACACCGCGAGGACGACGAGCGCGGCCTGGGGGCGCGGCTCGCCGCCACCGAGGCGGATCGCGGCGAGGGCGCCGGCGCCGACGAACACCGCGGAGAGCAGGGCGTACGACAGCGGCGGAAAGCGTTCGCGCAGGTACGCGGTGAAGCGCCCGGGCTCGGTCGTCGGGTCCGACATGGGGTCGAGGTAACCCCGCCGCCGGGTCGACCGAGGCGGACACGGACGGGCGGGCGAGTTCGCGCGAACCTTGATAGCGGCGAGAGTCCCACGGGGCCTCCTTGGTCAACGACCGTCCCGCGCTCGAGGCCACGTGTGAGCGCCTGGCGCGGGCGTCGCGCGTGTCGATCGACACCGAGTTTCATACCGAGCACCGGTACTTTCCGCGGCTTATGCTGGTGCAGGTGCAGCCGGACGAGGGGCCCGCCGAGCTCATCGACCCCGTCGCGCTCGACCTCAGCCCCCTCGGCGAGGCGCTCTCGGGACGTCCGCTGCTCGTTCACGGCGGGGCGTCGGACCTCCAGCTGCTCCAACGGCACGCCGGGCTGCGGCCCGGACCGGTGTTCGACACGCAGATCGCCGCGGCGTTCGTCGGGGGTGGTTGGCCGACCCGTCTCCAGGACCTGGCGTCACGGTGGATTGGCCGACATCTCCCGAAGACCGAGACCCTCACCGACTGGGGCCGACGGCCGTTGTCCGACGCGCAGCGGGAGTACGCGCTCGACGACGTTCGGGTGCTGCCGGCGCTCGCGGACGCGCTCGCCGCCGCCGTGCGGCAACATCGGCGCGAGGCGATGCTGGCGGACTGCACCGCGGAGCTCTGCGCCGCGGCGCTCGCCCCGCCGAACGACGACGAGCTCTGGCGTACGTTTCCGGCCTCCGCCCGGCTCGCCGAGCGCGAGCGAGCCGTGTTTGCCCGGCTCGTCGCGTGGCGTGAGCGCGAGGCGCGGAGCTCCGACGTGCCTCGCGGCTCGGTGTTGCCGGACGGGATCCTCCTCGACGTCGCCCGGCGCCTCCCCACCACGGTCGAGGCGCTTCGGGGCAATCGACGTCTGCCGAAGCAGATTCCGAATCGCCTCGGGCCGACCCTCGTTCGCATCGTCGCCGAGGGTGAACACGGCTCGGCGCCGGCGCCCCGGCCGTGGACGCGCGAGTGGGAGGAGCTCGTCCGGGTCGCCGCACGCGTGGTGGAAGCCCGTACGGGGGTGGCAGCCGACCTTGTCGTCACCGAAGCGGTGCTCGACGACCTGCACGCCGGGCGCCGGCCGAAGGGCTGGCGCGATTCGGGAATGTTCGGCGATCTTGCTGCATTTGTTGAGGGTAGGATCGCGCTGCGCCTCGACGGCCGCAAGACGGTGTTCGGTGACGTCATGTCAACAAAGGCTTGAGCCCTCGCCACAAGTGCCGATATGGTGGGGCGTCACGAGGCCCCGAGCGCTTCGGTCGCCCGTGTTCGCCCAACCGCAGTCCACCCAGGAGCATCCGATGTTCAACGCCCTCATCCGTGACGAGTCCGGCGCCACCGCCATCGAGTACGGCCTCATCGCCGGCCTCGTGTCCGTCGTCATCATCGCCGCCCTCACCCTCCTCGGTGGCAACCTGTCGACCATGTTCGACAACCTCGCCAACGCCCTCCCGTAGTCCACGGGCGCTTCGCGGGCGTCGGTCGATACTCGGCCGACGCCCGCGTTTCGTTTTTGTGCGACGCGCCGCCCGGGTTGAAGCTATGTCGCGGACTCGATAGCGGGCCGCTCCACGATTCCCGCGACAACCAAACGACGGAGTCACGATGCAGCGCCAGCCCACGGGGGGGCGAACTCGCGCCCTGGTGTTCCTGGTCGGGTCCCTGCTGCTCGCCCTCGTGGCGGCGGCCTTGGTGTACACGGTCATTCGCCGTTCGCAGCAGCGCCTCGCGGAGGCCGCGGCTCCCGCCGCCACGCTCGACGTGGTCATCGCGCGTCGTGACCTGTACATGGGCCTCCCGATCACCCTCGACGACGTCGAGGTTCGCGCCGTGGTGCCCGAGATGGTCCCCCGCGAAACCACGTTCTCCTCGCTCGACGACGTCCTCGGGCGCACCCCCCGCGAGCGCATCCTGGGCAACGAGGCCATTCGCGTCGAGCGCCTCGCGCGTCCGGACGCCGGGGTCGGCTTGAACGCGATCGTCACGCCCGGCAAGCGCGGCATGACGATCGCCACCGACACCGAGACCGGCATCGCCGGGCTCCTGCAGGCGGGCAACTACATCGACGTGATCGTCACGATCGCCCCGGAAGACCCGCTGTCCGTGGGCGCCAAGTGGGTCACCGAGACCATCCTCCAGGGCATCAAGGTGCTCGCCGTCGGCTCGGCGCTGTCGAACGACCCCGCGGTCCGCGACGGCGCGGAGCCGAAGGCGACGGCGGCCAAGGCTGGGGCCACCACCACGAAGTCCGCGAGCACGTCGGGCACCACCGCCTCTCGGGACGCCGCGCGGGCCCGCATCAAGCCCAGCATCACCCTCGAGGTCACGCCGGAAGAGGCGGAGAAGCTCGCGCTCGCGATGTCGCGCGGCGAGATTCGCGTCGTGCTGCGGTCCGACGTCGACATCCTCCAGATCGACTCCCACGGCTTGACGACGGCGGCGCAGCTCATCGGCTTCGGTCGCCCGACGAGCCCGGAAGACCCGACGCCGATCAAGCGCCGCAACGAGCCCCCGAGCGCACCGGCCCTGCCGCGGTCCGAGGTCATCCAGGGGGGCAACAAGAGTGAAGTGACGTTCCAACCTGACGGCACGAGCGTCGAGTCGGGCGTCCGCCGGAGGAACCGTTGAACCCTCTCCCTCGCGTCGCGCTCCTCCTGTCCTTGGTCGCCTCGCTCTCGGCGCCCGCGTGGGCCGCGAAGCCGGTGGCGGAGCCCATGGCCGGCCCGGTCGTGCTGGTCGACGTCGGGCTCGGCGAGTCCGTCGTCCAGACCGAGTCGCGCTCGGTGTCGCGCGTGCTCATCAGCGACCCGTCGATCGCCGAGCTTCGCCTGCTTGAAGAGGGGCAATACCAGATCCGCGGCGTAGGGGTCGGGTCGACCGACCTCTGGGTGTGGTACCGCGACGACGTCGCGCACCCGCGCAAGTACGCGGTCGTGGTCAGCGCCGACCTTACCGACATCGAACGCCGGATTCAGGCCACCGTGGCCGGGCCGGCCCCGCGCGTGTACGCCGCGCGTGATCGCATCGTGGCCGAAGGTGAAGTCGCCGACGTCGAGACCCTCGAGCGCGTCGCGCAGCTCGTCCGCATCTACGACCCCGAGTTCGTCAATCTCCTCACCGTTCGCGGCGATCACCAGGTTCAGCTCAAGGTGGTGTTCGCCGAGGTCAATCGGACCGGGCTCCGCGAGATGGGCCTGAACGTGTTCTTCAACCCCCCCGGCGTCATGGGGTCGATGACCGGGCCGACGCAGCAGTCCAGCGCGGCCAACATCCGGCACCGGACCACCAACGAGGCGCCGAACCTCAGCAACGGCCTGGTGTCGTCACCTGTCGGTGGGGCGTTCAACCTCGTCGGGTACATGTACGGCGCGATCGACGCCGCCGCGCTGCTCAGCGTGCTCGAGCAACAGAGCGTGGTGCGCACCCTCGCCGAGCCGACGGTGTCGGCCATGTCGGGGCAGCAGGCGATGATGCTCGTCGGCGGAGAGATCCCGATCCCGACGGCGCAGATGAACGGCATGATCGCGATCGAGTTCAAGGAGTACGGCGTCAAGGTGGTCTTCGTGCCCACCGTGCTCTCCGGCGACGTGATCGACGTGCGCGCGTACATCGAGGTGTCCGACATGGACCCGGCGAACGCGCTGCGGCTGTCCGGCATCGAGATCCCCGCGTTGACCTCCCGCAAAGGCGAGAGCCACCTCCGCATCGAGAGCGGGAAGACCTTCGCGCTCGCGGGGATGTTGTCCGAGCGGGTGACCTCCACGCAGTCGCGCATCCCCCTCCTCGGCGACATCCCGGTTCTGGGCGCGCTGTTTCGCTACGTCAAGCATCAGCGCTCCGAGACCGAGCTCGTGGTTTTCGTGACCCCCGAGATCATCCGGCCCCTCGTGGCGAGCGAGGTGCCGGCCGTCCCGGGCTCCACCGAGAACTTCAACCCCAACGACTTCGAGCTCTTCATGCTCGGGTCGCTGACCGCGCCCGGCTCGCGCGTCGCGAAGCCCGTCGGACCCTACGGGATGGCGAGGTAGCGAGATGCAGCAGCCTGGATCCAGCAACGCAGCGTCGGTCATCGTGATCGGCGTCGACGCGCGCGCGATGGGGCAGGTGCGCGAGACGCTCGGCACCGAGGCCGTGTTGCCGGCCGCGGCCGTGCCGTGGGAAGACGCGATGGCGACCGTCCGGCGCGTACGGCCGAACGTCATCCTCGCCGGGTTCGACTCCGACTTCGAGGAGGCGATCCGCCTCGCTCCACAAATTGTCGCCGAGGTCGCGGGCGTGTCGCTCGTGGCGCTCGCGTCGCGGAGCGAGCCCGACCGCATCCGTGCGGCGATGCGCGCCGGCTACCGCGAGTACGTGGTGCTCCCGGACGACGCCGATCTGCTTCGGCAGGCCGTACACGAGGCCACCTACACCGAGGGTGGCGACGAAGACGCCGGCGACGTCGTCACGCTCTGGGGCTGCAAAGGTGGCGTCGGGTCGACGTTCCTCTCGGTCAACCTCGCCGCCGAGCTCTCGCCGGTCCACAAGGTCTGCGTCGTCGACCTCGACTTCAGCATGGGCGACGTGGCGGCGTTCCTGGACCTGACGCCGACCCAGTCCATCGCCGACGTGCTCCGCAACCTCAAGCGCCTCGACGAGCGGATGCTCGCGGGCACGGTCACCGTCCATCCGAGCAAGGTGCACGTCCTCGCGCAGCCGACCGATCTCGAACAACGTGAGGAAGTGCGTGGCGATACGGTCATGCGGCTGCTCACCGTCGTCGCCCAGGGCTATCAGTACGTGGTCGTCGACTGCGGCAGTCGCACCGACGAGGCGGCGCTCACCGCGGCGACGGTCGCGGATCGGCTCATCCTCGTGACCACGCCGGACGTGCCGGGGCTGAAGAACGCGACCCGCCGCATGCAGCTCGTTCAGCGCCTCGGCATCGAAAAGAGCCGGGTGTACGTGGTCCTCAACAAGTGGGACCCGAAGCTCTCCACGTTCAGCCTCGCCGACATCGAGTCGAGCCTGGGCCGAAAGATCGACGCGGTCATCCGCTCCGACCGCTCGGCGGTCCGCGCCGTCAACGACGGGCGCCTCCTCCGAGAGATCGATCCGCGGGGCGCCGCGGCCAAGGACCTCGAGGCCATGGTGGGGATCGTCACCGATGGAGAGGTCCTCCAAGAGCGCTCGGCGGCGGGGCCGCTCGGGTGGGTCACTGGCCTGTTCCGTTCCTGATCGGGGGTCCGAATGTCCTCTCGCCTGATCGAGCGCGTCAAGGGTGCGCAGCAGCGCTTCCGGTCTGGCGCGGCCACCACCGACTCCGCGGAGTACGAGCGCATCAAGCGCGCGTTGCACTCCGAGATCCTCGAGGTCATCGACTTCGAGCAGGTGGGTCAGACGCCGCGCGCCGAGCTCACCGCCGGCCTCCGGACCTCCCTGCAGGCGTTGCTGGAGCAGCGCGCGCTGCCGCTCAATCGGGTCGAGCGCGATCGCCTCGTCGAAGAGATCCTCGACGACATCCTCGGCTTCGGGCCGCTCGAGCCCCTTCTGCGCGATCCGGACATCTCCGACATCCTGATCAACGGCCACGCGAAGGTGTGGATCGAGAAGCGCGGCCTGTTGCAGCTGTCCGACGTCCGGTTCGTCGACAACCGGCAATTGATGCAGGTGATCGAGCGCATCGTCAGCGCCGTGGGGCGCCGCATCGACGAGTCGAGCCCGATGGTCGACGCCCGCCTGCCGGACGGGAGCCGCTTCAACGCCATCATCCCGCCGCTCGCGATCGACGGTCCGATGGTGTCGATCCGCCGGTTCGGCCAGCGGCAGATCACCGCGGACGACCTCGTCGCGTTCGGCGCCTGCCCGCGGCCGGTCATGGAGGTGCTGAAGGGCTGCGTGAAGGCGAAGCTCAACATGATCATCTCCGGCGGCACCGGGTCCGGAAAGACGACGTTCCTCAACGTCCTCTCGGGCTTCATCCCCGACGGCGAGCGCATCATCACGATCGAGGACTCCGCGGAGCTCCAGCTCCAGCAGCGTCACGTCGTGCGACTCGAGACGCGCCCCCCGAACGTCGAAGGGCGCGGCGAGGTGACGCAGCGAGAGCTCGTCAAGAACTGCCTGCGCATGCGGCCCGACCGAATCATCCTCGGCGAAATCCGCGGCGCCGAGGCCATCGACATGCTCCAGGCCATGAACACCGGCCACGAGGGCTCCCTCGCGACGGTGCACAGCAACACCACGCGCGACGCCCTCGCGCGCTTCGAGACGATGATCGGGATGGGCGTGCCCAACCTGTCCGACCGCAACATCCGCGAGATGATCGCGCGCGCGCTCGACGTCGTGATCCAGCTCGACCGTCTCCCGGACGGGTCGCGTCGCCTGCTCGCCGTCACCGAGGTGGTGGGGATGGAGGGCAACGTCGTCACGACGCAGGACATCTTCACCTTCGATCAGCGCGGCGTCGACGACGACGGCCGCGTGCGCGGGACGTTCCGGGCCACCGGAACCCGCCCGAAGTTCGCGGGGCGCCTCGCCCGGAGCGGCGTCGACCTACCGCCGGAGCTCTTCCGGTTCGAACAGGACGTGTAGGTGAGCGGCGACGTCCTCCTCGTTGTCGTCACGATGCTCGTTTTCGTGGCGGCGTTGCTGTTCGGCCAGTTCATCTACTGGATGGGCCTGAGCGACCAGCAGGCCCAGGCGAGGAACCTCAACCGACGCTTGGGCAATCTGGTCGAGAAGCAGGCGACCCCCCTGCTCCGAGGCCCCGACGTGCGGCCGACCGCTGGTTTCGCGGCGCGCATCGACACCCTGCTCCGGCAGGCGGGCAACCCCTACGGGGCGGGGGACGTCTACCTCCGGATGGCGGTTGCGGCGGCCTTCGGCGTCATCGTCCTGTTCCTCGTCACCCGTGGACCGCTCGCGCTGCTCGGGCTCGGACTGGCGTACGGGCCTTACTGGCTCCTGGCCTGGTCGGCGAGCCACCGGGCCGCTCGGCTCACGGAGCAGATCCCCGATTCGCTCGATCTGCTCGCACGATCCCTGCAGGCCGGGCACGGCATCTCCGAGGCGATGCGGACCGTGGCCGAAGAGGTGCACCCGCCGCTCGGGCAGGAGTTCGGGCGCGTGTACGAGGAGCACAACCTCGGCCGCGACTTCCGTGAGTGCCTGACGAACATGCTCAAGCGCAATCCGTCGAGCTTCGACCTGCAGCTCTTCGTGAGCGCGGTGCTCCTGCAGCGCGACACCGGTGGCAACCTCGTGGAGATCCTCCAGAACATCTCCAAGACCGTGCGCCAGCGCTTCCTGTTCCAGGGCAAGGTCGAGGCGCTCACCGCAGAGGCGAAGTTCACCGCCTACATCCTCGGTGGGCTGCCCTTCGCGATCGGCTCCATCATCATGGTCATCCGCCCCGACTACCTCTGGCCCCTCGTGGCCGACCCGCTGGGCAACCTGTTCCTCCTCGTCGGTGCCGTGATGTTCACGTCCGGCGTGGTGATCATGCGCGAGCTCTCGCGGGTGGAGTCCTGATGGATCCCGTCACCCTCGCCGCCATCGCCGTCAGCGTGCTCGCCGTCTGCGGCGTGGGCGTGGCCGCCTACCAGCTCACGGCGGACCGCGGCCGCACCGCCGCGGATCGCCTCGCCGAGATCTCCGAGGGCGACGGTCGGAAGGCGCGCACCTCCGGGCTCGCGACATCCGCGGCCCGCCTGGCGAGCGCGGGCGAAGGCGAAGAGCTCGCCGCCCTGCGTCGCTGGTTGATCCAGGCGGGGTACCGCGACAAGAACGCGGTCGAGATGTACAGCGCGTCGCGAGCGATCGGCGCCATCGTGCTGGGGCTGCTCGGTCTCCTCATCACGATCCGGCTGCAGCTGCTCTTCATGATGATCGGCGCGCTCACCGGCGCGGCCGCCGGGTACTACCTGCCGGCGATCTGGGTCACGAACACCCTCCAGAACCGGCAACAGTCGCTCCTCCGGTCGTTTCCGGACGCGCTCGACCTCCTCGTCAGCAGCGTCGAGGCCGGGCTCGGCATCGACAGCGCGTTCCGCCGGGTCGCCGACGAGCTCGACGCGTCCGCGCCCGACCTCTCGCGCGAGCTTCAGTACGTCAGCCATGAGGTCAACGCGGGCATCCCGCGCGTCGAGGCCCTCCGCCACCTGTCGGATCGGACGGGGCTCGAAGAGATTGGCCAGCTCGTCAACGTGCTCGTGCAGGCCGAGCGCTTCGGCACTTCGGTCGCGCGCTCGCTGCGCATCCACTCCGAGATGGTGCGCACGAAGCGCATGCAGAAGGCGGAGGCCGCGGCCGCCCAGGTGTCGCCGAAGCTCACGGTGGTGATGCTCATCTTCATCCTTCCGTGCTTGTTCATCATCCTGTGCGGGCCCGCGGCGATCAACATCACGCGCATCCTGGCGCCGACCATGCAGGAGCAGGGCTCGCAATGATCACGGTCCTCTTGATCGGGGTCGCGCTGGCGGCCACCGCCCCCGCCCAGCTCTCGCCGGACCTCAACGACCCCCGCGTGCGCGTGGCCTCGCAGAAGGCCGTGCTCCAAGGGCTGCTCGACGCGGGGCTCGGCGAAGACGCGCTGCGCGCGTTGGCGTCGATGCGCGAAGCCGGCGAGGACCTCAGTCCGTTCACGGTCCTGCAGGCCCGCGCGCTGCACCTCAACCGCATGCCCGACGAGGCGCTGGGCTTGCTCGACGCGTACCTCCGTACGCACGCGCGCGACGGCGCTGCGTGGGCCCTCAAGGGGGTGGTGCTCGCGGATCTCGACCGGCCCGCCGAGGCGGTTCGGGCGCTTCAACGGGCGAACCGGCTGACGCCGGAGGACGCGGGCGTACTCAACAACCTCGGCTACGCCTCGCTCGCGGCGGGCGAGGCCGAAGCGGCCGTGCGTCACCTCCGCGCGGCCCTCCAGCTCGACCCTCTCTCCACGCGGGCAAGGAACAACCTCGGGTTTGCGTACGCGCGGCTGGACCGCGACGCCGAGGCGCTCACCGCGTTCCGTGCGGGGTCCCCCAACGAGTCCGACGCCCGCTACAATCTTGGGGTCGCGTGCGAGCTCCGCGGCGACCGCGGCTCGGCCATCACCCAGTACCAGGCAGCGGTGGCCGCGCGCCCGGACCACCCACAGGCGGGGGACGCCCTCGCTCGACTTCTCTCGGAGGAACCCTCGTGATGCTGTTCTACACCCTGTTCCTCGCCTGCGGCTCCCCCGCTCACCTCCAACACGATCACGGCCGCGCGTTTCACGCCGCGTTCGACGTCCAGGCCGATCGGGCCCGCGCGTCCGCGCAAGGCGCGACCTACCCCATCAGCGGGGCGGAGGCCGAGGCTCTCCGCTTGAACGTCGAGAAGGCGACCACCGACGAAGCCGAGGACGGCTCCGCCGCCAGCGGGAGGGGCAAGTGATGCTGCTGGCGCTCGCGATCGCGTGCACCGGTCGCCCCGCGTGGATCCCCGCCGAGCCCGGGGAATTCACGACGGAGACCGTGCCGGAATTCGCGTTCGCCGCCTCCGCCGACCTGCCGTGGCTCGTCTACTCGACGGTCAGGCAGGCGCAGGTGGAGGACTTCCGGAGCTGCCCGGTCGTGACGGAGGAGGGGTTCTCGTCGACCGCCGGGTGCTCGGACAGCGCCGGGGTGGCGTGGAAGGGTTCCGCGTCCGTCGAGGTGCAGTACGACACCGAGAACATCCGCGTGCAGAACCTGCGGGTGGAAGGGGTCGACGCGGGGTGGGAGGCCACCGGCACCCTCACGTCCACGGTCTTCATGTCGTCGGTTGGTGGTCGACTGTCGTCGAACCTGCAGTTCACGAGCCTCACGGTCCCCGAGAAGCGCTTCTGGATCGACACGACGACCGCCTACGTGTACTACGAGGCGGACTCGCTCGTGGTCGTCGACGAGCACCGGGGCACCGTCGGCATCGAGGGATGGGGCACGGCGCAGATTGACGGGCGCCGCATCCTCCAGTCGCAGTTGTACGGGTGTGACTTCGGCGCGCACACCTTCGGCAGCCTCGTGGCGATCGGCGCGAACGAGGTGGTCCTGGACTACACGTCGCTCGGCAGCGTCCGCCTTCCCGCCGATGTCGACGCCGACACAGGGGACACGGGCGCGGACACCGGTGCGGACACTGGCGACACGGGCGCGGACACCGGTGCGGACACCGGCGACACGGGCGCGGACACCGGCGACACCGGCGACACCGGCATCGAGTTTCCGGACACCTCCCGCGGGTGCGGCGGCTGCACCATGGTGACGATCGACCAGCTGCTACAGCCGCAGTGCCTCGAGCTCACGCGCGACGCGACCTACCCGTTCTTCTCGCTCTGACGTGAGCGGCGCGCCCGACGCCGGCCAGCTCGCGCGGCGCGGGCTGTTTGCGGCGTTCGTAGCCCTCGTGGTGCTCGCGCTCGTCGTGTTCGCCGCGTCGCAGCTCGCCGTCAGCGAGGCCGCCGTGGCGACCCTGCGCCAGCGTGCCGACCCTGTCGGCGTGCTGCTCGGGGTGTCGGGCATGACCGTCGGCATGGTGTTCCTCGCGCTGCGGTGGCGCACGCTCCTGCCGAAGCCGGCAGAGGTCGCGGTGTTGCCACTGACGGGAATCCTGATGATCGGCTCGCTCGCGAACTACGCGCTGCCGGGCCCCGTGGGGGAGTTCGTCGCCGCCGGGCTCGCCGCGCGCCGTTTCGGCGTGGCGGCCGAGGTGGCGTTCGCGGCGAGCGTGTACGCGCGGTTGCTCGGACTGTTCTCCGCGGGCGTCGTCGCGTCCGCGATCTACGCCTTCGGCGGCGTGGTCCCCGCCCCCGGCATGGCGCAATGGGTCGCGGCGGCGATGGTCGGCCTCGCCACCGTGGCCGTCGCGTTGGGGGCGTTGTCGCTCCGGCCGGCCCTCCTCGAGCAGGTCGCCTCGTGGTCGATCGCCGGGCCTGCGCGGGCTCCCCTTCGGCGGCTGGCTTCTGCCCTATCGTCGCAGGTGCGCTTGCCGGCGGCCCGCTGGGCGCTGGCGCTCGGGTGGGCGCTCGTCGGGCACCTCTGCGTGATCGTGGGCATCTTCGTCGCGGCTTCCGCACTGGGGGCGTCGCCGTCCGCGCTCGGCCTCGTGTTCACCTACGCCGCGTCGACGGCGGGGGCGATCGCGCTGTTCGCGTTCCCGGGCTCGCAGGTCGGCTGGGACGCGATGTTCGCCGGACTGCTCGTGTCGGTCGGCAACCTCGAGCTCTCCGAGGCGCTCGCGACGGCGCTGATCGTGCGTGTGCAACAGATCTTCATCGTGTGCATGGGAGCGGTCGTGGCGATCGTCGAAGCGGCAAGGCCACGCGGGGATGAACGCGCCGGCTGAGTCCGTTACTGGTTCGACCCGATTCCTGGAGCCACGATGATCCGACGCCTCATGATCCCCGTCCTGTGCCTCGGCCTGGTCGCCGCGAAGGGCGGCAAGAAGAACAAGAAGGAAGAGGCGCCCCCTCCCGCGCCCGCGCCCGCGGCGGCCGAGCCGGCGCCGGAGCCGGAGCCCGCGCCCGTGCCCGAGGAGCCACCGGCGCCGCGCGTCGTCAAGAACGTGGACCCGGCGCTCGGCGTCACCGTGACCTGGGCCGACGGCACCACGAAGGCCGGCAAGCTCCAGGGCATCGAGCGGAGCGCAAGCTTCAGCGGGGGAGACGAGTGGGTCGAGGAAGCGCGGAAGCTGACCATCGCGGTCGTCGTCGGCAGCTCCGAGAAGTCCGTCGCCTGGAAGGACGTCAAGTCGGTCACGGTCGCCCCGGGCAAGCTCCCGGACGACGTCGACTGCACCTACTCTTCCGACTTCAGCCCGTGGATGTACTTCTGCTCGCTTCGCACGACCACGACGGTGGTGATGAAGGACGGTACCAAGGGCACGGCGTCCGAGCCGTACGTCTGGCGCCTCACGTTCGACGACGCGTCGACCACGGATCTGCAGCTCTACAAGCACACGGTGCGCGAGCCGGACGACCGCGAGATCAGCTACGGCGAAGAAGCGACCGAGAACTTCCCCCTGTACACGCGCCTGCAGGAGCGCCTGCGGCAGGACCTCAAGGGCAAGATGCTCAAGTCGATCAGCGTGAACTGATCGGGCCGCCCGCGGTGAGGCGCTGCGCGAGGGCGTCGGCGAGGATGCCGGCGTCCGCCATGTCCTCCGCGCCGAACCCGCGGGCGTTCACCGAGTTGACCGCTTCGATGCAGCCGAAGACGCGCGTCTCGAACGCGACCGGCACGCAAAGCAGCGACCGGGTCCGCACCCCGGTGACCGCGTCGACGTTGGAGAAGAACCGAGGATCGGCGTAGGGTTCCGACAATGCGACGGCGGCCCGCCGGCGCACGCTGAAGCCCGCGACCCCCTGGGACGACGAGAAGCTGACGCCCTGAAGGGCGGCGGCTCCCGGGCCGGCGGCCGCCGCGAAGCCGAGCGTTCCGTCGGAGCGGACGCGGATCACCGAGGCGCCCTCCGCGGGGACGAGCGCGCGGAGCGCCTCGAGGGTGTGGCGGATGGCGGCCTCGTCGGTCGCGGCGCGCATGATCTCGTCGACCTCGTCCATCAGGGTGGCGGGGCGCGCGACCTCGGCGGTGTCCGCGGTGTCCTCGGGCAGCGGGAGCGGCAGCGCGTCCGGCTCGATCTCCGCGACCATCTCTTCGGACTCGTCGGCGTCGAGGGTCTGGACGATGAAGCCCTGGCCGCTGCGCACGTCGCGCACGAGCACCTGGCCGTTGGGCAGGGCCTCGCACGCGATGCGGTCGAGCGGGCCGTGGGACCCGAGCTGCGCGACCCCTTCGCCGAGGGCGCTGAGCCAGTTCGAGGCCTCGACCTCGACGGAACCTTCGCCACGAGTGGCGACGCGGAAACGTGGCATGTGCCCTCTCTCGAACGCGGAGGTTATCGCGACCGTGACCGGAGTACACCCGTGAAGCCGTCTGAACGCAACGAGCTGATCGCGCTCGTCGTCGTCGTCGTGATCGCGGCCGCGCTGCGGACGCGCGGGCTGGACTTCGGCCTTCCGATGGCGGAGGCCCGCCCGGACGAGATGACGATCGCGTTCCAGGCGATGAAATTCGGCACCGGCGACCTCAACCCGCACTCGTTCAACTACCCGTCGTTGTTCAAGTACCTGGTGTTCGTGATGTTCGGGGCCTGGTACGTCGTGGGGAAGGCCCTCGGGTTGTTCGATGGGCAAGAGGACTTCCTTCGGTCGTTCTTCGCCGCGGACACGTCCTTTCGCCTGCTGATGCGCGCCTGGAGCGCGGCGGCGGGGGTCGCGTGTGTGGCGCTGCTCGGCGCGGCGCCCGGTCGCGTGTGGGGCGCCGCATTGCTCGCCGTCTGCTTCCTGCACGTGCGCGACAGTCACTTCGGCGTCACGGACGCAACCCTCGCGACGTTGACCACGGCCGCGTGGTTCACCGCGTTGATCCTTGTTCGTACGGGCACCGTGTCCGCCGCGGCGTGGGCCGGAGTGTTCGCGGGCCTCGCCGCGAGCGTGAAGTACAACGGCGGACTCGCCTTGGCCCCGGTCCTGGTGGCCGCGCTCGTGTGCGGCAAGCCCTTCGTCGCCCGCGCCGGAGCGGCGACGGCCGCCAGCGCGATCGCGTTCGTGGCCGGCTCGCCGTTCGTGCTCCTCGACTTCCCGACGTTCTGGAAAGACTTCTCGTTCGAGATGTCCCATCTCGCGGAGGGCCACCACGTCGACGTCGGCAACGCGCTCGTCCACCACCTCACGCGCAGCCTGCCGGACGGCATGGGCTGGCCGCTCCTCCTGGCGGGGGTGCTCGGCCTCGTGGCCGCGGTCGTGCGGGAGTGGCGCGTCGGGTTGGTGCTGGCCACCTTCCCGGTCGTGTGGCTGCTCGCCATGGGGCGCGGAGAGACCGCCTTCTACCGGTACGTGTTGCCGGTCGTCCCGGCGCTCTGCGCCGCGGCGGGGCTCGCCGTCGCCTCGGCGCGGCCGCGGTGGGCGCGCATCCCCCTGCTCGTGCTCGTCGGCGCGCCCACCGCGTGGGCGAGCCTCGAGGTCACACGGTTGATGGCCGCGGGTGACACCCGCGCGGCGATGGGCGCTTGGATCGAGGCGAACGTACCGTCCGACGCGCGGATCGTGCACGCCGGCGCGTACACCGGCGCGCCGATGCTCCAACGGAACGTGGTGAACCAGACGCGCGAGTACGCGGCGAAGGCCTCCCGGAGCGACGCCGCCGGGTTTCGGAAGCCCGACGACCTGAAGTGGTATCGGCGCGACCGCCCGATGTACGACGTGGTGCTCGTGGACAAGGCGGGGATCGACTTCGCCTCCACGGTGGCGCCCGAGGACGTCGTCGCGGCGCCACCCGCTTGGCTCATGCTCGAGGACTACCCCCTCGCGCACTACGCCGCGGTGCCCGCTGCCGTCGCCGAGCTGGCGGCGGCGCGCTACGACCTCGCCCACGAGGAGATCGCCACCGTGGCCCCGCCCGACGCTGCCCGATTCGATCAACAGGACGCGTTCTACGCGCCCGTGGCGGGCTTCGGCGCCTTCGGCCGCATGGGGCCGACGCTTCGCATCTATCGGCTGCGCTCCCCGTGAATCCACCCGAGTCTCCGCCGCGGGACCTGCTCGGGCGCTTTCGGACGTGGCTGCTCTGGGGCATGGCCGGCGCGGCGCTGATCTACCTCGGAGCGTCCATCTGGGCGGGCCTGGACGACATGCGCGCGGCCCTGACGATCTTCTGGTGGCCCCTGTACATCCCGGCCATCCTCCTCACCCTGCTCAACTACGGGCTGCGCTTCTGGAAGTGGCAGTACCTGCTGCGCCGCGTCGGCGTGGTGATCTCCCTGCGCGAAAACGCCACGATCTTCTTGGCGGGTCTCGCGATGGTGATCTCGCCGGCGAAGGCGGGGGAGCTGCTGAAGCCCTACCTCGTGCGGGTCCGCACCGGCGTGCCGATGCACCAGACCCTGCCGGTGCTCGTGACCGAGCGCCTGACGGACGCGATCGCCTGCCTCGGGCTCGCGTCGATCTCGGTCGGTCGGTTCGCGGGCGACTCGGTGGCCTACGTCTGGGGCCCCGTGGCGGTGCTGGCCGTCGGGCTCGGCGTGCTCGCGCATCGGGGCCTTTCACTCGGCATCCTTCGGTTGATCGCCCGCATCCCCGGGGTGGGGCGGATCGCGACGCGGCTCGAAGAGATGTACCTGGCGATGCGCACCTGCGTGGCGCCGGTCCCGTTCCTGCTGACCGTCGGCGCGAGCTTCCTCGCGTGGGGCGGCGAGTGTGTGGGCTACTGGCTCATGTTCAAGGGCTTCGGAATCGACGCGTCGCTCGAGGCGTGCACCTTCATCTACGCGTTCGCGACGGTCGCGGGCGGCGCCACGCCGCTCCCTGGCGGCCTCGGCGTGGCGGACGGCGCGCTCGTGGTGTGGGCGGAGGCGCTGATTCCCGGGGTCGATCGGTCGGTGGCGCTCGCGAGCGCGATCCTCATCCGCCTCGCCACGCTCTGGCTCGGCGTGCTCCTGGGCGCGGTCGCCCTGCTTCAGCTCGGCGCGGTTCTGGACGAGCCCGCCCCGACGGACCGGACCTAGCAGGCGGCGCAGCGCCCGTCGATGCGCACGTGCCCGCTGACGACCGCTCCGTTCACGCGGACCTCGACGGCGTCCGCGGGAACATCCTCGATGCGGCCGCAGCGTTGGCAGTGCAGGTGGTGATGCGGGGAGGTGTTGGGGTCGAACCGCGCTTCGAGGCCGGCTTCGCGGAGCACCCGTACGGCGCCGACCTCCTCGAGGAGGGCCAGTGTGTTGTACACCGTGGCGCGGCTGGTGACGGGGTGTTCGCGGGTCACCGCCTCGAAGATCTCCGCCGCGGTCGGATGGTCGACGTTGCCATCGAGAAAGTGCAGGATGGCCCTACGTTGTGCCGTCATGGACGAGCCGCGGGCGCGGAGGCGGGCCTGGACGTTCCCGGTCTGCATCCGGACTGTATGATCCAGAGCGGGCGCGGCGTCAAGAGCCGCGGACACCTTCCGGGGCTCAGAGGCAGATCTGTGTCCGGCTCGTCGTGATGTCACAGCAGGAGGTCCACAGGAACCCGCAGGACTCGCAGTCGTACACCCAGCTTGCGGACGACCCGCACGCCGGGTTGGTGCTGTCCCAGCCTTCGTCAGCCGCGCTGCAGGAGAACAACGACCATGAGCACGAGCCCGTGTCGGTGTAGTACTTGCTCTGGGACCCGTCGCAGTTCCAGTCGTAGCTGCCGTCGCCGCGGGAGCTGGAGGAGTAGCTGGTGGCGGAGGGGTTCGCGCCGGAGTTGTAGTCGTAGCAGTCGGTGTTGTTGGCCACGTCGTAGTAGCCGTCGGGCGCGCACAGGCAGCGGCCGGACACCGACGAGCTGCCGTACCCGTCGCCATCGTAGTCGTAGTAGTAGGTGAAGCACCCGCTGGCGTCGCGCTCGTCGGTCTCGCCGTCACAGTCGTCGTCGTACCCGCTGCACGTCTCGCTGGCGCCCGGGTAGATCGACGCCACGGCGTCGTTGCAGTCGCCGCCGTTCTCGGTCCAGCCGTCGCCGTCGTCGTCGTAGGCGTTGGTGCCTTCGTCGACGATGCCGTCGCAGTCGTTGTCGCGGCCGTCTTCCAGCTCGCCGGCGCTGGGGAAGGACGAGGCGTAGCTGTCGTCGCAGTCGCCGGTCGTCTCCGCGTAGCCGTCGCCGTCGTCGTCGTAGCACTCGGTCGTCTCGTCGACCGTGGTGTCGCAGTCGTCGTCGACGCCGTCGCAGGTCTCGACGGCGCCGTTGTACGCGGTGGGGTCGGCGTCGTCGCAGTCGCCCTCGATCTCCGACATGCCGTCGCCGTCGTCGTCGTATCCGACGGTGCCGTTGTCCACGAGGCCGTCGCAGTCGTCGTCGCGGTCGTTGTAGAACTCGGCGGCGCCCGGGTTCACGCTGGCATCGCCGTCGTTGCAGTCGCCCTGCACCTCGGTCCAACCGTCGCCGTCGTCGTCGATCATCGAGGCGGAGATGACGGTGAAGTAGTACTCCTCCACCGCGTACAGGCCGTCCTGGTCGGTGACCCGGAACGTGAGGCGGTGGTCGCCGGGGGTCAACGCCTGCTCGCACGCGGTGACGCCGATCGTGTCCGGGGTGGGCTCGCAGAACACGCCGTCGAGGTCGCTCTCGAAGCTGACGAGGAGGGTCTCGGGGGCCTGCTGCTCGTCCGCCACGCTCACGACGAACTCGAACGCCTCCCCTTCCGCGCCCGCCTCGCCCGCGACCGGGTGCACGATGCGGATGGTCGGGTTGTCCGGGACGTCGTTGACGGTCAGGCTGATGACGTCGGAGGCCTGCTCGCCGGATTCGTCCGTCACCATGAGGGTGATCGTGTGGTTGCCCACGTCGAGGTTCGCCGTCGCGAACAGCGCGACGCCGCCGATGTCGGCGGGGTCGGTCTCGGAGAGGATGCCCTGCAGGTCGCTCGACCAGCGCAGCGCGAGGTTGGGCGGGTCGGTCTGGTCGTCGTTGACCTGCGCCTGGAAGCTCACCAGCGTGTCTTCGTCGACCGCGCTGCCGTCCGTGGGCGCGGTGATCCCGACCGTGGGCGGCGCGTTGTAGACGCCGACCTTCTGATCGCCGCCGCAGGCGGCGAGCGCGAGGGCGAGGAGGGGAAGGGCGTGTCGGGTCATGGCGGTCCTCCGGTCGCACGATAGCAGGAAATCTCGCCATGTACGTCGCCGCCTGCGTTCAGCTCCGTTCTGGCCCCGAGATCCGGGACAACATCGCGCGCGTGGAGGCCCTCGTGGCGCGCGCGGCCGCCTCGGGCGCGGCGCTCGTCGCGACGCCGGAGAACACCACCTTCCTCGGTCCCTCCGACGAAAAGGTGGCGCTCGCGGAGCCGCTGGACGGCCCCACCCACCGCGCGCTCGGCGCCGTCGCTCGGCGGCTGCGGGTGCACCTGCTCGTCGGCAGCGTCGCGGAGCGCTGCGACGCGAAGCGCTGCTACAACACCTCGGTGCTGTTCGGGCCAGACGGCGAGATCATCGCCGCCTACCGAAAGATCCACCTCTTCGACGTGTCGATCCCCGGGGGCCCCGAGCTCCGAGAGTCCGCGTTCGTCGCGCCCGGCGACGCGGTCGTGGTGGCCCGCACGGCGCTCGGCAACATCGGGATGAGCATCTGCTACGACCTCCGCTTTCCCGAGCTCTACCGGCGTCTCGTCGATGCGGGCGCCGAGGTGCTCACGGTGCCGAGCGCGTTCACCCTGCACACGGGGCGCGATCATTGGCACCCGCTCCTCCGCGCCCGTGCCATCGAGGGGCAGGCGTGGGTGCTCGCCCCCGCGCAGGAGGGCCGCCACGACACCGGCGGGCTGCGCCACAGCTACGGGCACAGCCTGATCGCGGACCCGTGGGGGGTGGTGGTCGCCGAGCGCCCTGACGGCGAGGGCATCTGCCTCGCCGAGATCGACCTGGAGAGCGTGCGACGCGTCCGCGCGTCGATGCCGGTGGCCGCGCACCGCCGTCTCTGAGCTCAGCCGAGCAGGCGCTCGATCAGCGCTTCGTCCCCGGCTTCGTCGGTGGGGACCACGAAGAACTCGCCGTCCGGCTGAAAGCCGATCATGCAGCCGGCCGCCGGGCAGAGGTCCAGGCAGCTCGTGCCGGTCACGACCACCGTACCTTTCAGGCCTCGCTCCTTGATCTTCACCTTCAGGCGATCGCGAAGGTCCATCCCACCGTTTCCGGCGCAGCTCGGCTTCGGGGTGTCGGGATCGCGGCGGTTGGTGCAGACGAGGAGTTGGCGCTTTCGGTAGGGCGCGGGGACGCTGCGCATCAGAGGGGTCCTGCGATGGGGCGCGGTTAACCGGGCCCGGGGGCGGGCGAGCCCGCACAGGTGTCACGGCGCCGCGCCGTCGGCGTGGATAGGACCCTGGGTCTGGGAGGGCCCATGGACATCCGCGCGCGGTTCGAGGCATTGGCGCAGAACCTGTGGTGGTGCTGGAACGCGGACGCCGTGCGGTTGTTCACCGCAGTGGACTTCGAGCGGTGGGAGGAGGTGGGGCACAACCCGCTCGCCTTGCTCGAAGAGGTGACCGACGAGGCGCTCCAGCCCCACGCGGAGGCGCTCGCCTCGGTGGAGCGCAAGCTGCGCGCGTACCTTCAGGCCGGTGACACGTGGGCGGCCCAGCACCTGCCGCCGCTCGCGGGGCCGGTCGCGTACTTCTCGATGGAGTTCGCGCTCCACGAGTCCCTGCCGATCTACTCCGGCGGGCTCGGAGTGCTGGCGGGCGACCACATGAAGTCGGCGTCCGACCTTGGTGTTCCGTTCGTGGGCGTCGGGCTGCTGTACCGGGAGGGGTACTTCAAGCAGGTCATCGCCAACGGCCGCCAGGCGGTGGCGTACCCGCCGGTGCCCTTGGAGCACCTGCCGCTCCGGCGCCTCGACGTCACGGTCGAGGTCCCGCACGGGCACCACAGCTACCGGGCCGCGGTGTGGGAGGTCGCGGTCGGCCGGGCCCGCCTGCTGCTGCTCGACAGCGACGTCGAGGGCAACCGAGCGGAACATCGCGCCCTGTCGCAACAGCTCTACGGGGGCGACGAGGCCACGCGCATCGCGCAGGAGGTGCTGCTCGGCATCGGCGGCGTGCGCGCGCTGCGGGCCCTCGGCATCGCGCCGGGCGTCTTCCATATGAACGAGGGCCATTGCGCCTTCGCCGTCGTCGAGCGGTGGCGCGAGGTGCTCGCGGCGAAGCCGACGCTCGGGGCCGAGGCGGCCTTCCGGGTCGCCCGCGAGCAGTTCGTGTTCACGACCCACACCCCCGTGAGCGCGGGGCACGACCGTTTCCACTGGGACCTCAAGAAGGAGGTCCTCGGCGGCCTGCGGGAGCAGATGGGGCTCCGCGAGGGCGCGTTCATGGATCTCGGCCGGGTCACGCCGGGGGACGTGCAGGAGCCGTTGTGCATGACCGTGCTCGCGCTTCGGGGTGCGCGGGCGAGCAACGCCGTGAGCGCGCTGCACGGCGTCGTCACGCGAAAGATGTGGAAGGACCTGTGGCCGAAGGTCGACGCCGCCGACGTGCCGATCACCCACGTCACCAACGGCGTGCACGTCCCCTCGTGGATGCACGCGTCCGTGCAGGACCTCCTCGACGCGACGAACCCCGGCTGGCGTGACGGCGCGCCGGTCGATCTCTCGGGCGTGCCCGACGAGCGCCTGTGGTCGATGCGTTGCCGGCTCCGGGCGAACCTCATCGAGAGCGCGCGGCGGGAGGTCGGGCGCTCCTGGCTCGACGCCGACGCGTTGACGATCGGGTTCGCGCGGCGGTTCGCGCCGTACAAGCGCGGCAACCTCATCTTCTCCGAGCCCGATCGCCTCCGCGCGCTGCTCGAGTCCGCCGATCGGCCGGTGCAGCTCCTGTTCGCCGGGAAGGCGCACCCACGGGACGCCGCGGGGCAGGGCATCGTCCGCGACGTGATCCGCTGGACCCGCGACGATCGTTTCCGCGGGCGCGTCGTGTTCCTCGCCGACTACGACATCAAGCTGGCGCGGCGATTGGTTCAGGGGGTCGACGTGTGGCTCAACAACCCGCGTCGCCCCCGCGAGGCCAGCGGTACCAGCGGCATGAAGGTTCCGTTGAACCTCGGTATCAACCTGTCGGTGCTCGACGGTTGGTGGCCGGAGGCGTTCGATGGCACCAACGGCTGGGCCATCGGTGACGAGCGGGACTACGTGACCTCGGAAGAGCAGGACGCGGCCGACGCGGAGAGCTTGTACACCGTGCTGGAAGACGAGGTCGTCCCTCGATTCTACCGGCGCGGCGCGGGGGCCGTCCCCGCCGATTGGGTCGCCACCGCGCGGCGCAGCCTCGAGACCTGCGTGCACGCCTTCCACACGGATCGGATGGTCCGCGAGTACGCCCTGCGGCTCTACACTGGCGGGCCTTCGCGCCTCTGAGCGCGCGGCCTCAGATGGCCGTGCTGGTGATGTTCCAGGTGATCGACGCGGCGGGGATGGGGCCGATGGGCGTACGCACGAAGCTCTTCGTCCCCGCGTCCCAAAGGTAGCGGCGAAGCTCCTTCTGGTTGTCGGCGGCGACGTACAGCTCGAGCTTGCCGTCGCCGTCCAGGTCCGCGCCCCACGCGGCGTGCTCGTACCCGCTCGAGGCGCGGTCGATGACCTCGGACACCCACTTCCCGTCCGCGCTCGTGCGTGCGATCCACAACCCGGAGTCCATCGCGGCGGCGATGAGGTCGACGTCCCCGTCGTGATCGAAGTCGCCGGGCACGAGGAAGCGCGTCTGCCGATCCTCGATGACGAGGCGGACCTCCGCCTTGAAGGTGCCGTCCTTCTGGAGGAGGTACTGGCGCACCTCGACGGGCACCGACACCACGGGCTTTCCGCCCTCGATCTTCGTCTCGGCCTCGATCACGCCGTAGAACTCGGACTTCCCGTCGCCGTCGACGTCGGTCGCGAGCAGCTCCTTCGCGTGGCGGCCCTCGAAGTGCTCGACCACGGTGCGCACGAAGGTGGTGCCGTCCCATCGGTACATGACCACGTCGCCCGGCTGGCTCTCGCCGCTCGACCGGTTCCGTCCGGTGGGGGTCGCGAAGAACTCCTTCTTGCCGTCGCCGTCGATGTCGCCGACCTCGATCTCGTGGACGAAGGTGTCGGCCGCGCGGTCGAGCTCGGTCACGACGAGCTTGCCCTCCGTGTCGAACCGGCCGACCGCGACGACGCCGAAGTCGTGGGTAGCCATGACGAGGTCGTCCTTGCCGTCGTGGTCGACGTCGCCGATCTCGAGATCGCGGATGCGATCGAACTTACCGCCCCAGCTCGGGTTCCAGAGGCCTTCGCTCCGCCACGTGCCTTCCTCGAAGCGCCAACGCTTCAGCCAGGCGTCCTCCGCGCCGATCGTGTAGATCGCGCCTTCGTGCGCCATGGCCTTGTGGAACACGTTGCTCGCGCCGTCCTCGAGCTTGGAGGACTTCCAGCCGTCCGGCGTCTGGCGCCAGAGGGTCACCAACGCGGCGCCGGGCTTCGCCTTGCCGTCCGGCCCCTTCGAGAATTGGGCCTGCGCGAGCAGCAGGGTCGGGTAGGGACCTCCCACCAGGGGCTCTTGCACCGGCGCGGCCGGCGCGGGTATCGGGGCGAGACGACCCGCGGCGTCCGGCTTCGGAGGCTCGGGTTTGTCTCCACAACCGACGAGCGCGAGCACAGCGAGGATGGATCCAGGGGTCATGGGAACTCCGTCCCGGGGATAACAATCGCGTCGGCGCGACGCACCGTGAGGGCGCTACACTGCGCCCGTGCTTCGTCCTCGAGCCTTGCTCCTCGCTGTGCTCGTGGGCACGGCGCTCGGGTCCTTCGGGTCGGCCCGGGCGGCCACCGGCGACGAGCCCGCCGACCCGGAGCTCGTCCTGGTTCCCCCCTCGGCGCGAACCCCGCTCACCCCCGCCTGGCCGGACGAGGTCCCCGCGGCCTGGGACGCGCCGCCGGTGAACGTGA
>CAMAXZ010000015.1 GCA_945862325.1 Klebsiella pneumoniae
GCGCGCCCCGGGCGCGTCCGTGAACATGGGTTCGTACGTCGTGGCCGGCGCTTACATCGGGTAGGATGTGCGCATGGGACTCGCTGCACAACGCCGCATGACGTACGAGGAGTACCTCACCTTCGAGGAGGCGAGCGCCGAGCGGCACGCCTACATCGACGGCGCGCTCTTCGCGATGGCGGGCGCATCGCCGGCGCACGCGCGCCTCCAGGCCCGCTTGATCGCACGCCTGGATCAAGGGCTCGAAGGCGCGTGCGCGGCGTACGGTCCGGACCTTCGGATCTACTTCCCGGACGAGGGCACCGCCGCGTACGCCGACGCGGTCGTGGTCTGCGGCCCGGTCGTCCCCCCGACGACGGACCGCAACGCCTGCACCAACCCCACGATCGTCTGCGAGGTGCTCTCGCCCTCCACCGAGGGGTTCGACCGCGGCCGCAAGTTCGAGTCCTACCGCGGCCTCGCGAGCGTCCAGGAGGTCGTGTTCGTGACGCAGTCGCGGCCGATCATCGAGGTGTTCCGCCGAGAATCCGATGGTTCCTGGCGGTTGCGGAGCTACGGGGCCGGCGGCCGCGCGGAGCTCGCGAGCGTGGCCCTGCACCTCGACGTCGACGCGATGTACGTCGGCCTGCTGGGCGCCGCGTCCGGCTGATCGCGCCCGACGGGCGCGCCCCGTCATCCCGTCTTCTTGGCCTTCTTCTCTTTCTTGTTCGGTTTCGCGGCGCCCTTGCGGCCCGGCGCGGCGCCTCGCCCGAGCAGGAGCTGCACCGCCACGCCGAGCACGGTGAGGGCGCCGATCCCCCAGGGCGACGCGGGCCATCCGAGCGCCCACACGACCGCCGCGCCGCCGCTCCCCGCGGTCAGCAAGGGGAGGAAGAAGCGGAACACCGGCGCGGCGAGCAGCCCGCCGACGAGCGCGCCCGCCAGCGGGAGCCACCACCAGTCGGCCGGCGCGAACGGCAGGGCGGCCACGGTCCCGGCGACGCCCACCCCCACGCCCAGCAGGACGATCGCCACCCGCTCGGCGTAGTGGCAGACGAACGCGCCGATCGCGGCGGCCACGGCGGCGGTGGCCAAGAGCGCGTTGCCCTGGAGATCGAGGTCGAAGCGCTCGTTCGCCAGCCAGACGCCCATCGCGCCGCCGAGAAGGCCGGGGGCGACGACCATGAAGCGGTACACGCGCGCGCCGACCAGGAGGAGGAGGGCGCCGACCGCGCCGACGGCGATCCGCAGCTCGAGGGGAGGGGAGGTCATCTCGTGGCCGATAACCGCGCGCACGCCGTGATACCGGCCCAGCGAGGGGGGTGGGTGGACTCCGTCGGCTTCGACCCGATGCTGCTGGCGTCCGCGCTCGGCGCGGGTTGCTGCTGCGTCGGGGCGTTCCTCGTCGTCCTGGTCGCGGCGTCGATCGCCATGCGCCCGCGTCCGCCCGAGCACGCCCAGGTCGCCGGCATCCCTCCGGCGCCACGTCGCGGGGTCCAGGCTACGGCCAGCCTTACCAAGCTGGAGGATGCCCACCACGAGGAGCAGCGCCGCCGCCGCTCGGGCCCGCCGAACGGATAGTCGAACGGGCATGCGCAAGACCTCGTTGTTCGCCGCCGCCGCGGCGTCCGGCGCCACCTTCGAGACGTTCGACGGCTGGCTGCTCCCCGCCCACTTCGGCTCCCTCCCCGCGGAGGTCGCCGCCGGTCGTGAGGGGGCCGCGCTCGTCGACCGCGCCGACGCGGCCGTGCTGTCCCTCGCGGGGCCGGACGCGCGCCGCTTCTGCAACGGCATGTTCACGAACAACGTGCGCGATCTGCCCGTCGACCGCGCCAATCGGCACGCCATGGTCGACGAGCGCGCCCGCGTGCTCGGCCTTCTCGACCTCTGGTGCGTCGCGCCGCACGGGTTCGTCGTCGTACTCGACGGCGTCACCGCCGACGCGTTCACGACCCGCTACGGCAAGTACCTCGTGTTCGACGACGTGGAGCTCGTGGACGAGTCCGACGACTGGCACGTCCTCGGCCTGCAAGGGCCCGCCGCCGCGGACGTCGCGCGCGCCTCCGGCCTGCCGGTCCCCGACGCCGAGGGGGCCCTCGCGTCGGTCGCGGGCGACCCGCCACTGCGGATCGCCCGCCGCGCGCGAACCGTCGCGGGTGGCTTCGAGCTGCTCGTGCCGCGCCACGCCGTGGTCGCGGTGTGGGAGGGGCTGCGGGCCGCGGGGGCTGTCGCCATCGGCCGAGAGGCGGCGGAGATCCTACGTGTCGAGGCGGGGCACCCCCGGTGGCCCGTCGACATGACCGAGAAGAGCCTCATCCACGAGCTCCGGCTGGTCGAGTCGGTCGGGAGCTTCGAGAAAGGCTGCTACATCGGGCAGGAGATCATCAACCGCATCGACGTCATGGGCCAGGTCACGCGCAAGCTGTGGGGCCTCGAGCTCGAGGAGGACGCGCTGCCGCCGCGTGGGGCGGAGGTCCGCGACGGCGACGACCCGGTCGGGGAGACGTTCTCCGCCGTGCGGGACGGCGGCAGGGTGAGGGTGCTCGCGGTGCTGAGGAAGCGAGCCTGGACGCCGGGGATGCGGGTGACGGTGCACGCCGGGGAGCGCGCCGTCGGCGCGATCGTGCGGGACCTGCCGTTCGGCGGGTGAGGGGCGGTCAGCCGGCGATGCCCGCGGCCACGAGCGCCCGCGCCACCCGCTCGGCCTCCGCGACCGCGCGCGCCGGCGTGCCGACACGATCCTGCCGGAGCTCGAGCTCGAGGTACGGGACGTCGTGGCGCACGCCGTGGCGGGCCGGGCTGTAGATCAGCCCGTCCTTCCCTGAATAGGGCTCGTTGTGCGCGCACGCGAAACCCTCCACGCGCATCGCGTCGACCAGGCGCGCCGCCGCCGCGTCGTGCGCGTCGTAGAGCACGCCCGCGTCCATCGGGCGGACGTGCCCGCGAAACACGGGCGTGAAGCTGTGGATGGACACGAGGAAGCGTGGCCGGGCCGCCGCCATCGCCGCGTCGACCGCCGCGTGGAAGGGGGTGTGGAACCGAGCGACGCGCTCCGCGCGGTCGTACCGCCGGTTGAAGCTCACGACGGCATTGTCGCAGCGCTGGAGGACGAGCGTGGGGTCGTCCGGCGCGCGATTGACGTCGCAGAGCAGTCGGCTGTAGCGCGACAGGACGCCGGCGCCGCCCAGGCGCGCGACGAGGTGGCGCGTCACGGCGGCCGCGCCGATGTCCCAACCCCAATGATCGAGCAGCAACGCGGCGTCCGCGCGCGAGCGGCGCCAGGGCGGCGGCACCCGGTTGGAGGCGTGTTCGCAGGTGAACACGAGCGCGCCGGCTCGTGGCGTCCCGATGCGCTCGACGGGGTCCATCGCCCGCCGGCCTAATCGAAGGCGGGGCCGGAGACGAGCGCCCGCGCCGCGATAGGCGACTTCGGATGATGTGGTGGTTGCTCGCGTGCGCCCCGGCGCCCGACCCCGAGGCGCTCCTCCGCGCGGGCGATCCCCGGGCCGCGGCGGCCGCCGCCACCGAGATGGGCACGCCGTCCTTCGACCCCGAGCATCCGCTCGTGCCGGTGATCATGCGGCGCGTGGGGGCCGAGGCCCATCTCACGATGGGCTTCGTGAGCGAGGCGGTCGCCGCCGCGCGCTTGTTGGACGCCCGTCCCAAGCTGGGGCGCCGCGCGGTCGACCGCCCCTTCGAGGACATGGCGACGCTCATGGCGGGCGCCGAGCGCGTGTTGACCCCGCCGGCCATCGCGGCGGTCGGCCGCAGCCGCTCGCGCGGGGACGCCGACGCCTACCAGCCCGGCGCGTCGCTCCCGTGGGAGGGCGGCCGGATGGTGGGGTGGGCGCGGCTCGACACCGCCCCGGGCGCCGCCACCGGCACCCTCGTCGCGCTCGGTCGCACGGTGGACGCCGACCCGCCTGCGAAGCTCGTCACGCTCGGCTTCGAGGACGATCGAGGTCCACTGTGGATTTTTGTGGAGCGGGACGCCAACCTCGGCTGGATGGCGATCGCCGCGAGCGATCCCGAGCGCGCCGCCGCGGTCCTCGTCGCGGGGGAGCGCGCCCGGCCGCCGGCGCCGCGGGCGCCATGATGAGGCCGATCGTCGCGACCTTCATCGTCATGAGCGGCCTGTGCGCGCTCATCCCGTTGCCGCTCGTCGACACCTGGGCGGAACGTCAGGTCCGCCGACGGATGTACGAGGCGCTCGCGGCCGATCGCGGGGTCGAGCTCGACGACGCCGCGCTGTCGATCCTCACGACCGACCCGATGAACCTCCTGGGCGGGTGCCTTTGGGTGGCGATCGTGTGGCCCTTCCGCAAGCTCCTGCGCACCGTCCTGTACTTCCTGACGATCAAGGATGCGATCGACGGCATGGCTGCCGCCGCGCTGCGCGCCGACTGCTTCGACGAGGCGCTCCGGCGGGGCCTTCTGCCGCGCGACGCCGCGCGGGTGCGGACCGCGCTGGACAAGGCGATGACCGCGGCCATGTACTCACCGGTCTCGCGCACGCTCGCGATGCAGGCGCGCCCCGAGGTGTCCCCGGCCTTCGGGGGCGGGTCGACGGACACGCTGGTGTCGGCGGCCGCCTGGCTGCACCGGCACGCAGGGGGCGCGCTGGTGCGCACCCGATTCGTCGCGGCGCTCGCGTGGGACGACGCGCCGCCTTCCGCGGAGGTTCGCTGATGCTCCCCCTGGTCGCGCTCGCCCTGCTCGCGTGTCGCCCCGAGGAGGCCGCCGCGGATCCCGCGGCCGGGCTCCTCGGGGACGGTCCGCTCAACCCTTTTCCGAACGCCGGGCTCGTCGTCGACGGCGAGGTCACGATCCCCGCGGCGCTCGTCCCCGCCGCCGAGACGCCCTTCGACACCGAACGCCTGCGCGTTCGAGGCGGGTTCTCGCCGGTGCAGCCCGCGGTGGTGCTGCTCCCGGTGCGGCTCGACCCTGCCTCGGTCGGGGGCCAGGCGTCCCTCGGGCTCGGCGGGGCCGTTCGTATGGTCGATCTCGACTCCGGCACAGAGATCGCCTGCTTCGCCGAGCTCGACGCGCATCCGGACGTCGTCGACGCGCCCGAGCGTCAAGCGCTGCTCGTGCGGCCGCAGGTGGCGATGCCGGTCGGCCACCGGGTGGCCGTGGTGTTGACCTCCGCGCTCCGCGACGCGGCGGGCGCGCCGCTCGTCCTCGAGGAGTGGGCGGCCGCGAAGGCGTCGGATCCTGCGGTGGCCGCGCTCGACGACACGCTCTCGGGCCTCGGCTACTCCGACGTGGCGCTCGCGTGGGACTTCCCCGTCGGGGACGGCGGGGCGCTGACGCGCGACCTCGCGGCGCAGGTCGGCGTGCCCGCGACGTGGACCTTCGACGAGGTGCGAGACGTGGACGTCGACGCGGACGACGTGCCCGCGGGGGTGTGGCGACAGGCCGAAGGGACCTTCACGGTGCCGAATTGGCTCGAGGACGATCGGCGCTTCGTCATCGGCGCGAGCGGTCCGGCGGCCCAGGGGACCGCGGAGGCGACGCTCTACGTGCACATCCCGGGCGCCGCGCGCACGGCGGCGCCGGGCAGCGTCCCCGTGCTCGTGTTCGGGCACGGGATCCTCAGCAAGCCCTCGCGGTACCTCGAGAGCGAGGACGACGCCTCGAACCTCATCGCGCTCGCGGAGCGGCTCCCGGCGATCGTCGTGGCGACGACCTGGCGGGGCCTCACGTTCGCCGACCAGGCGGACACCGTCGAGGCCGCGGGGGACATCGGGCGTTTCCCCGAGATCACCGACCGGCTCACCCAGGGCGTGGCGAACACCGTCGGGCTCGTGCGCCTCGTCACCGAGGGGGCCCTGCTCGACGATCCGATCTTCGAAGGCAAAGCGGATCCGACGCGGACCTACTGGTACGGCATCTCGCTCGGCGGCATCGAAGGAGCCGTGACCCTCGCGAACCAGGACGGCATCGATCACGCGGTGCTCCACGTCGGTGGCAGCGCGTGGACGACGATGCTGGAGCGCTCCAGCAACTGGCCGCCCTTCGAGCTCCTCGTGCGTCAAGACCTGCCGGATCCCTACGATCGCCAGCTCGCCTACGCGCTGCTCCAGCTCTATTGGGACCCCGTCGATCCCGCGGCGCACGCCGAAGCGCTGCGGGGTCGGTCGATCCTCTGGCAGGAGTCCATCGGCGACGAGCAGGTGCCGAACATCACGACCGAGCTGCTCCTTCGAAGCGTCGGCGCGCCGATCGCGGGTCCGAACGTCACCACCCCCTGGGGCGTGGAGCTCGTGGACCTGCCGGCGCGCGGGCCCATCGCGACCCAGTTCGATCCGCAGGTCGCGCTGCCGGGCGAAGAGAACCGGCCCGCGGTCCGCACGGGCGCGCACGACCTGCCGCGCACGTGGGACGGCGCCCTCGCGCAGACCTTGCGGTTCTTCGACGCGTCCGACCCGGGTTCGGTGGAACACTTCTGCGGGGGAGAGGCGTGCTCGGCGGACAACCCGGGCTCCCTGCCGTGAACGCACGCGCCGCGGACTGCGGTGCGGCGCTGGTGTGCCTCGTGCTCCCCGCCGCGTGGATCGGCCGGACGGTCGGGAAGTTCCGCGCGCCGGGGGTGGAGGCCGACGCGTTGTTCGAGGCCCTCGCGGCCGCGGCGCTCGCCCGAGGCGGGGGGGCTCCCGCGAGCCCGTCGCCCGCGTTCGCGGCGCTCCAGGCCGTCCTGCCGGCACCGCCGAACGGCGCGTTCGACCCCGCGTTCGCGTACGGCGTGGTCGTGTTCCTCGCGGTGTGGCTCGCCGGCTTCGGCCCATGGCGCCTGGCGCGCGTGTGGGCGCCCGAGGCGCCGTGGTGGGCGGCTGGCCTCGCCGCCCTCGCGGTCCAGACGTCCCCGATGGTGCTCCGTGGGGTGCCGGACGCCGACCTCGTGGCCCTGGGCGTCGGGGCCGCCGCGCTCGGCCTCGCCCATCCGCCGCTCGCGTTGGGCGCCGGCGCGTTCGGAGCGCCGGCGGCGGCGCTGTACCTGTGCGCGGGCGTCGGGGCCGCGCTCCGGCGGGATCGCCGCGCGGCGTGGTGGCTCGTCGCCGGGCTGTGGGTCGCGCCGGCGGTGCTCGCCGAAGGGGACGCGGCGCGGGCGATCTGGCGGACGCCGCGGACCTCCGCCACCGTCCCCGCGTATGTCACCGAAGGAGGGGCGGTGTTCCCGCTCCCCCCGGTCGAGGCGGCCCCGGTGGTGGCGCGCGCGCAGGCCGGGGGGCTCGGGCTCTGGTCCGCTGCCGGGGTCGAGCCGCGGGGCTTCGGCAATCGCTTCGCCGCGCCCCCGGGCGGACCCACGCCGGTGAAGCCGGCCGGCGCCGCGCCCGACAGGCCCGCCGGCGGCGCGCCCGGCCTCGGGGGCCTGTGGGTGTGGACCCAACGCGCGTGGGGCGGCCCGGCGCTGGTGGTGGGGCTCCTGCTCGGGCTGGCCGTGCGCGGTCGGCGCGTCGCGAGCGTCGTCGGTGTCGCGCTGCTCGCGGCGCTGACCATCGGCTGGGGCTGGGCGCCGCTCCCCGGCGAGCTCGAGCGCGATCCCGACGCGGCGCGCGCGCTCGGCGGGGCGTTGTCGCTCGCGGATCGGCCCGGCACGGCCCTCGGGTGGGCGGCGCTCCCGGCGGTGCTGGCGGCCCCTGGGCTGGCGGCGGCCCTCGGGCGCCTCGGCCGCGGCGGCGTCGTCGTCGGGCTGGGCCTGGCGCTGGCCGGTATCCCCCTCGAGAACCCGCGCCTCGCCTCGCCCGTCGCCAACGTGCCGCCGGAGCCGTTCGCGGAGACCCTTCGCGGCATGGCGCCGGGGGCCCTCCTCGTGTTCCCCAACCCCGCCGCGCCGTGGCACCAGGGCGGCGTCCCTCTGGCGCGCCTCCGTTACATCGCGGACCGCGATCACCCGCTCGCGGACCCGCGCGACCCCGACGCCGTGGCGGCCCTCGCGCGCCTCAGCGTGCTCGTGGGGCACCCGGTCGACCAGTCCGCGGCGCCCCTCGCGGAGGGCGCGCCGGGCAGCGTCGCGCTCGGCGCCGTCTCCGGAGCGTGGCGGTACCTCGTGGTCGACTACGACGCCCTCCCGCGGCACGAGGGGGCGCGCGTGGACGGGTGGTTGGCGGCGCAGGTCGGACCGCCCGTGGCGAACGTCGGCGCCCGGAGGATCTACGACCGGGCCGCGCTCGTCTCCGCGCGAGGCGCGCCCTGACCGACGATCCACCGCGACTCGCCCGGGGCGAGGTCGACGTGGACATGGCGGCCGGCGCGGCGAAGTCGACCCTCCACCGCCTGGCGCAGCACCATCGGGTATAGGCGGTGCTCGACCTCGAGCACGCGCGCCGCGAGGCGATCTTCCGTGTCGTCGTCCCGAACCGCGACGGCGCCCTGCGCGACGATCGGGCCGGTGTCCGTGCCCGCGTCGACGAGGTGCACGGTGGCGCCGGCGACCGCGACCCCGTACGCGAGCGCGTCCCGCACGCCGTGCGCGCCCGGGAACGCCGGGAGCAGCGAGGGGTGCACGTTGAGCACCCGGTCGGCGTAGGCGTCCAAGAAGCGTGGCGTGAGCACGCGCATGAACCCGGCGAGGCACACCCACGCGGCGCCATCGATGGCGGCGAGGAGCTCCTCTTCGAACGCCGCGCGCGTGCGCCCGGCGTGCGTGACCACGGCCGCCGGAACGCCGGCCGCGGCCGCGCGGTCGAGCGCGGCGACGCCGGGCACGTTGCTGACGACGACCGCGATGCGGGCCGGGAAGTCGGGGGCCGCGCACGCGTCGAGCAAGGCCTGGAGGTTGGAGCCCCGTCCCGACACGAGCACGGCCACGGGCACCTTCACGCGAACACGACCTCGTGCGCCGGGTCTTCCACGACCGCGCCGACCACGAACCCGCCGAGCTCCGCGGCGACATCTGTGGCGACTTCTGGTCGTACGACGACGATCATTCCCAAGCCGTCGTTGAACGTGCGGCGCATCGTGGCGTCGTCGAGGCCGCCGAGCGCCCGCAACAGCGCGAACACGGGCGGGCGCGGCCACGCGCTGGCGTCGAGCCGAGCGCCGGTGCCCTCCGGGAGGCAACGCGGCAGGTTGCCCGTGATGCCGCCGCCGGTGATGTGCGCGGCGCCCTTCAGCTCGCCACGGGCGTGGAGGGCGAGCACCTCGCGCACGTAGATGCGCGTGGGCCGAAGCAGCACCTCACCGAGCGGCGCGCCGAGCGGCGCGACCTCGACGGGGTCGCGGTCCATCGGCAGGGGATCCGTGAGGCGACGCACGAGGGAGTAGCCGTTGGAGTGCACCCCGGACGACGGGATCCCCACCAGCGCGTCGCCCGGCCGCACGCGCGACGGGTCGACCAGCGCGTCGCGCTCGACCGCGCCGACGCAGAAGCCCGCGAGGTCGTAGTGCCCCGGGGCGTACATGCCCGGCATCTCCGCCGTCTCGCCGCCGATCAGCGCGCAGCCGGCCTGGCGGCAGCCCTCCGCGATGCCCGCGACCACCTGCTCGGCCTCGTTCGGATCGAGCCGGCCCGTGGCGAAGTAGTCCAGGAAGAAGAGCGGCTCCGCGCCGACGACCACGACGTCGTTCACGCACATCGCCACGAGGTCGACCCCGATGGTGCTGGGGTTGCCGAGGCGCTGCGCGAGCAGGAGCTTGGTGCCCACGCCGTCCGTCCCGCTGACGAGCACCGGATCGCGGTAGCGTCCCATGAGCGAGAACAGGCCGCCGAAGCCGCCGATGTCGCCGAGCACGCCCGGCCGGTACGTGCTCCGGACATGGCGGCGGATGCGATCGACCACCTCGTCCCCCGCCTCGATGTCGACCCCGGCGTCGCGGTACGGATCGTTTTGCATCGGGCGGAGCTAACCCGCTCGGCGGGGCCCGGGCCGGGCCCGAGGCCTACTGGGCGCCGGAGTCCGTGGCGTCGCCCGTGTCGTCCGCCGTGTCGCCGCCGGTGTCGGCCGGCCCGCCGTCGGTGCCGTCGGCCTTGGGCGTGTAGCCGACGCCGATGGCGGGGGCGGAGGGGTACCCTGCGTCGTCCGTGGCCACCACGGCCCACTCGTAGAGGGTGTCGACCGTCGGACTGCCGTCGACCGGGATGCCGAGCCGCATGTTGCGTTCGCCGACCGTGCAGGCGTCCTCGGCCCCGTCGAAGGCGGCGGCCATGCCGGCGCCGCTCGTGTCGACCACACCGTCGAGCGTCGTGTCGACCCAGACCGTGAACGTGAGGTCGTGGATGTCGAGGTCGGCGTCGGTGACGTTGAACTCGAGCAGGCTGGTCGGGTAGTCGACGTTGCCCTCGCTCGTCTCGTAGGTCTTGATTCCGTCGTTCGAGATCGTCACGTCGGTGACGACCGGAGCAACGCCGCCGCACGCGGGACCGGTGTCGGTGTCGACGGCCGTGTCCGTGTCGCCCTGCTCGATGGTATCGGTGTCCTTGGGATCTTCCTCTTTCGGGGCGCAGGCGAGGGTGACGACGGCGAGGAACAGCATGGTGACTCCTGGGGCATGTCAGCGTAGCACAGGCTAAGTGACGGTTCGTGTCCGAACTGCCTTCGAGCCCCCGCCGTGTGTACCGAGCGGTGCGTGACCAGCTCGGCAGCTTGCGCCGTGTCTACGCCCGCGGCAACCGTGTGGTCCGTCATGACGACTTCGCGCGCCGCCCCGAAACGGTGCTGTTGCTGCACGGTTTCTTTCAGACACGAAACGTCTGGGAGGTCATGGAGGATCGCCTCCGGTACGACGGCTACGGGGTGTTCAGCTTCGATCTGGGCGGATTGTTCGCGCGGTTCAACACCCGCAGGGCGGGCGAGCTCGCGGCGACGATCGCCGAGAAGATCGAGCGGCTGTGCACGCGCACCGGGCTCGACCGGTTCCACGTGGTGGGCCACAGCAAAGGCGGCTTGATCGCTCGGAAGTACGTGCAGCACCACGGGGGTGACCGACGCGTGAAGTCCCTCGTGACCCTCGGCACGCCACACCACGGCACGCCGACGGCCGCGCTCGGATTGTGGATGATGGGGGCGGGCGTGCTTTCGCGCAGTCCCTACGATCTGCTGCCGAACTCGGCGTTCGTGCGAGGCCTCCGTGCGGAGCCCTGGCCGGCGTCGGTCCCGATGGTCAGCGTGTACAGCCATCACGACGTCGTGGTGCCGTGGTGGAGCTCGGTGCTCATGCCCCGCCCGGGCGAGACCAACCTGCGCAACCGCCCGGTCACCGGGGTCGGACACACGGCGCTGACCTACGACCCCGGCGTGTACCGGATCCTCCGGCGCGAGCTCGAAGAAGCCGGGTCGGTGCGCGGAGCCGAGACGGGCGCCTGAGGGACGCGCCGGGCGCCCGGCTCGTCGTCAGTTCGCGGGCGGCGGCGTGGCCGCGCCCTCGGGGGGCGCGCCGTCGGCCGGCGCGGCGCCGCCGGCCGGCGTGGCGCCGCCGGCGCCAGTGGCCTTGGTGGCGTCGGCTTCGGACAGGCAGCAGCGGAAGCCGAGCGTCCGGTCGGGCGAGCCGGGCGAGCGCTCGTCGGAGTACGAGCAGCGCGAGGCCTGTTCGGGCGTGCCCGAGCGTCCGCCCTTGATGACCTTGAACTTCGTCTGGTCCTTGCCGCCGGTCGCCGTCCATTCGCGCGCGCCACCGCTGACGTCGAACACGCCGTAGCCGCTGCGGCAGGCATCGCCGGAGCCCGACGCGCGGTCGAGCGCGTCGTCGCGGTTGGCGTCGGGGGCGACGTCCGGCCCGCAGGCGGCGGGATCGTACGTGTTGCCGTAGGAGTAGATCGAGTTCGCCGGGCCCTTGCAGGCGCGCTCCCACTCGAGCGACGTGCACAGGCGCTTCCCGACGCCCTCACACGACTTTTGCGCCTGCTCCCACGACACGTTGGTGATGGGGTTGGCGTCTTTGCGGTTCGGCCACTCGAAGCGGTCGATGTAGTAGGCGTCGGTCTTGACCTCGGCCGCGGTCGGCTCCTTCGGGCCGGCCACCTTCTCGGCCTTCATCGCGCCGAGCACGAAGGTGCCCGCGGGGATGTAGATCATCTCCTCGTGGCCGACGAGCTTCTGCCGGACCGTGGCTTCGTCGAGGGTCGGGTTCGCCTTCGCGACCGCGGCGCGCAGGCGGGCGTCGTCGGCCTTCGCGGCGGCTTGCGGGTCGGACACGGCGAGCACCGCCACCGCGACGGCGGCCACCGCCACGACGGCGCCGATGATGATCGCGAGGGTGCGGCGGGACAGGCCGGCGACCGGGGCGTCCTCGTCCTGGAACGCGCGCTGCACGTCGTTGAGCATGTCGCGCGCGGTCGGGTAGCGGTCCTCGGCGTTCGCCGCGATGGCGATGTCGACGATGTTGTCCGCATGGTGCGGGAGATCCTCGCGGATCTGCGACGGCGACAGGTACGTGCCCATCGGCGTCTGCCCGCACAGGAGCTCGTAGAACACGACGCCGGCGCTGTAGAGGTCGCTCTGGGCCGTGCCGCCGTGGCTCGGCGACGACAGCTCCGGCGCCATGTAGCGGGCGTCGGCCGGACGCTCCGCGAGGCCCTCCTGCAGGACACCGGAGTGCACGAGGTCGGACAGTCCGAAGCCGGTGATCTTGACCGTGCGGATGGTCTTGCCCGGCCCCACCTGGCGGCTCTGCACGATCACGTTGGAGGGCTTGAGGTGGCGGTGGATGAGCCCCTTCTCGTGGGCGGCTTCGATGGCTTCGCAGATCTTGACGACGATCTGGCTCGCCTCTTGCAGCGTGAAGGGCTTCTTCTGGCCGGCGTAGTTGTCCATCAGGCGGCGCAGCGACTCGCCCTCCGCCAGCTCCATCGCGACCCACCGACGACCCGCGTGTTCGCCGCTGTCCAGGACCTTGACCAGCGCGTCGGAGTTGACGTCGCGCAGTCGCTTGAGCGTGGCGTCGGCCTGGGCGTCGGGCGCGCAGGGGCCGGAGAGGAGCTTGACCACAACCTTCTTGCCGGTCGCGAGCGCGCGCGCCGAGTACGAGGCGCCCTGCGGGCCCTGGCCGAGGTCCGCGTCGATCTCGTACTTCTTTCCGAGAACGTCGCCCTGCCTGAGCTTCAACGGCGGTTGGGTGGACAATGAACTCTCTCCTGCCGGGGCACGCTACCACGGACCCCGCCCGGCGTTCAAGGCGCCGGCCGCGGCCTCCGTCCGCTCAGGGGCCGCGTTCGGCGACGAAGAACCGTACCACCGCCAGGGCCCGCCGACGCCACTCGCGTGGGTGGATGCGGGTGGCGAACAGCCAGTGCGCTGCGAGGCCGACGAACAGGGCCGCGGACGCCACCACGGTCGCCGCGCCGACGAGCGGCAGCACCGGCACTCCGAACGGCGCGGGCTGCCACGGCGCGATCAGCATGGCGCCGGAGAGGCCGAGCGCAAGCCCACAGATCGCGAGCGCGACCCGTGCCCCGGCGTGACGCACTTCGGCGCGCAGCGCGTCCGCGTCGGGGTCACGGGCGTTCAGGGTGATGCGCCCGCGCTCGAGGTCCAACAGGAGCTGGTTGGTCTGGGTGGGCAGGTCACGGAAGGCGGTCTGCGCGATCTGGAGGGTGCGGAGCGCGTCCAGGCCGACGCGCTCCGGGCCGAAACGGTGTTGGACCAGGCGTTGGGCCCACGGCCGGACCTCGGCGACGATGTCCACGTCCGGACACATCCGACGCGCCATGCCGTCGACGATCGAGGTCGCCCGCGCGAGGATCGCGTACTCGCGCGGCAGCCGGATGTGGTACTGCGCGGCGAGATCGACGAACTCGGAGAGCGAGCCGCGCTCGGAGAGGCGGGCGAACGTGGCGCCCTCGTACTTCGTCATCATGCGCTCGATCTCGGCCCGAAACGCCTTGAGATCGACGCGGTCCGCGGTGGCGCCCGCCCGGTAGATCGCGAGCGCCACGCTCTCGGCGTCGCGGAACGCGAGCCCCGTGAAGACCTGGGTGAGCACGTCGCGCATCTCGCCCGTCAGGTGTCCGGTCAACCCGAAGTCCAGGAAGCAGAGCTGGCCGTTGTCGAGCAGGAGCAGGTTGCCGGGGTGGGGATCCCCGTGGAAGAAGCCGTGCTCGAAGAGCTGGTAGTACCAGGTCTCGATGATGCGGCGCAGGGCGTGCAGGCTGTCGTCCGACCCGGACGGGAGGTCGCGCAAGCGGCGCCCGATCATCCGCTCCATCACGAGGACGCGGCGCGTACACAGCGCGCGATGGATGAGCGGCGCGCGAACGCCCGCGATGTCCTTGTGATTGATCCGAAAACGGTCGCAGGCGTTCGCCTCTTGGAGGAAGTCGAGCTCCGTGGTCAGCGCGGTCTCGAACTCCTGAACGATCTCGACCGGGGTGTACAGCCCTGGCGTGTCGCCTTCGAGCAACCGCGCGAGGGTGTACAGGATGTGCAGGTCCGAACGGAGGATACGGTCGATCCCGGGGCGCTGGACCTTGACGGCGACCTCGTCGCCGTCGTGGGTGACGGCGAAGTGCACCTGCGCGATGCTCGCGCTGGCGACGGGGACGTCCGAGAATTGGGCGAAAACCGCGTCGATCGGGCGTCCGAGCTCCTCCTCCACGACGGCGCGCACCGCGGCCGCGTCCACGGTCGGCGCGGCGTCCTGGAGCGTGGTCAGCTCGGCGATGACGGCCGGCGGGAGGATGTCCGCCCGCACCGAGAGCACCTGCCCGAGCTTGATGAAGGTGGGACCGAGATCGGCGAGGGCGAGGCGCACCCGCATGGCCACGGGCGCCTCGCTCGCCGAGGTCGCCGTTTCGATGCCGAGGCGACGGGCGATCTCGCCGAACCCGTGCCGCGCGAGGACCCGCCCGACCTCGCTGACGCGGGGGAGGTCGTGAACGGAGATGTGCGCCATTCGAGCTCGGTCAGTAGGCGCGGGCGAACAGGGCCATGTGGGTGGCCGGGCGGCCGGAGTACACGCACGTGCGACCGGCCGCCTCGTCCTGGCCCTCGAACGGGTAGCACCGGATCGTGGCGCGCGTCTCTTCCTTCACCTTCTCCTCGGCCGCCGCGTCGTCGTGCCAGGGGACGAGGAGGAAGCCGCCGTTCTCGAGCTGCTCGAGGAACGCCGACCACGTGTCCGGACGGTGGATCCGGGCGTCGCGGGACGCGAGCGCGCGCGCGTAGAGCTCGCTTTGCATCCAGGCGAGCTTGTCGGCGACGGTGTCGACCAGGGTGTCGAGGGGGATCGCGAACTTGCCGCCGCCGCCGAAGCGCGGCGCCGCGAAGACGGCGTTGTTCTTGACGTCGCGCGGGCCGATCTCGAGGCGGAGCGGCACGCCCTTGCGCTCCCACTCGAAGTACTTCGCGCCGGGCTTGAGGTTGTCGCGGGTGTCGACGCGGACCCGGAAGCGCGGCGCGAGCATCGAGCGGACCTTCTCGGCGAACGCGAGCATGTCGGCGCGCTCCGCGTCCCCCTTCCAGATGGGCGTGACGACGACCTGGATGGGCGCGATGGCGGGCGGGAGCACGAGCCCCGCGTCGTCGCTGTGGGTCATGATCACCGCGCCGACGAGCCGCGTCGACACGCCCCAGCTCGTGGCCCAGACGTGCTCGCGCTCGCCGGACGGGCCCGTGAACGTGACGTCGAACGCCTTCGCGAAATTCTGGCCGAGAAAGTGGCTCGTGCCCGCCTGGAGCGCCCACCCGTTCTGCATGAGCGCTTCGATGCAGAGGGTGTCGTCGGCCCCGGCGAACCGCTCCGAGGTCGTCTTGGCGCCCTCGATGACCGGCATCGCGAGGATCTCCCGCGCGAACGCGGCGTACACCCCGAGCATCCGGCGGGTCTCCTCCAGCGCCTCGTCCTTGGTGGCGTGGGCGGTGTGGCCCTCTTGCCACAGGAACTCGGTGGTGCGGAGGAAGGGGCGCGTCTTCATCTCCCAGCGGACGACGTTCGCCCACTGGTTGATGAGGATGGGGAGATCGCGCCAGGATTGAATCCACTGGCCGTACATGTGCCAGATGATCGTCTCGGAGGTGGGCCGGATGACGAGCGGCTCTTCTAGCTTGCTCGCGGGGTCGGGCTCGACGCCGGCGCCGCCCGGGAGCGCCCGCAGGCGGTGGTGCGTGACGACGGCGCACTCCTTCGCGAACCCCTCGACGTGCTGCGCTTCCTTGGAGAGGAAGGACATCGGGATGAGCAGGGGGAAGTAAGCGTTGACGTGCCCCGTCTCCTTGAAGCGGCGATCGAGGTCGTCACGCATCGCCTCCCACAGCGCGAAGCCGTGCGGCTTGAACACCATGCACCCCTTGACCGGCGAGTAGTCGGCGAGATCGGCGGACGAGATGACGTCGAGGTACCACTGGCTGTAGTCGGCGGCGCGGGGGGTGATCGCGGATTCGGTGGACATGTGGGCTCCGAACGGGGCGTCTATCCGATGTGCGGTGACGGCGGGAGGCGCCGCGGTTAGACGCGCGCCTCCCCTGGGGCGCCTCATGTCCGACGTCGAATCCCTCGCGGCCAACACCATCCGCGGCCTCGCCATGGACGCCGTCCAGGCCGCAGCCTCCGGACATCCGGGCATGCCGCTCGGGATGGCGGACGTCGCCACGGTGCTCTGGTCCCGCTTCATCAAGTACGACCCTGCGGATCCGCAGTGGGCCGATCGCGACCGCTTCGTGCTCTCCGCGGGCCACGGCTCCATGCTCCTGTACGCGATGCTGCACCTCACCGGTCAGTCGCTGACGATCGAGGATCTTCGCAGCTTCCGCCAGTGGGGGAGCCGCTGCGCCGGGCATCCGGAGTTCGGCGAGGCGCCCGGCATCGAGACCACGACCGGGCCGCTCGGCCAGGGCTTCGCCATGGGCGTCGGCTTCGCCCTGGCGGAGGCGCACCTGCGCGCGGTGTACGGCCCCGGCCTCGTGGACCACTGGACCTGGGGCATCGTCTCCGACGGCGACCTCATGGAGGGCATCAGCTCCGAGGCGGCGTCGCTCGCGGGTCACCTCGGGCTCGGCCGCATCGTGTACTGCTGGGACGACAACGGCATCACGATCGACGGCAGCACCGACATCGCGTTCACCGAGGACGTGCTCGCGCGGTTCGCGGCGTTCGGCTGGCACGTGGCCCGCGTCGACGGTCACGATCGCGCCGCGGTCGCCGCGGCCCTCGCCGCCGCGCGCGACGAGACCGAGCGCCCGTCCCTGATCGCGTGCCGCACGCGCATCGGGTACGGCTCGCCCAACAAGGAAGGGAAGTCCGCGAGCCACGGCGCGCCGCTCGGCGTGGACGAGGTGAAGCTCACGAAGGCCCGCCTCGGGCTCGACCCCGAGGCCCACTTCGCGGTCGCACCGGAAGTCCTTACGTACTTCCGCGCGGCCGACAACGATCGCCGTGCCCTCCGCGCCGCGTGGGACCGCCGAATCGCGGACGCCGAGCAGGGCGAGGCGCTCGTCGCCCGTCTCGCGGGCGCGTTGCCGCTCGACGCGGTCGCCTGGCCCACCTATGCACCGGGGCCGGGCCTCGCCACGCGGAAGTCGAGCGAGGCCGCGATCCAGGCCATCGCCGCGGCGATCCCCGCGTTCGTCGGCGGCTCCGCGGACCTCGCCGAGAGCAACCTCACCCACGTGAAGGGCGATCCCGGCATCCAGAGGGGCCGTCACGGCGCGCGCGGCGTCGCCTTCGGCATCCGCGAGCACGCGATGGCGGCGATCTGCAACGGCATGAGCCTGCACGGCGGGGTGCGCCCGTATTGCGCCACCTTCCTCATCTTCCACGACTACCACCGGCCCGCGTTCCGCCTCAGCGCGCTGATGCACCAGCCGGTCGTCTACATCTACACGCACGACAGCATCTGGGTCGGCGAGGACGGGCCGACCCACCAGCCGATCGAGACGCTGCAGAGCATGCGGCTCGTGCCGAACGCCTGGATCGTCCGCCCCTGCGACGCGAACGAGGTCAACGAGGCCTGGAAGTTGGCGTTGGAGCGAAAGGACGGCCCGGTGGCCCTCGCGCTGACCCGGCAGAACCTCCCGACGCTCGATCGCGCGGTGTACCCGGCCGCCGACGGTGTACGGCGCGGCGGGTACGTCCTGCGCGACGCCGACGACGCGAAGGTCACCTTCGTGGCCACCGGGTCCGAAGTGCACCTCGCGCTCGACGCCGCGGCGCTGCTCGCCGCCGAGGGCATCGGGGCGCGCGTCGTCAACCTCGCCTGCACGGCGATCTTCGACGCGCAGCCGGACGCGTACCGCGCCGAGGTGCTCGGCGTCGCGCCTCGGGTGACCGTCGAGGCCGGCACCACCATGGGCTGGGAGCGCTACGCGGGCGCGGGCGGCGCGAGCGTCGGGATCGACCGATTCGGCGCGAGCGCCCCCGGCAAGGTCGTGGCGGAGAAGCTGGGCTTGACCGTGGCCAACGTGGTGGCCACGGCCCGCCGGGTCATCGTCGCCGGCTGAGCCGGCGGCGGCCGCTCAGCCGCGGATGCGCGGGTGGGCGAGGTACGCGTCCACGAGCGCACCGACGCGCGGCCACGGGGCCAGCGTCTCGGCGTTGAACCCGTCGAGGCGGCCGCTCCGAATCTGGACCCCTTGCAGGGCGACCACGATGTCGGCCACGGTCAGGGCCTCGCCGGTGAGGAACGGGCCGCCGGAGCGCTCGAGGATCGCCTCGGTGTGCGCCATGATCTTCGCGAGGGGCCCCGCGGCGATGGCCGCGCGCATCGCGAGCTTCTTCTCGGGGTCACGCTCGAACATGCTCGGCACGAGCGCGTTCGACAGGGTGTCGTTGAAGCAGTCGATGATGCTGTCGACGACGAACGCCGCCACCGGGTCCGAGGGGTACAGGCTGGCGTCGCCGATACGGGCGGCGAAGCGCAACATCGGCCCGGTCTGCACGAATTGGACACCGTCGACGTCGAGCACCGGCACCGAGCCGAGCGGGAACTCGCCGCGCGCCTTCGCGGCCTGGTAGGCAGGGAAGGGGAGACGGTTGTCTTCGAAGGGCACCCCGCCGAGGCGGAGGGCGACGCGGACGGGCTCGGCGCGACCGGCGGCGTCGAAGTAGGTGAGCTTGAGGTTCGGCATGTCGGGCTCCTGGCGCGGCCAGGGTATTAAGCTGAAGCGCGCTATAGCGGCGCCTTGCCGACGTGGGCGGTGTACGACATCCCGTAGGGCTTCCACGCGTCCTCGGGCAGCGCGAAGGGGGCGTCGGGGCAGGTCCAGACGTGCAAGCCGATGTTCTTGGTCGGTTGAGACGCCCGCGCCCGCTGCACGAGCCAGGCCTCGAGCAGCTCCGCGGGCGTGGGCGGCGGCGGGGTGGACCCGGGGAGCGCTTGGATCGACGGCGCGAACTTCACGCCGCCGCCCGGCTGACCCAAGAAGCCGAGGATGCCCATCATGTCCGCGTGCGGCAAGTAGCGGAGCTCGAACTCCTCGAAGCCGCCGCGGCTCGTGCCCGTGGCCTTCACCTTCCCGAAGACGATCGCCTGGGGGCACGCGACGCCATCGAGGAACAACCCTCCACACTCGTACTCGGCGGACGGCGGCGCGTCGGCCGCCTGCGTGAGCACGAACCACACGGACTCGTCGTTGCGCGAAGGGCACGCCGCGGTCCAGGTGGACGCGGCCTGGGCGATCAGGACGGTGAGGAGCATGCGGGCGGATAATCCGAATCCGAATCCAACGGAGGGCCGTACGCTCCCGGCGGACGTGGTATCGTTGACAGGTCAATGGCGAAGCCCCGACCGAAGCGCGACGATGCACGGCGAAAGCCAGATGGTCGCGACGTTTTGCTCGCGATGGGGCGGAAGAAGACCGGCGGCGCGAAGGCCGCCCGCCGCGGCGGGGCCGCCGCGCAAGGCGGCCTCTTGGCGAAGATGCGGTCCTGGGCGCGCGCCGTCGGGATCAGCGCGGTGGTCGGCGGCGTGCTGGCCGGAGGCTTCGTGCTCGGGACGATGTACCGCCACGCGGTCGCCGTGGTCGAGACGCGCCTCGGAGGCCCCGTGTGGACCGTCCCGGGCCACGTGTGGAGCGGGCCGATCGAGCTGTGGCCGGGCCTCGCCGCGGACCCGGACGCCCTCGCGAAGGACCTCGCGGCCGCCGGGTACGCCCGGGTCGACAGAGCCGCGCAGCCCGGCGACTTCGAGGTGACGCCGAGCGCGGTGCTGGTCAAGGCGCGCGCGGCGTCGGGGCCGGGCTGGGAGGTCAAGGGTGGCGACGTGCTCGTGACGTTCGCCGACGGGCGCGTCCGGAGCGTCAGCCCCGGCGGCCGCGCCAGCTTCGCGCCGAGCGAGCTCGCGACGGTGCGTGGGCCGGACAACGAGGATCGAAGCCCGGTCCCGCTCGAGCGCATCCCGCTTCACGTTCGCCGCGCGGTCATGGCGATGGAGGACGCGCGCTTCTACGAGCACCCCGGCATCGACGCGCTCGGCGTCGCGCGGGCGTTGATCGCGAACCTCGTGGACCGGGAGTGGTCGCAGGGCGGAAGCTCGATCACCCAGCAGCTCGCGAAGAACGTGTTCCTCAGCGCGGAGCGCACGGCGCGCCGGAAGTCCGAGGAGGCGCTCATCGCGATCGCGCTCGAACGGTCGCTCGAGAAGGACGAGATCCTCCAGCTCTACCTGAACGAGATCTACCTGGGCCAGGCGGGCGGCAGCGCGATCTGCGGGGTCGACGCGGCGGCGCGCGCCTTCTTCGGCAAGCCGATCGAGCGGGTGAGCCTCGGGGAAGCGGCGACCATCGCGGGCATCATCAGCGCTCCCAACCCGTATTCGCCGATCCGTCACCCCGACGCGGCGCGAGAGCGGCGCGATCTCGCGCTCGACCGCATGGTGGCGACCGGCTGGGCCGACGCCGCCGACGCCAAGGCGGAGCAGGCGAAGCCGCTCGACGTGCACGTCGGGGAGGTCGGGCGTCGCGCGCCGTGGGTCGTCGATCTCGCGGTCGAGCGCGTCGAAGCGGCGCAGGGCCAGGGCGCCATCGCGCGGGACGCGCTCGAGGTGTACACGACCGTGTCGCCGACCCTCCAGCGCGTGGCCGAGCGGGCCGTGGCGGAGGGGCTCGCGGAGGTCGAGGCGGCGCACCCGAGCGCGACCGGCGTCCAGGTCGCGCTCGTGGTGGTTCGTGCCCGCGACGGGGCGATCGTCGCGCACGTCGGGGGGCGCGACTACGCGCGGAGCCCGTACGACCGCGGGGCGCACGCGGAGCGACAGGTCGGCAGCGTGGTGAAGCCGCTCGTTGCCCTCGCGGCGTTCGAGGCGGATCCCACGCTTTCGCCCGCGCAGCTGCTCGACGACGCGCCGCTCACGCGCACCCACGACGGCAAGTCGTGGTCCCCGTCCAATTACGACGGGGCGTTCGTCGGCCCGATCCCGCTCCGGCGCGCCATCGCACAATCGAGGAACATCCCTGCGATCCTCCTCGCCGAGCGGGTCGGCCTCGGCGAGCTGCGCGGGCGGCTCCGCGCGCTCGGACTGAGCGGCGCGACGGACTACCCGAGCGCGTCGCTCGGCGGCTTCGGCGCCACCCCGACCCAGCTCGCCGGGGCCTACGCGGTGTTCGCCGGGGGTGCCTACCACACCCCGTGGGCCCTGCGCGCGGCCACGAAGGGGACCGGGACCGCGGCCGAGCGCGTGTTGGACCTCCCGCCCGCGAAGGCCGACGTTCGGTACTCGGAGCGCGCGACGTTCCTCGCGCGCGACGTGATGCGCGAGGTGCTGGACACCGGGACGGGGCGGGCCGCGTCGAAGTGGGGCGTGAAGGGCGGCGCCGCCGGGAAGTCCGGCACGACCGACCGCGAAGTGGACGCGTGGTTCGCCGGTGTGACCGGCCCGTACGCCGTCGTGGTCTGGGTGGGGCACGACAAGGGCAAGGGGGTAGGGCTCACCGGGTCGAAGGCCGCGCTGCCGATCTGGGCGCGGTTCGTGTCGGACTCGGGCACCTCGGACCAGGCGCCCACCCCTCCTCCGAGCGTGGTCGAAGCGGAGGTCTGCGCGAGCACCGGGCTCCCGCCGTGCCCGGACTGCGCGGAGGTCGGTACGGAATGGTTCCCCGCGGGCGCGGTGCCCGAGGCACGCTGCGGCCTGCCCGGCTTGATCGACGGGCTGTTCCGGGAGGGCGGCGACGCGACGACCGACGGGGAGCGGTCGGACGAAGGGCAGCCGCGGCGAAACGTGTTCCAGCAGCTCGGCGATTGGCTGTCCGGGCGTTGAGCGTGCGGCGGTGAACGTCGACGTCCAGGTGCGTGGCGCCGGGCTCGCCGGGCGCCTGATCGCGACGGCGCTTCGGGACGCGGGCGTGGAAGTTCGCCTGGTCGATCCTCGGCCGCGTCCACCCCCACCCGTGACGTGCACCGTCTTGGGGGTGCATCCCGAGCACCCCTGGCGCTTCGAAGCCGCGCTCGGCTCCGCCCGCGCCGCCGAGCTCAGCCGCTTCCTCCAAGGCGGCCTCGGGTTCGGGGCCGACGTCGAGCGGTGCGGCGTGGAGTGGGTCGGACCGGAGGCCGAGGAGCACGACCGGTCGGTGGCCGCCGCCGCGCGGATGGGCTTGCGCGCGACGCGGACCGCGCGGGGCTTCGTGATGCACGACGCGGGGCGCGCCGCGTGGCCGGCCTTGGACATGCCGGTGTGGGACACGCCCGTCGACGCCGAGCTCGAGGTGCTCACCACCGGCGGGTCCGCGTCGGATCCGTGGTTGGACGACACGATCACCCCCGTGCGCTGGCAGGGGGCGCTCGCGCCGTCCCTCACCCTGCCGCGGCCGGAGGTGCGCCGCCAGGCGACCACGTTCGCCGACAGCGGCTGGGTTTGGGGCGCGCGGTGGGCCACGCCCCACCTCGAGGTCGGCGAGCGTGAGGCGCGACCCGAGCCCCGGGTCCACATGGCGCTCGAGCGCGTGGCGCGTCAGGACCACGACGTCGCGGTGGCCGGCGGGTTCGCCTGGATCGTCGGGGAGAGCTGCGACGGGCTCCCGATCGTGGGGCCGCTCCCGGGTCGCGCGCGCGTGGTGGTGTGCGGTGGGTTCGGGTTCGCCGGGATGTCGTGGGCGCCCGCGTGCGCTCGGGCGGTGGTGGACGGGCTGCTGGGCCGCGCGGCCGACCCCATCCCCGCGGCGCTCAGGGCGCGACGGTTTGCCTGATCATCGACCGAGGACGCCCATGAACTCCCAGTCGACGGTCTGGTCCGCGGTGCTGCTGCACGTGAGCTGGACGACGGTGCTGTCGGGGCACGCGTGGTCGCGGTTGACCGACCACATGGAGAGCATGCCCATGCCCGCCTCGTCCGCGAAGGCCCGCAGCTGGGCGGCGTCCTCGAGGTCGAAGGTCTCGGTCGTGACGTCGTTGAGGCCGATCATCGGGGTGGCGCCGACCTTTCGCCAGAGCTCGGCGGCGCTGAGCGGCGCGCCCGCGTCGCGCCATGCGGCGTCGAGCTGCGCGTGGAGCGCGGTGACCGCGTCGATGGCGTATTCGCCCATGCGCCCCTCGGGATCCGGGGCGGCGGCGTCGCCGTAGTCCATCGTCATCACGTTGACGCCGGCGATGTCGACGCCGGCGTCGAGCGCGTCGGCCAGGAGCGCGGTGCCGTCGGGGGTGAGGCCCGTCGGGAGCACGGGCAGGGTGTACCAGACCTCGAGGTCGACCCCGTCTGCCGCGAGCTCGGCCTGCACCCGCGCGATCGCGTCGTTGCGCCGCGCGACCGACACGTCGTCCGCCAGCCACGCGCCTTCGACGTCGAAGTCGACGCGGGTGAGCGCGAGGCGGTCGATCACGGCGCGGTACGCGGCGACGAGCGACGCCTCGTCGGCGCAGGCGGCCGCGAGAGGCTCGCCCGACGCACCTCCGAACGACACGATCACGTCGCCGCCCGCCGCGCGGAGGGCGTCGACCTCGTCGTACAGGAAGTACTGGGCGCCGCCGTCCCAGGAGTCCGGACCCGCGTCGACCGTGTAGTACGTACCCCACGAGGGCTCGCACGAGCCCGAGGCCGCGGCGACGACGAAGCCGAGGTTGTAGTTCTGGACTCCGGTCGCCGTCGCGATGTCGGCGATCCGGGCCACCGGGTAGAGCGTCGCGTCGACGAACGGGGCGAAGAGGAGCGAAGGGTCCGGCGCAACGTCGTCGGTGTCGTCGGTGTCGTCGGTGTCGTCGGTGTCGTCGGTGTCGTCGGTGTCGTCGGTGTCGTCGGTGTCGTCGGTGTCGTCGGTGTCGTCGGTGTCGTCGGTGTCGGTCTGGGCGGTGTCGTCGGCGGGCACGCAGGTGGCGCCGTCGAGCTTCGTGCCGGCGCCGCAGGTGACCGCAGGCGCGCACGCGAGGAGGACGGTCGGGACGAAGATCATGTCAGCCTCCCAGCGCGCCGGCCCAGGCCGCGCTGTTGTCGAGCAGGCCGCGCGGGCCGAAGCACACCCATTGATCGTCGATCAACGCGCGCAGGACACGCTGCTCCGTGCCGTCCATGCCGCGCTCGAGGATCGCGGCGCTTCGGGCCGGCTCGAGCACGGTGCCGCTCTCGGCGTCCACCCACGCGCCGGGATCGAGGTCGGGGATCTCGCCGACGACGGTCTGGTCGTAGAGGTCGACGAACAGGATCGCGCAACGACCGCCCTCCGGCAGCCGCACCGCGGCGTGGCGCCCGCCGGTGATGCCCCAGATGCGGTCCGGCGGGGTGGGGAACTGCAGCACGTCGCGCGCGGGGCACGGGCGCCCTTCGCGCACGGAGATCGTGAGGTCGTAGTGGGCGAGCACGTTGTCGGCGTCGACGACGAGGAGGTCCGGCCGCCGGTTGACGAACGACAGGAGCCGGGCGGGCACCTCGGCGGACGGGATCGGGTCCGGGATGGCCTCTTTTCCGGTTTGTGGCTCGATGATCCGAATGGCGCCGCGAGGGGTGACCACCCCGAGCCACGTGCCGCCGTGCGAGAGCGTCATCGCGGTCGGCCAGGGCAGCTCGAGCGCGAAGTCGCGCGCGAGGTCCCACCAGCGCACCCCGCCGGACAGGAGCTGGGCCGCCACGACGCTGCCGCCGATCCCCACGCTCGGCGTACCGTTCGTCTCGGGACCGCCGTCGAACACCTTCTGGCCGGTCGCGCAGTCGTACACGACCATGTTGCCGCGCATCGGCACGGCGACCACGTACTGGCCGTCGCGGTCGATCTGGACCTCGCGCAGCCGCGACGGCGCGGCGAACTCGATCATCCGGCGGTTGCGCTTCCAGATGGCGACGGTGTCCGCATGGACGGCGACGCGGTGATCGCCGAAGCCGCCGACCACGGTGACCGGGCCTGCGCTGCCGCTGCCGCCGCCGTGCAGGAGCCCGTCGGACCCGCCGACGCGCCACCCGGACTGGCCCCAATACGCGGCGCCCGAGGGCTCGGGCGCGCCGTGCTTGCCGCTGTCGGCGGGGGCGAGGTCCGGCATGTCGAACACGTGCACCGACCGCTGGCTGACCGCGCCGATCTGCTTGCCGTCGGGGCGCTGGACGACGTTGAGGATGCCGCTGCCGCCGCGCGTCGCGAAGCTGTTGACCATCACGCCGTCCACCACACGCAGGAGCGCGAGCCCCGACTGGCCCGCGGTGATGACGAGGGTGCCGTCGAGCGAGAAGACCGCGCGCTCCGCGGGGGTCGGGAGGCGGTCCATCGGGAGGCCCTGATGCGACAGCAGATCGACGAGGCGCGGCTGCCCCTGCGCGTCGAGGCAGAGGATGCGGCTCCCGCGCTCGTCGAAGTCGACGGTGCTGCCGCCGAAGCCCTGCCAGGCGATCTCACGGTCGCCGCGCTCGATGCTCCAGATGCGGAGGAGCCCGTCCGCCGCGATCGACGCGACGCGCGCCCCTTCGGGGCTCACGGCGACGCCGCGCATGGCGCGCACCCGGCCGCGCGCGCCGTCACGGACCTCCTGGAACCAGGCGGCGCCGTTGTCGGTGCCGTACACGCCGATCGTGCCGTCCTCGTCGCCGACCGCGACGAGCGTGCCGCCGCGGATCAATCCGAGCGCGCCGTTGACCGCCGCGCCCGGGCGAAAAGTGAGGCCGGGGGAGGACTCTCCCGCGCGGGTGATGGCGACGAGCCCGGAGGCGTCGGCGGTGGCGAGCACGCCGCTCCACGGGTCGTACGCCGCGGCGGTGACCGGCGCGTCGTGGACATTGGGGCAGAAACGGTCGGCGAGGGGCGCCATTTCGGGAAGCTAACGCTTCTTCGTGGTCGACAGCGCGGCCACGGCGATGCCGACGACGTAGAGCACGACCAGCGGACCGGCCATGAGGGCTTGCGTGAACGCGTCGGGGCTGGGCGTGAGGATGGCCGCGACGATGAAGATCCCGACGATGGCGTACCGGAACCCGTGGATGAGGTCGCGCGCGTCGACCAGGCCGAGCCGCGCGAGGAACCACACGACGACCGGGAGTTGGAAGGCGAGCCCGAAGCTCACGAGCATCGTCGTGACCATGCCGAGGTAGCTGTTCACCGACAGCACCGCGCGGATGTCGGGCCCGTTCATCTCGAGGAAGAACGGAAATCCCAAGCGGAAGATGGCGTAGTAGCAGAACACGGCCCCACCGACGAAGAGCGTCGACGACGAGAGGGCGAGCGGGACGACCACCCGACGCTCGGTGTCGTAGAGCCCTGGCGCGACGAAGCGCCACACCTGCCACGCAATCATTGGGGCGGAGGCGAAGAGCGCGGCCAGACCGGCGACCTTCATTTGGACGACGAAGAATTCCGTGAACTCGAGCACGGCGAGCGAACCGCCCCCGCCCGCGCGCAGCGCGTCGTTCATCGGCGCGGCGAGAAAGTCGAAGATCTCGCGGGAGTACAGGAAGCTCACGGCGAACGCCGGGACCATGGTGTACACACACCAGAGGAGGCGGGAGCGGAGCTCCCGTAGGTGCTCGATGAGCGGCATGCGCGCGTCGTCGGGGTGGGTCATCGCTCGGGCACCGTACGCGGGGCCATGTCGGTCGGGTTGCCGTCGTCCCCGATGGCGGGAACGTCGAGCGGCGCGCGCGGAGGCGTGTCGGTGTCGGGCTCCGCGGGTTCGCGGCCCGCGGCGAGCTCCGGGACCGCCGCGCCGTCGGCGGCGCGCGCGTCGGCGCCGGGCTCTCCCGCGGGCTCCGCGAGCGCGGGGTCGCCGGCGGCGTCCGGGGCCGGCACGGCGGCGCGGGCGGCCTCGGCCTTGGCCTTCGCCTCGGCGCGCGCGAGCGCTTGCGCCTCCCGTCGCTTGCGGAGCTCGTCGAGGCGCTCTTCGCTCTCCACCCGCGCGACCTCGGAGTTGAAGGCGCGCCGCAGGTCGTCGCTGGCGCGTCGGATCTGCGCGTACCAGCGCCCCGCGGTGCGAAAGAGCCCGGGGAGGTCCTCCGCGGGGAAGAACAGCAGCACCAGGACGCCGATCGTCAACAGCTCCTGGAACCCCAGCTGGAACACGCCGCCGCCTCCGACGCGCCCCTATCACGGCGGGCGGCCGCGACGGACCGGCGGGCGCCGGGCGAGGTGGGTTACACGACGCGGACCATGTGCCGTCTGTTTGGGTTCCGCTCCGCCGTGGTCTCCCGTGCGCACCGCTCGCTCATCGAGGCGGGAAACGCCTTGCGGCACCAGGCGCGCGATCACGCGGACGGGTGGGGGATCGGGTGGTTCCTCGGCCGTGAGGCTTACCTGCTCAAGTCTCAGGAGGGGGCGCACGTCGACGACGGCTTCCGCCGCGCGGCGGACCGACTCGCGTCCCACACGATGGTCGTACACGTGCGCAAGGCGACCGTCGGCCGCGTCCACCCGAGGAACGTCCATCCCTTCCGGTCGGGTCGGTGGGTGTTCGCGCACAACGGCACCATCCACTCGTTCGATCGGGTCGGTCCGCGCATGCGCGCCCAGATGCCACGCGAGCTCCGCGAGAGGGTGCTCGGCGAGACGGACACCGAGACGCTCTTCCACTGGTTGCTCGGGCGCTTCGCGGAGAGCGGGCTCTGCCCCCGCGGCGTCGAGGAGTGCGACGTGGAGCGACTCGGCGGCGTCCTCGCGAGCGCCGTGGCGGAGCTCGCGCGGCTCGCGGCCGAGGAGGGCGCGGCGCCGCCCGCGGTGAACTTCATCCTGACCGACGGACAGGTCTTCGTCGCGCATCGTCGTGGCCGGGAGCTCTTCCTGGCCACCCAGAAGCAGACGTGTCACGACGCGCCGACCTGCCCCGCGGAGAAGATCTGCCTGCTCGGGGCGCGCCCGCTCGACGAGGCGGGGCGTGCCCGGGTGAACCACCTGATCGTCGCGAGCGAGCGCATCGGCGACGAAGACGCTTGGGAGGAGGTGCCGGATGGCCACCTGCTCGTCCTCGGGGCCGACTTTCGGCTCCGCATGGGCGCGACGGAGCGCTGGGCGGCGGGCGAGGTGCGCTGAGCCGCCGGCCGCCCGCACGCCGCGGGGCGAATCAGCTGCCGACGATCGACCGGAGCGTGGCGGCGACGACGGAGGCCTTGATCGGCTTGACGAACCAATGCCGGACGCCGAGCAGCCGCGCGCGGTCGACGAACTCCGCGCCCGCCTCGGCGGTCAGCATCACGATCGGCAGCTCGGGGCACGCGCCGAGCTGCCGGAGCTGCTCGACCACGTCGAGCCCGCCGAGGTGCGGCATGTGAACATCGAAGACCGCGGCGTGAAACCGCCCGCCGCCGACGAGGCGCGCGAGGGCCTCCCGGCCGTCGGCGACACACTCCGTGTCGAAGCCGGCCTGGCGCAGCGCCGCGTCGACGTAGAGGCGCATCGGCGTCGCGTCTTCGGCGATGAGCACGCAGCGGCGCGCCGCGGACGTGGTCAGGAGCTCGCGGCCGCCCGCGGTCGTGGCGTCGCCGCGCGCGTCGCCGCTGAGTCGGAACGCGTCGGAGGTGTGGGCCTCGAACCACGTGTAGGCGTGGGCGTCGACGCCGACGAGGGCGTGGCCGACGGTGCGGGCCGGGTCGAGCATGCCGAAGGGCAGCTCGCCGAAGGTGAACGTGCGCGGCGTGCCGACCAACAGCTCGCCGCCGTGCTGCACGAAGCGGTCCTTCAGGCGCCCGAGCGCCTGGTTGGCGAGCTCCCCGGCCCACTCGTGCAGAAACCGGGCGTCGGCGGGCGCCACGGACGCCACCGGAAGGCTGCGCTCGAGGACCTCTGGCGCGATGGCGAGCACGAGCGCGCCGGCGATGTCGGGACCCGAGAACCCGAGGATGGCGACGACGTCCGTCTCGCGCAACAGGGGCGGCTGGGTGTCGTCCGACGTGCGCAGCCGCACCCCGTACGCACCGAGCACCTCGACGGCGGCGCGCGCAAGAAACGAGCTGTACGCTTCGGCATCAGCAAATTCGGTCATGTCCGTAGCGCTCATTGCGCCGGGGTTACGCGATCCGGAGGCGGCGACGAGGCCGGCTGGCGCGCGGTCGGCCGGCGCGCGGTCAGACGTCGAGGGTGTCGAGGTCCTTGGCGCGCTCCATGATCTCACGGAACCGCGGCTGTGCGTCCTTGCCCATGAGGTCCACGATGGTCTGCTCGGTGGCGACGCGCTCGCCGTCGGGGATCGCCACCTTGAGGAGCCGCCGCCGCCGCGGATCCAGCGTGGTCTCGAAGAGCGTCTTCGGCATCATCTCGCCCAAGCCCTTGAACCGTGTGATCTCGGGGTTCGCGCGCGGCGGCAGTCGCTTGAGGTATCGGTCCTTCGCGGCGTCGTCGCTCGCCCAGTAGGTGGTCTGACCCACGTCGATTCGGTACAACGGCGGCTGCGCGATGTAGAGGTGACCGAGCTCGATGAGCTGTGGCATGAACCGATAGAAGAACGTCAGCAGCAGCGTGGTGATGTGGTGCCCGTCGCTGTCGGCGTCCATCAACAGGATGATGCGATGGTACCGAAGCCGGGCGACGTCGAAGTCCTTGCCGATTCCACACCCCAACGCGTTGACCACGTTGGAGAGCTCTTCGTTCTCCAGCACCTTCTTGAGCGAGGCCTGCTCGGCGTTGAGCACCTTGCCGCGGAGCGGGAGGATGGCCTGCGTCTCTCGGTCGCGGCCCTGCTTCGCGGAGCCACCGGCCGAGTCGCCCTCGACGATGAACAGCTCCACCTTCGCGGGGTCGTTCGTGGCGCACTGAGCGAGCTTGCCGGGGAGCATCAATCGATTGGTGATCGTGCTCTTCCGTCGGACCTGGTCTTCTGCACCGCGGGCCGCGATGCGCACGCGCGCCGCTTGGACGACGCGTGACACGATCAGGTCCGCCATCGTGCGGTTCTGATTGAGCCAGTGCTCCAATGCGACGCGCAGCGCATTGTCGACCAACTGCCGCGCCTCCGGGTTGTTCAATTTCTCCTTGACCTGGCCCTGGAACTGGGGCTCCGGCAGGAACACGCTGGTCACCAGCACGACGCCTTCGCGCACGTCCTCCGCGGCGAGCGTGATCCCGCGCGGCTGAAGGTCGTGGGTGTCGATGTACGTGCGGACCGCCTTGTTCAGCGCGTCGCGCGCGCCCTGTTCGTGCGTGCCGCCCGCCGGGTTCGGGATGCCGTTGGCGAAGCTCGAGAAAAGCTCGCGGTTCGCGTCGGTCCAGGTGAGCGCGACCTCCACCTTGGTGTCGTCCGTCTCCTTCACCACCGCGAACGGCTCGGGGAGGAGCGCGCTCCGGGAGTTGCGCTTGCACAACACGCCGACGTAGTCGCGGATGCCGTTGTCCGCCTTGAACTCCTCGGACACCCCGCGGAGCTCGTCCTTGAAGACGATGCGCAGCCCGCGGTGAATCCATGCGTTGACCTCGAGGCGGTCGCGCACGCGGACCCCGTCGAACCCGAGCTCGCCCCCGAAGATCTCGGGGTCCGGACGGAAGCGGATCGTGGTCCCCGTCCCCCGGGCATCGCCGACACGTTGAAGTTCGGTCCTCGGTTTTCCGCGCCGGTACGTCTGTCGCCACTCGACGCCGGCGCGCTTGATGGTCGCGACCAGCTCTTCGCTCAGCGCGTTCACCACGCTGCTGCCCACGCCGTGCAGCCCGCCGCTGGTCTTGTAGGCCTTCCCCTCGAACTTGCCGCCCGTGTAGAGCTGCGTGAGGATCACCTCGAGCGTCGGTCGGCCGGTCTTGTGCATCTCGATCGGGATGCCGCGCCCGTTGTCGACCACGGTGGCCGAGCGCCCATCGGCGTGCAGGGTCACCCAGACGGTGGTGGCGTGGCCGTTCATGGCCTCGTCGACCGAGTTGTCGACGATCTCCCAGAGGAGGTGATGAAAGCCGTCCGGGCCCGTCCCGCCGATGTACATCGCCGGACGCTTGCGGACGTGCTCCAGCCCTTCCATGGCGACGATGTGTTCGGCGCCGTAGGTCTCCGCGGCCACGCTCAGCCCTCCCCGCCGGACTTCGGCCGTTCGTCCAGTCGAAGGTCGGCCGGGCGCTCCCAGATCGAGAAGTGACCGCGTCGGAACACGGCGTGTCCGCGCGCGCCACGGGAGCCGACGTACTTCGACGGTTTGACGTGTTCCTTGCGCCCCAGGGGGGTCACCACCGTCGGGCCGCCGGTGGAGTCGCGCGCGAGCTCGTACGCGAACACACGGTCGGTCTCCTTCAGCTTGATGGCGAGCGTGCCCTTTCCGGCCGCGCGCGCCACCGGGGCCTCTCCGACGGCGAAACAGAGCAGGCTGCCTTCGCGTGACGCGATACACACGGTTTCGGTACCATCGGACAGGTAAGCGGCGAGCACGGCGTCGTCGCCTTCGTCTTCGAGCTTGGCGTAGCGACGTCCGTTCTTGTTGCTCGCCTCTTGGTGCGCGGCGAGCGGCATGCGCACGATGCGCCCGCGGGTCGTGACCGCCACGAGGTGCGGCGGCGGCGGGTCGCCGTCGAGAGCCTCGGTCGGCGACGCCACGAGCAGCGGGAGGTTGCGCGGATCGTTGGAGACCACCCCGACCACGGTCTCGCCGTCCGCGAGCGAGAAGTGGCGTTGAATGGGCTCGCCGTGGCCGGTGGTGGCCACGATCGCGTCGACCCGCAGCACGTACGCGCCGCCGCGATCCGTCAGCAGGGTGACCGTGTGCAGCGTCCCGCTGCGGAACATCCACCCGATGCTGTCGCCGTCGCGGAGCCGCACCTTGTCGACCCCGGTGACCGTCCCCTGACGCTTGATCCAACCGCCGCGGGTGACCAGCACGACCGCGTCCTCGGCGACGAGGTAGGCGGACTCGTCGTACTGCGGGATCGGGGCCGCGGCCGCGAGGCGCGTGCGGCGGGGCTCGCCGTGCTGCTTCCGGATGTCCAGGAGCTCCTGGCGCACGACGTTCGACAGGGCCACGGCCGAGCGCAGGACCTCCGAGATCCGCAGCGCCGCCGCCCGCTTCTCGCCGAGCTCTTCGAGGATGACGTTGATCTCCAGGCGGGCGAGGCGGTACAGGCGGAGCTCGAGGATGGCGTCGACCTGTGCGTCGCTCAGGCCGAAGCGCGCCATCAGGCGCTCCGCGGCGTCGCGCTTGCCTTCGGACGCGCGGATGATGCGGATCGTCTCGTCGAGCGCGTCGAAGATCGTCGCGAACCCTTCGAGGGTGTGGATCCGCTTCTCGAGCTCGGTGAGGTCGTGGGTGAGGCGCGCCTTGACGGTGAGGTGCCGGAAGTCGAGCCACTTCGTGAGGATCTCGCGGAGGTCGAGCCGCGCGGGGGTGCCGATCTCCGGGTGATCCGTGGGGATGAGGCACGTCAGGTTGACGTTGAACTGTGTCTGGAGCGCGGTGTGCCGGAAGAGGAACGCCATCGCGGCCTCGGCGTCCTCCGGGGCCCGCAGCTCGAGCACGACGCGCACCTCGTCGGTGGACTCGTCGCGTACGTCGAGGATCTGCGGCACCTTGCGCTCTTCGACCAGCTCCGCGATCTTCTCGACCAGCGTCGCCTTCACGACCCCGTACGGCACGGACTTGATCACGAGGATGGGCTTGCGGTTTCGGGTGTCGGCCTCCCACGTGCCGCGGACGCGCACCGGACCCTGGCCGTCGGTGTACACCGCGAGCAGCTCGTCCGCGCCGCTGATGATCTCGCCTCCGGTGGGAAAGTCAGGGGCGCGCACCTTTTTGCACAGGTCGCGCACGTCCGACGACGGCTCGTCGATGAGCATCACGCAGGCGTCGATGATCTCGCGGAGGTTGTGGGGGGGGATGCGCGTCGCCATGCCGACGGCGATGCCCTCACACCCGTTGACGAGGAGGTGGGGGAACTGCGCCGGCAACACCACCGGTTCGCTGTTCTGTCCGTCGAAGGTGGACTTGAACGCGACGGTGCGCTGCTTCAGCTCGGTCAGGAGCTCCATCGCGATGGGACGGAGGCGGGCTTCGGTGTAGCGGTAGGCCGCCGCGTTGTCCCCGTCGATACTTCCGAAGTTGCCCTGACCGTCGATCAGGGGGTGCAGGAGCGCGAAGTCCTGCGCCATGCGCACGAGGGCCTCGTACACGGAGCTGTCGCCGTGCGGGTGGTACTTCCCGAGCACCTCGCCGACGATGGCCGCGCACTTCTTGTAGCGCGCCTCCGGCGTGAGGTTCAGGTTGTTGTACATCGCGTACAGGATGCGGCGTTGGACGGGCTTCAGCCCGTCGCGCACGTCCGGCAGCGCACGCGATGTGATGACCGACATCGCGTAGTTCAGGTAGCGGTGACGAGCGGCCTCGAGGAGGCCGACCGGCTCGGCGGTGGGGTCCATGCTGGCGCGGGGAGTAGGGGGGGCGGGAGCGGGCGGGTCGGCCGGGGCCGGGGAGGAACCGGAGTATGACACGCCCGGGGCCGCCGCGACAGGTTCAGTCCCGCGATCGGTGACCGATGCATGCGAGGGAGGTGCGCATGGTGTGGTGGTTGGCCGTCGGGTGTGTGTACAGCGGCGTGCCCGACACGGGCCGCGTCGACCCCACGCGCGACATGCGCGGCGTGTACGCCGTGGCGTGGGAGGACACCGTGCGGGTGAGCCTCGATCTCGGCGGAGCGACCCAGCAGGCCGAGCTCGCGCCCGACGGGGTGGCCACCTTCGACGGTCCGGATGGCGTGCTCGAGATCGATCTCGGCGCGTACTGCGCCGACGAGGGGATCGTGTGCCCCGCGGAGGTGTGGGCCACGGCGATCGGGGTGGATCAGGTCGCGCCGGAGCAGGAGGCCGGGGCCCACGCGCTCCGGGCGTGGGACATGGCCGCGCCCGAGGTGGCGCGCGACGGCATCGTGACCCACGTGGATCATCGCTTTCTGTTCGGGATCGGCGCGTCGACGGGGGGCGACGACACGTGCGGCGCGCTCGAGCTCTCCCTCGCGGACGGCACGTTCCGCGTCAACGCGGACGGCCCTACCGGCATCGACGACGGCCGGGTGGTCGCGGGCTGGCTCGGGGTGTGCGCGTGGCCGGGGCTCGCGGTGGTCGCGACGCTCTCGGTCGAGGCGCGCTACAGCGCGGACCGCACCGGCGACCTCTGACCCCGCGCGCTACTCGAAGTCCCGCGCCTTCACGGTCTTGCGGCCCTCGGCGCGGGCCTTTCGGATGGCGCCGTCGGTGGCGCGGCGCACCAGCTCCGACAGCGCCTCGAGCGCGTCGGCGGACGTGTTGAAGTCGGCCTTCTCCTTCACGTACGACTTGAGGCGCGACGCGACGATGAGGATGTCCGTGGGGTCCGGCTCCGGTGAGGACTCCCGCGCGAGGCGGCGACGGGCGCCCGGCACGGAGAGGTCGGGCGGATCGGGGGCACGGCGCTCCTCTGCCCAGGCGTCGCGGTGGTTCATGACGGGGACGTGGGCGTCCCAACAGGCCATGCTACAAAAAGCAAGGTGGAACCTTGCTCGGTTGCAGGTCGACACGCTGCACGCGTAGTACCGGGCGCCGAAGGGGATGGGCTTCTTGCAGGAACCGCATGCCTGCCAATGCTGCGCGTCGATCATCGGCGGAGATATAGCACTGTCACCGTCGCGCCGCACGAACGCGCTTGTGCTCCGCCTTGTCGGCGTACATCCTCGAATCGGCGAGCTTCCGCAGCTCGGCGTCGGTGCTGACCTCGGCCGGATAGCTCGCCATGCCTGCCGACAGATCGGCGCCGGGCGTCGCGCGCGCGACGTCCGCGGCGGCGCGCCGCACGCGCCGCCCGATCGCCTCGGCGGCCTCCGGCCCGGTGTGGCCGAGGAGCACGGCGTACTCGTCTCCCCCGAGCCGGTAGACCCGATCCGACGTCCGGAACCCGCACACCAGCGCGCTCGCCGCGGCGCGGAGCAGGGCGTCGCCCGCCTCGTGGCCTTGTTCGTCGTTCACGCGCTTCAGCCCGTCCACGTCGATGAAGAGCACCGACACGGGGAACCGATGACGCGCCGCGTCCGCGAGCTCCGCCGCGAGGTCCGCGTCGAAGGCTCGGCGATTCCGGAGGCCCGTGAGCACGTCCGACATGGCCGCCTCCTCGAGCTGCTTGCGGGCGCGGCCGCGCTGCGCCGCCCCGCGGACGGCGCGGGCGGCCGCCTCGAGCAGGCGCTGTTCGCGCTCGTGCCAGGGCCGAGGATGGAAGAGGCGGACGGCGAACAGGACGGTGTCGGCGTCGACCGGCACGATCGCGCAGGAGCGCGCGCCGACGGCCGCGAGGGTGGCGTCCGCGTCCTCCGCGCCGTCGTCGACGAAGACGGGCGCCTGCAGGTGGAGCGCGACCTCGAGGGGTCCGCCTTCGTCCGGCAGGCCCCCCACGAGCAGCGCCTCCAGCTCCGGCAGGAGCCCCGCGCCCACCGTAGGGCGTCCGTAGAGCTGCGAGCCCGCCCGCTGCGCCACGCACGCCCACTCGACGTCGAGCAAGGGCCCGATCGCGCCGATCGCGCGGCGCGCCATCTCGTCGGTGGGCAGATCGTCGTCCATCAAGGACACGACGCCGAGGGTCGCCTCGGCGAAGATGGCGTTCGCTCTGAGCTCCTTGGCGCGCGCGGCGCGCGCGGCGACCACCTCGCACATCTCGACCACGGACTCGAGCGCGGCCCGTTCGGTCTCGGTCCACGGCGTGGGCCGGCCGAAACGGAACGCCGCGACGACCGCGCCGCCGCGACGGACGCGCGCCACCCCGGACAGGCCGCCGCCGAGCAGGCTCGGCGGCACGAACGACAGCCGCGCGCAGTCCTCGACGAAGTAGCTCGCCTCGGTCGGCGACCGCGCGACGAAGGTCCGCACGAGCTCGCCCTCGAGCGACCTCGGGAGGGACGGGGAGCCTCCCCAGGTCGCCGCGATGCGGCGCTCCGGCAGGCACCAGGCGAGCGCGTCCGCGCCACAGACCTCGACCAGCGCGTGCGCATGGGTGGCCAGCGCGCCGGCCGGATCGTCGGCGGTCATGAGCTCGCGCGACAGGCCGGCGAGGGCTTCCGCCGCGCGCGCGCGCCGCTCGGCGTCGGTCCGCGCCGCGTCGAGCTCGGCGGCGCGGGCGGCGACCCGGGCCTCGACGGCGACGGCGACGCCGTGGCGGTCGCGCGGCGCTTGCTCGGCGTGGGCGTCGGGCTCCAGCGGATCGACCGGGGGCGCGGACGGCGTGGGCGCGGCGTTCGATCGCTGGCTGCCCACACCCACCTCCACTCCGGCCATCGGACAGGACTCTACCAACTTTCGGGAACCTCGAACCCGAGGTTTCATTCCGGTCCGACGCGTGGCCGGCGGGCGCTCAGCGGAGCAGGCCCGCCGCGTCGATCAGCTCCGCGTTGGCGATGGCGCCGCCAGCCGCGCCCCGGATCGCGTTGTGGGCGAGGGCGTAGAGCTTCACCCCCATGACCGCGCATGGCTCGACGCGCCCGACGGTGATGGCCATGCCGCCCCCGGCGTCCGCGTCCGGGCGCGGCGCGGGACGATCCCGGCGCGTCGTGAGCCGCACCAGCGGGTCGGGCGAGCTGTGCAGGGGGACCGGCCCGCGCAGCTCGCGCAAGGCCGCGAGGATCTCGTCGATCGGCGGGGTCGGGCCGCGGAATCGGATCGACGCGGACACGAGGTGCCCGTCGACCACCGGCACGCGCACGCAGCGCGCCGAGATCGTGAAGGCCGCGGGCTCGACGTGCCCGTCGGCTCGAAGCTCGCCGAGGATCTTCCCGGGCTCCAGCGCGACCTTCTCCTCTTCGTCCCCGGCGTGCGGGTGCACCGACCCGAGCATGTCGAACGCGGACTCGCCGGGCCAGCCCGCGCCGCTCACGGCCTGCCAGGTGGCGGCCACGACCGCCGCGACTCCCCACGTGCGGTGCAAGGGGGCGAGCGCGACGGTGAGGGGGACGCTCGTGCAGTTCGGGTTGCACACCACGGCGCCCCGCCCGGCACGGAGCTCGTTCGCCACGAGATCGAGGTGGGAGGGGTTGATCTCGGGGATGAGGAGGGGGACGCCGGCCGTGAGGCGATGGGCGGAGGCGTTCGAGACGACGACGTGCCCGGCGTCGCGGAACGCCGCTTCGACGGGCCCCGCGACGCCGCTGTCGAGGGCGCTGAAGACCAGGCGGGGCCGCACGGCGTCGGGGGTACACGGCACGACGACGAGGTCGGGGTGCGGCGGGTCGCCGTCGAGCCGCCACGGGGACGCGTCGGCGTACGGGCGGCCCGCGGAGCGGTCGGACGCGGCGAGCGTGGTCAGCTCGAAGCGGGGATGGTCGCGCAGGAGCTGCACGAAGCGCTGGCCCACCATGCCGGTGGCGCCCAGCACGGCGACGGGGAGGCGAGACATGCGCCTGATCCTATGCCGCGACGCGGCGGGGTTACAGGGCCAGCGCGTGCTGACGCTCCTCCTCCACATGCACCAGCCGGACTACCGCGATCCGGCCACGGGCGAGCCGTCGATGCCCTGGGTCCGGTTCCACGCGACACGCGGCTACAGCGACGTGCCCGACGCGGTGCGGCGCACCGGCGCAAGAGTAACGTTGAACCTCGTTCCGTCGCTGGTGGACCAGTGGGACCACTACGCCGCCGGCGGTGAGGACCCGTGGCTGCGTGTCGCGCGCGTGCCCGCGGACGCGCTCGACGGCGCCCAGGTCGGTTGGATGTTGCGGACGTTCTTCGCGGGAAACGAAGGTGCCTATTCCTGGTTCCCCGCGTGGGGGGCGCTGCGCGGTCGTCGGACGCGCGGCGAACGCTTCGACGTCGCCGCCCTGCGCGACGTCCAGGTGTGGTCGAACCTCGTGTGGTTCGGCGCGACGGCGCTGCGCGAGCATCCGGTGCTCGCCGCCCTGCGCGCGAAGGCGCGCGACTTCAGTGAAGCGGACAAGGAGGCGGTGCTCGACGCCCAGGCGCGGATGATCCAGGGCTTGCGCGCGCGCTGGCGCGGCCTCCCCGAAGTGTCGGCGTCCCCGTACTTTCACCCCATCCTCCCGCTGCTCGTCGCGACCGCGCACGCGGCGCGCGCGCTCCCGGGGGTGCCCGATCCCGGGTTCTCCGCTCCGGACGACGCGCGGGAGCAGCTCGCCTCGGGGCGTCGGCGCATCGGCGAGTGGGTCGGGCGCGCACCCGAGGGGCTCTGGCCGTCGGAGGGCAGCGTGAGCCCAGAAGCGCTGGAGATGGCGGCGGATGCGGGTTTCCGCTGGGTCGCGACGGACGAGATGGTGCTCGCGCGTTCGTCGGCCGACGCCGCTTCGGGGCCGGGGCAGCCGCACCATGGGGTGTGGCGCAGCGCGGATGGCCGCCTGGCGCTGCTCTTCCGGGATCACGCGCTGTCGGACCGCCTCGGGTTCGTCTACCAGTCGTGGCAAGGGGCGGACGCGGTCCGCGACCTGCTCGCGCGCCTGCCCGGGGACGGCCGCGCCTTCATCGCCTTGGACGGGGAGAACCCGTGGGAGGCCTTCCCCGACGCCGGAGAGGCGTTCTTGCGCGAGCTCTTCACGCGGGTGCCGACCCGCACCTGCGCGGAGGCGGCGGAGGACGCGCCGCGCGGCACCGTCCGGGTCATTCACACCGGATCGTGGATCAACGCCGACTTCGGCATCTGGATCGGCCACGAGGAGGACCGCCGGGGCTGGGCGCTGCTGCGCGCCGCGCGCGAAGCCTGGGTGGCCGCCGGACGCCCGGAGGCGGCGCGGCCGCACCTGCTCGCCGCGGAGGGGAGCGACTGGTTCTGGTGGTTCGGCGAAGACTTCGAAACTCCGTTCGCCGCGGAATTCGACCGCCTGTTTCGCGCGCACCTCGCCGCCGCGTGGCGCGCGATGGGGCGAGAGCCGCCGGCCGTCCTCGAGTCGCCGGTGAAGCGGCGCCCGTTGCCGGGGGTGCGCCCGCCGCTCGGGGGCCTCCCGGCCGACGACGGGACCTGGTTCGCGTGGGCCCCGGCGGGGCGGGTCGATCTCCGCGCCGGCGCGATGGCGCCCGCGCGCGGCGCCCCGTACGCGCTGTTGTTCGGACGCCGCGACGGCCAGCGCGTGGTGCGGGCGCTCGGCGCCTCGTCGGGTTGGAGCGTGACGAGCGGCGCGCTGCGCGCGCCGCTTCACGGCTGGGCGGCGCTCGGCGTGGGCGACGGTCCGGTCGTGCTCGAGGGGCCCTCCGGGGCGCGCCTGCCCGCGTCGGGCGCGCTCGCCTTGCCGTGGGACGGCAGCACGCCCGCGACGACGGGGGCGATCGCGCGCGCGTAGATCTCGTGGCCCTGGGCGCCCGGATGATCCGGGTCTCGCTTCGATCGCGGATGAAAGGCGGACTTTCCGGAGCGCTGGAGCGCGTCGAGGGTGTCCGCCACCGGCACGCCCCGCGCGGCCGCCGCCGCGGCGATGTGGCGGTACGCCTCCAACCCGGGCGCGCACAGGGTGGGCTCGCGAAACTCCTGCGGGCACGTCGACATGTTCGCGAAGACGTGCGGCGCGAGCACCGCCACCACCAGCGGCACGCGCTCGCGTCGGCTCCACGCGACGACGCGGTCGAGCTGGGCGTCGAACCACGGCGCGTCGAAGGGGCGCTCGCGTCCGTGGGCGTTCTGGACCCACGCGGCCCCTTGGAGCCGCCGAAACACCGCGCTGTGGCGGAGAAGCAGGGCGCCGAGGCGGGGCGAGGCGAGGCCCCCAGCTTCGGGTACCTCCGTGCCGACGTAGACCGGCACCCGATCCTCCGCGGTGTACAGCACGCGTGTCCGGAGCCCGTCGTTGATGTAGGCGCCCCACACCAGCACCGTCGGTCGCCAGTCCGCGGCGACGGCCTCCGTCAGCGCCGCCACCTGCGACGCGTCCCAGCCGTTCATCCCGAGGTTCACCACGTCGAGGCCGAGGCGTGCGCCGACGCGCTCCGGCCAGGCCTCGTCCGGGCGTACGCTGACGCCCCAGGTGACGCTGTCGCCCACGGCGACGAGGCGGAGCATGCCCGGGACCGGCGCGGTCGGCGGGAGATCCGCGCGCCACCCGCGGCCGTCCCAGCTCGCGTCGGCGCGCATCGTCCAGGACACCCCGGGCGGGTCGTAGATGAGCTCCACCGTGGAGAACCGAAGACCGCGCTGTTGAGTCTCCGCGGCGATCACGAAGCCGGTCGCGACGGCCAGCCCCGCGAGCAGCGCGAGGAGGCGACGGGCAGGCACGCGGGTCAGCGCCGGGTTCGGCGCCGCCGCGCGAACGCGAACCCGGCCGCCGCGAGCAGGGCGCCCATCGGCGCGGGGGTGCCGCAGCGCGCGCCGGCCCCGCGGAGCTGCTGACCGTCGCACACGTCGCCGATGCCGTCCTGATCGCCTTCGTCGGCCTGGTCGACGTTGGCGTCGTCCGGGCAATTGTCGCAGGCGTCGCCGATGGAGTCCCCGTCGCGGTCCGACTGGTCGCTGTTGGGGACGCCGGAGCAGTTGTCGCACTGGTCGCCCGCGCCGTCGTTGTCGAGATCGAGCTGGGACGGGTCGTACACCGCGGGGCACACGTCGCACGCGTTGCCCCAGAGGTCGCCATCGTCGTCCGCGCCGTCGGGATCGGCGACGAAGGGGCAGAAGTCGCAGGCGTCGCCTTGCAGGTCCGTGTCGCTGTCGACCTGGTCCGGGTTGTAGACCGTCAGGCAGTTGTCGCACCCGTCGCCGACGCCGTCGAAGTCTTCGTCGAGCTGGGTCGGGTTGGCGAGGGAGGGGCAGTTGTCGCAGACGTCGCCCTTGCCGTCGTCGTCGACGTCCTCTTGGAGCGCGTTCGCGATCGGCGAGCAGTTGTCGCAGTCGTCGCCGATGCCGTCGGCGTCGACGTCGGACTGGTCAGGGTTGTAGAGGTCCTCGCAGACGTCGCAGCCGTCGCCCGCGCCGTCCCCGTCGGTGTCGGTCTGGGCCGGGTTGGTGAGGGCCGGGCAGTTGTCGCAGGCGTTGCCGAGCTCGTCGAGGTCGGAGTTCGCCTGGTCGTTGTTCGCGACGCCGAGGCAGTTGTCGCAGAGGTCGCCGACGTCGTCGCAGTCTTCGTCCTCTTGCAGCGGGTTCGCGTCGTCCGGGCAGTTGTCGCAGTCGAAGATGGCGATGAGGTCCGGGTACTCGGCGTCCTCGGGGACGCGGAGCTCGCCCCAGGAGAAGCCGTCGCCGTCGGTGTCGAACTCGGACACCGGGAACGTGCAGCCGAAGCTGAAGTAGTCGTAGTAGTAGTCGGCGTTGGGGTATGGGTCCCCTTCGGCGTCGACCGTGCCCGCGCACGCGGCGTTCGAGAGGTCGACCGGCGCTTCGGAGCCGACGTCGATCGTGTTGCAGTTGAGGTCCTGCGTGAGGTCCGTGACGCACTCGTCGGCGTGGGCGAGGGCGGCGAAGAGGAGGGGGAGTATCAAGGTTCGTCCTCCTCGAACTGTCGGGGGTCGGTCGTGTCGTCGCGCTTCTTCTTGGGCGGCGGAGGCGGCTCGGGCGGCGGCGCGACCTCGCGGAGCGGCAGCGGCAGGATGGCGGCGTCGACGCCGGTCCAGGGGAGCCGCACGGCGTCGGAGAGCGTGGGGTTCGGCTCGTCGGCGCGGAGGCGCCGCGCGATGTGGAAGATGACGCGGCGGTTCGCCGCGAGGGCGAGGGGATCGGAGCCCATGACCACGGGCTGGACCTCGCCCATGCCGCGGCAGCTCATGCGCTCGGGGTGCACGCCGCTCTCCACGAGCCCACGGTACACCGCGAGCGCGCGCGTGATCGAAAGATCGTAGTTGTAGAGGAAGTCGCCCTCGTCGCTGGCGTGCCCCTCCACCACGATGTGGGCGATCTCGGGGTGGGAGGCGAGCTGCTCCGCGATGGCCCGGAGGGTGGGCACCGACTCGGGCAGGATTCGGTTCGTCCCCAGCTCGAACTGGATCGGGTCGCGGATGACGATCTGGTCGGCCTCGACGCGCGCGAGCTCTTCCGGCTCCCACGCGGGCGCGGGCTCCGGCTCCGGCAGCAGGAGATCGTCGGGCAGATCGGGCTCCGGCGCGACCGGCGGCGGCGGGGGGGCCACGAGGCGCGCCGCGCGCGGCAGCCGCTCTTTGCCAGGGCGCACCCAGGTGAGGCCGGTCCACACGCGGTACTGGCTCGTGCCGTACCCGGGGGCGATGCCGCGACCGAAACCGAGGTCGATCCGCCATGCGGTCGTCGGCGCAACCTGGCCGGCGGCGAGGAGCTCGATGGGGTTCTCCGCGCCGCCCTCCCACAGGTCGGCGAGGCCCGCGCGATGCACGACGCCGGCGCCGATGGTGACGGTCTCGGGCCATACGTCGAGCAGCGCCGCGCCGTTGAGGGCGAGCTCCGAGCCGAGGCGGAAGTCCTCGCCGGTGGCGGTGACGCCGCGACCGAGGATCGAGGCGTCCGCGAGCACGCGCACCGGCCCGAGCCGCGCGCCGGCGACGACGCCGCCGCCGCCGCGGAGGTTGCCCTCGCCGAAGTAGCGTTCGGGCGTTCCCACCGGCAGAAAGGCGTCGGCTCGCACGGCGACCGACACCGGGCGGGACTCGAACACCTCGTAGCGGGCGCCGAGGCCGACGTCGCCGAAGGCCGCGCCGTCGCCCGCGAGCGACGGCACCTCGCTGCCCCACTGCCCGCCGAACGGCACCGTCAGGCGCGCCGAGAACCGTGGGGTGAGGTCGAAGCTCGCGCCGACCGTGGTGATCAGGCGGTCGTGGACCACCGCGCCCACCTCGTCTTCGGCTCGGTACAGCACCAGCGGATCGCGCACGTAGGCGACGGTGGCGCCCGCGCGCACGGTGCCCGCGGCGCGGACCCACGGGGCGTCGACGCCCGGGATGGTGTCGGCCGAGAACGTGGGCCGGACGATCTCGATGTCGGTCGAGTAGCCCGCGGCCAGGGCCGGGGCGCTGAAGGCCAGCAGGAACGGGGTCATTCTTCGCCTTCCGGCTTGTCGTCGGCCTCGGGCTCGGCCTCGGGCTCGGCCTCTGGCAGCTCCGGCGCCTCCGGCGGCGCGACCGGCGCGGGGGGGGGCGCCGGCGGCGGCGCTTCGAGCGGCGGCAGACCCAGGCGCCCGCGCACGCTGTTGTTGTAGGCCGCGATGCGCGCGTCTGCGTCCTCGACCGACCAGAACCAGGCCGGCTCCTGGCGCCGCGCCTGCGCGCCCTTGGGGGCGAAGGGCGCCGCGCCGAGCACGACGACCCCGCTCGACGCGAGGAACGCCGCGGTCCAGGTGCGGTCGCTCTTCTGGATGTCCCACCGTTCGATCGCGGCGCTGTAGCGGGTGGACGCGTCGATCGCGGCCGTTTCGTACTCGGCGACGGAGCCGTAGTCGGTCGGGGAGACCTCGAAGTTGCTCCAATCCGGCTCGCCCGCGGCTCGCCCCGCGAGCACGCCCAGCGCGCCGAGGAGCAACGCCCCTCCGGCCACCCCGAGCCCCCAGCCCATCGCCTCCGCGCGCTCGCCCTCCCGGGTGATCCGCCGGGCGACTCCCGCGTCGCCCACGGTGGCCGCGAACTCGTCGGCGTCGAGCGTCGCCCCGGCGCCGGAGCGGACCGTCCATCGCACGGCGGAGCCCTTCGGCGCGGACACACGCTCCAACGCCAGACCCCGCCACTCGGCCTCGCGCGCGAGGCGCTCCTCGACGGTGACCGGGGCCGTGCGCGGCGCGTGTTCAGGCTCCGGGGCGGTGGTCGGCGCGGCCTCGTCGTCGCTCTTCGGCGGCGCGTCGTCGCAGGTGCCGTGGCGCGTCACGTGCCAGCCGGAGCCGCCCGTGTCGGCGACGGCGACCCGGACGCCACAGCGAAGGCCGAGATCCGACAGGACGCGCGCCACCTCCGCCTCGGGATCCCCGAGGATTCCGACGCGGACGACGCGCACCGCGATGTCCGGGGACTCGTCCAGGACATCGAGCGCCCAACGCTCGGCGTCCGGGCCCGCGGCGGCGACGAGCACCGGCCCACCGGCCGCCGCGCCCGCTTCGCGCAGGATCGCGAGCAGCGCCGCTTCGTCGGTCGGCGCGGCGGCGTCGGCTCGCGGAGCCTCCGGGGCCTCCGGCGCCGGGGGGCCGGCGGCGCCCTCCGCGGTCGGCGTGTCCGCGTGGGCCGCGAACGCGAGGAAGAGCGGGAGGAGCAGCATGCCGGGGAGTCAGCGTAGCCGTGGCCACGTGGGATCGCAACGGTGGGGTAGCATGACGGGGTGACTGGCATCGGCCTCATCCTGTTCCTCCACGCGACCCAGCCGCCGGGGGTGGCCCCCTCCGCGATCCGCCGGGCCTTCGAGCGTGCCTACCTCCCGATGATCGACACGCTCGCGACCTTCGAGCAGCTTCGCGTCGCGATGCACTGGAGCGGGCCCCTCCTCGAATGGATGGAGGCCAACGCCCCCGCGCACCTCGACCGCCTGCTCGGATTGGTTCGAGAAGGGCGCGTCGAGCCGGTCGGCGGGCTCTACGGCGCCGGGCTGCTGCCCGCCCTCCCCGAGCGGGACGTCGTCGCGCAGGTGCAGGCGATGACCCGGTGGTGGCGGGACCAGGCGGACGTGCGCGTGCGCGGCGCCTGGCTGCCGTACTGCGGGTGGGATCCCTCCGCCGCGCGGGTCCTGGGTCGCCTCGGCCTGAACTTCACGGTGCTCGAGGACGAGCAGCTGGGCGAGGCCGACCCCGACGAGGGCTACGCGATCACCGAGCGCGAAGGCGTGCCGTTGGCCATCTTCCGGGCCGACACCCGCATCGCCGACCTCGCGCCGCAAGCCGCGGCGCAGCGGATCCTGTGGGCGATCACCGCGCGCAAGCAGGCGGGCGCACGCCTCGTCACCCTGGCGCTGCCGGTCGAGCGGTTCGGCGCCGCGCTCGACAGCTCCGCCACCGCCTGCTTCGGCGACTCCGACCGGGCGGGGTGGGTGCGGGGGTTCTTCGCCGAGCTCCTCGACGTCGCGCATTGGCTGTCGCTCGTGCACTTCGGCACGGCGCTCGATCGCATCCCGCCACCGGTGGCGCGGGCGTACCCGCCGCCGAGCGTGAGCGTGCCCATCGCGGTGGCGGCCATGGGCGGCGCCAAGGGCGCGGCGTGGCGGCGGCTCCGCGAGGCGGGGCGAGCGGTCGCGGCGACCGACCCGGATCACCCGCTGGCGCGCGCCGTCGCGGCCTCGCCGGTGCCGGCGTGGGAGCTCACGCTGGCCAACCATCCGGAGGTCGACCGCCTCCACAAGCGCATGCTGCGCGCGTCCGCCGAGGTGGCGCGGCTCCGCGCCGTGCTGCGGGAGTCTGGCGTGCCCGCCGACGATCCCCGGGTCGACGTCCTCGAGGACGCGACCGCGGCCCTGTGGGAAGGGCAGGCGGGGCCGGCGTACGTCATGGGCGCCGACCTCGGGGCGCAGGACCCCGCCGTACGGCAGAACGCCTGGCGCGCGCTGATCCGCGCCGAGCGGCTGGTCGCGTCGGTGGCCGGGGAGCGCGGCACGGCGACGTCGGAGCCGCTCGCGGCCGAGCGGGCCGATCACGACTGTGACGGGCGGCCGGAGATCGTCGTTCGCACCGGGCGCTTGTCCGCCGTGGTCGGCCCCGGGCGCGGCGGATCGGTCTTGGAGCTCGAGGTGCCGGCGCTCCTGGCCAACATCCTCAACGTGCGCACCCGTCGCGAAGAGCCCGAGCATGTCGGCGTCCGCGCGGAGGCCACGCCCGTCACCGCGGCGAACGAGGCCACGGCCCCGCGGGGCGCCGCGTCGGCCCACGCGGGCGACACGCGCCCGTTCGACGTCGACGAGCCGACGGACATGGCCGGCATCCGGCACGCGCCGTCCGGCCTTGCCGAGCACCTGAACTACGACCGGCACATCCGCGCGAGCTTCGTCGACCGGTTCCTCGGCGCCGACGCCACGCTCGAGGCGGTGGCGGGCGGCCCGATGCCGGACCGCGGCGACTTCGCGGGGGCTGTGTACGAGCTCATCCACCTCGAACAGGCTCCCGGTCTCCCGGTCGTCCTCGGGCTCGGCCGCGACGGAAACGTGGCGGACGCCGGCGGTCTCCGCCTCGTGCGCGTGCTGAAGCGCTTCGCGTTCGCCCGCGAGGCCCCGCGGATGAGCGTCCGGTACGAGGTGTCGAACCGCTTCCACGACACGGTGCGCTGCCGTTTCGCGGTCGAGCTCAACCTCGGCGTCGACGGCCTTCACCCCGACGCGCGGCTGATCACCGACGATCGCCGGGTGTTCGCGCCGGGCCGGCCGGGCGAGATCGGCGACACCACGGGGGTCGCGCTCGTGGACGACGCCGGCGGCTGGAGCGTGCGGATCGGCGTGGACGCGGATGCGCGCGTGTGGTTCCACCCGCTCGACACCGTGTCGCGCACCCCCGCCGGCATCGGCCTCGTGCGCCAGGGCCTCACGGTCCTCGTGTGGTGGCCGCTCGTGCTCGGCGCGAACGAGCGGCGACGGTTCGAGCTCGCGCTCGAGGTCACGGTCCGTGAGACGATCGACCCCATGACCACCGGATGGGCATGAAAGAGAACGGAAGCTTCTGCCTCGTTCTGCACGGGCACCTGCCGTGGGTGGTCGAAGCGGGCTGGTGGCCTCACGGCGAGCTCTGGTTGCACGAGGCCGTCGTGGAGACCTGGCTGCCCCTGCTCGAGCTGGTGGACCGCTGCGTGGCCGAGGGCATCGCCGTCCCGTTGACCCTGGGCTTGACCCCGATCCTGCTCGAGCAGCTCGCGCATCCGGGGTTTCGCACGCGCTTCCCGGAGTTCCTGGCGGAGCGCGCCGCGCGCGCCGCGGCCGACGCGGAGGAGTTCGACGCCCGGGGCGACGCGCACCTCGCCTTCCTGGCCCGCCGCGGGGGCACCGAGCTCGCCGCGCGGCGTGCGCAGTGGGACGCGGTCGACGGCGACGTCGCCGGGGCGTTCGCCGCCCGCGCACGCGCGGGCCACATCGAGCTGCTCACGTCGAACGCGACGCACGGGTTCATGCCGTTGATCCTCCATGACGCGTCGGCGCGCGCACAGGTGCGGGCCGGAGTGTCGACGAGCACGGCGCGCCTCGGGTTCACCCCGCGTGGGGCGTGGCTCCCGGAGTGCGCCTACCGACCCGGGGGCGCGTGGACGCCGCCGGTGGTGCACGGGGACGCGCGCTACCGCGCCGGCGTGGAGGAGCTGTTCGCGGACGAGGGCGTCGGGTTCTTCTTCGTCGACGCGTCCGTGTTCCGCGGGGCCCGCAGCGAGGGGGTCTACGGCCCGGCGGGCTACACGCGGGTCGGGTGGGATCAGACCACCTGGGACACCACGCGGGCCTGGCGGAGCGTGCTCGAACCCCACGCGGTGACCAGCGACGGCCGGCCGCCTCGCCTCGTGGCGCTCGCGCGCCACCCAGAGGTGAGCGAGCAGGTGTGGAGCGGGCAGGTCGGCTACCCGGGCGACGGCCGCTACCTGGAGTTCCACAAGAAGCACGGCAGCGACGGGCTCCGGTACTGGAAGGTGACCCATCCGCGCGCCGACCTGGGCCAGAAGGACCCGTACTACCCGGATGACGTGCAGGCGGCGGTGTACAGCCACGCCCAACACTTCTGCGCCACGGTGCGCGCGGTGCTCGCGCGCCACGCAGAGTCCTACGGGCGCCACGGCGTCGTGACCGCCTCCTTCGACGCGGAGCTGTTCGGGCACTGGTGGCACGAGGGCCCGGCCTTCCTCTTCGAGGTCTTCCGCGCCCTCCACCACGACCCGACGGTGCGGCCCGACCAGGTGTCGCGCCTCCTCGCGGCGCACCCGCCGGACAAGGCCGCGCGGCTGCCGGAGGGGACCTGGGGCGCCGGTGGCGACCTGCGGGTGTGGCTCAACGACGAGCTGAAGTGGATGTGGGAGGCCGCATACCGTGCGGAGGACCGCTTCCTCGCGCTGCACGCCCGCCTCGCGTGGGCCACCGACACGGCCGTGGCCGAGGCGCTCGGCGCCGCCGCCCGCGAGCTCCTGCTCCTGCAAGCGAGCGACTGGCAGTTCGTGATCACCACGCGGGGCGCGGTGGACTACGGCTATCGCCGCTTCTGCGAGCACCTCGGGCGGTTCGACCGCGCGTGCACCATCGCCGAACGGAGGGCCGCGGGCGTGCCGGACGGCCCGGTGCAAGCCGCCGACCTCGAGGAGATCCGCCAGCACGACGCCGTGTTTCCACAGCTCGATCTGGCCTGGTGGGGCGCGTGAGCCACGAGCTCCGGACGTGTCCGATCACGGGGCGCACCGTCCTCCTGCACGCCGGGTGGCTCGACGCGCCCGCCCCCGCGCGGCCTCCGGACGTCCCCTGCGCGCTCTGCGTGTCGCGGCTCCCGGCGGTGATCGCGCGCTTCGGCGACCTCGTCGCGGCCCCGCACCACCGCGGGCCGGCGTTGGCGATCGAGCGCGATCCGGCGGCGCGGGCGGGGGCGGACGGCGTCCTGCGCGAGGCGTTCGGGGCGCACGAGGACGTGTTCGGGCCGCATGACGCGGAGGACGCGGCGCTCGTCCGCGCGGTCGCGGCGCGGGTGAACGACCTCCGCGGCGACCGCCGGCTCCGCGGGTTCCGAGCCACCCGGCGCTGGTCGCCCGGCGCCCACGCGGCCTGGCAGGTGCTCGCGACGCCGTGGGACTTCGCCCCGGATCCCCTCGCGGCCTGGCGCGCGCGCGAACGCGAGGCCGGAACCCGGATGATCGAGGATGGGCCTGCCTTCGCGGCCTTCGCGTGGGCTCCGCGCACCCCGTTCGAGGCGTGGGTGGCGCCCGCGGCGGGCGACGCGCCCTTCGGCGTCGAGGACCCCGGGCCCGTCGCTGCCGCGGCGGCGCGCGTGCGGGCGCGGGTGGCCGCGGCGCTCGGCGCCCCGGTCGTGGACCTCGTGGTGGTGGATGGGCATCCGTGGAGGATAGAGGTGGTTCCTCGGCTTCGGGGGCCCGATTCGGTGGAGGCGGCGATCGGGGTGCCCACGCACGGCGCGACCCCCGAGGCCGCGAGCGAGTTCCTGCGCGCGAACCCTCGGGAGGGACGATGAACGTCGTGGTGGTGGCGGCCGAAGTGGCGCCTTGGTCGAAGACGGGCGGGCTCGGTGACGTGTGCGGGGCGCTCCCGCGGGCCCTCGCGGCGCGCGGTCATCGCGTGATCACCGTGGCGCCCCGGTACAAGGAGTACCCGGACGCCGTGGACACGGGCGTCTCCCTTCGCATCTTCCTGTTCGGACACCTGCACGAGGCCCGGTGCTTCCTGGCGGTGCGCGACGGGGTCCACCACGTGTTCATCGACCACCCGAGCTACCGGCGGCCGGGGATCTACGGCGACGCCTCGGGCACCTACGGCGACAACCTGTTCCGCTTCGCCCTCTTGTCTCGCGCGGCGATCGAGGTGCCGGCGCGGGTCCTGCTGTCGGACGGCGCGCCGATGGGCGAGGACGTGGTCTTTCACGTCAACGACTGGCACGCGTCCCTCGTGCCGCTGTACCTCGAGTCGCTCTATCGGCCCGCGGGGCGCTTCCCGGGCGCGGGCACGGTGCTCGGCCTGCACAACGTCGGGCACCACGGCACCTTCTCCGCCGAACAATTCGACGGGCTCGACGTGCCGCCGCGGTGGTGGCCCGCGCTCGACTACTCCGGCAACATCAACTCCTTGAAGACCGGGATCACCCTCGCGCGCAAGCTCGTCGCCGTGTCGCCCACCTACGCGCGGGAGATCACCTCCGGCCTCGGCTTCGGGCTCGACGGGCTGCTCGCCGCGCGCGGCGCGGACCTGAGCGGCGTGCTCAACGGGGTGGACGACGCGTGGGATCCAGCCACGGATCGTCACCTCGCCGCGACCTACACCGCCGACGACCTCACCGGGAAGGCGACGTGCAAGGCGGCCCTCCAACGCGAGCTCGGCCTCCCGGCGCGGCCGGACGTGCCGCTCTTCGGGCTCATCGCGCGGCTCGACCACCAGAAGGGGGTCGATCTCGTCGCCCAGGCCGCGCCGTGGTTGCTCGCGCACGACGTGCAGCTCGTGATGCTCGGCAGCGGCGCGAGCCAGCTCGAAGCGTTCTTCCGCGAGAGCGAACACCGATGGCCGAACAAGGCGCGCGGGTGGGTGGGGTTCAACGAGGGGCTCGCCCACCGCATCGAGGCGGGGGCGGACATGTTCCTGATGCCCTCGCGCTTCGAGCCCTGCGGCCTCAACCAGATGTACTCGATGCGCTACGGGACGATCCCCATCGTGCACGCCACCGGCGGCCTTGCCGATACCGTGGAGACCTTCGACCCGCAGAACGATCGGGGGACGGGCTGGGCGTTCCGCCGGTACGACGTGGAGGCGTTCGTCGAGGCCATCGGCTGGGCGATGTTGACGTTCCGGAGCTACCCGCAGGCCTGGAAGGGGCTTCAGCGGCGCGGAATGACCCGCGACTGGTCGTGGGGGCGCGCGGCGGCGGAGTACGAGCGGGTGTATGCGGCGAGTCGGCCGGGGTGAGGGCGCTCACAACCAGCGTCGGACCCGGAACACCACGACCAGGCCGCAGGCGGCCGCGAACATGACCGCCGTCGCGGCTTCGAACCCGTACGGCGCGTTCGCGAACGGCACGCGGGCGAAGTTCATCCCGAACGCGCCGGAGATGACGGTGAACGGCATCGCGAGGGTGCTCACGATGGCCAGGTACTTCATGACCTGGTTCAGCCGTTCGTTCTGGGTGTTCGCGTGCAGCTGGATCGACCCGTTGCACACGTCGATCAGCAGGTGCGTCTCGTCGAGGACGAACTCGAGGTGGTCGAGCACGTCGCGGAAGTAGATCCGTGCTTCGGGCGACACGTCCTGGCTCTCGGCGTCGACGAAGCGCTGCACCACCTCGCGCTGGGGGAGCGTGATGCGACGAAGGAGCAGCAGATCGCGCCGCGCCGCGAGCAGCTCGCGCATCGGGCTGTCCCGACGCGGGTCCGGCGGGTGCACCTCTTCGAGCTCGTCGATGCGGTCGGAGTACACGAACAACAATGTCGTCATCTCGTCGACGCACCCGTCGAAGATCGCGTGCACGACGCGCTCGGCGGTCGTGCCGACGCGCTCCGGAAAGCGCCCGAGCGCGCTCGCGACATCCACGAGCGCGGCGACGCGGCCGTGGTGCACGGTGACCACGAGCCGCGTGCGGATGAAGATCGAGACGGGCGCCGTGTCGAGCGGGTCCGCGGGCGTGGCGCGGTCGAGCGCGTGGAACACCGCGAAGCCGTGCGTCGGGAACCGTTCGAACTTCGAGCGCTTCTGTGGGTGGGCGCAGTCTTCGATCGCGAGCGGGTGGAACTCGAGGCGGGCCAGGAGGGCGAGGTCGTCGGCGCAAGGGTCTTCGATGTCGAGCCAGACGGCGGTGTCGGGGGGCGCCGCGAGCGCGTCGTCGAGCGTGACGTCGCACATCGTGGCGCCGTCGCGGAGCTTGTGGGCACGGATCATGCGCCCGGCGCTATCCCGAGCGGCCCCGGCCGCGTCGCGTCGCGCTGCGTCGCGCGGTACCAGCGCCGGAACGCGAGCGTGGGCCGGTCGGTCGGGACGTGGGCCTCTTCGCGCGGGTCGGGCACCTCCGCGGGGTCGGAGGACTCCACCACCGCGCGATCCTCGGCGAGGATCCGGACGTTGAAGCGGTCGCCGAGGGCGAGGAGGGGGTTGCCGACGCCGAAGTCGCGGACCGCGACCATCATCATCCGGGTCTCGCGGGGGCCGACCGGGACGCACCAGACCATCGGCCGGGCGTGGCGACCGCCGCCGAAATCGAGGTTCAAGCGCATGCCATTGGGACGGAACCAGTCCAGCGACGCGCCGTCGCTCGCGCCGTTCACGGTCCACCGGAGGCGGAACCCCGCGGCGTTGTCCTCGATCTCCTGCTCCATCCGCGCGTCGGGGCCGAGCCCGACCCGCATGCCACGACCGATGCTGGCCCCGTGCACGAACGGGAGGTGAGGGGTGTCGAGCATGTTCTCCATCGCGCGCGTCCAGTGGGCCTGCCACACCTCGGCGTGCGTGAAGCGCGCGAGCTTCGGATCGACGAGCTCCTCCGGGATGTGCGGCGCGCCGGGTTCGGCGGCGTCGACCTCGGTGTAGACCCACACGAGCCCGCCTCGCTCGACCGTCGGCAGCGCGCCGACGCGGGTCGCCCGGAGCTGGGCCGGATCGAGCGCGTTGTACGGGACGTGGGCGCGCGCGCCGTCCGGCGCGAACCGCCAGCCGTGAAACGGGCATTCGAGGCATCCGTTCACCACCTTGCCGAGTGAGAGGGCCACGCCGCGGTGGGGGCAACGATCCAGCAGGGCCGTCGCGGCGCCGTCCGCGCCGCGGAAGACGACCAGCGCCTCGCCGGCGACGCGCACGCGCACGGGCGCCGCGGCGAGCTCGGGGCTGTGGAGGATCGGGGTCCATTGTTGTTGGAAGCTGTCGAACACGGAGGGCCTCATTTCGTATACCGAAAGGTATACGTATCGGGCGGGCGCGTCCAACTCCTTCGTGCGATTTCGTATACCGTGCGTTATACGCGATGCGTGGGACGCCCGACAGGCTCGCGAAACCCAGGGTTCGACACGAAGCGCGTCGCGTTGGCGTCGGCGCTCGTGCCGCGGGTGCTGACGCGTCCGGCGCCGTCCTTTCGCGAGCTCGCCGAGTCCGCCGGGGTGAGCGTGCCCACGCTCCGCCACTACTTTCGCGACCGTGACGGCGCGGTCGCCGCGGCGATGGAGGCGATGCGGGCGGCGGGGCAGCCGTACATCGACCACGCCGCGGTGGCGCCCGAAGGCGACCTCGCCACGTCGATGGTCGTGTTTCTACGCGGGTTGCAGGCCGGTTGGCGCGCCGGCGTCGGCACGATGATCGGCGCCGGGCTCGTCGAAGGCGTGGGCAGCGCCGCGCTCGGGCCCGCCTTCGTCGACAGCCTGCTCGAACCGACGCTGCAGTCGGCGGAGGCGCGGCTCGCCGCGCACGCCGCGCGCGGGCAGCTCGCCGCGTGTGACCTGCGCCACGCGGCGCTCACCCTGGTCGGCCCGGTGTTGCTCGCGCTGCTCCATCAAGGCGAGCTCGGCGGCGCGCGGTGTCGGCCGCTCGACCTGGACGCCCTGATCGAGGCGCATGTGCGACGGTTCGTCGTCGCCTTCGGTGCGTGAGGGCGTACACCCGGCGATTCGTTTACACGCGGGGGAGCAGACGTGGTTCGGACCCGGCGTGCACGCGTCCGCGGTCGCTCTCCTGCTCCTGCAGCTCGCCGTCGTGCTCGGCGCGGGTCGCCTTCTCGCGCGCGTCGCCCGGCGCCTCGGGCAGCCGGCCGTAATCGCGGAGATCGTCGCCGGCATCCTGCTTGGCCCGTCGTTGTTGGGCGCCGTCTGGCCGGAAGGGGCGGCCGCGCTGTTCCCTCCGGACTCCCTGCCGGGGATGAACCTCCTGAGCCAGCTCGGGCTCGTGTTCTTCATGTTCCTGGTGGGGCTCGAGTTCGACCCCCGGCTCCTGCAGGGGCGCGGGCGGCAGTCGATCGTGATCAGCGTGGCGAGCATCGTCGTGCCGTTCGTGATGGGCGCCGCGCTCGCGTGGCCGCTGCTGGCGCTCAACCCCACCGATGCGCCCCTCGCGTTCGCCCTGTTCGTGGGCGCCGCGATGAGCATCACGGCGTTCCCGGTGCTGGCGCGCATCCTCGCGGAGAACGGCGTCATCAAGAGCCCCCTCGGCGCCGTCGCGCTCGCGGCCGCCGCGGTGAACGACGTCTTGGGGTGGTGCATCCTCGCGTGTGTGGTTTCGGTGGCGCGGGCCGAGGGGCTCGCGCCCGCGGCGTGGACCACCGGCCTCGCGGTCCTCTACGTGGGCGTCATGTTCGGCGTGGTCCGTCCGATCCTCGCGCGCCTCGGCCCTCGCGAGGGCCCGACGGTGTCGGTCGACACGATCGCGATCCTCATGGTGCTGCTGCTCCTGAGCGCCCTGGCGACCGAGCTCATCGGCATCCACGCGCTCTTTGGCGGCTTCGCGCTGGGCGCCGTCATGCCCCGGCGCGGCGGCCTCACGGAGGCCCTCACGCACAAGCTCGAGGACTTCGTCACGATCGTCCTCCTGCCGCTCTTCTTCGCGATCAGCGGCCTCCGCACGGAGGTCGGGCTCCTCTCGACCACGGAGGACTGGGCGTGGTGCGCCGTGATCATCGCCGTGGCCTGCATCGGGAAGTTCGGCGGCAGCGCGCTGGTGGCCCGCCTGGTCGGGATGACCTGGAGGGAGTCCGCCGCCCTCGGCGTGCTGATGAACACCCGCGGCCTGATGGAGCTCATCGTGCTGAACGTCGGCTTGGACCTCGGTGTCCTCTCGCCGCGGCTGTTCACGATGCTCGTGGTCATGGCCCTGGTGACGACGGCCATGACGTCCCCGTTGCTCGAGTGGGTCTACCCGCGGCGGCGCATGCTGGCGCAGCCCGCCGTGGCGCGTCCGACGCTCGTCTGCATCTCGGATCCGGCGATCATCCCCGCGCTGCTCGAGGTGGCGCGTCGGCTCGGGCCCGGGCCGGTGCTCGTCCTCCACGTCGTCCGGTCCGACCGGCCCTCGTCGTACCTCGGCGAAGAAACGGACTCGGAGCTCCGGCTGCCGCTCGCGGTCGCCGACGCCGAGGCGCGCCGCATCGGGGTGGAGATCGTCCCGATCTCGGCGGTCGCGGCCGACCCGGCGCTCGACATCCTGCGCGTGGCGGAGGATCGCCACGCGGGGCTCATCTTGATCGGCAGCCACCGGCCGCTCCTGATCGAGAGCAAGCTGGCCGGCGTGGTCGGGCGCGTGCTCGCGAACGCCACGGTCGACGTCGCGGTGCTGCTCGACCGCGGGCTCGAGTCCTTGCGCGGTTGGCGGGTCGAGGGGCCGACGGACCCGGCCGTGGCCGCGCTCGGCGCGCGCCTCACGGAACAGGCGATCGAACCTGCCTCCTCCCCGGGGCCGGGGACGATCCTGATCGCCCCGGTCGGGCACGCGCCGAAGGACGGCGAGAGCGCGCTCCTGGTTCGAGGCGCGACCCGCGCTTGAGCGGCGGCCGGCGTTACTCCGGCATTCCTTGCTCGACCCACGCGATCACCCGCGCGACGTCGTCGTCGGGGATCGGCGGGAGCCCGAGCGGCATGCCCGGCATCGCCGGACGCACGATGGCTTGCGGGGCCTCACCGGGCGCGACGGTGTCGCGGGCCGCTTCTTCGCGGCGCCGGAGCAGCGCCGCCACGATCGCGGGCGCGTGCGCGCGCACGCCATCCACGGTCTGCAGCTCGATGCCGGTCGGGGCGAAGCCGAAGCCGCCGGCGTTCCCGGGGCCGCGCCGGCCGTCGTTCAGCGATGGCTCCATGTGACAGTGCACGCAAATCCGGCCGAACACGCGCTCTTCGACCTCGGCCCACCGCACCTCGCCCACGTGCCGCGGCAGGGTCGGCGGGGTCGGCGGGATCGCGCCGCCGGGGTCGGCGAGCACGAGGTAGTCGCGCACGGCGACCGCCTCGTCGCGGGTCAGGCCCATGGCCGGCATCGTGGCGGCGGGGCTGACCGCGGCCGGATCGAGGATCCACGCGACGATCGCGTCGTCGGACATCCGATCCCGCGCGTGGCGCAGGTCGGGCGCGGTGGGGATCCCGGGCCCCGGCCGGGCGGCCCCGAAGGTGTGGCAGGCCGCGCACCCGCGCGTGTCGAACAGGCGTTCTCCCTCGGAGACTCGCGTGGCGGCAGGGGCGGGCGACGCCGGCGCCGGCGCGTGGTGGGCGGTCGCCCACGCGGTGATGGCGTCGCGCGCCGCCGCGTCGAGGCCGACGCGCACCATGCCCTCGGGCATCGCGGGGCGCAGGTCGTGGGGATCCGCGAGGAAGCCCGCCCACCACGACGGTTCGAGCCGCGCCGCGGCGGCGGCGAGGTCGGGCACGTCGGCGTAGGAGCGGACGCTCCGCTCGTAGCGCTCCCACAGGGGGAACGCCTCGAGCGCCGCGGCCCGGGCGCGCGGGTTGGCGGACACCGCGTGCACCCAGTCGTGACAGGCCACGCAGCCGTCCAGCCTCCCCGGTGCTGGTACCTCGGGGATCGTGTGGCAGAGCGCACAGCCCGCGCCCTCCATGACGCGTTGGCCTTCGGCGGCGGTCGGCGCCGAGGCCTCGGGCGCCGCGGCGCCCGGCGTCGCGCGCGCGAACGCCACTGACGTGATCGCGCCGCCGAGGAGGAGGAGGACGGCGCGAGGGGCGGCGCGCATCGGATCAGGACCGGGTAGCGGGCGTCGCCTCGGGGATGACGGCGTCGTCGCTGGTCTTCTCGGGGGCGGCCTCCGCGGCGGGGGCCTTCGCGTCGGCGGGCGCGGGCTTCTCGACCGCCTTGGCGGGCTGGGCCTTCGCGTCGGCGGCCAGCGCCGCGTCGATGTCGGCCATCGCGGCGTCGAGGCGCTTGTAGTGGGAGGGGGGCATCGCGCAGGCGAGGGCGACACCGGGGGCGAGGAGGGTGATCGTGAGGACGAGGACGCGCATGGTGGGCTCCAGGGTGGGCGTTTGCGGAACGTCGGGGAGCCGAGGTTCCTTACAGTCCCACGGACGATCGACACCGAACTTCGCTCGCGGTTCGCAAAGAACGCGTGAACGCGATGTCTCACGCCGTGCGATATTCCGACGCGCCGGAGGCTTCGTGTTCACAATCGCCCTGCTCGTGTTCGCCTGCACTGCCCCGAAGGGCGCCGAAGACTCCGCCGAGGACAGCGCCGAGGACACCGACCGCGTGCCGGAGACCCCCTTCGACGAGAGCTGCTTCGGCCAGGTGATGTTCACCCAGGTGGTCGACTCCAACACCATCGCGGCGGATTGGAGCGCCTTGGCGGCGGACTCCGCGGGCGCGGCCTTCGGGCCCTCCGACGTCGAGCTGATCCACTGGTACATCTTCGGGATGCCCGTCTCGACCATCAACAACGCGTTGTGCGCCGCGGACGCCGTGAGCATGGACAACTTCGTGACGGGGTCGGTGGCCGCGGACGTCGTGGAGCTCGGCGGCACGAGCGCCACGGTCGAGCTCACGAGCCCCGACGGCGACGCGTGGAACCGGGAGACCGGCGTGCTCGCCCTCTACGACGAGGCCGCGGCGGACGGGGCGGACATCTGGCCGCGCGCCGCGGCCGTGTTCACCTTCGACGCCGACGCCGGGAACAACCGTGTGGTGGTCGAAGGGCGAGGGGACGTGTACACGGCCCCCTGAGCGGCTATCCTGCGCGTTCGGAGGTCCCCGTGATCCTGCTCCCCTGGTCCCTCTTCGGGTGCGCGCAGGACTACGCGCTCGAGGCCACGCCGGTCGACGTCAACCCCGGTGATGTGGTCGAGTGTGGGTTCACCGAGGTGGAAGGTACGGACTTCTCCTCCTACGACTGCAACCCCGTGTTCACCACCACCGACGAGCCCTGGGCCGAGGACATCGGCGGCGTGGCGTTCGCCGTGACGGAGGTGCTCGGGCATCCGTTTTTCCAGGCGTGGTACATCGGTTTTCCGTCGGACAGCTACGGCGAGTACGGGCTCGGCTACGCGGTGAGCCCCGAGGGCACCGACTGGACGCCGCACCCGGACAACTCGCTGCTCGGAGCGTCGGCGACCGGGGCGTGGGACCACGACATGATGGACGCGCCTCAGGTGGTGTGGGACCCGGAGAGCGAACAATACGTCATGTTGTACCAGGGCTACAACATCGGCGAAGGGCTCTGGGGCCTCGGTGTCGCCACCTCGGTCGACGGCCTCGCGTGGACCCGCCTCCCGACCAACCCGGTGGTCGACTTCGCGGCGCCGACCGACGGCGTCGGCTGGTGCTGGCCGCTCGGGCTCTCGCTCGGGTCGGTCGCCGGGTTCACCGGGTACATGGCCGGGTACTCCGGGCGGAACGACGCCTGCGAGATGTATCGGGTCGACGGGGCGGACGTCCGCACGTGGGTCACCCGCGACGAGGTGGTGTTCCCGGCGGGCGACGCGGGCGAATGGGACGACGAGGGCTTCGCGAGCGTGGCCGTGGCCGAGCTCGACGGCCAGCGATGGTTGTTCTACGCCGGCTTCGGCACCTGGGTCGACCACCCCGAAGAGGGGTATCGCTCGGGCGAGGACGCCTACTTCGGCTACGCCAAGGAGGTCGACGGCGCGTGGGTGCGGCAGGGGCGCGTGCCGATCCACACCTCGGAGCCCGGCCAGGTGCGGGCCGTGGCCGCGCGCACCGTGGGGTCGCGCATCCACCTTTGGGTCACCGACGACTACGAGGGCGGCTCGGGCATCGGCTACTTCCTGTTCGCGCCGGGCGGCGGCGAATGACGAGCGCGATCCTCCTTTACGTCGGCTGTGGCGGGCTCGGGCTGGAGCCCGTCGGCGAGGACGCGGCGGACTCGGCGGCGGTGGGCGCCGTCACGATCACCGCCATCGACCCGAGCTGGGGGCCCCCGAGCGGCGGCACCGAGGTCACCATCACCGGGACCGGGTTCGAGGGGGCGCTCGGCGTGCGCTTCGGCAACGCGACGGTGGACGCGGTGCGCATCGACGCGTCGAGCCTGATCGTGGTCACGCCCGACGCCGGGGTCGAGGCCTCCGTGGACGTGACGGTGTCGAGCGCGCTCGGCGAGGCCGTCATCGCGGACGGCTTCACGTTCGCCGAGGACGAGCCCCCCGACACGGACGACCCCGACGACACGGACGACCCCGACGACACCGACGACACCGACGACACCGACGACACCGACGGCGACGAGACCGGCATCGGCGGCCTGGTGGAGTTCTCCCTCCTGCAGATCGCGTGCACGTCGTGCTTCGGCGCGACCTCCGACCTCGAGATCTACGCGAACGCGGCGTTTCACCGTGGCAGCGCGTCGGGGTGGTCGGACTGGCTGCCGGCGCTCGGCACGTGTGTCGCGGACGCCGTGCCCAGCGCCCCCACGAGCACCTACTCCGACGCCGGCGACTGGGTGTACCTCAGCTCGGGCAGCCGCTCGATCGGGCTCCGCGCCGACTCGAGCGCGCTCTACTCCGCGACGGGCATCAGCGAGAGTGAATTCGTCCGCAACGCCTCGTGGACGCTCACGGCGTCCGGCGGCGCGGACCTCGGGGCCTTCGAGGTCGCGAACGCGATGCTCACCCCCCAGGGCTTCGAGAGCATCACACCGGTCGAGCTCCTGTACACCTCCGACCGGGACGCGTTCAGCGCGCGCATCGCGCGTACCGGTACGACGTTCACCTGGAGCCCCTACGGCGGCGACGGGAGCTTCGTCATCCTCCTGGCCGTGTATGCGCCGGACGGCTCCGCGCTGATCGGCACCCTGCACTGCCGCGACGCGGATGACGGGTCGATGACCATCCCCGCCGCGTACCTGTCGTCGTACCCCCGCAACGCCCTCGTGGCGGTGTACCTCCAACGCTACCAGATCGAGCGCTTCCCGCTCCCCACCGGCGCGGAGGGCGAGTCGATCGCCACCGTGGGGGTGCTCGGCACCGGAGTCCTGCAATGATCGTGTGGATCACCGCCCTGCTCGCCTGCGCCGGCGCCGTCGAGAGCTCCACCTGTGACGCGGTGTGCGACGAGCTCTACACCGCGTGTGCGTACGCGGCGTTCCCCAGCCGGGAGAGCTGCATGCAGGGCTGCCTGTACGATCAGGAGGAGCGGTCGGTGCCGATGGGCAACCGCCTCAAGTGCTACGAGGCGGCCGAGTGCGACACCTTCCGCATCATCGAGTGTTCGAAGGAATAGCTCAGCCGTCGCCCAGCTCGTCCAGCACGCACGCCGCGAGCGCCGCTTCGTCCTCACACTCCCACACCTCGTCGCACGCGGGGTCGTACGAGGCGTCTTCGCTCTCGTACTCTTCGCACGACAGGCCGCGCATCGCGCTGAGGCACTTGTCGGCGTTGGCGCTGCTGAAGGTGCAGTGCTCCTCGTAGCAGGCATCCGACGCGAAGGCGTCGAGGAGCACGAGCGTCGCGTCGACGCACTGGTCGACGTCGTCGTACGACGCTTCGAACGCGTCCTGGTCGCACTGCTCGGTCTTCTGGCAGGCGATCGTGGAGGCCTTCTCGAGGTAGTTGTCCTGTGTGGTGCAAGCGATCAGGAGCAGGGTGGCGAGCATGGGGTCCTCGGGGTGGCGGGAGACGTAGCCCGCGGGCGGCCCGTGTGAGGCGACCCTGTCAAAACTGGACGTCGAGATCCAGCGCAAACGCCGTGGTGCCGGGCCGGTCGAGCGCCGCGACGCCCGGCGCGGCCCGGCCGTGTGGAAAGAGCCCGATCACGCTGCCATCGCCGCCGGCGCCGCTGAACTTCGCGCCGAGAGCGCCCGCGGCGCGCAGGGCGCGGACGGCCTTGATCAGCCGGGGTGCGTGGAGCTCCGGCACGACGGGGAGCAGGTCCTCTTCGTAGATGTCCTGACAGGCGTTCATCGCGGCGCCCAGCGCACGGAGATCTCCCTCGACCAACGCCCGCCTTCCGTCCACCGCGCGCGCCCCGGACGCGTCGAGGGCGTCGCGGACGGCGCCGACCTGTCGCGCGGCTTCGAAGTCGCGCAGGCGCACCTCGCCGTGCGCGAGGCGTTGCAGGGCCGCGAGGATGCCCGCGGTGTCACGTGGGGCGTCGAAGCTCCCGATCGCGAGCGACAGGCGCGCCGGGAGCGGCTCGGCGGTGTGCGCATCGCCGTCGAAGCGAAGGAACAAGGGGAGCCCCCACGCGCAGGCGAGCGGGTCGAGACGCCCGCACGGCACCCCCGCCGCCCGCTCGGCGCGGTAGGCCAGCTCGGCCTCTTCCTCCGGCGAAGGGCGCCGCCCGCAGAGGGCCGCCCAGCCGCGCACGAGCGCGACGTTCATCGCTGCAGAGCTGGAGAATCCTCGTCCTGGGGGGAGGTCGCCCGCGACGTGCACGCGCGCCCCCCGATGGGCGCCCCACGCCGCGTGCACCTCGTCCGCCACGGCGCCCACGAAGCGGAGGGGGCCGTCCTCGCCGTCGGCCCAGTCGATCGCGCGGCCCTCGAACACCGCGGTCGCGCGGAGGTCCGGCGCCGGATCGATCGCGATCGTGAGGCCGCGATCGAGCGGGAGGGTGAGGCAGGCGCCGCCGTACCAGTCGTCGTGCTCCCCCAGCAGACAGACACGCCCGCCGACCCGTACGTTCACAGGCGATCGACCGTCGCGAAGTCCGTCCACGTGCACGCGCCCTCGTCGCCCGTCGGCGGCCGGATCCGCAACGAGTCGCCCTCGAAGGTCAGCGCGCCGTACGCGTCCCAACATTGGGTCCAGGTGAAGTCCGCGTCGAAGCCGCCGCCGGACAACACGGCGTCGGCGCGCCCGCCCACGCCGTCGATCCACCGCGTGCGCGCGCGCGCGTCGACCAGGGCCGCGCTGGCGTCCCACTCGACGTCGAGCTGGGTCGCATACTGGAAGTCGCCTTCGCCGTCGATCGATCGGAACGCGTAGGCGGAGTCGGGCGCGGGGGCGCCCGCGTCGTCCACGAGGTCGGTGTACCAGACGATGAGGTCGGTCCCGATGCGGTTGTCGTAGTCGATCGTCGCGCGCCCGTGGTCGACCTCGCCGACGGCCGCCGCCGCCGCCGCGGCGTCGTAGACGAAGCCGCCGTCGCCCGCCGCCACGGTGTCTCCCGCGACGTGATCGCCCGCGATGATGACGTGCTCGACGCCCGCGCCGAGGGCGACGAACCGCCAGTCGAAGGTGCCGGGCCCGTTCCGCTGCACCTGCGCCTCGACCGTGGCGCCGCCCCAAGGCCACGGGCCCCACGCGCGCAGGTCGACGTCACGGCGCGTGGGCCGGGCCTGGCGTACGACGTCGACGAGGCCGAGCACCGCGCGCACGCCGGCGTTGCCCTCGCCGGCGATGACCGCGCTCATGCGCAGCAGCTCCGGGGCGTCGGCGGGCAGCGCGGCGACGTCCGACGTGGCGGTGGGCGCGCGCCGCACCGCCGACTCCACCGACAACGTGTGGCGCTCCTCCGCGGGGAGCGCGTCGAGGAACAGGGCGTCCTCCGCGAAGATCGCGTTGGAGATCGAGCCGGGCCCGCAGGCGGCGAGCAACAACAGGGGGAGCGCCATCAGAACCTCCATCCTAGCCCGAGCATGGCCTCCGTGAAGCCCATGCCGCGATCCTCGCCGTCGACGACGTACGGCAGGTAGTGCGCGCGGAGCGACGCTTCGACCTGGAATCCGCCGCTGTTCACGTTCACCCACGCAGCCGCTCCGGGCGCGATCGTCGCGAGCGCCTGATCCGGCACGCCGGAGTCGGGGAAGGCGCGCGTGATGGTCGTCGCCTCCAGTCGCGCGCCGATCCCGGCGCGCAGCGGGAAGTCGGGGGTGGCGATCCCCGCCGACACGCCCAGGGCCGCGCTCTGCACCTCGGTCGGGATCGTGTACGGGAGCCCCGGCACGGCGATCGTGCCGGTGCCCGCCGCGGCGAGGGCGTCCAGGCCGATCCATGCGCCGGACCGCCAGGTGGCGCGCGTGTCGACGCCGACGGCGGCGGTGTTCGGGAAGTACTGTTCGCTCGCGACGGCGCCGACGAAGGCGCGGCTGCCGACGACGCCCGTCGCGCTCCACCGTGGGGCGTCCGACCGGCGGATCGTCTCGTCGATCGCGCCTTTCGCCACGTCGTCCTCGTACTCCCACGCGCGGAAGTCTCCGGCGGCCACCGTTCGGATGCCCTGCAACGACAGCTCGGCGACCGCGAGGTGCGTGGGGAACCGGCGTTGGACGAGGTAGCGGCCGGCCCGCAGGCTGATGCGGCGCTCGACCCCGTCGACGGTGATCTCCGCGACGAACAAGCGGCGATCGCGGTCGAAGATCGCGTAGGTGCCGGGCACCGTCGACGGAAACACGAGCGTGCCCCCCGCGCGGTCGAGCTCGGTGAGGGGGATGTCGCCGGAGCCGGAGAGCTCCCAGGCGTGGTGGGGGTGCTGCGCGCCGCCGCGGGTGGTCGCCGTCCGATACACCGTCTCGTGATACACGTATCGATACGTCTCACTCAGGGTGACGCGGCCGTCCCCGTCGTCGTCGGCGGCGCCGGTCATCGCGCTCGCAAGGAAGTGCGTGAAATAGCTGCCGCCGATGGCGTCGGACTCCTGGCTCGCCTCGTCGTCGCCGGAGCTGGTGAGGATGAGCGAGCCGGTGGTCGTGAGCGACTTCGACACATCGAACACGAAGCTCGGCGCGCGGGTGCCGCCCTTGGTGCGCGTCGTGAGGGCGCCGCTGCGACAGGCGTCGACGAACGCGAGGCGCACGTCGGCGCCGCTGCGGTCCAGCAGCTCCTCGAGCTCCGCCCACGTCACCCAGGTTCGACCCAGCTGAAGCTGCTTCTCGTCGGCGTGCCCGGAGTAGTAGAACGTGAGCACCGTCTGCGCCCCGCGGGCCTTCGCCTGCTCGATCGGCGCGCGCACCGCCGCCATCGCGAGCAGCAGGTCGTTTCGCCCGCGCCCGAGCAACATGCGCGCCCCGGCCGGCTCCACGCCGCCGATCTCGGTGAGGATGCCGTGCATCTTCTTCGCGTCGGTCTCGGCGAAGTACAGCGGGCGGGTGGCGGTCCCGCCTTCGTTGTTGCCGACGAGCACGGCGAACCGCACGACCTCGGCGCGGGCGACGAGGACCAGCGCGAGCAGCGGCCCGAGCATCACGGCCGACGCAACGTGAGCGTGGCGACGTCGGGGCTGCGCGCGTCGAGGGCTTCGAGCGCCTCGGCGCCGCCGTCCGCCCAGGCGCGGGTCGCCGCGTCGCGCGCCCGGTCGGCGTCCCACGCCTCGCCGAAGAACGCGACGAACACCTCGGGCCCCGGCGCGTCGTCGAGGATCACCGAGCCATCGAGGACGCGGCGCTCGCCGGGGGTGATTGCCACGGGCGCGACGCCGGTGTCCGGGTAGAACACGCTCGTGCGCCCGTCGCCGTCGACGCTGAGGAGCACCATGCGGTCGGCGTTCGACAGGTAGGTGAACTGGAGGCGGTCGCCCTCCCGGAACGTCGCTTCGGGGTCGCCGGGCCAGACCGCCTCGTCGCGCATCACGTAGAAGTCGAGGTCCGACTCTCCCTTGACGCGGTTCTCCGACCCGGGCGCACGCAGAACGAGCGCCAGGGCGATGCCGACGGGCACGAGCGCGAGGAGCGACCAGGCCCAGGCCGGCGACGCGCCTCGCGGCCGCGCGGGGGGCGCCTCGTCGAGCCGGTGCGCGGCGGCCCGAAGGATCCCGGCGTCGAACACGGGCATCCGCGCGCGTTCGGCGTCCCAGGTGGCGAGCAGGGCCGCCGGTGTCTCCCCGGAGGTCTCGCCGGTGTATCGGCGCGCCAGCTCCAGGCGCGAAGGGCGGGTGCCGTCGTTGATCATGGGCGTACCCCGTAGATCAGGAGGAAGAGGACGATGGACGCGGCGAGCCCGGCGAGGACCGGGTCGTCGCCGAGCGCGCGCCGGGCGCGCCGCAGGAAGGCGTCGAGGCGCTTGCGCACCGTCGGGACGGACAGCCCGACGAGCGCCGCGGTCTCCTCGCGGGTGCAGTCGTCGAAGAACAGGTGCACGACGATCGCCCGCGTCTCATCGTCCGCGAGGTCGAGCAACGCGCGCACGCGCGCGTCGTCCACGCCGTCGACGGGGTCGGTTTGCGTCTCCCCCACGATGTCGGCGCGGCGTTCGTCGTGCTTGCGCTGGTGGCCGCGGCGGTCCCGGATGCGGTTGAGGCACCAGTTCGTCTCGATGCGCACCATCCAGGTGAGGGGGCTGGCGGCGCCGCGGAAGTCGTCCCAATGGCGGATCACCCGCGCGAACGTCTCTTGCACGGCGTCGGCCGCCTCCTCGTCGCTGCCGAGGAGGCCGCGCGCGCGCCAATGCAGGACGGGCGCGTAGCGCTCGTACAGGGCGCGGATGTCGGAGTCGGTGGCGGGCATCGGGGGATCTTCACCCGAATCGACACCCGGAGGGCGCGGGCCCGAAAAGGAATCTGACGCGGGTCAGAAGCTCCACCCCACGGCCACGCGCGCCGTCGGGGTGATCACCCCGTACTCGGGCGTGTCGAGGTACGAGACGCCGACCGCCGCCTCGGCGGTGAGGCCGAAGGCCAGGGCGAACTTGCCACCGAGCTCGGTGTCGAGGCTCATCGCGTGCAGGCCCGCGCTCACCGGGGTGAAGTTGGTCGCGCCGAGCCCGCCCGACACGAACAGCCCCGCGTCGAAGTCGCCGAGGGGGTAGGCGCGCACGGCGCCGCCGACGTCGTAGAGGGCGGTGATCTCGTTCGCGCCGATGCCGCCGGTGGCGACGAGGGCGACGCGCTCCCCCAAGGCGACCTCCGCCTGTCCGGAGAGGAGCGGGTTGGGCGCCTGCACGAGGTTGAGCAGGATCGACACGTCGTGGTCGCCCGCCGGGGCCGGCGCCGCGCGCGTGGCCGGCGGCGGCGGCGGCGGCGGCGCGTACCGGTACGGCGGCGGCGCGTAGCGGTGGACGCGGGGCCGCGACCGGTACGGCGGCGGCGCGTATCGGACGTCGGCGGCGTTCGCGGCGAGGATCAGGGCGAGCAGCATCGTGTTCTCCGTACGCCCGCTCCGACGCACGCGTCGCGGCCGGCATTCAGCCGCGCGTTAGCAAGGCGGCATGCACCCGGTCGAAGCTCTCCTCCGCTCCATGGGCGCGCGCCGCGCCTCCGACCTGTTCCTGCACGAGGGCCGCGCGCCGGCCGCGCGCGTCGACGGACGGGTGCAGCTGCTCGACGCGCCCGAGACGACCGCCGGCGACATCGAGTGGCTCGTCGAGCGCGTCCTGCCCGCCAAGGCCGCGCGGGAGCGCTTCGCGGAGGCCGGCGACTGCGACGCCGGCCTCGCGCTCTCCGGCGAACAGCGCTTCCGCGTCAACATCGCCCGCCAGCAGGGCCGCCTGAGCGCCGTCGCGCGCATCCTCCCGCGGCTCGACGCCACGTTCGCCTCCCTCGGGCTCCCCGGCGCGATCGAGGACCTTTGCGCACATGCGCGCGGCCTCGTGCTCGTCACCGGCGCCACCGGCTCCGGCAAGAGCACGACCCTCGCGGCGATGGTGAACCACATCAACCACACCCGCGCCGTGCACATCGTCACGATCGAGGACCCGATCGAGTTCGTCCACGCCGACGTGCTCGCGCGGGTCACCCAGCGCGAGGTCGGCTCCGACACCGCGACGTTCGCGACGGCGCTGCGCCAGGTCGTCCGTCAGAGCCCCGACGTGATCCTCGTGGGCGAGCTCCGCGACCTCGAGACCATCTCCGTGGCGCTCTCCGCCGCCCTCACGGGCCACCTCGTGCTCGCCACCCTGCACACGACCGACGCGGTCCAGACCCTGCAGCGCGTGTTGTCGTACTTCCCGGAAGAAGCGCGCGCGCAGGCGGCGCTCGACCTGTCCCAGGCCCTCCGGGGCATCGTGAGCCAACGCCTGCTCCCGCGCAAGGACGGCCCCGGCCGACACATCGCGGTCGAGATGCTCACCATGTCGCCGGCGGCCGCGCTGCTCCTGCGGGAGCAGCGGAGCACCGAGCTGAGCGACCTCATGCGGGCGGACCCGGGCCCGGGCATGGTGACCTTCAACGAGTCCCTGCTCCGTCTGTTCAAGGAAGGAAAGATCGACTTTGCCACGGGCATGGCGTACGCGTCGAACCCCGACGAGTTCGCGCTCTGGTCGCGCGGCATGACCACCGGCGTCGACGGGTTTCGCTCCGCCGTCGAACGATCGCAGTCGGGGTCGTTCGACATGCGGGCCCTGCTGCACGTCGCGATGGAGTCCGACGCGTCGGACCTCCACATCGCCGTCGGTCGGCCGCCGATCCTTCGCCTGGGTGGCCAGCTCCGCCACATGGGCAAGAACCGTCTCTCCGACGTGGACGTGCGCACGCTCCTGTTCAGCATCATGTCGGCGTCGCAGCGCACGACCTACGAGCTCGAGCGCGAGGTCGACTTCGCCCTGGCGCTCCCGGAGGGGCGGCGGTTCCGCGTGAACGCGTACTACCAGAAAGGGCGGATGGCCGCGGCGCTCCGGTCGATCCCCAACGTGGTGATGGACGCCGCCACCCTGCGCCTGCCGGACACCGTGCTGAAGATGGGCGACCGACCGCACGGGCTGTTCCTCGTGGTCGGCCCCACCGGCAGCGGCAAGTCCACCACGCTCGCGTGCATCGTCGACCGCATCAACCGCACGCGGCCGTGTCGCATCATCACCGTGGAAGATCCGGTCGAGTACGTGCATCCGAGCCGCATGGCCACCGTCGACCAGCGTGAGGTGTACAGCGACACCAAGAGCTTCGCGGCCGCGCTCAAGTACGTTCTGCGGCAGGATCCGGACGTCATCCTCGTCGGGGAGATGCGCGATCTGGAGACGATCGGCGCGGTGCTCACCGCCGCGGAGACCGGCCACCTCGTGCTCGCGACGCTCCACACCAACGACGCGGTGTCCGCGGTCGACCGGATCATCGACGTGTTCCCGAGCCACCAGCAAGCGCAGGTGCGGCTGCAGCTCGCGGCCTCCCTCATCGGTGTCGTGAGCCAGCGCCTGTTGCCGCGAAAGAACGCCAACGGGCGCGTCGCGGCCTACGAGGTGCTCGTGGCGACCCCGGCGATCCGGAACCTCATCCGCGAGGCGAAGCTGCACCAGGTCGCCGCGCTCATGGAGGCCAGCCGCCGCGAAGGGTGCGTCACGATGGACAACGCGGTGAGCGAGCTGCTGAACGAAGGCCTGATCGCGCAGGACGAGGCGATCCGCCACATGAAGGCGCCGCGGCAGCCCGGCGGGCTCGTCGGCGCGCGCTGAGGGGTGGTCGGCACACGTCTTGCTTGTCTCCTTGGCCGAGGACCTCGCCATGCTGTTCATCTTCCTGTCGCTGATCGCCTGCTCCGACGACAACGCCCTCGGCTCCATGCCGTACTGCGAGGAGACGCCGACGGAGCTCGCCGCCGACGAGGTGAGCCCGGGCGGGTTCACGGCGGACCAGGTGCGCGCGCACGTCCCGTCGACGGAGACGACGACGTTCACCTACGCCGACGGCTCCACCACCGACATCACCGTGTCCTACGCCCTCGGCGCGGGCGCGCGGTGGGTGGAGTCGCTCGCGGTGTACCCGCAGACGGACGGGCCCTCGCCGGCGATCGGCGTGGAGTGCAACCCGTACCTCGGCATCGACCTCAGCCTGACGATCGCGACCGCGGACGGCGTGTTCGCCGACGAGACGACCGACACCGTGCTCGTCGCGACCACGGCGGACGCGGCGACCTTCAGCGGCGAGCTCGACATCGACCGGCTGCGCGGCAGCTTCGCCGTGGAGGACTTCGCGCCCGTCGACGGCTGGACCGAGGCGCGCCTCCGGGTGGAGGGGACGGCGTCGGCCGGGGTCGGCGCCGGGGCGATCCGCGGCGACGTGAGCGGGGCCGACGAGGACACCGCCTGGGACATGGCGATGGACGTCGGCACGTGGGGCGCGGCGTCGGAGTGACCGCCCGCGCCGGCGCGGCGTCGCCGTCGGTTACACCCGCAGCGTGCGCCCCATCGGCACCCTCCGCTCCTGCTACGGCCAGAAGTTCGGGATTCCCCGGCAGGCCGGGCTGGTCCCCGCCGCCACCGCGGTGCTCGAGCTCGATCCCGCCGTGGTGACGCGCGACGCCCTCCGGGGCCTCGAAGGCTTCAGCCACGTGTGGGTCATCTTCCGCTTCCACCTCGCGGCCGACGTGAAGATGACCGTTCGTCCCCCGCGCCTCGGGGGCGCCCGAAAGGTCGGGGTGCTCGCGACGCGATCGCCGCACCGCCCCAACCACCTCGGCCTGAGCGCGGTGGCGTTGGCGCGCGTCGACCTCGACGGCTTGAGCCTCGAGCTGAGGGGAGGGGACTTCCTCGACGGCACGCCGGTGTACGACGTCAAGCCGTACCTGCCCTACGCCGACGCGCTCCCCGACGCCACGGCGGCCTGGGCAGACCCGCCGATCCCTCGATCCAACGTTACCTTCTCCCCGGTGGCCGCGGCGTTCTGCGCGGTCACGCCGGGCATGTCCGAGGTCGTCGCCCAGTCGCTGGCGCTGGACCCGCGACGTCCGGGCGCCCGCGGCGGCACGTACGCGATGCGCATCGGGCCGTGGGACGTGCGCTGCCGCGCCGAGCCCGACGGGAGCTGGTTCGTCGACGGCTTCGTCCGCGTGGACGACGGAGCGGCGACGGCCGAGCCGGACCCGGACGACGAGGCATAGGCGTCGTCCGCGGGTTCTCCGAGATATGGAGCGGCCGCATGAGCCCCACCCCCTCCGGACTCGTCATGCTCCGCCAGGGGTTCGCCCGGACGCCCGAGGCGGACGCGAGCTTCGCGCTCGGTTACCCCTACATCCGCCCGCTGGTCGACGGCGCTCGCGGCGACGAGGTGCCGCACGCGACGGCGAGGATGCTGCTGCTCAAGCCGGACCTCCCGCTGCGCATGGAGTGGCCGCGCCGGGTGGCGCAGGGCCTCGTGCGCGTGTGGGGGCGCAACACCATCTACGAGATTGGCCCCAACCAACGCGAGCTTCGCCTCGAGGCGGAGGAGGCGCTCTGGAAGCAGCCGCCGATCGGCGTCGACGAGGCGAACCAGCTCGTCGAGACGCGGGTCTCCCGAGAGGTCCCCGGGCTGACCGAGCGGGCGGTGGCGAACTTCGTGCTGTTCCTCGAAGGCATGGTCGGCAGCGAGGCCGTGGCGGAGGCCGTCGTCGGCAACCTGGAGGCCCTCGAGCCGGACGCGCTCCTGTCCGAGTGGGCGCTCCCCCCGGTCGTCACCTACACCCTCGGCTTCGTGCTCCTGCGCGTGCCGGGCCCCTCGGCCGAGCGCCTGCGCGACCGCCTCCGCGGCTGCCTCGAGCGATGCTTCGAGCACCGCCCGGTGCTCGCGCGCAAGGGGTTCGCCGGGTTCGGGAGCAGCCACGCGCGCTCGGTTCACCTCCTGCTCAACGGCGGCGCGGCGGCGGAGGACACCGACCGCACCCTCCGCTGGTACGCGCACGTCACCGACGACCCGGTGCTGGTGCGCATGCGGGTCGCGCTCAACCGCCTCGCGTACGTGCCGGATGCGCGCCTCGTGTTCCTCGGCGGCCCCGACGTGTTGGAGCGCTACGGGAAGGATTGGCGCAAGCTGAACCGCGAAGAGGACCAGCGCTGGTTCTTCCGCACCCACGCGATGATCCGCGGGCCGGAGGCCACGGGCATCCTGCTCGACATGGCGCTGGACTCGATGATCCCCGCCGATGTACACGCGTGGTTCGACGAGCACCGCGCGCTCGTGGAAGAGGAGCTGCGCGAGGTGGCGAGCGGCGCCAGCCCGCGCGCCGTCACGTGCCGGAAGATCCTGAAGCGGTGGGCCGGCGAGGCCGACCCGGCCTAGCCGACGGCGAGCAGCTCGATCTCGAAGTACAACGTGGCCTCCGGCGGGATGACGCCCGGGAAGCCGCGCGCGCCGTAGCCGAGGTGCGGCGGGATGGTGAGCTGGCGGACGCCGCCGACGCGCATCCCCGCGACGCCCTGGTCCCACCCCTTGATGACCATACCGCCGCCGAGGACGAACTCGAACGCTTCGCCGCGCGGCTTGGAGCTGTCGAACACCTTCCCGTCGCCGAGGCGGCCGGTGTAGTGGACCGACACGTTCTTGCCGGTGACGGCTTCGGCTCCGGCGCCGACGGTGATGTCTTTCTTCTCGAGCATGGCGGGCATCGGCGTCCTCGTGTGTCCGACCGGCTATCGCGTTGACGGTGGGCCGCGCGGGGACCAGCTTCCGAACCCATGGAAGCGATGCTCCTCGACCGGTCGATCCTCAGCCTTCGAGCTAAACTCGTCCCCGGCGCCGACGTGGTCCTCGGCCCCGACGCGCTCGCCTTCGTCGCGGGCCTCGCGCGCGCGTTCACGCCACGGGTGCGCGAGCTGCTCGCGCGCCGGCGGGACCGGCAGCTCGCCTGGGAAGGGGGAAGAAGGCCACACTTCAACCCAGACACCGCGCACGTGCGCGGCGCGGGGTGGGTGTGTGCGCCTCTGGCGCCGGAGCTGGTCGACCGCCGCGTGGAGATCACCGGGCCGCCGGAGCGCCGGATGGTGCTGCACGCCTTGAACTCTGGCGCGAACGTGTACATCGCGGACTTCGAGGACTCCCTCGCGCCCACCTTCGCCGCGCTCGTCGCGGGGCAGCGCACGCTGATGGAGGCCGTCCGACGCACCCTCCGCGACGAGAGCGGCGCGAGGCCGCTCACGCTCGGGACCCGCACGGCCGCGCTCGCCGTGCGCCCGCGCGGCTGGCACTTGTGGGAGAAGCACGCGCTCGTGGACGGCCATCCGGTGCCGGCGGCGTTGTTCGATGCCGGCTTGTTCCTGTACCACAACGCGCGTGAGCTCATGCGGCGGGGGTTCGCGCCGCACCTGTACCTACCCAAGCTGCAAGGTCAGCTCGAAGCACGACTCTGGAACGACGTGCTGCTGCATGCCCAGCGCGCGCTCGGGGTCCCCCGCGGCACCGTCCGTGCCACGGTGCTGATCGAGACCCTGCCCGCGGCGTTCGAGATGGACGAGATTCTGTGGGAGCTCCGCGAGCACGCCGCCGGGCTGAACTTTGGACGTTGGGACTACATCTTTTCGTGGGTGCGCGTGTTCGCGGAGCAGGCGCACGCGCTCCTGCCCGACCGCGACGCGGTGACGATGACCCAACCGTTCTTGCGTGCGTGTGTCCGGAGGCTCGTGCACGTGTGTCACACCCGGGGCGTGCACGCGATGGGCGGCATGGCGGCGCAGGTGCCGTCGCGCGACCCGCAGGCCACCGAGGCGGCGTTCGAGGCGGTGCGCGTCGACAAGCTGCGGGAGGTCCGCGACGGCTGCGACGGCACCTGGGTCGCGCACCCGGCGCTGGTGCCCGTCGCCCGCGCGGTGTTCGACGCGCACATGCGCGGTCCGAACCAGATCCACGTCGAACGCCCGTTCGCGCCAGTGACGGCCGCGGAGCTGCTCGAGGTGCCCACCGGTCCTCGCACCCCGGACGGGCTCCGTCGCTCCCTGTCGGTGTGCCTGCGGTACGTGGCCGCGTGGCTGGGCGGCACGGGCTGCGTCGCCCTCGACGGCCGCATGGAGGACGCCGCCACCGCGGAGATCGCGCGCTGCAGCGTGTGGCAGCAGATCCGGCATGCCGCTCCGCTCGACGATGGCGGGGTGGTCACCCTCGACCTCGTGCGCGGGATGCTCGGGGACCTCGTCGAAGAGCACGGCGCCGGCCTCTCGCCGGACGGTGCCGAGATGGAGCGGCTCGTCGATGCGCGCGGGCTGCTCGATCGGCTGCTGTCCGCCCCGAAGCTCCCGGACTTCCTGACGCTCCCCGCCTACGAACGAATCCTCACCCTCGAGCCGGAGTAGACACATGGACCTCGACACACGTTGGGACGGCATCACGCGCCCGTGGAGCGCCGCGGACACCGCGCGGCTCCGGGGTTCGGTACGCGTGGCACACACGCTCGCGGACCTGGGGGCGCGGCGGTTCTGGCAGCTCCTGCACACCCGCAGCCCGGTCAGCGCGCTGGGCGCCGTGACGGGCAACCAGGCGATGCAGCAGGTACGCGCGGGGCTGGAGGCCGTCTACGTCAGCGGCTGGCAGGTCGCGGCCGACGCCAACCTTTCGGGGCAGACCTACCCGGATCAGAGCCTCTACCCGTCCAACTCGGTCCCGGCGCTCGTGCGTCGGATCAACGCGGCGCTCCTGCGCGCCGACCAGATCGAGTGCCTCGACGGCGGGCCGCGGCGCGCCTGGATGGCGCCCGTCATCGCGGACGCCGAGGCGGGCTTCGGCGGGCCGTTGAACGCCTGGGAGCTCACGCGTCAGCTCATCGAGGCTGGCGCCGCGGCGGTCCACTTCGAGGACCAGCTCGCGGCCGAGAAGAAGTGCGGGCACCTCGGGGGCAAGGTGCTCCTGCCGGTCCGGAGCTTCGTACGTACCTTGCTCGCCGCTCGCCTCGCCGCGGACGTCAGCGACGTGCCGACGGTGCTGATCGCGCGCACCGACGCCGAGAGCGCCACCCTGCTCACCTCGGACGTCGATCCGCTCGACGCGCCGTTCTTGACCGGCGAGCGCACCGCGGAGGGGTTCTTCCGCTTCCGAGGTGGGATCGACGCCGCGATCGTCCGGGCCCGCGCCTACGCGCCCTACGCGGACGTGCTGTGGTGCGAGACCCGCGCGCCGGACCTCGCGACGGCGCGCCGCTTCGCGGAGGGTGTGCACGCGCGCTTCCCGGGGAAGCTCCTGGCGTACAACTGCTCGCCGAGCTTCAACTGGCGGGCCAACCTCGGCCGCGACGAGCTGGCGCGGTTCCAGACGGACCTCGCCGCGATGGGCTACCGGTTCCAGTTCGTCACGCTCGCGGGGTTCCACAGCTTGAATCACGGGATGTGGCAGCTCTCGCGCGGGTTCGTGGAGCGCGGCATGCCGGCGTACGCGGCCTTGCAGGCCGAAGAGATCGCGTCGGAGTCGGACGGGTACAGCGCCGCGCGCCACCAGCAGGAGGTCGGGACGGGGTGGTTCGACGAGGTGGCGCGGGTCCTCGCGGGCGGCGGCGCCGTCAGCACGGAGGCGCTCGCGGGGAGCACCGAGGCGGCGCAGTTCGTGCCGTCCACACGAACGCGCCCGAGCACGCCGAAGGCGGCACCGAAGGCCCCGCGTCGCCGCCGCACGACGGCGACGTCGCAGGGCTGACGCGGCCGGCCGCCCGCCGATGGATTAGCCTCCGACGCCACTCGGAGCCTGAATGAACGTCGCTCTCCTCGGCACGGGCCTGCTCGGCGCCGGCATGGTCGAAAACCTCCTGGGGAAGGGACACACGGTCTCCGTGTGGAACCGCACCGCCGCGAAGGCGGAGCGCCTCGGCGGCCTCGGGGCGCGGGTGGCGGCGACCCCGGCGGACGCGGCGCGGGGCGCCGAGCGCGTCCACCTCGTGCTCAGCGCCGACGACGCGGTCGACGCCACGATCGACGCCGCGCGCCCGGGCCTCGAGGCGGGCGCGTGGATCCTCGACCACAGCACCAACCTCCCGCCGCGCGTCGCCTCCCGCCACGCGGCGTTGCGCGCCGACGGGCTGCGCTACGTCCACGCCCCGGTGTTCATGGGCCCGCAGAACGCCCGCGAAGCGAGCGGCATCATGCTGCTGTCCGCCTCCTCCGACGAGGCGGCGGCGCTCACGCCCCTGCTCGGCGAGATGACCGGGAAGGTGTGGCACGTGGGCGACCGCCCGGACCTCGCCGCGGTCTACAAGCTCGTGGGCAACGGGCTCCTCGTGTCCTTCTCCGGCGCCTTCGGCGACGTGTTCGCGATGGCGGCGGCGCAGGGCCTCTCCCCCGAGCAGACCCTCGCGATCTTCGACCATTGGCGCCCCGGCGGCGCGCTGCCGATGTTCGGGGCGCGGGTCGCGGCCCGCGGCACGAACCCGGTGAGCTGGGAGCTCGACATGGCGCGCAAGGACGTCCGGCTGATGATCGAGTCGGCGGGCGGGCCCGAAGGCCTCGTGGTGTTGCCGGCGGTGGCGCAGGCCATGGACGAGGCGATCGCGGAGGGCCTCGGGCAGAAGGACTACGCCGTGTACGCGTGGCCCCGCGGCCGCCGATGAGCCGGCGTCGCGGATGATCGACGTCGTCGATCCGTTCGATGGCACGGTCGTCGGGCACGTCGAGCCGACCGACGCCGGCGGCGTCGAGGGCGCGGTGGCGCGCGCCCGCGGCGCGGCGGAGGCCGGCGCCCCACCGGCGTGGCGCCGTGCCGCGATCCTCGACACCGTCGCCGCACGGCTCGAGGCGGACCGGGAGGTGTGGGCGCGGCGGATCCAGCGGGAAGCCGGAAAGCCCATCCGCGCCGCGCGCGTGGAGGCGGAGCGCGCGGCGTCCACGTTCCGCTTCGCCGCGGCCGAGGCCCGTGCGCTCGCCGGCGAGGTCGTGCCGCTCGACGCCGCGGCGGCCGGGGAGGGGCGCCTCGGGTTCACCGTGCGCGAGCCGATGGGGGTGGTCGCGGCGATCACCCCGTTCAATTTCCCGCTGAACCTCGTCGCGCACAAGCTCGCGCCCGCGGTGGCGGCGGGCTGCGCCGTCGTGCTGAAGCCGGCGGAGCGGGCGCCGCTCTCCGCGGTGGCCCTCGTGGCTGCGATTCGCGACGCGGGGTGGCCGGAGTCGGCGTTGCAGGTCGTTCACGGCCCGGGCGCCCTCGTCGGCGAGCCGCTCGTGACACATCCGGATGTGTCGGTCGTCACGTTCACGGGGAGCGAGCGGGTGGGGCGGCGTCTGCGGCTCCTGGCCCCCGAGAAGCGGGTGTTGCTCGAGCTGGGGGGCGCCGCGGCCGTCGTGGTGGACGCCGACGCGGACCTGGACCGCGCCGCCGACGCGATCGTCTCGGGCGGGTTCGGCTACGCGGGCCAGTCCTGCATCTCCGTGCAGCGGGTGTACGTGTCGGCACCGCGCGCGGCGGCGCTGCTGGACCGCGTGCGCCACGGCGCCTCGGCGCTCGTCGTGGGAGACCCGGCGCTCGACGACACCGACGTCGGCCCGATGATCCACCGCGACGAGGCCGTCCGCGTGGCGGCCTGGGTGGCGGACGCGCGCCGCGCGGGGGCCCGATGTGTCGTGGGGGGCGGCGCGCCCCGCGGGGCCCTGCTCGACCCGACCGTGCTCACCGACGTCCCGTCGACCCACGCGCTGCTGACCGAGGAGGTGTTCGGGCCGGTGGTGGTGGTGGTGCCGGTGGCGTCGATCGACGAAGGCATCGCGCGGGCGAACGACACACGGTTCGGGCTCAATGTGTCGGTGTACACGGCGCGCCTCGATGTCGCGCTCGACGCCGCGCGACGCTTGCGCGCGGGCACCGTGCTGGTGAACGAGAGCCCGACCTGGCGCGCGGATCAGATGCCGTACGGCGGCGAGGGGGCCTCCGGCAACACCCGGGAGGGGCCGCGCTACGCCGCTCGCGCCTTCACGCGCGAGAAGCTGGTGGTGCTGCGTGGCTGAGGCACGAGCGCTCGCCGAGCCGCGACACATGTGTCATGCGTGTGGCGGGTGTTGCCACGGCGTGCGCGTGCGCCCCATCGACACCGAGGAGCACGCGCGGGTCGCCGCGCTCGCGGCGCAGCTCGGCGTGGCGGAGCCGTGGGTCGACGGCGCGCTCCGCACGGTCGACGGGCGCTGCGCGCTGCTCGACGACGACCGGCGTTGTCGGCTGCACGGCGCCTTCGGGGCCGCGGCCAAGCCCCACGTGTGCCGCCAGTACCCGCTCGTCGCGGTGGACCTCGACGTGGAGGAGCGGGTGGGGGTCGACCCGGGCTGCTACACCTTCTTCGAGAGCCGGGAAGCGGGCGCGCGGCTCGCGTTGGACGACCTCGCGGTGACCCCGGGCTCGTCCGACGAGGGGCAACGGAGCCGGGAGCGCGCGCTCCTCGATCAGGTGTGCCCGGCAGACGCGAGCCCGCGAGACGTGTTGGCCCGCCTCATGGGGGATCCGGACGCGGCGTGGGCGCGCTGGCAGGCGCAGGTCCGCGCGCGGCGCGCCACGATCGAGCCGCTCCTCGCGCGCGAGGACACCGGTGGCCCGGCCCGCGCCGGGGCGCGCGCGCTGCTCGACGCCACCGACGCCCACCCCGCGCGGCTGCCGTCCCTGACGCCGGCGTTGGCGCGGCACGCCGTCGCCTCGGCGCGCGCGTTGGTGTTCTTGCGGCTCGTGCGCACATTGCCCCCCGAGGCGGTGCTCGTCACGAGCCTGCTCGGGTTCGTGGCGGCGGGGGCGTGCGAGGAGCCCGCGGCCGCCGTCGCGGCGTGGAGCCGTGTCCTGCGGGCGCCCGCGTTCGCGCGCGCCCTCGTGGGCTGACCTTCAGGGCGCGGCGGGAGGCTCGGGAGGTGTGGGCGCAGGCGGTTCGTCCGTCTTGCCTTGCTTCTTCTCCTTCCGAAGCTCCTTCCTGGCCTTCTTGAGCTCGTCGCGGTTGTCCTTCCACCCCTCGCGCAGCTTCCGCTCACGCACGCGGGTGGGACCGCCGAAGCGGTAGCTGAGCTCGGTGCTCTGCAGGAGCCACGCCCCCGGCACGCTCGACACGCCGACGCCGACGCGGGCCTCGAGGTGCTTCCAGGCGAAGTGCCAAGCGATCGACGCGGCGGCCGCCTCGGTGATCGGCACGAACCCGTTGTAGGAGAGCGCGTCGTCGATGTCGAGGAAGTCGAGCACGGCGTCGGGGGCGGTCGTCGTCGACTTGCCCCAGAGGATCGCCTCCGCTTGCAGGATGATGCTGTCCCGTCGGTTCAGGCGCACGTCGGTGGCGATGCGCGCCGTCACGGCCTCGCCGTCGGCGCGCGCGCCGAGCACCGGGGCTCCGTCCAGCCCTTCGCCGGTGATGAGCTCCGCGATGTCGCTGATGTCCAGCTCGCCTTCGACGTAGCCCTTCGTCCAGCCGCCGCCGATGTGGAGCGACCACGGCTCGAGGAGGCGGATGGACATCGCGCCGCCGGCTTCGAGGTAGCGGGCGTTGACCGCTTCACGAGGAAATACGTAGTAGTTGACGTAGGGGCCGATGTCGAAGGGCCCCCCTTCGGTGATGTGCGCCTTGGCCTGTACGTTGAAGATGCCGAGCACGTCGAGCGGGACGCTGGTGCCGACCTGGATGTGCGGGAGCACGCCGATCGTGAGGTTCACGACACCCAGCTTCACTTCGCCCCACTCGAGGGTGTACGCGGTGAAGTCCACCTGGCCGCGAGGGTTCTGCGGCAGGTGGAACGGGGAGGGCTTCAGGAACTGAAAGAACTTCTTGTCGATCACCCGGGCGTCTTCGGCGTCCCCGCTGATCTGTCCGGTCTGCAGCGGAGGCGGCGGCGGGTCGGTGGCCTGTCCCTGGAGCTGATCGAGGCTGAGGGTGGGCGGCGCGGGCTCCGGCGCGCCGGCCGGCGGCTCCGCCGGGGGCGCGTCGGCCGGAGGTGCGTCGGCCGGAGGTGCGTCGGCGGGAGGTGCGTCGGCGGGAGGTGCGTCGGCCGGGGGCGCGTCGGTAGCGGGCGCGTCGGCCGTCGGCTGCGGCTCGGCGGGGGAGGGCTCGCCGGTGGGCGCGGGATCGGCGGCGAAGGCACGGGAGAGCAGGAGCAGCATCAGCATGGTGACATCCTCGCTCGCCGAGGTGCTCCGCCGCAAGTCGGACTTGGTGACGGGCGCGTGACGGACCCCGTGCGCACCGGCGTTCCCGTCGCTACGGTCCGGCGGCGGCGGGGCCGGTCGGGGTCGCCCTCCAGCCCCGTCGGTGGGCGCGGGCCCGCACGAGCTCCGCGCCGAACAGCAGGATCTGGGACGACCAGTACACCCACACGAGCAGCGCGACGAGGGCGCCCGCGCCGCCGTAGCTCGTCTCGAGGCCGCTGCGTCCGATGTAGGCCCCCAACGCGAGCTTCCCGACCAGGAAGAGCGCGGCCGCGCCCGCGGCGCCCACGCCGACGTCGGCCCACGGGGCGCGGCAGACGGGGAGCCACCGGTAGATCGCCGCGAACAGCGCGGTGACCAGCAGGAGGGACACGACCGGGTCCGCCGCGGTGAAGGCGGCTCGCGGCAGGTCGACGGCCTCGGCGAGCCAGGCGCCGGCGGCGGCGAGCGCCGCGCTCGTCGCCACGGACACGAGCAACAGGGCGCCGACGAGCAGGACGAGGCCGAACGAGGCGGCGCGCGCGCGGATGGTGGCCAGGATCCCGCGGGCCCCGCACGGCGGCACCTCGAAGATGCGGTCCAGGGTGGCGCGCAGCTCGACGAAGATCGAGGTTGCCCTCAGCCCCAAGGTGCCGAACCCCACGATCGTGGCGAAGACCGAGCCCCCGCCCTGGTTCGAACGTGCCACCACGTCTTCGACCACACGCGCGCCGGCGGCGCCGAGGGTCGCGCGCAGCTGCTCGGCGAGCTCCCCGCGGGCGGCGTCCTCGCCGAACACGGCCCCCGCCACCGCGACGACGATCACGACGATCGGCGCAAGCGAAAAGACCGCGTAGTACGCGAGCGCCGCGCCCGCCCTCGGCGCGTCGTGCGCGGCGAGCCCGCGCCACACCTCCGCGAGCAGCACGAGCGGCGCCGGGAGCTTCACGACATCGCGGCGCGCGCGACGCCCGGCGCGCGCGCCTCCCACTGCGCGAACAGCTGCGTGAGGGGCTTCAGCGGCGCTTCGAGCCGTCGCGCGACGAGGGCGTGGCCGGCGTCCCAGTCGGAGCCGGCGACGCGCGCCACCCGCCACGCCACGGCGAGGCGCAACAGCGCCGCCCACGGACGCCCCTCGACGAGCGCGCCCGAGCCGAACAGGCGGCTGCGCCACGAACGACGGAGGAGGGCGTACGGGTGCGGGTCTGCGGGGGCGGCGCCCGCCGCGACGGCCCGAAGCGCGGCGACGAGCAGCGCCGTCGAGGGGTGGGGCGGTCCGCCGGCCGCGGTGAAACGCTCGACCAGCGCCGCCGCGAGCTCGCGGAGCCCGTCGGGGTCCGGCGGCGGAAGCTCCGCGCCCGCCGGGTCGTCGGTCTCGAGCGCCGCCACGGCGTCGTCGGGGCCGTCGGCGTGAGGGGCGCAGCGGGCGAGGGCGGACTGCCACCGCGCGGTCTCCCGCACCAGCGCGTCGAGCGCGTCGCCCGGCGACGCGGCGAGGTCGAGGAGCGACACCCAACGATCCCGCAGGGGCCAGAACAGCGAGGCGTCGACGGCGATGGTCGCCTGGCCGGCGGCGGCGCGCACGAGGGGATGGACGAGCGGGAGCACGCCGGCGCGCATCGCCTCGTGCGCCAGCGAGCCGGCGTCGGCGCCGATCGGCTGGGCGTCGTCGTCGCCCGCGCGCGAGAACGACGCGCAGCCGTTGTCGTCGTAGAGCCGCGCGCCGTCCACGTCCACCTCGAGCGCCAGGGGGAAGAGGCGGCAGAACAGCGGCTTGGAGCTCGGTCCGAACCGGGCGTGCAGCCCGCAGCGCGCGCCACGGTCGAGGAACACGCACGCTCCGTCGGCGGTGGTGGCGAGGAAGCGCGCGCCGCTCGGATCGACACGCACGAACCGCCGCTCGAGGCGCGCGTCCTCGAGCGCGCACGCCGAGATCCGGGCGATGTCCGCGTCGAGCAACGGGCCGAGGGCGAGCCCCGAACAACAGGATCCAGAGCCCTGGCAGGAGAAGCGCGCGTCGGGCAGGACGCGAAGCGTCGTGGGCCCCCTCCGCGCCCGGGCCCGGACGTCGGCGGCCGCCGGGACGTCGAGCGCCCTCAGGAGGAGGAGGGCGCGCACGGCCGCGGCGCCGTGGCGCGCCACGACCTCGCCCAGCGGACGGCCATCGAGCGCGGCGATCGTGCCCCTCACGGGGCCGAGGTCGAGGCGCCGCCGAAAGGTTGGATCATCGAGGATGACGGAGTCGCCTGCGTGGGTTGCACGCACGTCCGGGGCGAGGCGGGCGGGGGTGTCGGGCATGCGCCCCATCCTAAGTCGCGGCGATACAGGCGCCGCGGGGGGACGAGAGTGCTGATCGCGGTGGGCGGTGCGGAAGATCGGGAAGGGGACCGTGTGGTGCTGCGCGCGGCTCTCGGGGCGGCGCGCGAGCGCGCGGGCGCGGAAGTGGCGGTCACGATCGTGCCGACGGCGTCGGGCGCGCCGCACGCCGTCTGCCGGTCCTATCTGCGCGCGTTCGCGTCGCTCGGGGCTGCGGACGTGGCGGTGGTGGGAGGTCCCGGCGGCCCCGCCCTCGCGGAGCGGGCCGCGGCCGAACGGGTGGCCGCGAGCGGGCTGGTGTGGCTCGCCGGCGGCGATCAGTCGCGGCTCGTGGCCCGTGTGTCGGCCACGCCGACCCTCGCCGCCCTGCGCGCGTGCGCGGCGGCCGGGCGTGTCATCGCGGGCACGAGCGCGGGCGCGACGGCGCTGTCCACGCGCATGATCGCCCGCGGTCACGCGCGCCCGCCGGGCGCGAACTGCGTCGACCTCAGCGAGGGCTTCGGCCTGACCCGCACCTTCGTCATCGATCAGCACTTCAGCCAACGCGGGCGCTTTGCGCGCCTGATGACGGCGACGCTCGTGGCGCCGGCCGCGGTCGGACTCGGAGTGGACGAGGACACCGCCGCGTTCCTCGTCGGCGACGACGTGGTGCGCGTCGTCGGGAGCGGCACCGTCACCGTGGTCGACGCCCGCGCCGCGCGCTGCGCGCGCGGCGCGGGGCGCCTCTCGGCGCGCGACGTCATCGTTCACGTGCTCGTGCCGGGAGATCGCTGGTCGGCAGCGCCCACCCCCCCGCGGTGAGCCATACCCCCACGGGGGTGTCGGCGAGCTCGTTGCCCGCCGCCCGGTTGACCACGAGCGGCCCGGGGGCGCGGCCGGTCCCCACGAGCACCGGCCGCAGCCCGCGCCCTTGTCCGCCGAACACCGCGCGCGCCGAGATGCCGAGCGGGGTGCCGGCGAGCGCGTCCGCGTCGAGCTCGAACAGGTCGAAGGGCCATGCGTCGCGCGCGCGCCAGATGCGCCAACCCCAGCCGCCACCGGCGTCCGCGGGCAACATGCGCACGATCGGGGTCGCGCCGCCGACTCCCGACGCGATCGCCAGCGTGCCGGCGCCCGCGGCGGCGTTGGGGTCGACCGCGGACGGCGCGAAGACGAACGCGCGCGCCGGACCGGCCCGCGCGACCTGCAGCTCGGTCGCGGTCACGGCGTCGGCGACGCGGCCGAGCTCCGGGTCGTCCCCGGCGCGCCAGCGGAACGCGAGCGCGGCGCCCGCGGCGCGGGCGCCGCGGAGCTCGCGCAGGAGCGCGTGAAAACCCGCGTTCGCGAACGATGCCGCGCCGGGGTGCGTCGCGATCCCGTCGACCACGACGGTCTCCACGCGTATGCACCAGCCGTCGTCGGACCGCGCCGCGCGCCACCGGGCGAGCAGCCGGCACGCGCCGTCCTCTCCGGTCGTGCACGTCACGGGGCCGCCGCCAGCCCCGTCGATGATCCCGAACACCTGGGCGCCCGGGACCCTCTGGCCGCCCTCGTCGAGCACCGTGGCGCGCGCCGAGGCGCGCGTGAGCCCGTCCGCCCCGCCCTCCAGCCACGGGAGGAGCGCGACGAACGCGCCGGCGCCCGTCGCGGGGGTCGGGGTCGCCGCCCGCGCGACCGCCGCGGCCACGTCCAGGCGCCCGCGGCCCTGACCGTCGAGGAACGGCGCCGCCGCGTACGGGTCGGGCTGCGCCGCCGCGAGCAGCGTCGCGCGCACCGCGGGCGCATCGAGGCCGAGCGCCACGAGGCGCGCCGCGGCGCCGCTGACGAGGGCGGCGGCCTGGCTGGTGCCGGCGTACAACCACCACCCAACGTGGCTCGGGTCCTGAAGCCCGATGGTCTCGGCGAGCAGGCCGTCGAGGAGCCCGTCGCCGTCGCGGTCGCGATCCACGGAGCCGCCGGGCGCCACGAGATCGACGCGTGGGCTCGCGTTCGCATACGGAGCCGGCGCGTACGCGCCGGCTCCGGCCGGCCGCAGGGCGCCGACCGCCAGCACCAATGGGTTGGCGGCCGGCTGCGTCACCCGGTCGGTGCCTTCGTTGCCCGCCGCGGCGACGAGCACGGCGCCGGAGGCCGCGGCGCGCTCGAGCGCCTCCACCAGCGCCGCGCTCGGCGTGTACGCGCTGCCGAAGCTCAGGCTCATGTTGATCACGTGGGCCCCGTTGCGGACGGCGTGGTGAATCCCGTCGATCAACGCCGCTTCCGTCCCGATGTCCTGCTCGTCCAACACCTTGATCGGCAGCAGGCTGACCCCCGGGGCCACGCCCCGCACGTCTCCTTGTGAAGCGATCAAGCTCGCGATGTGCGTGCCGTGCTGGTGGTCGTCGTTGGGGTGGGCGTCGCGCTCGATGAAGTCGGCCGGCGCCACGAAGCGGACCCCGCGCAGGGAAGGGGCCGTCACGAAGCGCCGCCCGCCGCTGATGCGCTCCTCGTACGCGACCCCGGTGTCGAGCACCGCGACGACGACCCCTCGAAGGTCCGGCTGGTCCAACGGGACGTTCGCCGCATGCAGGTGCCATTGGCCGGTGCGGCCGGGGGTCGCCACGCCGCCGGCGGACGCCCCCCACGTCGCGCCGTAGGTTCGCCCGTGGCGCGCGCAGGCCCGGACGTCGGGGTCGCGGGCGAGCGCGTCGAGGAGGGCATCGCCGCGCCCGGGGGGCGCGCCCAGCACGATCCATCCCGCCGGGCCGGCCTCGCGTCGCACCGTCGCCCCGTGGCGGTCCGCGACGTCCCACGCCGACACGTCGGCGCGGAGCCGCACCAGCGCCTCATCGGGGATCCACGCGCCCGCGGGTTCGCCCGCGGCGGCGCCCCGGGGGGCGGTCACCACGAGGCGCGGCGCGGGCCGCCGCTCGGGCGGTGGGCGCCGTGCGAGGACGGGTCGCCGCCGCCCGCCGTCGAGAACAACAGGATCCCAGCCAGGATCGCGAGACGTGCCCAACCAGACCGACGCATGTTGGCAACCTAGGTCCCACCGCGGCGCCGTCTCCCCCGACGTCGCCGCGTGCGGCGCCGTGGGACGGCCGGGCGGGGTGCGCCGAACGCCCCCGCAGACCGTACGCTCGGTGCCGAATTCCAAAAAATCCATACTCGACTTACGCTTTGACACGGTGGGCCGGATGTGTGAGGCTCCGTGCGTGGCGACGAACCCTCCTTGGTCCTCCCGGTCGGCGAACGCGCCGGGTCACGCCGCGTCGGCCCTCGCCGGGCTCGTCGCGGGCGGCGCGCGGTGGGCGGCGATGGCGTCCGCCGCCGACGGCCAGATCGCGCTCACGCGAGGGGATCCCGGCGGTCCGACGCGCCTGCCCGCGTCGCTCCTGCCGTCGCCGTGGGGCGTGCGCGTCGCCGGTGCGCACGACCTGCCGGCGGACACGCGCGCCTGGTTGGTCGGGCTGGGCGCCTTTGGCCTCGTCGCGGCCCGCGACGTGGACATGGTCGTCGCGTGGACCACGCGGGAGCCCGACGCCCACGTCGCCGCGCGGGCCGCCGCCGCCCTCGTCGGCGCGTGGGCCGAGGACTCCGACGGCGCAGTGGCCCGTGTCGACACGCTCGGGCGCGCGTCCGCGGGCATCGCCCACGACTTCAACAATCTCCTCGCGGTGGTCGCGGGGAACGCCTCCCTCGCCCTCGGCGCGCTGGAGTCTGGGCACCGCGCGCGCGCCGCATTGATGAACGTGCTCGGTGGCGCGCAGCGCGGGCGCGAGCTCACCCGGCGCCTGCTCGCGCACGCCGCGCCGCCGGGCGGGCCGCCGAGCGTCCTCGACATGGACAGTGAGCTTCGAGAATTGACGACTATGCTCGAGAGTAGTTGCCCGCACGGCGTGCGCTTGACCTACATCGCGTCCGACGTTCCGGTGCCCGTCGCCGGTGACGTCGCCGCTCTACAACAATTGACGATGAACCTGGTGCTCAACGCGCTCGAGGCGTGTGGCGCGCGCAACGGCGGCGAGGTCCGGGTCCGCGCGAGCGTCGAGGACCGCGCCGCCGCGACGGGGGACGTGGTCGTGCCGCTGATCGGTCGGACGGAGCACGGCTACGGCCGCGTGACGGTCGAGGACGACGGGCCGGGCATGGATCGCCGCACGCGCGTGCGGGCGTTCGAGCGGCACTTCACCACCAAGGCCGCAGGTCGTGGGCTCGGGCTCGCGGCGGTCGCGGAGATCGTCCGCGCCCACGGAGGCGGCGTGCGCGTGTGCTCCGAGCCGGGGCGAGGCACCACCTTCGACGTATACCTGCCGCTCGCCGCGGCGGCCGACCGCGACGGCCACGCGTCCCCGCCGCGGCCCGCTCTTCCGGGGGCGCGTGTCCGAGCGCGCGTGCTCCTCTGCGACGACGATCCCGACGTCCTGGACCTCGGACGTACGATCCTCCTCGCGCTGGGGCACGACGTCGCGTGCGCGGCGGGCGGCGCGGAGGCCCTGGCGATGCTCGCGGCGGACCCGAGCTTCGACCTCCTCCTGCTCGACCTCGTGATGCCGCCGCCCGACGGCGAGGACGTCCTGCGGGCCGCCCGACACGCGCGGCCCGAGCTCCCGGTCGTCATCCTCTCGGGGACGCCCGAAGCCGTCCGGTGGCGCGGGCTCGACACCGTCGGCGTAGCGGGGGTGCTCGGCAAGCCCTACACCATCGACGAGTTGCGCGCGGTGTTGGACCGCGCGTTGGAGCCTCGCCCGGACGCACGGGCCGCGCGCTCCGGCTGACGCTCAGTACCCGAGCTGGAAGTCGACCTGGTCCACGAGGGGCGGATTCACCGCGACCTGCAGCCAGTGGAACTGCTCGATCAGCTCACCCTTGGCGTTCCATGCGGCGTAGCGGGTCGGGAGGTCCGTCTGCTGCCCGACGCTCAGCTCCGCCCGCGTGTACCCGGCCTTGGCGTCGCCCGCGAGGGGGATCGTCCACACCGCCTCGCCCCTGACGACGTCCGGGCGGCCCTCGGGGAGCTTGCCGGCCGCGTCGTCGCGGGCGTAGCCGTCGAGGACCCGCTGCACGAGGTAGGCCATGCCCGCCTCGGAGATGTGGTGGTTCGTCTCCCGCTTCAGCAGGAAGTTGTCGGTGGACAGGCTGAGCACCGGCGAGAACATCCCGCCGGGATCGATGCGGACGTAGCCCCCGAAGCGGTGGGCCGCCCAATACACCCGGCGCCCGGCGTGCACGGTGACCCACTCGAGCTGGATCTCTCCGGGGCGCCGCCACACCACGCGCATCTGCTGTTCGGCGAGCAGCGTGCCGCCCACCCGCTCCTGCACGTACTGGTCGGCGCGGTAGCTGCCGACGCGTGACCACGCGTCGCGCATCGCGCGGTACCAATCGGTGGTGTCGGCGTGCGCGGGCGCGAGGAGGGCGACGAGGATCGCGAGCGTCATGGGGTGCGGCCTATGGTATCCGGTCGGCGCCGCGCTAACCGTGCGCGACCGAAGGCCCGCCGCCGCGAAGCCCCTCGAGGGCCTCCGCCGCGGCGATCCGCACGTCGGGATCCACGTCGTCGAGCCGGTGCTCGAGCAGCGTGATGACCGACGTATCGCCGAGGTCTTCCAAGGAACGGCACGCCTCGGCGCGCACCGCGGGACTCTTGTCGTTGAGCGCCTCGCGAAGTGTTGGCAAGGCCAAGGGCGACTCGGAAAAACCGAGCAACTGCACGCACAGAAAGCGCATTGTCGGGTCGCGCTTGGAGCGCGCGTAGCCCTCGACGAGGTCCGGGATGGCCTCGGCACGATCGAACAGGACGGCGTCGAACGCCGCGTCGGCGAGGACGGGGTCCGAGTCGCGCATGCGACGGAACAGGTCGGCGTACCGGGGGCGCATCCGGCTTCGAGCTAACCCGCGATCAACCGCGCCGGCGGGTTATCTGCCGGCGCTCATGCGCATCCTCGTCACCAACGACGACGGCATCGACGCCCCCGGGCTCGCGGCCCTCGAGGCCGTCGCGGCCCAGCTGGGCGAAGTGTGGACCGTCGCGCCCGCGACCGAGCAGTCGGCGCGGTCCCACGCGCTCACCATGCACGAGCCGCTCCGCGTCGTCGAGCACCCCCGGCCGGGCATCCACCGGCGCTTCGCCGTCACGGGCACGCCCGCCGACAGCGTGTACATCGCGCTGCACCACCTCCTGCCGTCGCCGCCGGATCTCACCCTCTCGGGCATCAACCGCGGCGCGAACCTCAGCAACGACGTGCTCTATTCGGGCACCGTCGCGGCGGCCCGCGAGGCGGCCGCGCACGGCATCCCCGCGCTCGCCTCCAGCCTGTGGGCGCGGTCGGCGAGCCCGCGGTGGGACACCGCGCAGCAGGTCACCCTGCGCGTGGCGCGCACGATCATCGAGCGCGGCCTTCCTCCTCGCGTGTTGTTGAGCCTGAACGTCCCTGACCTGGCGCCGGACGCGCTCCGCGGGCTGCGCGTCGCGCCGCTCGGCCTTCGGCACTACGCGGCGTCCGTCGCGGTCAAGTCCGACCCGCGCGGACGCCCGTACTTCTGGATCGGCGGCGATCACGATCGGTTCGACGACGTCCCCGGCACCGACGGGCCGCTCTGCGAGGCCGGGTACGCCACGCTCACGCCGCTCCAGATGGACCTGACCGCCCACGATCTCCTCGGGGAGATCACGTCCTGGCACGTCGAGCTCGACGGCGCCCTTCCGCCGGAGGATCCGTGCTCCACGACATGATGGTCGCGTGGTTCGAGTTCACGAAAGAGTGGGGATACACTGGTGTTTTCTTGATGATGGCGCTGGAGAGCACGATCGTGCCCATCCCCAGCGAGATCATCATGCCGCCGGCGGCGTACTACGCGGCGCAAGGCGATCTCTCGCTCCCCGGGGTCATCCTGGCGGGGGGCCTCGGCAGCACCTTCGGCAGCGCGCTGTGCTACGGGTTCACCTGGTGGGTCGGCCGGGCGTTCGTGCTGCGGTGGGGTCGGTACTTCCTGCTTCCCCCCGACAAGCTCGAGCTGGCCGAGCGCTGGCTGGCCGACTTCGCGCTCGTCGGCGTCTTCTTCTCGCGGCTGCTGCCGGTGGTGCGGCACCTGATCGGCTTCCCGGCCGGCCTGATGCGCGTGCCGTTCCTCCCGTTCTGCCTCGTGACGTTCGTGGGAAGCACCTTGTGGTGCGCGGTGCTCGGCTTCTACGGGGCGCGCACCATCGGGGCGCGGCCCGACCTGCTCGACAACCCCGAGGCGCTCTCGGACGTCGTCAAGCACGACCTCCTCTGGTTCGTGTTGCTCGTGGTCGGCCTCGTCGCCGGCTGGCTGTTCGTCAAGTGGTATGGTCGCCGCGGCAAGGCCCACGCGGCCCCGGAGGTTCGATGAGCGAGCTCGAGTCCGTCCTTCGCGCGACGATCCGCGACGTCCCCGACTTTCCCAAGCCCGGCATCCTCTTCAAGGACATCACGCCCGTGCTCTCACGGCCGGAGCTGCTGGGCGGCATCACCGAGCACCTGGCGGCGCGGTACCGCCCCGAGGGGGTCGACGTCGTCGTCGGCATGGAGAGCCGCGGCTTCATCTTCGGCGCGCCGCTCGCCATCGCGCTCGGCGCGGCGTTCGTCCCGGCGCGCAAGCCCGGCAAGCTGCCCTACGAGCGCATCAGCGAGAGCTACGCCCTCGAATACGGCACCGCCACCCTCGACATGCACGTCGACGCCGTTCGTCCGGGGCAGCGCGCGCTGATCGTCGACGACCTCATCGCGACGGGCGGCACCGCCGCCGCGACGGCGAGCCTCGTGCGTCGGCTCGGCGGCGAGGTCGTGGGGTTTGCCTTCGTCATCGAGCTGACCTTCCTCGACGGGGCGCGCGTGCTCGAGCCCGCGCCGGTCTACGGCATCGTCCGCTACTGAGCGTCCGAGGGGCGGCCCGCTGCGGGCGCGCCGCGGCCGACCCACTCCCAGAGCTCGTCCCAGAGCTCGTCGAAGCGTCGCTCCAGCGCGGCGCGATCGCCGTCGTTCCGCACGATCGCGTGGGCCACGCGCTCCTTGTCGGCGAGGGGGAGCTGCGCGGCGATGCGCGCGTCGGCGGCCGCCGCGTCGAGCCCGTCGCGGGCCATCACCCGCGCGCGTTGGGTGTCCGGCGCGGCGCTGACCACGACCAGCCGGTCGTATCGGGTGTAGGAGCCGGTCTCGACCATCAACGCGGCCTCCACGACCACCAACGGCGCGCCCGCGGCGCGTTGCGCCGCGAGCCAATCCTCGGCGTACGCCCAGATTCGCGGGTGCAGGATCGCCTCGAGGGTGCGCCGACGCTCGGTGGACGCGAACACCACGGCGCCGAGCGCCTTGCGATCGAGCGCGCCGTCGACGACGGCCTCGGGCCACCGCGCGGCGATCTCGGCGAGCGCCGGCGCTCCGGGCGCGACCACCCGCCGCGCCACCGCGTCGAGGTCGAGCACCGGCACGCCGCGCGCGGCGAACATGCGCGCAACCTCACTCTTTCCGCACGCGATGCCGCCGGTCAGGCCGACCGTGAGGGGCGGGGCGTTCACGGCGTCGGAGGCGCGGCCGGCGCGGCCGGCGTCGGCGGCGCGGCGGCCGGCACGAAGGCCTCCAGCGCCGTCACGGCGGCGTCGAGCCGACGGCGTCGG
>CAMAXZ010000016.1 GCA_945862325.1 Klebsiella pneumoniae
GATCCCGTGGCCGACGCCGACTTCCTCCGCAACGAGTTCGCGGGGAACATCCGCTTCGGAGGAGGGTTCGTGCGCACCGGCGGCGTCGCGCTCGAGGTGCGTGCGCGACTCGTCGAGCTCGGCGAGCAGGACCGCTACGACGCGCAGGGGCGGGCGTGGCTCGACGCCGCGGTCGACGCCCTGCTCGACGCGGTCAAGGTGGAGGCGCGCGACGCGGCCGCGCCCGAGGCCCCACCGCCGATCGATCGCCTGGCGACCCGCGGGCTCCACCCCGAAGACGGCACGGACAACCTGAACCTCCCTCGCACCACCCTCGCGCCTCGCGACGCGGGCCGGGCGCTCGACGCCGCGGGAGCCGGCTACCTGCTCGTGCCCTACCTGCGGAGCTACTACACCCACAACGGGGGGTGGTTCCTCGGTCACGAGAGCGGCTGCATGGCGGGCGCGCGCGTGGAAGCGCTGCTCGTGCTCTACGACGCGGCCACGGGGAAGGTGGTGTGGTCGCTCGACGCGCTCGGCAAGCACGTGCAGGACCGCCAGGGCCAGGCCAGCCGGGCGGAGCTGGACCAGTACCTCCTGTGGGCGGAGGACCAGGTAGAGCGGCAGCTCGAACGTGGGTTCTTGCGGTAGGGGCGCGGGTTCGTCCACACGCCCGGCGGCCGCGTGGGCCGGCGCGGGGCCGGCCCACGGAGCGGCTCAGTTGGCGTTCGGGACCGGGCCGGAGCCGAGCTTGACGCCGCGCGCTTCGACCGCGGCGCAGCGCTTGCCGAAGAAGGGGAAGCCGAACGGGGAGAACCCGGTGACGGTCGTGTGGACCTTCGGGGCGTAGAGGTTGGTGGCCTCGGGCATCTTCTCGAGGGCGTCGTACAGGGCGCGCGCCGACTCGGGGCTGCCGCCGCCGGTGAGGCTGCCGAGGAGCGCGGACAGGGCGTCGCCGCCGCCACCGCCCGAGGAGCCCTGGCTGTCGGTGAAGAGGTGGCCGAAGTCGATGCCGAGGATGTAGGTGCCGCAGGCCTCCGCGGACGTCGCGCCGAGCACCTTGTAGTCGACCGACGCGAACGGGAGCGGGGCGCCCGGAACCGTGTGGGACTTGAGGTTGCAGCCGGCGAGGAGCAGCGCGGGGACGAGGACGAGGAGCTTGTTCATGGGGTCTCCGTGGAACCGAGGGCCCGCTAACTCGGTCTCTACGGACCGCCTACAGGATCTCTTCGAGCAACACCGTCGCATAACTGCCGGCAGGCAGCTTGAACGACAGGACGAAGCCGTCGTCGGTGTCCTCCACCTGGGCGTGCACGGGCACCCACAGCGGCCGACGCGTACCGCGTGTGAGGTCCTGGAAGCGACGGAGCGCGCCCGGCGGGAGGTCCTCCTCGATGAGGATGTCCTCTTCGAAGTGAAGCGCGTCCTCCGACGGCCACCGCATGTCCCACCCGTAGATCGGCCCGGTCGGCACCCCGTCCTGCTCGACGTCGCCGCGCATGCGCCCGCGGCCGCGCCGCTCCAACACCCGGTTGAACAGCACGGACTGCCACGCGCTCAGCGCGAACTTGAGCTGGTGGTGTCGGAGGCGCGGGCCCCCGCCGCACAGGATCGCGCGCCCCTGCGCCGGAGCGTCCCCGCCGACGCGCTGAACCCCGTAGAAGTTGGGCATCCCCGTCTCCGCGAGCCGCGCGAGCCGCGCGCGGGCGACGTCCGCGTCGCCGCCACGGATGCGGAGCGTGAACGCGTTGCCGCGGAGCTGCCCCACCCGCAGGCGCCGCCCCGTGCGCTCCCGACGCAGCACGCGCACGCCGGGCATGGGCTCGTCCGGCACGTCGCCGCCGAACTGGACCGTGAACGCCTGCGTCGTGCGCGCGAAGCGATCCTTCATGCCCGCGTAGCCCACGGAGTCCGGCGACACGCCCGCGGCGCGGGCCAGCGCCTCCGCGACCTCCATCGTGGTGCGCCCGACCTTCTCGACCCAGAACCACTGGTGCTCGCCGCTGCCGGTCGGCTCGACCTCCGACAGCTCGTCCACCTGGAAGTCCTCCGGAACTTCCTTCCACATCCCGCCCGCGCCCGGGCCGTCCGTCCACCGCGGGTGCGCCCCGCCGCTCGTGTAGCCCAGCTTCATACGGTCTCCGTCCCTGCGAGGTCCTGCGCCATCACCACCTTCCCGAACGCCTCGCGCCGCTCGAGCAGGGCGTGCGCCTCTGCGAGGCGCGTCATCGGCAGCACTCGATCCACGACCGGCCGAACCCGACCGGCGGCCACGAGCGCCCATGCGGCGCGGAGGTCGGCGTCTGTGCCCATCGTGCTGCCGAGCACGTCGAGCTGCTTGAAGAACAACACCCTCAGGTCGAGGGTGGCCTGCGGGCCGCTCGTGGCGCCGCAGCACACGAGGCGCCCGCCCCAGCCGAGCGCGCGGATCGACCGGTCCCACGTCGACGCGCCGACGCTCTCGACCACGACGTCGAAGTTGCGCGCGCCGATGGCGTCGTACGGCCAGGCGGTGGCGCCCAGCGCGCTCAGGCGCTCGCGCCGGGCCTCGGTGCTCGCCGTGGCGTGGACGTCGCATCCGAGATCCAGGGCGATCTGGATGGCCATCACCCCGACGCCGCTCGCGCCGGCCTGCACCAGCACGCGTTCGCCGGGGCGGAGGCGCGCGCGCGCCACGAGCATGTGCCAGGCGGTGAGGAGCGCGAGGGGGAGGGACGCCGCCTCGGCGCTCGACACCGCGTCGGGGATCGGCAACAGATGGGCGCGGGGCACCACGACGTGCTCCGCGCACCCCCCGTCGGTCGTCTCGCCGCGAATCTGGAAGCGGCGGCACCGGTTCGTGCGCCCGCCCGCGCAGGCCTCGCAGGCGCCGCAGCCCCACGACGGCGCGAGCGCCCAGCGGCGCCCTTCGGCCTCGCCCGCCACGTCGGAGCCCGGGATGCGCGGCAGGTGGAAGTCGTGCCCGGGCACCCCGCGCCGCACCCACGTGTCGAGGTGGTTCAGCCCGACGTGGGTGACGGCGAGGCGAACTTCGTCGGGGCCGGGCTCGACGGCGGGCACCGCCCGCACCTCGAGCACCTCGGGGCCGCCGTGCCGCGCGATGACGACCGCGCGTCGTGTCGTGGACATGGCGGCTCGGTATCCCGATCGTGCGCGCGACCGCGAGCGACGCTACGGAGCCTCGTGGATGGGCGCAAGAACGTCGGCCTGCTCGGGTTGATCCGCCGCTACGTCGAGGCGCGGCGCGGAAACGTGCGCGCCATGGAGGACCTCTACCACCTCCGCGGCGTGGCGATGTTCGTCGGCGTGTTCGGTGCGACCGTGGTTGTTCCTGGCCTTCTCCTCGCCTACTACGGCATCGCGGGGCTGCGGGCGGAGGAGCGCGCCGGGCTCGTGGACGTCGAGCGCCAGGCGAACGCCACCGCGCGCGTCGTGGTCACCGACGTCGAGCGCATTTTCACCGACTTCGAGGAAGCGACGCTCAACCGTTTGAAGTTCGGGCAGTCCGTCACCTCCGCGCTGCGTGGGCTCTCGCCCTACCTGCGCGTCGTGCTGCGGTTCGACCCCGAGGGCGCGCTCGTGGCCCCGTTCGTGCGCGACGACGGGGGCGACTTCACCCCGGACGACCTCTTCTTCCATACGCCGACGCGCTTCGCCCGCTCGTCCGAGGCCCCCCAGGCGGCCGGACACTGGGCCCTGGCGCTGCGGGAGGTGCAGGACGCCGAAGCCAGGGCGTACGCCACGTTCGGCCGTGCGAACGCCCACCTGCTCCTCGGCGAGCTGACGTCGGCGACCCCCCTCCTCGAGCAGGTCGCGGGGGAGGCCAACGGCGTGCGCGACCCGCGTGGCTTCCGGCTCGGCGACCTGGCCCGGCTCCGGCTCGGCGAGGCGTTGTTGCAGCGCAGCCCGTCGGCGGGAGAGGCCGCGCTGCGCGGCATGGTCGACGCCATCCTCGCGGAGCCTTGGGTGATCGGCCGCGGGCAGGAGGCGGCGGTGGCGCGCCGCGCGCTGGACCTCGTCGCCGGACGGTCGAACGCGGAGTGGCTCTCGCGGGCGCGAGGGGCGCTGGAAGAGCGCGGATCGCAGGCCTATTGGGCCGAGCGCCTCGTCCCCGAGCTCGACGACCTCGGGGCGCGCGGCTCGTTGTTCAGGACCAACGAAGATCGCTTCCTGTACCAACGTTCGGAGACCGCGATCTGGGCGTCCACCTGGAAGTCCGAGGGGCAGTACGTGTTCGCCCTCGAGGCGGACGCGTTGATCCGAGAGGCCCGTGACATCGCGGCGCGGCACTCGGCGGGCTCGCGCGATGTCGTGGCTCGGGTCCTGGCGCCGGGCGAGCCGCTCCCGGCCGCCGAGCAGAGCCGCCAATCGCTCTCGGTCTGGCTGCCCGGCTGGACGCTCGTGGTCGTGGCCCGCGATCCGGACCGGCTCGCCGCGCAACGCAGCGAAGAGCGCCTGCGGGGCAGCGGCATCATCGCGTTGTCCCTGGGGATGATCGGCCTTGGCGCGGTGTTGTCGGTCTGGCTCGTGCGGCGCGAGCTCGACGGCGCCCGCGACAAGAGCGACTTTGCGGCCCACGTCTCGCACGAGCTGCGCTCGCCGATCACGCAGATCCGCCTCAAAGCCGAGGCGCTCCAGCTCGGGCTCGCGACGGACGAAGCCTCGTTGCAACGTCACTACGACGTGATCATGCGCGAGGCCGAGCGGCTCAGCCGGCTCGTCGACAACGTGCTCGACTTCTCCGCGATCGAGCGCGGGATGAAGAAGTACACGCTCCGACCTGGCGATCTCGGCGGCACCGTGCATCGCGCCGTGGACGCCGCGCGGGTGGCGATGGAGACCCGCGCGATGACCATCGAGCTGGAGGTCCCAGAAGACCTGCCGGTGGTCTGGCACGACGGGGAGGCCGTCGGTCAGGTCATGCACAATCTTTTGTCGAACGCGGCGAAATATGGCCAGGAAGCTGGATGGATCGGGATCCGCGTGTACGGCGACGACACCGGGGTCCATGTGGACGTGGCGGACCGGGGAATCGGCATCGACACGGGCGAACAGTCGAGGGTATTCGAGCAATATTGGCGATCGTCCGACCCGTTGGCGCGCCGCAAGAAGGGCACGGGCATCGGGTTGACCATCGTGCGCTACATCATGGAAGCGCACGGAGGCCGCGTGACGTTGCAGAGCGCGCCGGGTATCGGCACCACGTTCACCTTGTCCTTCCCCCTTCGCGCGCCCGTGGGCGCGCTCGAACGCGTCGGAGCCTGACGATGCCCCGCATCCTGTTCGTGGAAGACGAAGAAGATCTCCTCTCCTCGCTCGTGGCGTTCTTCACGCGCGACGGGTTCGACGTGTTCCACGCCCGCGGCGGGCGTGCCGCGCTCGACGTGGCTGCGCGGCAGAAGCTCGACGTGGTGGTGTGCGACGTCATGCTCCACGAGGGGCCGGAGGGTCACCTGGGGCTCGACGGGTTCCAGATCCTCTCGGAGCTGCGCCGCGGGGGCTTCGTCGGCCCGGTGCTGCTGCTCACGGCGCGCACCCTGGAGACGGACAAGCTCCTCGCGTTCGATCTGGGCGCGGACGACTACGTGACCAAGCCGTTCTCCTTGCTCGAGCTCCGCGCGCGCATCAACGCCGTGCTGAAGCGGGCCGGCGGGGCGCGCAGCGTGTACCGCTACGGCGGCGTCGAGGTCGACCTCGACAACTACCTGATCCGCCACGGAGACGAGGTCGAGCGTCTGTCCAACCGCGAGCAGGAGCTCTTGAAGTACCTCATCGAGCACCGCGGCAAGGTGCTCAACCGCGAAGAGCTCCTCTCCCACATCTGGAAATACAGCGCCGGGGTCACGACGCGCACGGTCGACACGCACATCCTGAACGTGCGCAAGAAGCTCCGCGACGACGCGACCTCCCCCCGGTTCATCGAGACCTTCCACGGTATCGGGTACCGGTTCGTCGGGGAGGAACGGTGATCCTCTGCGCCTTCGCTGCGGCCCTCGCCGCGGACGAGGGCGTGCGAGCATGGGAGACGCTCTACGACGCGCAGCTCATCGAGACGGTGGACGGCACCCCGTCGGTGGCTTGGAAGTACTACGAGCAGCTCCTCGACGAGGTCCCGGAGAGCGACCCCCTGCGCGGTCAGGTGTGGTTGGCCCTCGGGCGTGCGGGGTGGGACTCGGGCCGCCCGAAAGAGGCCGAGTACGCCCTGCGAGAGGCCCTACGGTACCCCGGGGCGCGCCGGGAGGCGGAGTCCTTCCTCGCCCGCATCGAGATGGAGACCCGCCGCGTGCGGCAGCTGCCCTCCCGGCTCGGCTTCGAAGGGGGCACCGGGGGCTTCGTGCGCGCGCCGGAGAACGCCGATCGCGGCGCGCTGGAGGTCCGTCCCGAAGACGGGAACCCGGCGCTCGCCTGGAACACCGAGGTGCGTTCGGGGGCGCCGGACCGGGTCGCCCTCGCGCTGCACCCGGGCCTGCCCCTGCGCGGGCTCAGCCTCCGGGTGCGCGCCCACCAGGCGCCCGCCCGGCTCCTGCTCCGTGTCGGGGACGGCGTCGGTGGCGTGTGGGGCGAGGCCGAGGTCACGGCGAGCCCCGGCGGCTGGACGCGCGTCGAGCTCCTGCCGGGGCGCGGCGCGGCGCGGGTGACGCCCCGCCTCTTCGAGGTGCTCGACGTGTCCGGCCTGCGAGGCGCCGAGGGCGGGGAGAACACGATCGTCCTCGACGACGTCGAGCTCCGCTGATGCCGCTCCTCGTTCAGAAGTACGGCGGGAGCTCGCTCGCGGACGTCGGGCGGATCGGCCGCGTGGCGGATCGCGTGGCGCGTGCGCGCGCCGCCGGCAACGACGTCGTCGTGGTCGTCAGCGCGATGGGCAACACGACCAACGAGCTCCTCGCCCTCGCGCGCGAAGTGTCGCAGCGCCCCGGGCGTCGGGAGCTCGACATGTTGATCTCGGTGGGCGAGCGGGTGTCGATGGCGCTGCTCGCGATGGCGCTCCACGAGCGTGGCCACGCCGCGCGGAGCTTCACCGGCAGTCAGAGTGGCATCTTGACCGACGAGAGCCACGCGAACGCCCGGGTCATCGAGGTGCGGCCCGACCGCGTGCGGGAGTCCATCGCGCGGGGCGAGGTGGCGATCGTCGCGGGTTTTCAAGGGGTGTCGCGCGCGCGCGAGGTCACCACGCTCGGGCGCGGCGGCTCCGACACGACCGCGGTGGTGCTGGCCGCGGCGTTGGGGGCCGACGAGTGCGAGATCTGCTCCGACGTCGACGGCGTGTGGTCGGCCGACCCGAGGGCGGTCCCGGGGGCGACCCGCATCGACGCGCTCAGCCTCGACGAGGGGCTGGCCCTCGCGAGAAACGGTGCGAAGGTCCTCTATGAAGAGGCCGTGGCCTGGGCGCGCGTGCACGGGGTGGTGCTCCGGGCGAGCGCCACCGCGTCCGACGGAGGGGGCACGGTGCTCGCGAGCGTTGGTCCGTCACCCGATCGTATCGTCGCCGTTACGTCGGACGTGTCCCTCGCGAGGGTCTCGCTCGCGGAGATCACCGCGCTTCCTCCTGGATCGATCCGGTACGCCGACGCTGCCGGGGCGCTCGTCGACCTGCGCAACGTCCACGGGACTCTCCCCGGCGCCGTACCCGCGGCCACCGTCGCGGCGATCGGCGCGCGCGCAGGGTCGAATCCGAAGTCGATCCTCGCGATCCTCGAGGCTGCCGGGCCGGTGTCGGGGTGGCGCGCGGACGCTGACGCGGTAGTCTTGTGTGTCGATCCGGAGACGTGCGCCGACACCGAGCGGCGCCTGCACCGGGCGTTGCTGGAAGCACGATGATCCTCCGCCAGATGCTCAACCCCCCGAACTGGTTCACCTCCGCGAGCCTCCTGTGCGGCCTGTACGCCATCCTGCTCGCAGGAGCCGCCGACGGCGACGCGCGCGAGTTCTACCGGGCGGGGCTCATGATCTTCTTCGCCGGCCTGTTCGACGCGCTGGACGGCCGCGTGGCGCGCCTCACGGGTACGGGGAGCGCGTTCGGGGCCCAGCTCGACAGCCTCGTGGACATCGCGAGCTTCGGCGTCGCGCCGGCGTGCCTCGTTTACTTCTGGGGGTTCCAGCCCTACGGCGCGCTCGGCGTCGGGGTGGCGGGGCTCCTCATGCTCGCCGGGGCGTTCCGCCTCGCGCGGTTCAACGTCGCGCCGCCGCGCTCGCGTCGATGGAGCGAGGGCCTCACGATCACCATGGGCGGCGGCACCGTGGCCGCGGTGGTGATGTACTTCGCGGGCTCCGGGCACGTCGTGCCCAAGCAGCCCCTCGCGCTCGCGGCCCTCGTCGTCGCGGTGTCGGTGCTCGAGGTGTCGTCCGTGCCGTACCGTGCCCTGAAGGGGCTGCGCCCGCGGGCGCTGGCGGCCATGGTCGTCCTGGGCGCCGCGTGCGCCGCGGTCGGCGCGTTCTACGACATCTCCGCGGCGTTGGTGGCGCTCGGCGGCGCGCACCTCGTCAGCGGCCCCGTCGAGCTCTTGTGGCGTGCGGTACGGCGCCGTCCGAAGCTCGTGGAGGACGACCAGGTCGAGCCTGCGGAGCGCGCCGGGCCGGCATAGCTCCGCGTTCATGGCCGACATCAACGCGACCCGCCGCCGAAAGCTCCTGCAGCACGTCGCCGCCAACGGCGGCGCGATGGACATCGGACCCCTCCACGACTGGGCGGGGCTCAAGCTGCTCGCCGCGCACCAGGCGTTCTCGCAGCTCATGGAGGGCCTCACCGACGACGGGCTCCTCGGGTGGGACGGCAAGACCTTCACGATGACCGACGCCGGTCGCGCCGCCATCGGCCTGGAGCCCGAGGCCGCCGCGCCAGCCCCCGCCCCGCCGGTCGCGCCTGCGGCCCCCGCGCCGCCTCCGGCGGCCGCGCCGCCGGTCATGGCCGCTCCCCCCTCCGCCGCGCCCCCCGCGGCCGCCGCGGCTCCAGGCGCACGCGCCGACGATCCGCCCGGCTTGACGCCGCTCGGCCTGCGCCGTCGCGTACGCGGCCTGCTCGACCGCCTCCGCGGCTGAGCCCCCCGCGCGCCTACTTCAACCGCGCCGCGAGCCGCCGCTGGTACGTGTTCCACAACGCGAGCACGTCGGCGCGCCCAGGCTCGCGCGCCTCGGCCTCCTTCAGCGCGATGAGCGCGCGCACCGTGTCGTCCCGCGCCTCGTAGGCCTGCGCGAGCCGCAGCAGGCCATCGGCGTCCGGGATGCCCTCGAGCGGCGCCTCGGCCGCGGGGAGCAGCATGAGGAAGTTCTCGCCGCTCGTCTCGCGGTGCAGGTTCTTCGGCGCGCTGAACTCGACGAGGAGGTTGTCGTCGGTGTTGATGGGCGCGTCGGCGGCCACGGCGAGCGCGGTGTCACGGTCGAACAAGAAGTGGCTGAGGAGGTCGTAGCCGTCCACCACGCCGATCGACAGCATCTCGGCTTCGACCCCGTTGGTCTTGTCGACGAGGGCACGGGCGCGCGCGAGATCGACCGGCAGCGGCGCGTCGCTGCCGACCATCACCAGGTCGGCGTCGCGAATGGTGCTGAACACGGCGACGTGGGGGTACACCTCGCAGAAGGTGCGGAGGATGCTGCGGAGATCACGGCCGTCCATCCCGTACATCTGCACCCACTGGCTCCACACGCCGCCCGGCGCGAGCCGCGTCTTGCCCATCTCGAAGAACTCGCGCGTGAACAGGTTGCTCACTCCGGTCAGCCACGGGTTGCTCGGCTCGGCGATGACGATGTCGTAGGTGCCGGGCGGCGTGATGAGGAGCTGGTTGCGCGCGTCGTTCCCGATGAGGCGCACACGCGGGTCGGAGAGGGCGTCACGGTTCCAACGGGTGAACAGGCGCGCCGCGTCCGGCATCGACGGTTCGAGCTCGATCACGTCGATCTGGGTGAGCTCGGGGTGCAGGTTGAGGGCGCCGAGGGTGATCCCGCTGGCGAGGCCGATGAGCGTGGCACGGCGGGCGCGCCGCTCGGTGAACAGGAACGGCGTGTGGGCCACCAGCACCTGCGTCGGCATGTCCGTCGTGGTGGACGCGTCGATCTTGCCGTTGTTGGCGAGCCAGATGTTGCCCGTGACCCGGTTGCGCGCGACGGTGACCACGGTGGACAGCCCCTCGCGGTACCAGAGGAGGTCGTAGCGCTCGATCATGCGGCGCTCCAGCTCCGCCCACGTCGGCTCCTCGAAGTTGTCGACGTACTTGTACACGCCGCTGCTCATGATCATCGGGTTCCACGGGGGCGGCGCGACGACGAGCAGGATCGCGGCCGCGATCGCCGTGATCGCCCAAGGGGCGCGGGCGCGCGGATGGGCGGAGGCCCCGACCGCCGCCGCGTTCCCGACCATCAACGCGACACAGGTGAGCACCGTACCGGTCACGTACGCGGTGGGGAGGAGCACGAAGCCGGCGACGAAGGCGCCGGCGAGGCTGCCGAGGGTGTTCGCGGCGTACACCCCGCCGGCGGGACGCGCGGGGTCCGCTTCGGTCGCGATGCGAACCATGAGCGGAAACGCCATGCCCATGCCGATGGCCGGCGGCACCATGACGACGCCCGCGACGAGGCATTTGATGATCCACAGGAAGGAGTCCATGCCTTCGATCTGGAACCAGAGCTGAACGAACAACATCGGAAGGTGACCGTACGTCCACATGCCGAGCCAGACGAGGGCGCCGGTGCCGGCGAGGGTGAGCGCCAGCGCGCCGCGCACGCCGAGGGCGCTCCGCGCGGCGCGGTCGGCCACCTGTCCGCCGATCTGACCGCCGAGGGCGATGCCGGTGAGGAACGCGAGGAGCATGACGGAGAACGCGTACGTGCTCGCGCCGAGCACCAGCGAAAGCAGGCGGAACCACGCGACCTCGAGCGAGAGGGACGCGAACCCCGCCACCGCCGCCGAGGCGAGGAGCCAGCCGGGGAGCGACCCGGCCGCCGATGCCGACGTGGGCGCGCGGTCGGTGGCGCCGCGATCCAGCCACGCGGCCGCGCCCGCGAGCGCGAGGTTGCCCACGGCCGCGACGATCGTCGTCGCGCGCACGCCCTCCGAGGGCAACAGCCAGAATCCGGCCGCCCACGTTCCGAACACCGCGCCGGCGGTGTTGATCGCGTACAGCCTGCCGACCGCGGCGCCGGCGTCGGCGGCCCCCGGGGCGAGGTGGCGAACGAGCAGGGGGAGGGTCGCGCCCATGCACGCCGTCGGCAGGACCAGGGTGGCGCCGAGCAACGCGAACTGGGTGAGCCCGAACGCGAGCGGCGAGTGCAGCCGCGCGCCGACCGCGAGGTACGCGGGCTCGACCGCGGCGAGGATCCACGGGAAGGCCAGCGCGTAGAGGCCGATGATCGCCTCGAGCAGGGCGTAGGTGCGAAGGGGGCGCCGTTCCTGGTGGATGCGCGACGTCATCCATGCGCCGCCGATCGCGAGGCCCCCCATGAACGCCGCGAGCACGGTCGCGATCGCGAATTGGCTCGTGCCGAACACGAGGTGAAGCTCGCGCGCCCAGATGGACTGGTAGACGAGGCCGGTCGCGCCGGAGACGAAGAACAGGACAGGCAGCACGTTCACGGTCCGGTCAGGCCTCCAAACGGCGTACCCCGGCGCGGGCGATCTGGACGAGGCGGAAGAGCAGGAGGGTCGCCACGCACGCGAGGCCCGCGGCCAGCCCGGTCCACACGCCGACCGGCCCCCAACCGAGGGTGAACGCCAACCACGCGCCGAAGGGCAGCCCGACGACCCAATAGCCGACGAGGTTCGCGAGGCTGGGGACGAGGAGGTCGCCGGCGCCGCGGAGCACCCCGAACGCCACGACCTGGAGCCCGTCGAAGAGCTGGAACGCCGCCGCGATCGGAAGGAGCGCGACGCACACCGCCGCGACGTCGGCCTCCGGCTGGAACATCGCCGTGAGCGGCCCCGGCAGGAGCGCGAACACCGCCGCGCTCCCCGCCATGATCCCGCCTCCGAGGAGGATCGACGCCAACGCGGCCGTGCGCCACGGTCGCTCCGCGCCCACGAGGTTGCCGACCCGCGTGGCCGCCCCCGCGGACACGCCGAGCGGCACCATGAACGCGAGGGACGCGAGGTTGATGACGATGCCGTGCGCGGCGAGGGGGCCCTCGCCGATCGCGCCCATCATCAGCCCGGCCGCGAGGAACGCCCATGCTTCCATGCCCATCTGCACCCCGAGGGGGAAGCCGGTACGGACGAGGCCCAACACCGGGCGGAGCGTGAGGTGCTCGCGCCATCCCGGAGGGAGCACCTCCCGAAGGGGCTCGCGCGCGAGCCACAGGAGCGCGCCGAGCATGAAGTACTGGGCGGTGGCGGTCGCGGCGGCGCAGCCGAGCGCGCCGAGGCCGAAGCCGTAGACCATCAGGGACACGAACGCGGCGTTGAAGACGTTGGCGAGGACGAGCACGATGGTCGTCGGGCGGACCACGCCGCGCGCCTGCAGCACCTGGCGGAGCGCGATGAACACGAGCTGGGCCGGCACGCCCAACGCCATCAACGCGCAGAAGGCCCCCGTCGCGGGCAAGAGGTCGGTCGGCTGGCCGAGGGCGCGCAGGCCGGGCTGCGCGACGAACAGGGCCGCCATCGTGGGCGGCGTGAGCAGGAGCGCGAGGCCGATGGCCTGGGCGGTGACGCGCACGATCGCGGCGCGGTCGTTCGCCCCGTGGGCTTGCGCGACGAGGGGATCGACCGCGCGGAGCGCGCCGTGCGCCACGACGCTGACGCCGAAGAACCACATGTTGGCGAGGACCAGTGTTCCGAGGGCCTCTTTGCCGAGCGGGGACACGAGCAGCGTGTCGACGGTGTTCATGCCGAGCATGGCGAGCATGCCGAGCGACACCGGCCACGCGAGGGCCCACACCGCGCGCAGCTCGGCCAGCAGATCCGGAGCGGGGCGCGGCACGCGGCGGGCTAACGTGGCCGGCGTCGCGCGGTCGGTCCGGCCATCGGCTATCTTTCGCGCGGAGGCGCCATGACCCTGTTGCTGCTCGCCCTCGCGTGTCGACCCGAAGCGCCGAGCTCGAAAGACACCGCGGACACTGACACTGGCGACACCGCCGACACCGGCGACGCGGTCGATCCGCGGTTCGACGCGCTCGTCGCCGCCATCCTCGCGGACCTCGAGGCGAACAACGCGAGCGGCGCGTCGGTCGCGATCCTCGAGGGCGGCGAGGTCACCTTCGCGGCGGGCTTGGGCTCCGCAGACCCCGACGGCGACGTGCCCGTCACGACGACCCAGCTGTTCCAGATCGGATCCACCACGAAGATGATGGCGGCGGCCCTCCTCCTGCGCGACGTCGACGCCGGGAGGGTGTCGCTCGACGACACCTTCGGCGCGCGCCTGCCCGACCTCAGCTGGGCGAACGACCCGCGCGGCGCCGACGCGACGATGCACCAGCTCATCAGTCATCAAGGCGGGTACTACGACTGGATCGATTGGGCGGGCGCGTCCGAGGACGCGGCGCTCGCCGACGGCGCCGTGTGGTTCGGTCGCAACGCCTTCAATCAGTCTCCGCCCGGCGCCTTCTGGAACTACAGCAACCCGAACTTCTCGTTCGCGGGGCTCGTGAGCGAGGACGTCAACGCACAGCCATGGGCGGATCTGCTCGAGGTGGCGCTGCTCGAGCCGCTCGGCATGACGCGGTCGACTGCGCGAAAGTCGGCGGTCGAGGCCGATGGGGACTACGCGCTCAGCTACGGCTACGACCTGGACGACCTCGACGGCGGACGGACCGCGTTCGGGCGCGTCGCGATGGATCAAGTGCCCGAGCCGGGCTTCGCGCGCCCGGCGGGCCTGGTCTGGTCCACGCCCACCGAGATGCTCGCCTTCGCCAGGTTCCTCCTCGAAGGCGACACGGCGGTGCTCGCGGACGCGTCGCGCCGGGCGCTGACGACCCCACAGGTGAGCACCGGGTACGGCGCCGAGCAGGCCTATGGCTACGGGGTGTTCGTCGACGAGGGCTTCTACGCCGGCGACGATTGGTACCCGATCCGCGTCTGGAGCCACGGCGGCAACACCCTGAGCTTCACGAGCACGTTCTACATCCTCCCCGACCAGGGCTTCGCGATCTCGATCCTGAGCAACGGCTACGGCGACGACTTCTCCGCGAGCGTCGCGACGGCGTTCACCAGCCTGGCCGAGCTCCCGTCTCCCACCGACGGCCCCGAGTACGCGGTCGATCCCGAGGGACTCGACGCGCACGTCGGGCGGTACGTCGACGAATGGAACGTGGGCGAGATGATCGTCACGCGCGAAGGAGACGGCCTGAGCGTGTCGATGCCCGCCCTCGACGAGCTCGGGTACGCCTACGAGCCGGAGCTCGTGCCCCTTTCGACCGACGTCTGGTATCTCGTGCTCGAAGGCGCCTATTACGACCTGACGTTCATCGATGGTGCCGACGGCGCGCCGTCTACCTACATCCGAAATCGCTTGTTCGTGGCGACGCGGTCCGAGGAGGCGCGCGCGCGCCCGTTGGTCCCGAAGCGCGGGCCCGACGCGGTGATCCAGCGGAGGCCGACCCTTTGACGCTCCTGCTCCTCTTGACCGCATGCGGCACCCCCGACGGCGTGGCGCTCGATCGCGCCGACACCGGTCGCCCGGTCGACTCCGACACCGACACGGACGTCGACGACACCGACGACACCGACACGGTCGACACCGACACCGCCGACACGGCCGACACCGACACGAGCCCTCCCGAGCCGAGCCCCGCGCTGCGGTTCTCGGGCCCGCGACCCACGAACGTCCTGCTGATCTCGATCGACACGACCCGTCGCGACCAGCTCGGGATCTACGCGGGGCTCGACACCACTCCGAACCTCGATCGCGTGCTCTCGGACGGCCTGGTCCTCGACGCGCACCGGTCGTGCGCGAATTGGACCGCACCCTCGATGTTGTGCGTGCTGACGGGCCGCTCGCCGCTCGACAGCGACTACTGGCCGACCGGGGTGTACGACGCCTACGGCGACGCTCGGGTTCCGGGCATCCCGTTCGGCCAGCCCACGCTCGCCAGCCTGCTCGCCGCGCAGGGCTACGCCACCGGGCTCGTCACGGCGAACCCGGTGTTGTCGGCCAACAACACCGGTGCGATCATCGAGGGGTACGACGACGTCGAGCTCTGGGGCTGGTACAGCGTGCGTGACGTCGCGCCCGCCGGGGAGCGCCTCGTCGAGCGGCTCGCGGCGACCGGACAGCCCTGGTACGCCCACGTGCACTTCATCGATCCGCACGGATCGTACGCCGCGCCGCGCGAGTATTCGTACGAGCTCGACACGATCGACCCCGACTACGAGTTCCCCTGGGACGTCACCGACGCCTACCAGGTGTACACCCTCATGGCGTCGTGGGGCTCGTTGTCGCCGGACGAGCGCGCGATCGCCCGGGAGTACCTGCTCGCGGTGTACCGCGGCGAGCTGCGCTACTGGGACGAGTACTTCGGGACCTTCTGGTCGCGCCTGGACAGCGCCGGCCTGTTGGACGACACGCTCGTGGTGTTCGTGTCCGACCACGGCGAACAGTTCGGGGAACACCTCGGTTTTCAGCACGGCAAGATGCTGTTCCCCGAGGAGAACGCCACGCTCGCGGCGTTCTGGGCGCGCGACCTCGAGGCCGGCCGGTGGACCGGTGGCACCACCCATCAGGACCTCTCGCCGACCGTGCTCGACGCGCTCGGGATCGAGCCGAACCCTGAGCACACCGGCACGATCGTCGGACTCGCGGAGGATCGCCCGCGGTTCCCCTTCTGTTACCTGCCAGGGTATTGCGACCCCATGATGTCGGTCGTCACCGACACCCACCAACTGGTCTACTTCTTCGACGGTCGGCGATATCTGTACGATCTTCGGGTCGATCCTTCCGCGACGGACAACCTGTGGTCGGAGGGAGAACCTGACTCCGAGGCGCTCTGGGGTCTGTTGCGGCCCGAGGTCGACGCGGTGCAGGCCCGGTGGGACTTCATGGTGCCGACGTACTGAACGGCGCGCCTACCACTCCCGCCAGCCGAGGCCGATGGTGTACGCGATCGCGCCAGAGTCGGGGTTCCAGAACGAGAACGCCGTTGTCTGCCACTCCTCGTCGACCGGTGTGAGCAGGGCGGGGCCGTGGCCCAGGTAGTCGGCCGTGTACCCGTACGCGCGCGTGTGCCCGACCGTGATCGGCTCGAGCACGTCGGCGATCACGTCGCAGGCGACCTCGGTCACGGGTGTCACCTCCGTGATCTCCAGGTCGAACGCCCAGTCGCAGGGGCCGCAGTCGTCGCGGGGCCCGATTGACACGAGGGTGAGCTCGACGCGGCACACCTCGTCCCCGAAGCCGTCGTCGTCGACGAGGACGATCGCCTCCGTGCCGTCCCAGCCGTCGAACGCGATCGCCGACCCGGCCGCCTGGAGCAGCCCCGTGTGCGACGGGGGCGCGTCGGTGTCGTCGGTGTCGTGGGTGTCGTCGGTGTCGTCGGTGTCGTCGGTGTCGTCGGTGTCGTCGGTGTCGTCGGTGTCGTCGGTGTCGTCGGTGTCGTCGGTGTCCGCGGTGCCGGTGTCGTCGTCGACGTGTTGGTCGGGGGCGGGAGTGGCGCAGGCGAGGAGGAGGGACAGCATGGTGTACGGAGTATACAGGGTCGGATGGACGAGTCGCTACAACAGGTCGACTTCCTCGTGCTCGGCGCGGGCGTCGCCGGGCTGATGTTCGCGTTGGACGCGGCCCGCCGCGGGCGCGTGCTCGTGGTCACCAAGGTGGACCGCAACGAATCGAACACGCACTACGCGCAGGGGGGCATCGCCGCGGTCTGGGGCCCCCACGACAACGTCGAAGACCACGTGCAGGACACCCTGGTCGCGGGGGCCGGGCTGTGCCGTCGCGAGGCGGTCGAGCAGACGGTGCGCGAGGCGCCTGAGCGCGTGCGCGCCTTGATCGACCTCGGCGTGCGCTTCTCCGAGCGCCACGGGCGGCCCGGCGAGTACGACCTGCACCGGGAGGGTGGGCACTCCACGCGGCGCATCCTGCACGCGGACGATCTGACCGGCGCGGAGATCATGCGCGCTCTGCTCGCGGCGGCCGACGCCAACCCCGACATCGCCTTCCTGGAACATCAGGTGGCGGTCGACCTCGTCACCGAGAACAGCCTCGCGCGCCGCCGCGGGCTCTCGCCCGTCGATCCGGATCGCGTGCTCGGTGCGTACCTCCTCGATTCTCGTTCGGGCGAAGTGCACGCGGTCACGGCGCGCGTCGTGGTGCTCGCCACCGGCGGTGCCGGCAAGGTGTACCTCTACACGACCAACCCCGACATCGCCTCTGGCGACGGCATCGCGATGGCGTGGCGGGCGGGCGCGCGCATCGCCAACATGGAGTTCGTCCAGTTCCATCCGACCTGCCTGTTCCATCCCCACGCGAAGGGTTTCCTCATCAGCGAGGCCCTTCGGGGCGAAGGCGCGAAGTTGGTCCTGGCCAACGGCGAGCGGTTCATGCCCCGCTACGACGAGCGCGGGGAGCTCGCGCCGCGCGACGTGGTGGCGCGCGCGATCGACGCCGAGCTGAAGCGTCGCGGCGACGAGTGCGTGTTCCTCGACATCAGCCACCGCCCCCGCGAAGAGATCCTCGCGAAGTTCCCGAACATCACGACGCGCTGCCTCGAGCTCGGCATCGACCCGGCCACGCAGCCCATCCCCGTCGTGCCCGCCGCCCACTACTTCTGCGGCGGCGTTCAGACCGACCTCGAGGGCGAGACCTCCATCCGCAACCTGTACGCCATCGGCGAGGCCGCGTGCACGGGGCTGCACGGCGCCAATCGCCTCGCGTCGAACAGCCTGCTCGAAGCACTCGTCTTCGCGCAGCACGCGTCGGCCTCCGCGGCGCCGCGCCTGGACGCGATCCCGTTCGACGACGCGGTACCCGCGTGGGACCACGGCCGCGCGGTCGACAGCGACGAGGCGGTCGTCATCACCCAGACCTGGGACGAAGTCCGGCGCTTCATGTGGAACTACGTCGGGATTCAACGATCGACCCGCCGACTGCTCCGCGCCCGCGCCCGGGTGGAGCGCGTGCAAGAGGAGATCCACGAGTACTATTGGGACTTCCGCCTGACCGGGCCCCTGATCGAGCTGCGCAACCTCGCACAGGTGGCGGATCTCGTCGTCGAGAGCGCGCTCCGCCGCAAAGAGAGCCGCGGGCTGCACACGACGATCGACTTCCCCAATTCGGACGCGCGCGCGCTGCGGGACACGGTGCTCCGGCGCAAGCTCTGACGCGCCTCCGCGGCGGCGAACGGGGTAAGGCGTGCTCATGGACCCTCGTTGGCGCGCCGCGCGCACCCTCGCGTTGGACGACGACGAAGGCCCGCCCGACGCCGCGGACGCGATCCCCTCGGTCCGGCCGGAGCGCTACACGCCGGTGCGCGAGGTGGGGCGCGGCGCGTTCGGGCGCGTGATGGAGGCGACCGACCGGCAATTCGGGCGTGCGGTCGCCGTGAAGGAGCTGCTCCGGAGCGATCCTGCCGCGCGCCGGCGCTTCGCGCGCGAGGCGGTGGTGACCGGCGTGCTCGAGCACCCCGCCATCCCCACCGTGTACGAGCGCGGCGTTCGCGCCGACGGGACCGCCTTCTACGCCATGCGGCTCGTGCAGGGGCGCACGCTCGCCGACGCGCTCGACGCCGCGCCGGACCTGAACGCGCGGCTCGCGCTGCTGCCCGCCCTCATCCGCACGGCGGAGGCGTTGGGCTTCGCGCACGCGCGCGGGGTGGTCCACCGCGACGTCAAACCCGCCAACGTCTTGTTGGGCGATCACGGCGAGGTGGTGCTGTTGGACTGGGGCCTCGCGAAGGTGCGCGATCTGCCTCCCACGGACGCGGAGGGCGACGCCGAAGACGCCCCGCACGCCTTCGCCACCCGGCGCGGGGCGGTGCTCGGGACACCCGCGTACATGGCGCCCGAGCAGGCGAGGGGGGACGTCGACGCCGTCGACGAGCGCACCGATGTGTTCGCGCTCGGCGTCATCCTGTACCACCTGCTCGTCGGGCGCGCCCCGTACGACGCCCAGGCTTCGGCCGAGGCCGTTCGGCTCGCGGCCACCAGCGGGTTCACGCCGATCGACGCGGCCGCGCCGGCCGCCTCCGCCGGCCTGCGCGCCGTGTGCGCCCGCGCGATGGCGGCGGTGCCGGAGGCGCGGTACCCGAACGCGCGCGCGTTGGCCGCCGACCTGGAGGGCTTCCTGGGGCGCGCCGTCGTCGCCGCGCAGGGCGACGCGGTCGCGCGCTTCGCCAACTTCGCCGTGGCGGGCGCGATGGTCCTCGCGCTGGTCGCGTCGCTCGTCGTCGTGTCGGCGGGGCCGGACTGGCGCGAACAAGGGTGGGTCGCCGTCGTCTTTCGGGCGATGGGCGCCCTCGGCGTCGCGCTCGCCGTGGTCGAGTGGCGCACGGCCGGACGGCACGCCCTGTTGCCGCTCGGGCTCGGCTTCGCGGCCGCGACCCTGTGCCTGGGGCTCGCGGCGATCGGGGCGAACTTCACGAACGTGTTCACCTACCTCGCGACGCCGATGCCAGAGGACCAGTGGCGCGGGGTGCTCGCCACCGGCGCGCGAGAGTCGCTCGGCCCCCTCGGGCCGGCGGCGATCTTCACCGCCGTGCAGACCCTCGTGTGGGGCTGGGTGGCCTGGGTCAACCGGCGACCCGCCGGCTGAGGCGTCTGGCCTACCAGGGGACGCCGGCCAGTCGGCGCGCCTCGAGGGCCGCGAGCGCGGCGTCGAGCTCGGCCGTCACCCGCTCGGCGCGGGCCTGCGCGGCCTCGTCCTGGAGCCGGAGGATCTCGAGCGGGTTGCCCAGGCCGACGTCGAGCCTCGCGTAGCCGATCTGCAGGGCCTCTTCGGCGACCGCCTCCCTCGCGCGCGCGGCCGCGGCGACGGTCGCGGACGCGGCGGCGGCCTCGCGGGCGACCGCGATCCCGAGGCGCAGGTCGCGCTCGAGCCCGTCGCGGGAGACCTCGGCCGAGTCCACGCCGACGGCGGCCTGCCGAAGGCGCAGGAACGGCCCCGCCAGCCCGTCGAAGGTCCAGGAGAGCCCGAGCCCGGCCGCCCACGGCGCTGGCGCGGACCACACGCCCTCGTCGGCGAACGGCGCGGAGATCCAGGCGGTGCCCGCGGGAAAGAGCGCGGCCACGGCCTCCGACCGACCCGCGCGGGCGGCGGCGACGTCGGCGTCCGCGGCGTCGAGCCAGGGCGACAGCAGGGGGGCGTCGCTCAGGGTGACCGCCGGCGCCGGGGCGAGCGCGTCGATCTCTTGCTGCAAGGCGCGCGAGAGCCGAGCCCGGGCGATGGCCAGGTCCGCGCGGGCGCGCGCGAGGCGTCCTTCGGCGAGGAGCACGCCGATCTCGGCGGATCGCCCGAGGATCTCGCTCACGAGGCCCGCCGCGACGCGCGCCGCGGTGGCCTTCGCGGTAGCGCGTGCGTACGCGTCGGTGCGCTCCGCGGCGGCGACCCCCGCCTCCGCCGCAAGCGCAGAATGATAAAGGGACGCCCCGGCATATTGTGCGTCGAGGCGTGTGGCGGTTGCGACGTGGCGGGCCCCGCGGGCCTCGTTCGCGGCCTGGGTGGCGTCGAACCACGCCGCGGGGTCGAGGGCCCCGGTCGACGCGGTCAAGGTGCCGTCCGGCCCGAAGGTCGTGCCCACGTCCAGATCGGCCCGGACGGTGACGCCGCGGTCCAACCACACGTCCGCCGATTGAAGGCGGGCGATCGCCGCGGCGTTCTCGGCCACGAGCGCGGCGGGGTCGACCTCGGCGGCCCGGCGGACCGCCTCTTCGAGGGTGAGCGCCTGGGCGACGGAGAACAGCAGGATCCAGGCCGTCATGCAGAGAGCCTCTCCCGCGCGGTAGGCCCTCGCCCGACCACGGCCTCGATGGCGTCGATCGACTTGGGGACCGCGGCGCTCAGCACCTCGGGGGCGCCCTCCGTGACGAGCACGTCGTCCTCGATGCGGATGCCGCCGAACGGAATCCAGGCTTCAGCGGCGGCGAAGTCCACGCGCCCGGCGTGGGCGGCGCGCAGCGCGGGGTCGTGCAGGATCGCGGGCACGACGTAGAAGCCGGGCTCGATGGTGACGACGAGCCCCGGCTCGAGGTCGCGGTCGAGGCGGAGATAGCGCGCGCCGAACTGCGTCGGGCGGGTTCGCCCGTGGGTATACGCCGGGCGATCGCCGAAGGACTCGAGGTCGTGCACGTCGAGCCCGAGCAGGTGCCCGACGCCGTGGGGGAAGAAGACCCCGACGGCGCCGGTCTCCACCGCTTCGTCGGCGCCGCACCGCAAGAGGCCGAGGTCGCGCAGGCCGTCGGCCAGGATGCGCATCGCGCCCCAGTGGATGTCCCGGTAGCGCGCGCCGGGGCGCACCTGGTCGATGCAGGCCTCGTTGGCGGCGAGCACGAGGGCGTACGCGTCCCGCTGGCGGGGGCCGAAGCGCCCGTCGACGGGCCACGTGCGGGTGACGTCGCTGGCGTAGCCCTCCACCTCGGCGCCGCCGTCCAGCAAGAGAAGCTGGCCTTCTTCGAGGCGGTTCCCGTAGGCGTGGTTGTGCAGGACCTCGCCGCGCACCGTGACGATGCTCTGGTACGCGTTCGTGGCGCCGCGCGCCGCGATGACCCCGTCGAACAACGCGGCGATCTCGCGCTCGTACTGGCCGACGCGGGTGGCGCGCATCGCCGCGAGCTGCGCCTCCGCGGTGATCGCGGCCGCGGCGCGCATGTGGTCGAGCTCGGACGCGTCCCGACGGAGGCGAAGGGCGATCACCGCGTCGACCAGGGCGTCCGGCCCCATCGAGCCCGGGTACGCGAGCGGGAGCCCGGTGAGCGCCGCGGCGCGCGCCGTCGCGGCCGTGTCGGGCACCGCGAGGGACAGGAGCCCGCCGCCGATGGCCCGGCATGCCGCCTCGAGGGTGTCGAGCGGCGCGATGGCGTCGGCGCCCCAGCGCACGCGCATCGCTTCGAGGTCGTCGACGAAGCCGTGCCAGAGCGCGTCGTCGTCGGCGGGGGGCTCGACGAAGAGCGTCGTGTGACCCCCCTCGCGGATGAGGGCCGCCGCGCCCGGGGCGTCGCAACCGGTGAAGTAGAGGAACGTGCTGTCCCCTCGGAAGGGGACGTGGTTCATTGGGAGGTTTCGCATACGCACGCCGTTGGACACCAGGAGGATTGGCATCTTGACGTGAAGGCTAAGGGCGAGGCGGCGGGCGGCGAGGGGAGAGGCGTTCATTCCCCCGATCTATCCAGCGAGGCTCCCTCCCAGGCCAGGGAGCCGCGGCCGCGCAGGGACACGAGCGCGAGCACGAAGGTGCCGGCGCGCCCGCAATCGGCGGAGAATCGAAGATCGAACAGGCGATCCCACGCGCTGAGGTGCGGCAGGTCGAGGCGGTCGGCGGCGGTCGGTTCGCGCGACTCGACCCCGAGCCCGGCGCACGGGCGCCCGTCCACGGTGGCGGTGGCGCGCCAGGCGGCTTCGGCGTCCGGCGTGACGCCGACCGTCAGGGGGTCGACCCCGTCGGCGGCGAGCCAGACCTGCCACGCCTCGGGCGTGGGGGCCCGAGGCGCGCCGAGGAGCCGGGCGCGCGCGTCGTTCCACGCCGGCGTGACGAGGGTGCCCCGCGCGAGGATCAAGGTGGTGAGCTGGTCGTAGAGGCGCAGCTCGCGCGACGCCGCCGCCGTCGCGACCGCCCACGGCGGGCTGCCCGGAGGAGCGACCACGGTTGGGTCGGCGAGCCCGGCGCAGCCGAGTGCGAGGAGGAGGATCACGCGGTCAAGGGGCGTCGCCGAGCGGCGACTCCAGCTCCGAGCGACGGATCAGCGCGGTGAGCGCGAAGCCGCGGGCCGCGACCGCGTCGGCGGCGCCCTCTTCCCGGTCGACGATCGTGAGCACCTGCACGACGCGGAGGCCCTCCGCCTCGGCGCGATCGACCGCGGCGAGCAGGGAGGAGCCCGTGGTCGTCGTGTCCTCCACGATGCACACGCGCGCGCCGTCCGGGAGGTTCTCGCGCCCCTCCACGAACCGCTGGGTTCCGTGGCCCTTCGGCTCCTTCCGGACGAGGAAGGCGTGCACGGGCCGCCCGCGCGACCAGCTCACTGCCGCGGTGGCCGCGGCGATCGGGTCGGCGCCGACGACCAGGCCGCCGACGCCCGACACGTCCGGCGCGAGCGCGTCGAGGACGAGATTGCCCACGAGCCACGCACCTTCGGCGTTCAGCGTCGTTTGTTTGCCGTCGACGTAGAAGTCGCTCTCGCGCCCCGACGCCAGGACGACCCGGCGGCGGCGGTAGCTCTTCTCCTTGAGGAGCGCCACGAGGCGCTCGCGGGTCGCGTTCATCCTTGTTCCAGCCAGTCGAGCAGCTCTCCTATCACCTGCTCGCGGCCGACCTCGTTCACCAGCTCGTGGCGGAGGTCCGTCCACACCCGCGGCTCCACCCCTCGGGAGCGCGCGAATTCGAGGTTGGTGGCAGGATCGCAGATGCGGTCGGCGGTGCCGACGTGCATCGCGAACGGCATGGTGAGCACGACGCCGCGCGCGCGCTCGCGGGCGCGGTTCATCTCGCCGAACCAGCGCGGCGTCACGGTCGGGAACACCAGCGGGTCCGCGAGGTAGTCGGCGACCACCGTGGCGTCGCGCGACAGGTTGGAGGTGTCGAGCTCGGTGGAGATCGGGAGGCGCGGCGCGATGCGCTCGAGCAGTCCGGCGAGCGCGATCTTCCAGCGCGGCCCTCGGCTTCCCGGCGCGAGGAGGGGGTTCGTGAGCGCGAGGCGCGTGGGCGCCCACGCCGCCGCGCGGATGGCTTCGAGCGCGACGAGGCCGCCCATGCTGTGGGCGAAGCCGACGTGCGGCGGCAGGGTGCTCGCGACGCCGCGCAGATCCTCGACGTACTCGCTCCAGTCGTCGACGTGGCCGCGCGCGCCGTGGCTGTGCCCGTGGCCGCGCAGCTCGATGCAGTGCACGCGCCAGCCCCGCGCGACGGCGGCCGCGGCGACGTGCGCGTATCGCCCGACATGTTCGGCCAGGCCCGGGACGATCAGGAGCTCGCGCGAAGGCGCGCCCTCCATGGGGCTCCAGACCCCGACCTTCAGGCGCATCCCGTCTGCGGCGGTCACCCAGCGTGTGTCCACGGTACTCCCCGCGCTTTGGCCCCCCGAAGCGCGCGGAGCCGTGTTCCTTCGCGTGTACGACGTTCGACGATCCGGTGTCAAGAACGGCGACCTCGATCCCCGGCGCGGGGCCGGTTAGCCGCGCCCATGCTGCTCGACGACACCCCGCTCGCGCTCACCTTCGACGACGTCCTGCTCGTCCCCGGTCCCAGCTCGATCCTCCCTCGCGACGCCGACGTCCGCGCCCGCGTGGCGCGCGACATCGTGCTCAACGTGCCGCTGCTCGCGGCCGCGATGGACACGGTGAGCGAGGCCGCGATGGGCATCGCGATGGCGCGGCTCGGCGCGATGGCCATCCTGCACAAGAACCTCACGCCCGCCGCGCAGGCCCGTGAGGTCCGCAAGGTCAAGAAGAGCATGACGGGGATCATCCTCGATCCCGTCACGCTCGACCCGCGCGCGAGCTTGCGGGAGGCCCGCGCCGTCATGCGCGAGCACGGCATCAACGGCCTGCCCATCGTGGCCGGTGGTCACGCCGTCGGCATCCTGACCAACCGCGACCTCCGCTACGAGCGCAACCTCGACCGTCCGGTCTCCGAGGTGATGACCAGCGAAGCGGAGGGGCTCGTGAGCTGCCCGCCCGGCACCGATCTCGAGACCGCGCGCGACCTGATGCAGGAGCACCGCGTCGAGAAGCTGCTCGTCGTCGACGCCGACGGCCGCCTCCGCGGGCTCATCACCTTCAAGGACGTGGAGGCGCACATCCGGCACCCGCAGGCCGTGCGCGACGCGCGCGGGCGCCTGCGGGTCGGCGCGGCCGTCGGGGTCGGCGCCGATCGCGCGGCGCGCGTGGCGGCGCTCGTCGAGGAGGGGGTCGACGTGATCGTCGTCGACACGGCCCACGGGCACTCCGAGGGCGTCATCCGCGCGGTGCGCGCCACCCGCGACGAGTACCCGGACCTCGCCATCGTCGCCGGCAACATCGCTACGCCGGAGGCAGCGGAGGCGCTGATCGCGGCCGGGGCGGACGCGGTGAAAGTCGGCATCGGACCCGGATCAATCTGCACCACCCGCGTGGTCGCGGGCGTTGGGGTGCCGCAGCTGACCGCCGTGTCCGGCGTCGCGAAGGTCACCACCCGCGCGGGCGTGCCGCTCATCGCCGACGGCGGGATCAAGTACTCGGGCGATATGGCGAAGGCGTTCGGGGCCGGCGCCGACATCATCATGGTCGGTTCGCTCCTCGCCGGCACGGACGAGGCCCCGGGCGAGATCGTGCTGTACCAGGGGCGGAGCTACAAGAGCTACCGCGGCATGGGCTCCGTCGAGGCCATGCGCGCGGGCAGCTCCGACCGGTACTTCCAGGATGACGCCGGCGATCCCGAGAGCGAGACGCGGAAGCTCGTGCCCGAGGGCATCGTCGGCCGCGTCCCGTACAAGGGCCCGGTGTCCGACACGGTGTACCAGCTCGTCGGCGGAGTGAAGGCCGCGATGGGCTACACCGGCTGCGGCACCATCGAAGAGATGAAGGCGAACGCGCGCTTCGTGCGCATGACGGCGTCGGGCCTGCGCGAGAGCCACGTGCACGACGTCATCATCACGCGCGAGAGCCCGAACTACCGCATCGAGTAGCCGCCGCTCGTCGCACCCGGAGCAGGCGCTCGTCGAGGACCACCCCGCCGTCGCCGAACAGGCGGAACACGACCTCTGCGGGCGCGCTCACGTCCGCGACGCTCACGTCGAGGGTCAGTCGCTCGCCGACGCGTACATCGCGCCACTCCGTGGGATCGACCCTGCGGATGACGCCGTCCGGGTCTTCCCACGTGACGTACACCCGCTCCCAACGGCGCGCGGCGAGCAGCCCTTCGACGCTGCGGACGACCCGCTCCTGAAAGTCGGTCCCGGAGCTGGTCCACACGGTGACCGCCGGCTCGACGGCGCCGTCGCCGTCGAGATCGGCGTAGCTGCCCGTCGCCTCGGCCAACGCGCGCATCTGCAGGACCGCGCGGCTCTCCTCGCTCATGTTCACGGCCACCCCGATCAGGCGCCCGCCGGCCGCGTTCACCGCGTCCACGACGTGCCCGGCGCCAGCGTCCTCCGGACACCCGCCCGGCGTGCTGTACCGCGCGTCGTCCGCGTCGCGGAGCTCGTAGTTCGTGGCGTACAGCACCACCGGCATGCTCCCGGGCAGGAACCCGAAGCCGCCGCGCACGTCGGGGTCCCGGTGCAGCGGGGCCGCGCCGCCGCCGAAGGGGTCCGCGGCGGACGTGTGGGCGGGCGCGACGTCCCAACCCTCGTCGTACGTCCCGTCGCAATCGAGGTCGTACCCAGGTCCTTCCACGGCCTGACGAAGCGCCTCCATCGTGGACTCCGGCGCGTCCTGCCCCTCGTGGATCGCGACCGCGGCGAGCGCGTCGTGCACGGCCGTCAGGTCGGTCGTCTGGGGCACGTGGAGCCGGAACCGCACGTCGACCCCCGAGGACCCCCACGGCGAACGGCCGTAGTCCTCGAAGGTGCCGAGGCCCCACGTGAGGTCCGCCCCTGACGCGTCGAGGCGGCGCGCGATCTCGGTCAGCTCCTCCCCGACCGCCGACACGAGGGTGTTCATCGATTGCGTGGTGTCGAGGAGGAACGCCACGTCCACGCCTCCGGACAGCTCGAACACGACCGCGCCGGTGGCCCCGTCCGGGCCAGTCTCGATCACGTCGACGGAGTCCCCGCCCGGAGCGCGGAAGTCGTCGAAGCCGTCGACGTGGCGGTCGTCCCCGACGCCTGCCAGGACGACGCGCTCGCCGCCCACCTCCTTGGCGTAGACGGACACGACGCCGTCCGACGCCGCGTGAACGGGCGTGTACACGACGGTGACCGTGCGGGCCTCGCCGGGTGCCAGGACGCCCGACGGCGAGTCCATGAGCGTGAACGCGCCGCTCGTCACCGACGCGCCGTCGACGCGCACGTCCACCGTGGAGATGTTGCGCACCTCGAAGGTCCTGGCCGCGCTGACCCCGATCGGCAGGGTGCCGAAGTCGAGGAATGAAGGTACGACGACGATATCTCCTGGTGTTTGCACGATTTCGTTCTCGACGGCGCAGCCGACGAACAAGAGTCCGAACCCGATCCCCATGCACCCCCCCGGGCGTTCCCTTGCTAGGTAGCCACGGCGCGCGCGGGCGCGTCGGGCTACGATTCGGGGTCGGAGGCGGAATGAACAAGGTCTTCCCGTCGGCGGCCGCCGCGGTGGCCGACATCCCGGACGGCGCCACGCTCATGGCGGGCGGCTTCGGGCTCTGCGGCATCCCAGAGCACCTGATCGCGGCGCTGCGCGCACAGGGTACCCGCGACCTTTCGGTCGTCAGCAACAACTGTGGGGTCGACGACTTCGGCCTCGGCATCCTGCTCCAGAACCGGCAGATCCGAAAGATGACGTCCAGCTACGTCGGCGAAAACAAAGAGTTCGAACGTCAGTTCCTCTCCGGTGAGCTCGAAGTGGAGCTGTGTCCGCAGGGCACGCTCGCGGAGCGGATCCGAGCGGGTGGCGCGGGCATCCCGGCGTTCTTCACGCCGACCGGCGTGGGGACGCCGGTGGCGGAGGGCAAGGAGGTCCGTGAGTTCGACGGACGCCGGTACGTGATGGAGCGGGCGCTGTTCGCCGACTTCGCCATCATCAAGGCGCACACGGCCGATCGCGCGGGGAACCTCGTGTTCCGCAAGACGGCCCGCAACTTCAACGAGATGATGGCGACCGCCGCGCGCTGCACGATCGTCGAGGTTGAGCACCTGGTGGACGCGGGGGCGATCGACCCGGACGCCGTGCACGTGCCCGGCATCTTCGTGCACCGCATCGTCGTCGGCGACACCTTCGAGAAGCGCATCGAGCGCCGCACCCTCCGGGAGGCCTGAACCATGCCGCTCACCCGCGACGGAATCGTCAAGCGCGCCGCCCGCGAGCTCCGCGACGGCTACCACGTGAACCTCGGCATCGGCATCCCGACGCTCGTGGCCAACTTCATCCCCGAGGGGATGGACATCGTGCTTCACAGCGAGAACGGCCTGCTCGGCATGGGTCCGTTCCCGACCGCGGCGGAGCTCGACCCGGACCTGATCAACGCCGGCAAGCAGACGGTGACCGCCCTCCCGGGCGCCTCGTACTTCTCCAGCGCGGCGTCGTTCGCGATGATCCGCGGGGGCCACATCGACCTGACCATCCTCGGCGCGATGCAGGTCAGCGCGGACGGGGACCTCGCGAACTGGATGATCCCCGGCAAGATGGTCAAGGGCATGGGCGGCGCTATGGACCTCGTGAGCGGCGCAAAGCGCGTGGTCGTCACGATGGAGCACGTCGCCAAGGGCAACGAGGCGAAGCTCCTCCCGGCGTGCACCCTTCCGCTCACCGGGCAGCGCTGCGTGGACCTCCTGATCACCGACTACGGGGTGTTCACCTTCGCGGGCGGCCTCACCCTCCGGGAGATCGCCGAGGACCTCACCGTCGACCAGGTGCGGGCGGCGACCGGCGCGCCCTTCGCGGTGGCGCCCGACCTCGTGCGTCTGCCGCTCGATTGACCCCCAAGGTCCGAAGGGAGTAATGTGCGCGCCGTGGTGATGCCCGGCGCGCGCCGTGGGGGGCTGTCCGTAGCGTTCGCGACCATCGGGGCCGCCGTTCGTGCGGCGAGCGAGGTGCTGCGCGCGGGGGTGCTGCTGTATGGAGGGGCGTACGGCGCGGGGGCGATCACCGTGTCGAACCGCGTCGTGTCCGCCCAGGTGTACTTCACGGGCGTGGAGGCGCTCCCGGTCGTGCTCGGCATCGGCGTGCTCGTGGCGGCGGCGCTCATGGGGGTCGGGTTCCGCTCGCTCCAGGGTCTCGGGGCCGAGGAGGCCTTCGGGCAGCTGGTGCGGCTCGCGGTCTTGCTGGAGATCGGTCCGCTGCTCACCGCCCTCGTGGTGGCGGCGCGCTCGGGGACCGCGATCGCGACCGAAGTGGCGACGATGAAGATTCGCCACGAGATCGCGGCCTTGGAGGCTCACGGGGTCAACTCGCTCGCCTACCTCGTCGTGCCGCGCATCCTCGGCGTGTGCGCGGCGAACGTCGTGCTCACCGTCCTGTTCTGCGCGGCGGTGTACCTTGCGTGCGCGATGATCGCGCCCGCCCTCTCCGTGCCGTCCGTCGTGGCCGCCCGGCTCCTGGTGGAGCCGTTGCAAGCGCTCGACGTTCCTCGATTTCTGCTAAAGGCTGCGGCGTTCGGCGCGGCGCTCCCCGCGCTCACCCTGGCGCGCGCGTTCGCGGTCACCGGCGATGCCAACGCGATCCCGCGCGCGGGGTCCCAAGGCGTGGTCGACGCGCTCATCGCCATCTTCACGATCGACGCCGCCTTCGCGTGGTTCCTGCATGGCTGACGTCGCCATGACGCTGGACGGCGTGCGGGTGTGGGCCGAGGCGCCGCGCGTCGACCTCCTCGTGCGGGCGGGTGAGCTCGTCGGGCTCCACGGGCCCCCCGGCGCCGGGAAGGGGGTGTTGCTGCGCGTCGCCGCGGGGATGCGTGCGCCGTGGGAAGGAAGGGTGATCCTTGCTCCTGGACGGCAGGCCTTCGTGTTTCAGGACGGCGGGCTCATGAGCAACGTCGACGTCTTGGAGAACCTCATCCTCCCGCTCGTCTACGCCGGGGGCTCGCTCGAAGCGGCCGGCCTGCGCGCGCACGCGGCCCTGGCGCGCTTCCGCCTCGGCGGCGTCGCGACGGTGCGTCCGGGGCGACTCGACGCCGCCCTCCAGCGCCTCGTGCAGTTCGCGCGGGCGGAGGCGATCGCGCCGTCGCGCCTCTACCTGGACGAGGCCTTGCGGCCCCTCACCGACGAGGCCGCCGCGTTGGTCGCGGAGTGGCTCGCGGAGCGTCGCGCCGCCGGGATGGCCGTGCTCGGGTCGGCCGCCGACGCGCGGCACCTCGTCGCGCTGGGCGCGCGCGTCGTGTCGTATGGGGGGGCGGCATGAGCCAAAGAGACGTGTGGACCGGGATGTTCACGGTCGGCGGCGCGTGCGTCGCGCTCGCGGTATGGGCGGCCCTCGCCTTGTCCGAGCGGCGGGGCGAGACGACCACCTACGTGTTGGAGGCGAGCGAGCTGGCCGGCGTCACCGTCGGTACGACGGTCGAGATGCGTGGGTACGACCTCGGGAGGGTCGACGCCGTGCGGGTCATCGTCGAGCCGACGCTCCGCTTCGAGCTCGATCTCGGCCTGCGGCCGGAGGTGCCGATCCCGGTCGGCACTCGGGCGATCCTGGCGACCCGCACCCTGGCCGGGGGGGCGCTGGTGGTGCTCGACCCGCCGGATGCGCCCACGACGTCGCTGGCCCCCGGAGCGCGCATGCCCGCGGTGGCGCAGGCCGACGTCACCCGGCTTCTGGAGACCGCGGGCGCGATCCTGGAGGATCTCGCCGTCGTGTCGGCGGAGGTGCGCCGCGCGGTCGCCGACCGTGAGCAAGGGGACGACCTCCGCGCTTCGTTGGACCGATTCAACCGTGACCTCGAAGAGGCCAACGCCGTGCTCTCCGCCGCCACCGACCTCGTCGGGAACGTGGACGCCCTCGTCGCCAGGGTCGGACCGCGCGTGGAGCGGGGCCTGTCCGCGGCGGACCGAGCGCTCGCGCACACCGAGGGGGCGGCCGCCCAGATGGAGCGCCTCCTGGCGCCCGACGGGCCCACGATGGCGGTCCTCAGCGACATGTCCCGACGGCTCGACGAGCTCGAGCAGCTCGCCGCGCTGTTGGAGGCCTACGATCCCGCGCGAAACGCCGGGCTGGCGGACACGCTCGAGAACGTGCGCGCGGCGTCGACCAGCCTCGAGCGGCTGATGCGCGCCATGGAACGCCGACCGCTCCGCACGCTCGTCAAGGGGGTTCCACCCGAGCCGTGACCGGCGTCGGCCCCGTCGCCCGTCGACGGCGCAGCGCGGCCCACGCCCCGACGCCCACCGCTGTTCCTGCGCCGGCGACCGCCGCCGCGACGCCGAGCGGCGAGGGCCCTGCGTCGGCCACCGGGACGAGCGGCTGGTTGCGGACACACAGGAGCGCGTCGGAGACCCGTCGGCAGGTCCCGCGGTAGCGCACGTCATGCGCGTCCCACGAGCACGTGTCCCCGAGCGACGCATCGGCGCACGCGGACCAGGGCAGCTCAGAGGCGTGCCCGCCGTGCGCGAGGGCCGCCGCGACGAGGAGCAGCGCCGCGGTCACCCGGTCACCCGTTCCCCTTGTTCGCCGTGGAAGCAACCGATGAAGCTGTTCTCTCCCGCACCCGCGACATGGTAGTGGTACCCGCGGGTGTCGTCGGAGTGCCCCCGGCACTCGTCGAGGTCGGTCTCTTCGGCGCCTGTGGTGTCGAGCATGCCGTACATGCCGTAGCCGTCCATCGCGTAGCCGATGCGGGGGGCGTGCCCGTCGTCCTGCGCGATCTCCGTCTGGCAGCCGTTGGCGGCATGGTAGTGGTACCCCGCCGCGAGGTTGACGTGCCCGCCGCAGTCGTCGAACGCCGCGATCGTGTAGTTCTCGAGGATCGCCTCGACGGGCGCGGGCGGGTCGAAGTCCACGCCGTTGAGCGAGAGCCCCACGACGCCCATGCGGTCGATCTCGTCGGCGGTGGTGAGCGCGAACGGCGTGACCGGGATGAGGTAGGTCGTCACGGTGTCGTCGAGGTAGGCGATGTCGCACTCGACGCAGTAGTTCTGGTAGTCCGGGTCGACGTCGGGGCGCGCCGCGGCTTCGCAGGCCTCCTGCGAGTCCGTGACGTTCACGTCGCCGGTGGCCTCGTCGTAGAGCTGCCAATTGTCGTCGTCGTAGAAGGTGGCGAGCTCCTCGATGAACGCGCCGTCCACGTCCCACACCTCGCCGTCTTCCACCCAGATACCGGCGACGTCGGCACCGTCGTCGATCGATCGAGGGCAGAACGGGCCGATGTCGTGCTCGGTGGGGAGCGCGTACACCTCGATCCGGTAGCACGTGGTGGTCGTGCCCCCCGACAGGGTGCACGACTCGGTCGTGATCTCCGACACCAGACCGTCGGCGAGGAAGTCCGACGTCTCCACGTCGGCGGCGTCTTCGTCTTCCTTCGACACGGAACAGGCGACGAGGGCGAGCACGGCGAGCAGCATTTGATACCTCTGTGGGCTCAACGCGCGCGCCGTGCAAACCTGGAGGCGAAGCCGCTACTTCTTGTTGCTGGCCTTGCCGGAGCCGGACGGCCCCTTGACCTTCTGCTTCTTCACGCACTTGCGGACGATGACGTAGCCATTGTCGGGGCCGGGGACGCCGCCGTGCACGAACACCAGGTTGCGCTCCGCGTCGACGCGGACGACCTTGAGGTTCTGGATGGTGGTGCGCTCCGCGCCCATGTGACCGGGCATCTTCACGCCCTTGAGGGTCATGCCGGGGGTGAGGCGCGTGCCGATCGAACCGCCGTGACGGTAGTACTCGTGCACACCGTGGGAGCGACCGAAGCCGGAGAAGTTGTAGCGCTTGAAGACGCCGGCGAAGCCGCGGCCCTTCGAGGTGCCCGTGACGTCGACCTTGTCGCCCACGTTGAACAGGCCGGCGACCCGGAGCTCCGCGCCGGGGGCATGGGCGGCGACGACGTCCGCCTCGACCCGCAGCTCGCGCACGAGCTTGAAGGTGGACGGGGACTTCGCGGCCTCGGCGTGTCCGAGCTCCGCCTTGGACGAGCGCGACGCCTTCTTGGGCGCGAACCCGAGCTGGAGCGCGTTGTACTTGTCGGACTTGTCGACCGTCTTGACCTGGAGGACGGTGTTCGGACCCGCCTCGATGACGGTGACGCCGGTGGCGTTGCCGTTCGCGTCGAACAGTTGCGTCATGCCCAGCTTGCGGCCGAGCAGGCCCATCTTGGAGTTTGCCATGTAGCCCTCGCATCGGACGGACCGGCGCCTGCCGGGACGTCATACGGGTGAATGCCCCGCGCCCGCTCCTGTAGCGGTGGAAGCCGGCGGCATTTATCGCGAGGCCCGGCCCCGTCAAGCGCTCAGAGCGAGATGCCCAGGCCCTGGAGCTGGATCGGCCAGTCGCCGTTGACCGGGTCGTTGGACAAGATGTGCGCGATGTTCGTGTCGAACGTCTCGCTCGGCAGGTCGATGCAGGTGCCGGTCGTGGTGTACGCGATGTTGAAGCTCGTCGTGTCGCCGGGCGCGAGCACCGTGCGCGAGAACCCGGTGATTCGGAACGTGCCGCAGGTGGCGATGGTGTCGTTGGTGACCGTGGCGGTGTTGAGCTGGAGGTCCTGGTCGCCGCGGTTCTCGACGGTGATCGTCCGCCGGTCTTCGCTTCCGAACAAGCTCGTGAAGTCGGTGATCGCGTTGCCCACGTCCACGTCGATGATCGGCGCGCACGCGTCGCAGAGGTCGGCGCCGGAGCCGCGGAGGTCGACCCGCGTGGCGCCGTCGGGGTCGTTGCTCTCGATGGTGACCGTGCCGGAGTAGTCCCGGACCGCGCTCGGCTGGAAGGACACCTGCATGACCCGCGTTGCGCCGGGGGAGAGGGTCATCGGCGCGGTGAGGGTGCCGCTGGTGGTGAACACGGCGTCGGAGACGCGGATCTCCGAGATCGTCAGGTCGTCGTCGCCGGTGTTGCTCACCGAGAACGACGTGATCGCGGCGTCGCCGAGGTCGACCTCTCCGAAGTCGTACGAGCCAGGGTTGAGCGAGAGCTCTCCGGCGGGACCCGGAGGATCGTCGGTGTCGCCGCCGGTGTCGGTGTCGCCGCCGGTGTCGTCCCCGACGCCGGAGCCGGTGAGGGCGACGGCGGCCTCGGCGCCCGCGCCGGTGGTGAGCAGCATGGAGCCGGCGTGGTCGCCCACGGCGTCCGGCCAGAACTCGACCTCGATCGTGGTGTCGCCCGGGGGGCACTGCACGAAGTCGCGCGACGCGCTGAACACGTCGCCGCCGTCGATCGATGCGCTCACCTGCACCGGCGTCGTGCCGGGGTTGCTCACCAGCAGGGACTCCACGCCCGCCGCGCCGACGGCCACCGGGCCGAAGTCGAGCGACGTGACGGACAGCGTGAGCGGTCCGAGCTGGCCGGTCGCCGAGAGCTCGTCGGCCTTCGGCACCCCTTCGAGCCCGATACAGCCGCCGATCAACGCGATCAATCCGACCATGTCGGCCCCTCGCTCAGAACGTGTACTTGAAGGCCCCGGTGGCGTTGAGGCCGAGGTCCCACCCGATGGTGTACGTCACGTCGACGTCGACCCCGACGGAGAAGTGGGACAGCTTCGTGTAGTATTCGAGCGTGGGACCACCGAACACGACCGGCTTGACGCCGGAGTGATGGCCCGGATCGAGGCCGTACTCGGGGAGCACGTCGGTCTGCCAGGCCTCGGCGTTGACGAGCAGCGGGCTCATCATGACGCCGCCGCCGACGCGGGCGCCGATGCCGACGCGGCGCGACGGGTAGAAGCTGATCTCGTAGTTCGCGGCGAGGGTGTACGTGCGGAGGTCGCCCTGGGTACACGCGGCGCCGCCGCCGGCGGCCATGCAGCCGAAGGACGCCTGCGTGAGGTAGTCCTCGCCGTTGTGAAGACCCTGCTGGAGGGACACTTCCCACGCCATGGACTGGTTTTCGTTGTCGACGAAGTCCTGGCCGACCGCGAGGGAAACGAAGGTGCCCGGCTTGACCCAGTCGGAGAACTGGAGGAGGTACAGCGCCGAGCCGGCGTTGGCCTTGAGGTAGAAGCCGCGGACGACCTCGCGGATCTGCCCGGCGGACTGGCGGCGTTCGCCCGGTTCCTCTTCTTCCTCTTCTTCCTCTTCGTCCTGCGCGACGCCATCGAGCGCGCGGAGGTCGCGAGGGCTCACGGAGTCGAGCGCGAACGAGGCCGGCAACGTATCGGAGGCGTTGGCGAGGGAGGCGAGGAACAGCGAGCTCAGCATCGTAGGGCACCCTGGCACGAAGCGACAGTTTAGCACATGGGGCCGGGGCGCGGAAGGAAACCACGCGCCCCGGCCATCGAGCGGCCCTGTGTATCAGGCCGAGAACAAGAACGGGTACGAGACCACCACGATCCCGCCGCCCTTCGGCTCCGGGAACTGCATGCGCAGGAACCGGCCGTTGATGCAGGACTCGGCCGCCGCGTTGTTGAGCGTCGAGGTCTTGGTGGTGGCGGTGCTCACGGAGCCGTCCTTCGCGATCACGAACTTGATGACGACCTTGCCGGCGAGGCTGGGCATCCGCGCGAGCTCGCGCCGGTAGCAGTACCGGATGCTCTCCAGGTTGCGCTTGACGACTGCGTCGATGAGGGACTTGTCCAGCGCGCCGAGCACGAGCACGTCACCCGCTGCGCCGCCGATCGCGCCGCCTGTGCCGCGCTCCCAGGCTCCGCCGCTCGCCGCCCCGGCACGGCCGTCGCGCCCCATCGTCAGGTCGCCCACGCTGCCGACGGTGCCGCCCCCGCCCATGTTGGAGCCGCTCCATCCGGCCCCGGGGCCGCTCTGCGTGCTGCGACCCCCCACGATCTTCGTCACCCCGTCGAGGATCCCGCCGCTCAGGCCCGAGCTCCCGAGGATGTCGCGCAGCGCGGCGTCGTTGTTCAACGCGGCCATGAGCCCCGCGTCCGCGACAGCGCGCTCGTCGTTCGCGCGCCGAGTGACCTCGGGTCGCCGGTTCGGGTCGCGCTTGCCTTCGCCCTCGGCGCCCCGCGGCTTGGAGGCGCTCGCGGCGGAGGACTCGGCCGGGGTAGCCTTCGCCGGCGGCGGCGGGGGCGGGACGAGGTCCTGGATGAGCTGAACGAGGCGGTCCTCGTCGGTGTTCCACGACGCGTCCGTGGGCACGTCCGTGCGGGCGCCGATCACCCCGAGGATCACCGCGACGATCCCGACGAACCCCACGCTCGCGAGGAGCGTCGGATCCGCCTCGTTCCAGGCCGCGGGAAGCACGGGCTTCGACGGCCACACCATCTGCGCCACGAAGGTGACGAGCCCCAGGCGCACGATCACGCGCGTGTCGGGGTCCATCCGCAGCCGGAGCGCGCCGTCCTGCGTCGACACCACGTCCGCGAGACGTTGAGACGTGTCGCCCCGAAGCACCGACACATCCCAGCCTGTATCGGCGACGAGCACCCATGCGTCGCCGTCCGCTTCGAACAGCGACCGAGCCGTGTCGCCGCCGAGCACCTCCTCGGGGCAGCCGAGCGCGTCGCGCTCGCGCCCCACGCGCACGTGCGCCCCGCGGGCGTACGGCGTCACGTCGAGCACGGACGCGCCGAACACCCGTGCCACCTCGAGGACACGCCCGGCTCTCCGATCCGCGAGCTGTTCGCTCGCCCTGGCGCTCGCCTCGACGAGCCAGCGCACCGGATCGAGCCCGGTGTCGGGCCTCTCCATGCTGTCTTCCACGATCGCTCCTGGGACCGCGGTTGTTGAAGGGCCGAGTCCCATCTACATCTTCGGCGCGTGTGGGCGTGGCTGTGTCAGCCGAGGGCAACACCTGTGTCGTTCTGGTGTCGCCCGCGTGTGGAGGGCTCGTCAGCGCGACACACCGCGTGTGTCACGCGTGAGGCAAAAACGACGACGGGGCCAGGTTGCCCTGGCCCCGTCGGAGTCGCTCAGCCTCTGGGCATCAGCCCGGGGAGAAGATGAACGGGTAGCTGACGATGACGATGCCGCCGCCCTTCGGCTCGGGGAACTGGAACCGCATGAATCGGCCGTTGATGCAGCTCTCGACCGCGGAGTTGTTCATCGTCGTGGTCTTCGTCGTGGCGGAGGACACCGTGCCGTCCTTCGCGATGACGAACTTGACGGTGATCTTGCCGCCGAGCGCCGGGTTCTTGGTGAGCTCGCGCTGGTAGCAGTAGCGGATCTGGCTCATGTTGCGCTTGATGACCGCGTCGATGAGCGACTTGTCGAGGGCGCCGAGGATGATCGGGTCGCCGCCGACGGTGCCGATGCCGCCTTCGCCCTTCGAGCCGAACTCGCCGCCGCCCTTGCCGTAGCCCGAGGCGCCCGACCCACGGCCCTTCGTGCCGAGGCCGCCGAGGCCCTCCGCCGTGCCGCCGCCGCCGAGGCCCGAGCCACGGGCGCCGAGGCCGCCGGAGCCGATCTGCGTGCCCTTGTTGCCGATCAGGCCGCCGATGCCGCTCATCATGTCGGCGTTCAGGCCGGTGTTGCCGAGCACGCCGTCGAGCGCGGAGTCGTCGCGAAGCGCGCCGAGGAGACCGGCGTTCTCGGCGATCTCCTTGTCCAGCTGCTGCTTCTGCATCTGGACCTTGTCGCCCTTCGCCTTGTCCATCTTGGCGTCTTTCTTGCCGACCTTGCCCTCTTCCTTCTTGGCCTTCGCGCCCTCGCCGGCGTCCGGGTTCTTGTCCGGCTTCTTCTTGTCCTTGAGCTCCTCTTCCTTCTTCTCGAGCTGGAGCTCGACGAGGCGCTCCTCGAGGTCGTTGTTGGAGGACTCGGGCGGAGGCGGGGTGATGGCGAGCGCGATGCCGAAGAGGATCGCGACGGCGGTGAAGAACACCCAGATGCCGAGGAACGGGTAGTCGATCTCTCGACCCCACTCGGTGACCACCTGCTTGGACTTGTAGACCTTGTGCGCCACGAACACGGTGTGTCCGAGGTCGACCACGAGGCGGGACTTGTCGTTGATCTCGATCTGGATCGTCGAGCCGCTGCGCTTGGCCTTGCCTTCCGCCGCGAGCTCCGCGAAGGTCTTGCGGGTGTCGTCGACGTCGACGAAGCCGGCCCACTTGTCGGAGGCGTTGCACACCCAGTTGCCGCCGATGTTCTCGAACAGCGCGTAGTCGTCGCTCGGGAGCATGTCGGCCGGCACGAAGAACTGGCTCTTCCACTCTTCGTGGAAGCCGAAGCCGGTGAAGTGCTTGGACACGCCGGAGCCGAGGGTGGCCTTCTGGCTCGGTCCGAAGTGCTTGAGCTCGCAGACCGAGTCACCGAACACCTGCGCGACCTCGAGCACCATGCCGCGCGACCGGTCGGCGTTCGCGTCGCCAGCGGCGGTGGAGGCGCGCATGACGAAGGCCATCACGTCCTCGACGGCGTCGTCATCGTCGGCCGCGGCCGTCGGCGTGCCGTTCGGCGCGGTGGCGTCGTCGTGCGTGGCCTCGCGCTTGGACAGGGAGACCGCCGCCCAGGGCGCGGCGCCCTCGACGCGGGTGGCCTCGTCGTCGGAGAAGGCCGCGGCGTCCGTGATGCGCACCACCACCCGCACCGGCCCGAAGCCGAGGGTGTCGCCGCTGGCGACGGGGGCGTTGGCGACCGGGGCGCCGTTCAACGTCGTGGACTGGTCGCCCACGAGGTCGAGGAGCTGCACGCTGCCGTCGCCGTTGACGTTCACGACGGCGTGCAGGTCCTTCAGGGCCGGGTGATCGATCCGGAGCTGGGCGTCCGGGCCCTTGCCGATGCGGACGCTCTCGGCGGAGGACTCCTCACGACGGACGAATTCGCCGCCGTTGAAGATCTCGAAGGTGAGGACGAGAGAACCGGAGGTCTTGCCGGCCATGGTCGAATCCTTCCCGTCCGTGGAGACGGGGCGAGAGCGGTCGGGGAGGTGGGCGAGGGCCTACTTCACGTCGTCGATGGACTGCTCCATCTCCGCGTTGAAGTCGGCGCGCAGCTTGATGAGCGGGTTGAAGGACGCCTTCTTGCGGTCGAGCACCAGCTGGCTCTGGGGCTTCTGGAGCTCGCCGGCGACGTCGAGGCCCTCGAAGTCGATCTCGGTCTTGGACTTGTACTGGACCTTGCGGCCGTCTTCGCCCTCTTCGTCCTGGGCGAGGGCGCCACCGGCGAAGACGGCGCCGAACGAGGCGAGAGCGAGGACGCGGACGATGAAGCGGGTCATGAACGACTCCGTAGCGGGCTGGGTGCATCTTCCCCCGTACCGGGGCCCGAGACAACGGGTGGGGGGTAAAAGGATCGTCTAGCGGACGACATGGCGCTGTGCAGTCTACCTGAGCGCCGCCGCTTCGTGGGCCGAGACGTCCACGAAGTTTTGACGCACTTGGATGAGGCTCACGAAGCCGAGCCGCCGCACTTCAGCGACGACCATGCCCGAAGGGCGCGCGAGCTCCCCCCCCAAACTGGCGGCTTCGAACTCGATCTCGGTGCGCGCGGCATAGCGCGCCTGTTCGGGCGGTTGAACGACGGTGGCGTCGGGGGCGGGAGCGGTCTGGGCTTGGGACGAGAGCACGAGGGCGAGCAGCATGAAGACCTCCGCCCGTGGAACGTAGGGGCGGGGCGTCGCTTACACCTCGTGTCGCAGCCCCGCGAAGACCGCGGGGCTGGACGTGGGGCGCTACTGCGGGGCGGGCGCGGGGGCCGGCGCGGGGGCAGGGGCCTCGGGAGCAGGAGCCGGCGCGGGAGCCTCGGGCGCCGGCGGGGGAGCCGCCACGCACGTGGACTTGACGGCCTCGATCATCGCGAGCGGCTCTTCGAGGAGGGTGCGCGTGTCGGGGGCCGACGCGTAGTCCTTCTCGGCCACGACCATGTCGACCTGCTCGAGGTACATCGTGACCATCTCGACCGTCTCGGGCGAGGCGGCCGCGATGCACGCGTCGGCGATGTCCTTCTTCATCTGGTCGGAGAGCTTCTTGATCTCGTCGAGCAGCGCCTTGTTGCGCTCCTCGCGCTGACGCTTCTCTTCTTCGGCCTTCTTCCGCGCCTCTTCGGCCTTCTTGAACTCGGCCTCGAGGAGCTTGACCTCTTCGATCTTCTTGAAGATCGGGTCGTCCGGCGAGAGCTGACCGGCCATCACCTTCTGGAAGTCCTCGAGCAGCTTCACCGCGAGAGAGAACTTCTTGGTGTAGTTGGCGTGGAGCACGGCGGCGTTCAGCACCAGCGTGCGGTTCTTCGGGTCGCGCTTGAGCAGCCCCTCGTAGATCTTCTCTGCCTTGTCGTACTCCTTCATGCCGCGGAGCGCGATGGCGTAGCCCATCTGGGCGTCGAGGTTGTTCGGCGCCTTGCGGCTGGCGACCTCGAGGGACTTGACGGCGGTGCCGTAGTCGCCGGAGTCGAGCGCGATGTAGCCGAGGTTGAGGTTCGCCTCGAGGTTCTCCGGGTCGAGCTGGAGCGCCGTCTTGAACTCCTGGATCGCCGCCACCTCGTCGCCCTTCGTGAGGTACACGACGCCGAGGTTGTTGTAGATGCCGGGGTCCTTGTCGGACAGCGTGCGCGCCTTCTCGGCGCAGAGCACGGCCATGTCGTAGTTGCCCTGGGCGTAGTACGCGCCCGAGAGGTTCCGGTACGCGCCGACGTTCTTCGGGTCGCGGGCGAGCACCTCCTGGGCCTCCTTCACCGCCTCGTCGAACTTCTTCGCGGCGGTGAGGGCGTCCGTGAGGTTGTTGCGCGCCTTGAGGTCGTCCGGGTTCGCGGCGATGTACTTGCGGTACACGTCCGCGGACTCCGCGCCCTTGCCCGCGGTGGACAGCGCGGCGCCGAGGTTGAACACGGCGGCGGTGTACGTCGGCTGCAGCTCGAGGGCCTTGCCGTAGTACCGGGTGGCCTTGTCGAGGTCGCCCATGCGTTCAGCGGCGAAACCTGCGTTGAACCACGCCTTCGCCATACCGGGCTGGACGCCCGGAGGCGCCGTGGCCGCGCCCGTCTCGGGGTTGACGATCGGCGGAACGCCTTCGCCCACCGCGCGCTCGAAGGCGCCGAGCGCCTTCTGCCAATCGGAGCTTTGAAGCGCCATGACACCGAGCTTGAACTCGGCTTGGGCGTCGATCGAGCCAGCCACGGCGGTAGGATCCGTCTGGGTCGTGTTCTTCGGCCCGCACGCGGCGAGACCGAGGACGAGGAGGAGGGGGAGAGCGCGCATCGGTTCGTCGTCCTACGGTGCGGTTTCGAAGGAGGAGGTCTCGACGGAGGGCGCCGCGTAGCGCGGCTGCGGGACCGTCTCGAACAGGCCGGGGAATTCGTTCGGGCGCAGGACGCCGAGCCGTCGCGTCGCGTTGGCGGTGTTGTCGTTGTACAGGTTGAGCTCGTACGACTTCGCGAGCGCCGCGGAGTACGCCGCGATCGCCTTCTCTTCCTGCGGGTACGCGCGGTCTTCGAGCGCGTAGCGGTAGAGCTCCTTCTGGTCCTCGGTCAGGTACGCGGGAACGTACGAGTCGAGGAGCGTCTGGCGCATGTTCTCGTACGCGCTGCCCAGGCGGGTCAGCGCGGCGAGGCCGAACTCACCCGCGCCGGTCTGGATGATCGCCGTGAAGGTCTTGTCGAGCTCGCCCATGGCCTTGGCCTTGGCGAGGAGCTGCTCCTTCAGGAGCTTGTCGATCTGCTTCTGCGGCAGCGACTTGGACCCGGGACCGTCGATCTTCATGGCGAGGAACGCCTGGTACTGCGGCTCGGCGACGAGCAGCATGATCTGGGCGGCGTACTCGACCGAGTTCTCCATCGGGACGTTCGCGGCGCGCGCCTTCTCGAAGAAGGCCAGCGTGTCCTTCCAGAACTGCATCTGCTTCGCGCCCTGGCCGAGCTTCTCCAGGAGGAGCCCGTAGCGGAGGCGCGCGAACATCTGCTCGTCCATGGCCGGCGCGACGTAGCCGACGGCGGCCTTGCCGGTCGGCGGCGTGAAGAACGCGAGGTAGGCGCCGCTCGCCTCGGCGAACTTGCCCTTCTCCTCGTAGATCTTCGCGATCTCGAGCTTGAGACCGGTCAGGTTCGGCTTGTCCTTGTACGTGTCGATGTACGCCTTGTAGTTCGCGATCGCCGTCTCCCACTCACCGAGCGAGCGACGGAAGTACGCCGCCGAGAACAGCGCGTCGGGCGCGCCGGAGTGCTGCGGGTCGAGCCGGAACAGCTTCTCGTACCAGACCGCGGCGTTCGCGAAGTCCGCGAGAGACTCGTAGTCGAACCCGAGGTTCGCCACCTGGTCCTTGTAGAACTTGCTCTTCGGGAACTTGTTGATGAGCTCGAGGCGCGCCGGGATGGCCTCGCTCACGCGGCCGAGCTCGCGGAGGTACACGCTCGCGTTGTTGAGCGCGAGGTCCGCGTTCGCGGAGCTCGGGAACTCCTTGTAGAAGGCGAGGTAGTCCGCGGCGCCCTTGGACTTGTCCTGCCCCTTCTTGAAGGAGACCTCGATGAGCTTGAGGCTGGCGTTCTCGTAGACGCCGTAGACTTCCTTCTTGAAGTCGGACGACCCGAGGCCCTGCTGGTCGAAGTAGAGCTTCGAGTTCGTCTTCAGGCTGTCCCAATCCTCGACGAGGGCGAACGAGTCGAGGATGAGGTTCGCGGCCTGCTCCGCCTCGCGGGACTTCGGGTCCTTCGCGATGACGATGTTGAACCGCTCCGACGCCTCTTTGAACTGGTTCTTGTTGTAGAGGAGGTACGCCGACTTGTAGATGACGTTGCGGGTCTTGCCGTCTTCCGGGAAGAGCTTCGAGTACTGATCGAGCGCCTCGAGCTGCTTCTTCTCCCAGTCGGTCAGCTCCAGGCGGGCCGTGCTCTTGGTGTCCTTCGCCGTCTGGCCGGCGCCCTCGCGCTTGAGCATCTCCTCAGCGGCGAAGATGGCCGACTCGGCGCAGAAGCGGCTGTGCTGCCCCTTCGGGTCGATCGACACGACCTTCATGTACTGCTCGTAGGCCTTGTCGTGCTTCTTGACCGTGTACAGGAGCTCCGAGTAGCCGTAGCGAACGTCGTAGCTGTACTTCGAGGTCTCGAACTCGGTGAGGTACGTCTCGTAGGCCTGCTCGGCGAACTTGTACGCCGACTCGGCGCCCTTGCCGGTCTTGAGCTTCTTCGCTTCGTTGTGGTACTCGCTCGCGACGCTTCGCAGGTTCTTCTCGAGGCGCTCGTTGGCGCTCTTGATGGCGTCCTGGTTCGTCGCGTTCGTGCGGGCCCACTGGGACTGCTTGCCGTAGTTCTTGAGCAGGCGGTCGATCTCGTCGATCGTCTCCTGCTTGCGGCCCATCTTGCGGTAGGCCTGGATGATGTCGTCCTGGTACTCGGGGGAGTTCGGGCCGTCCGGCTGCTCGCTGATGAGGCGGCGGTAGGTGGTGACGGCGTCTTCGAACTTGCCGTTCTCGAAGTAGGTGCTCGCGAGCCGCTTGAGCGCGTCGCGGATGAGCTCCTTCTTGCCGAGCTTGTTGAAGTACTCGTAGGCCTCGTCGAGCTCGCCGGCGTCGGCGAAGAAGCGCACGAGGTCCTTCAGCGCCTCTTCCTGGAGCTGGAGGTTCGACTTGCTGCCGGACGTGTCGGCCATCGAGTGGTCGACGACGAGCTTCAGGGTGTCGATGGCGAGGTTGTTTTCACCGACGTTGTAGTAGCACCAGGCCAGCTTGTAGTTGGCGAACGCGTACTTGGGGTGATCCTTGTACTGGGCGGCCTTCTTGTACGCGGAGAGGGCCTTCGGCGCCTCGTTCTTGTCGAAGAAGTATTCGCCGATCTGGACGTACGCGTCCGGCGCGTAGGCCGAGCTGGAGTAGGAGCGCACGAGGCGCGTGAACTCCGTGTTCGACTCGTCGACGCGCTTGGTGTCGAGGGTGGAGCGACCAACGTCGCCCAGCGCGGAGGCGAGGAAGAACGTCGCTTCGTCGGCGCGCGGGAACTGCGGGTAGCTGGTCAGGATCTGCTTGTAGAGCTTGATGCTGCGCTCTTGCCACTCGCGCGAGCCCTTCGTGAAGTCCGCGACCTTGCAGACCTCTTCGGGCTTGCCGCCCGCCTTGTTGAACTCGGCGTCGTAGCACTTGCCGTGCTGATCCATCTCCTTGAGGTAGAGATAGCGGCCCTGCTCGAAGTACAGGTCGGCGAGGCGGAGGATCATCTCCGCCTTCTGGTCGGCGCCGCCCGTGAAGTTCGCGATGAGCTCCTTGAGCTTCGTGATCGCGGAGAGGCGGGCCTCCTCGGCCTTCTTCTCGTACTCTTCGCTCTGGCGCGACGCGGCGTCGACCTCGTCGAGCTTGATGGTGCGGCGCTCGGCGCGCGTGTCGCGATCTTGCGCGTACGCGAGCTCGGGGGTCGCCACATAGGCGAAGGCCCCGAGGCCGATCAACAGGCTGAGCGCGACGCCCAGCTTGGGCGAGTGCGTGAGGGTCATGATCTCATTCCTCGATCGGGGAGACGCGGATGATGCGAGGCGCGGGGGGCCGCGCCTCGTCGAATCAGTTGGAGGTGCAGGAGCCCTGTTCGGTGTACACGTAGTAACCGAGCTCGTCCTGCCAGAACTCGCCGTTGAACGGCCAGTAGATGCGGTCGGAGCTGGTACCGAAGCCGATCGCGTCGCGGCTGGACGTGTCGGCGATGTCGATGCCGGAGGCGGCGCGCTGGAACTTCAAGCGCTCACGGTCGGCGAGCTCGAACTTGATGATGTCGGCCTGGCCGAGGAGGTCGCCGATGTGATTGGAGGCGGTAGCGAGCTCCTGGAGCATCACCAGGCCGGCGCGACGCTTGAGGCGATCGCGGTCGGCGGCGATGATCTTCTGGAGATCCTCCCCGATCGACTCCTTCCACTGGGTCTTCTGTTCGGCGATGAGGTCGCGCTCGGCGTCCATCATGTCGAGGTGGGCGACGAGGCCCGCGAACTCCTGATTGCGGAGCATGCGCACGAACACGGAGCGGGGGAGCGACGTGTCCGCGGGCTTCTTGCCGAAGAACTTGTCGAACGCCTCGTCCGCCAGCTTCTTGCCCTCGTCGGAGCCGTACTGCTTGAGCAGGTCGCGCATCTCGGCGTGCATCGGCCGGTAGGTCTGGTCGAAGTCGGCGAGGAGGGCGTCGACCTCGTCGTACTCGCACAGATTGAAGAAGGTCAGCGCGCGGAGGACCTGGCCTTCGGGGATGAACTCGTCTTCGTTGAAGAAGGGGCTGTTGATCGTCAGCACCTGGCCGAGGACGAGGTTCGGGTCGGACAGCATGAAGCTGGTCCAGGCGTTCTCGAAGAGGCTCTCCGGCCAGTAGCGGGAGTCGCGCGGGACGAGGTCGTAGTAGCGCTGGGCCTGCTTGAAGTCTTCGATGCTGTAGTAGATGCGCGCGATGTTGAGCAGCGAGAGGTGCGCGAGCCGGTCGGCCGCTTCCTTCTCTTGCAGCGTCTGCGCCTCGACCTCGGACTTCACGACCTCCTGGAAGGCCTTGACGGCGGACTTCAGGCGGCCCTGCTTCACGGCGATGACGCCGTCGAAGTACTTCGAGCGGGTGTAGAGGTCCGACTTTTCGCTGACCTGGCCGAAGGCCTTGCGGGCTTCGGTCAGGCTCTCGCGCTCGAACGCCCGCACGCCGGACAGGTAGTAGAGCTGGTTGCGCGCCTGGCGCGGGTACTCTTCCGCCGGGATCTTCGCGACGATGCGCGCGAGATCGGAGTCGTCGCCGGTGGCCTTGGCGATCGACACGAGCTTCGGGAGGGCGTACTTGAAGTAGGGGTTGGACGGGCCCTTCTTCAGAACCTCGATGTAGTAGTACTGCGCCGCGTGGTACAGCTTGAGGTCCATCAAGGACTGCGCGAGGTAGTACGTGATCTTCGCCTCGCTGTCGGGGTAGCTGCCCTCCTTGAGCATCTCCCACAGGAGGATCGAGCTCTGGAGCGGCTTCTTGGCCTTGAAGGCCTTCACCGCGTCTTCGAGCTTCTCGGGGTCACGTCCTTCTTCCGCCTCTTCGCCGCCCTCGTCTTCGAGGGACCGCTTGCCGCCGTCGCTGTTGGTGCTGCGGGACGACGACGAGCGGGAGCCGCCGCCGAGGGTCTCGGTGCGCTCGTACTCGGTCTTCGGCGCTTCTTCGGCCTCCTCGGAGGGCTCTTCCGGGGGCGGGGCCGCGGAGCGCGACATGATGGCCTTCACCGCGGAGACGATCTCGGCGGGGGCGCCTTCGTTCTGGAGGCACCGAACGTCGTCGGAGCTGAACTTGCCGCCGCTCTCGTCGATCGTCTGCACGACGATCCCGACGGGCACGTTCACGTTGACCATGCTCATGATCTCCTCGCAGTTCAGCGCGAGGGCAGAGGGGGTCCAGAGGAGCGCGAGGAGGGTCAGCATCACTTCTTGCCCCCGAGGAAGAACGAGGCGTTGGCCTGCAGGATGACGTTGTTCTTCATCTCCAGGGTCGTGCTGGAGATGGTCTCGATGTAGGACATGGACTTGCCCTCGACGCGGACCGCGAGGGTCTCGTTGAACGCGATACGCGCGCCGCCGCCGAAGACGGTGGTGGGGTGAGTCTGGTTCTGCGTGGCGATGGCCGCGGGGTCGTCTTGGGCCTGCAACGCCACGAGGTCGTCGCTGGTCTGGACGAAGCCGAGCCCGAAGTGCCCGTAGATGTCGAACGCGATGATGCCTCGGCCGACGGCCGCCTTGCCGTAGATCGGCGCGTAGGCGATGCCCAGGCTGCCGGCGGTCGTCAGCTTCGAGATGTCGGGGGAGACCTTGTTCTCTTCGAGGAGCTGCTTCGACAGCGGCTTCCAGTCGGGGTCCTCGACGCCGCCGGAGCCGAGGATCGGGGCGTACGAAAGCTGCGCCTCGACCGCGAGCACCTCGGTGAGGTGGTAGTCGGCGACGATGCCGATGATGTAGCGGTTGAGGAACGGGTCGTTCGTGACGAACCCGACCGACGGGCCGAACTCGAAGCGCCCGTTCTTGATGAAGGTCTTCGGCTGGATAGTCTTGACGATGCGGTCGGAGCGGCGCTTGGGGCCCGCGGCCTTCGCTTCGTCCTCGACCCGGCCGGACTTGACCGCGTCGCGCTCGGCGCGCACGGACTCTTCCTTCGGCGCCGCGGGATCGTCTTCGGTGTCGTCGCCCTCGTCCTGGGCCACGGCGAGGCCGAGGTCGATCGCGGGCTCGACCTCGGTGGCGAACGCGGCGGAGATGAGCATGGGGAACAGGGTCATGGGATCTCCAGGCTCAGAAGCTGGTCTGGCGGGCCTTCATCTTCGGCACGAAGATGCTGACGCCGGCGGTGGTGAGGAACGGCGCGTACACGCGGCTCTCGAGCTCGACCGGGCGGCCGTTGATCTCGTTGCCGTAGTCGGGCTCGTCCGCCACGTAGATGGCGGAGCGCGCGTCGATCTTGAACGCGACGGACTGCGTGATGAAGAAGTTGAGGCCGATGCCGAGGGTGAAGGCGGGGTACGCCTCGACCGGCGGCTGCTCGTTGACGAGCACCGGGCTCACTTCCGGGTTGTTGGAGAACTCGGGGTTGTAGGTGGCGGTGTCCTTCGCCATGGTGAGGACGCCCACGCCCGCCGTGCCGTAGAGGTCGAAGTTGGCGACCGACTCACCCACGAGGTTGATCTTGCCGTAGACGGGCGTCCATCGCGCGGCGAAGAGCGCACCGAGTTGCAGACGATCGAGCGGCTGCTTGAAGTCGCCGGTGGCGCTGCTGTCGTGCGCGATGGCGACGAGCGTCTTCGTGAGACCCTTGACGCCGCCGACGCCGGTGTTCGGCGCGTAGACGATCGCCCCTTCCGCCGCGAAGGTCTCGGAGAAGTGGTACGCGAGCACCGCGCCGCCGTACACGTTCGTCACGAACGAGTTGTTCGGCACCATGCCGATCGACGGGGCCACCTCGAAGCGCTGCCCCTTCATGAAGAACTTGTTCTGGATGACGTTCTTGTCGGGGGCGCGGCCGTAGTGCACGTCCTGCGCGTCCTTGGCCGGGTGCGCGGCGTGCGCGGGCCCGCCGACGAGGGCGAGGGCCGCCACGAGGGCACCCATGGCGGACTGGACCAGACGCGCCCCGGCGGAGAGCGCCCCGGAGACGGGGGCGGCGTGCGGGACCGGCAGGTGGTTCATCAACGGCTCCTTCTTGGGGGCGACTTCGAGCAGGTAGGGGATGGCCGAGGACGTGCCTCGCGGCCGGGGACCATAGCACGGTTCTGGCGTCCGTGACCTGTCCGGAACCCGTCGCGCGCCCGCGCCGGAAGGCTGGCCGCGGCGCGGGCCGTTATGGTCGTGGGGCATGTTCCCCATGTCGCTCCTGCTCGTATGCGTTTCGAAGGGTGCGGACACACATTCGCATGGCTCGGAGCCCGCCGCACCTCATTCTGAGGGCGCCGACGCCTCCCCCGAGGCCCCGGCGCGGGGGCATGGGCCCGATCGCGCCCCGGTGCTCGCGAATGTCGTACCTCCACGGCTGCGAATTCCTGAGGCGACGGTGGAGCGCGACGAGGTCGTCCCGGTCACGATCGTCGCGCCGCCCGACGTGACGGTCGTGTTGGACGGCTGCAACCCGATCGAGCTCGAGCAACAGGTTCACGGGCGTTGGGTCGCCACGGCGCCTGTCGCTTGCGCCGGCGCGCCGCCGCCGACGACCATCACGCGCGAGTTGACGATCTCCTTGCCCCCGCCGGGCGCGGGGCGTTGGCGGGCGGTGGTCACGTGGGGCCACGGCTGCCAGGAGGGGCGGCCCCTCGCGTTCGCGAGCTGCGCCCACCTCGACGTGGTGCGCTCGGAGCCGTTCAACGTAGGGGTCAGCGCCACCGCACGTTGACGCCGATCCAACCCATGCCACCGCGGCGGTCGCGGGCGACCGCCCACAGGCGGGACGTGTCGCGCGCGGGGTCGGTGGGCGTCGTGTAGCGGCGGGCGGTCTCGGGCCACACCGCGGTGGACTGGTCGAACACGCCCTCTTCGGTGAACCAGGTGAAGTAGGGGGCTTCATCACGCTCTTCCGCCGGGCCGTCGTCTGGGACGTAGGTGTACGTCTCCACGGCGTCCTCCGCGAGGCGGACGTCGATGTCGTAGGTCTGTCCTCGATCGAGGGTCACCGTGGCGCCTTCGGCCAACGCGACGCCGTCGACGAGGAGGGCGCTGACGGTCGGGTTGTGATTGGGCGTGAGCGCCTCGCTGATGGGCATCCGTTTGAACGCGAGCTCGACGTCGTCCTCGGAGACCTCCTCTCCTTCGGCCAGCTCCGGGAACGCGCTGACGTTCACGAAGACCGTGAGGCCCTCGGCGCGCGCGCTCGGCTCGAGGGTGTCCAACGCATCGGCGGGGATGGTCCATGTCGGCGCGAGAAAGGGCTCGACGCCGAGCAGGCCCGCGTCGAGGAGGACCTGTTGCTCCTCCGCGTCGATGGCCCCGTCCGCGAAGATCGCCTCGATGGCCGCGCCGTCGAGCGCGCAGCCCTCGGATGGATCGCCCGTGAGGCATCCCACGTACACGACGATCCCCGGAGGGGCCTCGGGCGGCCCGACGACCAGCGACCGGAAGGTGACCGTGTCGCCCGGCCGCGGCTCGGCGGGGTCCGCCGCGATCGCCAGGACGCGCAAACGGTCGATGCGCCACGGCTCCGACACGAACGCGTCGTCGCACGCGATGAGGAGGAGGAAGAGAGTGGCGATCACAGCTCGAACTTCGCCTCGAACCCCGGGCTGGGGATGAAGGGGAGGCCGCGCACGTACGTGCGCGCCGTGTAGTCGTAGTTGTACAGGACGAACTCTGGGTTCACGCCGCGGACCACGTTCAGGAAGTCGCAGTACACCGCGAGCTGCCACGCCTTGAACGTGAAGAGCTTGTCCACGCGCAGGCTCAGCGCGCCGTACTCGGGCAGGCGCTCGGAGTTCGGCGCGCCCGTCTGGAAGCCCTGGTATCCGTCCTGGTCGATGTCGTAGATGCCGAACTCGTACGGCGTCGTGGGGTTGCCGGTCACGTACTCGCCCTTCGCGGAGATCTCGAAGTCGTAGGGCAAGGAGTAGCCGGCGGTCGCGACGAGGATGTGTGTCTGGTCGTAGTCGAAGAGCACCCAATCGTCCTCGGACGAGTCGCGGCGTTCCGACCGTGACAGGGTGTAGCTCAACCACCCGAAGAAGTTCCCCACCTTTTCGTGGCGCACCATGAGCTCGAGCCCGAGCACGCGCCCTTCCCCCTCGTTCACGAAGAAAGGGTCGTCGAGCGACTGGAATTCGGGGTTGCCCACGATGAGCTGGTCGAGCGCCTTGTAGAAGCCTTCGAGCTCGACGCGCACCGCGGGTCCGATGGACTGTTCGAACCCGACGCTCGTGGACAGGCTCCGCTCCGGCCCGAGCTCGATGCCGCCGTCCGCGCGATAGCTCTGGAAGGACTGCGGGGGTTGGTGGTAGACGCCGACCGAACCCTTCACCATCGTGGCCGGCGTGATGCGCCACTTCGTCGAGAATCGAGGATCCAGCGCGAAGAAGTCGAACTGTCCGGGGAAGTTCACGTAGTCGAGGCGCACGCCGGGGGCGACGAGGAGGGCGTCGGGGTCCTCGAGCGGACGCCACTCGGCGACGACGTAGGTGTCGGGGCCCCAGCCGGACTGCGTGTCGGCGAGCTCGAACGGATCGCGGTCGGCGATCGGGTCGGTCTCGGCGAAGTCGGACGGATCGAACGGCAGCTGGAAGGCGAAATCCGCCCAGCCCCCGAGGAAGTCGACGCCGGGGGTGAGCGTGAAGTGCTCGTTCGGCGTCCACGGCGCCTCGACGCGGACCTCGCCGACGAACTGCGACTGGACCACGCGCCATGTGTTGCCCAGGGTGAACGAAGCGTAGTCGTTGCCGAACGCGGCGCTCGCCGCGAACTCCCACTGGTCGGAGAGGGGGGTGCGGTAGGAGCCGATGACGCGATGGGAGTAGTTCGTCGTGCCCAGATCGCCCTGGCTGTCGGCGTCGGTGGACTGGGCGAAGCCGGGCGGGCTCGTGGCGGTGAGGATGTCCTCGAAGCCGAACACGAGCACCGACGCCCGCCGGTCGCCGCCGGGGTGCCAGCCCCACCGCACCTGGTAGTCGTACCAGCGCGGGGACACCGTGAAGCCGTCCTCCGCGAGGAAGAGCGGGAGGAACGCGTCGATGTACGAACGCCGCGCGGCGACGCCGACCACGTGCTGCTTCTTCTTGTCGACGGGGCCGATCGCGGCCACGCCGGCGTCCAGTACGTCGACGTTGGCGACGATCTTGAACCGGTCGGGGACGTCCGAGCGGGTGGTCACGTCGATGACGCCGCCGGTCGAGCGGCCGTAGCGAGGCCCGAAGCCGCCGGGGAGGTAGTCGACGGAGGCGACGAGGTCCGGGTTGATGACCGAGCTGAAACCACCGATATGGTAGATGTACGGGATCTTGATGCCGTCGACGTACACCCCGGAGTCCGAGGGGTTCGAGCCGCGGATGATGAGCAGGCCGGAGCCGAACGGCGCGCGCGCCGCCCCGGGGAGGGTCTGGATGACGCGGATCGGGTCGCCGAAGGTGCCGGGGATGCGGCGGACTTCGTCCATCCGGATCGTGCGGCGCGAGACGTCGACCGTCTCGGGCTGGTACACGCCGACGATCCCCTGGTCCGCGTAGCGCTGATTGCGCAGCCAGAGCTTCGCCGTGGTGGCCTCACCCGCCACGACCTCGACGGCCTCGGCCACCGGGTCCCAACCGGGCTGCGCGCTGCGAATGGTGTAGGTGCCCGGCGGCACGCCGCGGAAGGCGAAGCGTCCCTGGTCGTCGGAGATCGCCTCGAGGCCGAGTGGCTCCACACGTACCGGGAAATTGGGCAACGGACGCCGGGTGCCCATCTCGACGAGCGCGCCGTCGAGGGTGATCGGCGCCTGCTCGTCCGTGGCGGAGGCCGCGGGGTCGGCCACGCTGGGGGCGGCCGGCTCCGGCGGCGGCGCCACCTCGAGCGTGAACCCATATTCGAACTCGATCACCACCGGCACCGGGCCGTTTGCGTCCATCGCCGGGGTGAACTGCATGCGGCGCGCCGCGTCGACGGCGGCCTCGTCGAAGCCGTGGCCGGCGGGCCGCACCACCTCGACGTTGCGCACGACGCCCGTCTCGTCGATCTCGATGGCGAGGAGGACGGCGCCTTGAACGCCCAGCGCCTTCGCCTCCTCAGGGTAGGGCGCCTCGACGGGCGCGAGCAACGCCGGACCCGCGACGAGCGGCGCCTCTTCCGCGGCGGCTTCTTCGGGGGCTTGCGCGAGGGCGAAGGTGGCGAGGAGGGTCAGCATGGGCTCACTGCATGCGAATGGTGCAGATCTTGCGGATGCCGGTGACGCCGATCGGCTGACCGTCCTGCTCCGCGGGCTTCCATTGGGACCGACGCCACGCGTCCGCGCACGCCGCGCCGGTGCCGTAGCCGAGGTCCTTCACGACGGTCACCTTCGCGACCTTGCCGGCCGCGTCGAGATCGAGCACCAGCTCGACGACGCCCTCCACCTTGGCCTCCTTCGCCTCGGCCGGCACGTCGAGGGCGGGGGGCTCCCACTTCAGCTTGGGCTGCACCGCGACGCTCGCGGCGGGGCGGGTCGTGTAGGGCCCCGTGGCCGCGTCCAGGTCGAGCCCCTTGCCGGTGGCCGCGACCGCCGTCGTGTTGCCGGCGCGAACGGCGAGGCCGGAGGTGCCGTTCGTAGCGAAGGAGTTTGCCGAGAGGCCTTGGACGCGTCGGAGGGGCTTCGGCTCCGGGGCCGCCGGGGCGGCGGGGGACGGATCCGGCGCGGTCTGCTCGATGGGGATCGGCGCCTTGTGCTTGGGCTTCGGCTTGGGCGGCTCCGGTTCGAGCGGCGCGGGCGGAGGCGGAGGGGGCGGGGCCGGCGGTTTGGGCTTCACGACCTGCACCTCGACCCACCGAGCCGCCTTCTCACCCAGCTCCGGGTTGACCGCAAAGGCCGCGGCGAACGCCACGTGCGCGACGACCGACACGACGACCGCCACGACGCCGACCGCGCGCGAGCCGCGCGACGGGGGCCGAAATGGCGAGAGGTCGGCGCTCATGGAGCCGCCGGCACCGCGTCGACGTTGATCGCGAACTTCGTCACGCCGACCTGCTTCACGAGGTCGATCACCTGGGTCACGTCGCCGTGTCGGGCGTTCTCGTCGCCGGCGATGAGGCACACGACGTCGGGGTCCTTCGCGTACGCCGTGGCGACCGCGGCGCGCAGCCCGTCTTTCGTGATCGCGTCGCCGTCGAGGAGGAGCTCGCCCGCGGGCCCGACGGTGATGCCGAGCGAGGTGGGCTCCTGCGCGTCGCCGGTCGCGGCGTCCGGCAGGTTCACCTTGATGGAGGGCGCCGTGATCAAGCGCGCGGTGACCATGAAGATGATCATCACGACGAGCACGATGTCGACGAACGGCACGATGTTGATCTCCACCATGGGGTCGTCGTCGCCGCCCCCGGAGAGCCGCCCGCCGGCCACGTCAGGCCGCCGCGTCGGCGCGAAGGCGGGACAGCACGAGGGCGCCGAGGCTGTCGATGCGCAGGGTGAGGGACTTCACGCTGCGCGTGAGCAGGTTGTAGAGGACGACCGCGGGAATGGCCACGAGCAAGCCCACCGCGGTAGCGACGAGGGCGTGGCTGATGCCGGCCATGACGGCCGTGGTGCTCTCTGCGTCCGCGGTCGCGAGGTCGCGGAACGCCTGCATGATCCCGAGGACCGTGCCGAACAGGCCGATGAACGGGGCCGTGGACGCCACCGTACCGATGATGAGGAGACCACGTTCGAGGCGGAGCTTCTCGAAGGTCAGGGTGCCGGACATCGCGTCCATCGCGGCGTCGGGGCGTGACTCCGCGATGGACAGGCCGGCGAGGAGGATTCGGGGTTCAAGGCCGCGCATGTCGCGGAGCGCCGCCTGGAACGCGGAACGCTCGCCCCCCTGGAGGTACTTCGTGACCGCGGCCTCGAACGGGCCGGTCGGCGCGGAGTTCATCGCGATGTAGATCGCGCGCTCGATGGCGACCCCGACGCACAACACGCTGAGGGCGACGAGCAGCCAGAGGACCCAGCCGGCCCCCAGCATCGCGAAGTCGAGCATCTTCTGTTCGAGCACGGCGCTCCAGGGGAGAGGCCGCCGGCCATAACCCGCGCGCCGCGTGGGGCCGCGCGCGCGCGCGCTCAGCGGGGGCACCCCGGCGCGGCCGGTCGCTGCACGACGACGTTCGCCAGGGCGATGAACGCCGCCGCATCCTCGGGGGAAGCCGGAGGAAGCAGGGGTTCCCCGCACGCGTCCGTGAAGGTGACCGACGCGGGTTGGCCCACCTCGAAGACCGGGTGGAACCGGTCGTTGAGGAAAGTTGTGACATCTGGGTCCGCGACGATGGCATCCAGCCGCCCCCCGGGGCGATCGACCACGCGCGCGATCGGAGAGGTCACGGCGTCCGCGGTGTCGCGCCACTGGACGTGGCGCGCATGCGAGGGGCTCGACGGTGCCGCGCGCGGTGGCTCGGGCGGATCGCTACAGGCGATGGCCGCGGCCGCCGTGGCGGCGAGGAGAGTGTGGAGGCGACGGGCGGATTTGAACCGCCGAATGATGGTTTTGCAAACCATTGCCTTAGGCCACTTGGCTACGTCGCCGACGAAGCGCCCTTCTATGTCAGCGCGAGGTCTTGTCAAGCCCGCCGCCCACCCACACGCGCACGGGCGTGCTCGTGACGGCGCCGACCCGCGCGACGACGCGGTGATCGCCCGGCGTCGGCACCCACCGCGCCGCGCCCGGCATGGTGGTGGTCGCGACGGGCTCGCCGTCGACCTCCCAGATCACGGTCGCCCCCGCTGGGGCGTCCGCGCGGAGCGGCACCGCCTGCTCGGACGCGGCGCGGTCGGGGTCGAGCCAGAACACCGTGTCGGTGGCGGGGTAGGCGACGCGGACCGCGCCGTCGGTGTCGGTTCGTGTGCGGTGGCCGTTCGCGTGCGCCCACGCGCCCCACTCGGCGGGGAGGACGATCCCGCCGGCGTCGTGCCACGTGCAGGCGGGCCGCGCGGCGGCCGTGCGGGGGAGCCACTCGTCCCGCGCCGCCGGGCAGTGATGGCCGGGGGACGCGCCCGAGAGCGGACAGATCGCCGCGCGCGCGAGGGTGGGCGGCGGGGTGAACGACGCCCGCGGTCGCCCCTCCATTGCCGCTTCCGCCACGCGCCGCAGGATCGGCGCCGCGCCGGTGATGCCGCTCACCTCGCCCATCGGGCCCCCGTCGAACCGGCCGACCCACACCCCCACGGCCACGTGCGGGGTCACGCCGATCGCCCAGTTGTCTCGCCAGCCTTGGCTCGTGCCGGTCTTCGCCGCGAGGGGAAACGCAGGCTCGAGGGCCGACGCGCGCCCGAACGCCGCCGCGCGCGCGTCGGGGTCGTCGAGGACGTCGACGATCGCCCACGCCGCCGCCGGGGCGATGACCTGTTTCGGCGCCGGCTTCGGGGCGTCGCGGGTGTAACGCAGGGGGCGCCAGCGGCCGCTGGTGCCCAACGCCGCGTATGCGGCGACGAGCTCGTCGAGGCGCACCTCCGCGCTGCCGAGGGTGAGCGCGAGCCCGTAGTGGTCGGGGCGCTCGTCGAGGGTCGTGAGCCCGAGGCGCACGAGGCGCGTGTGGAGGTCCGCCACGCCGACGCGCTCGGCGAGGCGCACCGCGGGGAGGTTCAGGCTGTTGCCCAGGGCCTCTCGGAGGCGGACTGGCCCGCCGCTGCCCTGCCCGTAGTTCTCCGGGTGCCACGTGCCGTGTGGGGTGCGCCAGGAGCCGGGGGTGTCCGCCACGACGTCCGCGAGCGTCGCGCCCTCTTCGAGGGCGAGCGCGAACAAGAACGGCTTGAGCGCGCTCCCGGGGCTGCGGCGCGAAGCGGCGCCGTCGACCTGGCCGTCGCGGGCCGTCCAGGAGGCGCTGCCGACGTACGCGAGCACGTCCCGGGTGTGCAGATCCGCGACGATCACCGCGGCGTGATCGACGGCCAGACGGCGCAGCGGCGCGAGCTCCTCGCGGACGATCGACTCGACGCGGCTCTGCAGGGCGAGATCCAGGGTGGACACGACGCGCCCCGGGCGCGTCGCCACGCGCCGCACGAAGTGCGGCGCGTGGCCGGGCCAGCGCGCGGGGAGGAGCCCGAGCGGCTCCGCTTTGGCGAGCGCGGCCCGGGTCGACTCCACCCTCCCGGCGCGCACCGCGCGGTCGAGCACCCGATCGCGCGCGCGCCTCACCGCCGCCGGATCCCGGAACGGATCGAGGTCCGAGGGGGCGCGGGGGATCGCCGCGAGCGTCGCCGCCTGGGCGAGGCTGAGCGCGGACGCGGGGCGGTCGTAGTACACCTTGGACGCGATCTCCGCGCCGACGGCGCCGTTGCCGTACCAGGTTCGCGCGAGGTACTCCTCGAGGACGCCGTCCCTCCCCAACGCCGCCGTCAGTCGCAGCGCGCGGAGCGCCTCCCAGGCCTTCCCGAGCAGGCCGGGGCCGCGCGCCTCGAGCGTGCGGGCGAGCTGCTGGGCGAGGGTGGAGCCGCCTTCGCGCACGGCGCCGGCGCGGAGGTTCGTCGCTGCCGCGCGTGCCACGGCGATCGGGTCCACCCCGGGATGGAGGTCGAACCGATGATCTTCCGCCGCGATCGTCATCGCCACCAGCTCCGGCGCGCAGCCTCCGCCGCGACACACGAGGCGGCGGCTGCGCGCTCCGTCGGGGGTGGGGCGCTCCGCAAGCGGCACGCCCCGGCGGTCGACGACGACCGTGCCGTCGATGGCGGGGAGCGTGACGGGTCGCGCGGCGGCGATGGCGGCGGCTGCCAGGGTCACGCTCGCCACCGCCGCCCACGTCGAGCGCGCGGCGCTCCCGGGGTTCGACGTCGTCACTTCCGCGGCGCGGCCCCGACGACGAACCGCCCGGCGGCGGTACGGCCGAACGTCTCGGGCGCGTACATCTCTTCGATCGTGGCGGCGGGCTGCGCATAGTCGCCGGGGGTGGTCGCGCGCACGACGTACGAGAGGACGTGGACGCCCGCCGGCACCTGCGAGGCGTAGTACGCGACGCGGTCGTCGTGCAGCTCGCGGCGGTTGAACACCCAGGTGGAGAACCAGCGGGGCGCGTCGTCCATGGTGTCGCCGGTGTCCCAATTGCGGCGCCCCGTGTCGGCCGGCCCGCCCGGCCCGCGCGCCGTGGTGGCGAACGAAGTGTCCACGGGCTCGAGGCCCGCGGGCAGCCAGTCCACCAGGGCGACGTCATAGCGATCGACCGGGGTCGTGACGCGCAGGGAGACCCGCATGAGGGCGCCGCTGGTGACCGCGCCCTCCTTGCCGTCGCCTTCGAGGAGCTCGTAGGTTCGCACGAGGGTGAAGCCCTCGTCGCGCGGCGGGAGCTCCGGCAAGGCGTACGCGAGCCGGGCCTCGTAGTAGGCCCGACCGCCCTGAGCGGCGATCGTCAACGGGGCCGTCGACACGTCGCTCATCGGGAGGCGCGCGCGGGCGCGGCCACCAACCCCGAGGTCCTGCCCGAGGAGCTCCTTCGCGCCGAGGCTCACCGTGGCGCGCACCGCGCCGGTCTCGTAGCGACGCGCGTACTCGGACAGGGCGAGCATCGCCTCCGCGGTGGTGTAGGTGTTCTGCCAGCGCCCCTTGCGACGCGCCTGGACGAGGTGCGCGGCGAGCCGCGGCACGAGCGCGTTGTCCGGGTCCGACGCGAGCATCCCGCGGAGCAGCGCGGAGGTCGGCAGGTCGTCGCCGTACCACAGGGCGCGCCAGAGGCCGGCGTCCCGCTCGACGAGCGCGGCGCGGGTGGGCTCGACGTGCACCGCGGCGAGGAGGTCCTGCGTGAGGGCTCGCGTCCGGGCGTCCGCGCCCGTGGTGCGCCCGATCGCCTCGAGGAGCTGGGCGCGGGCATGGTTGGGCAGGGCGGCGCGCCGCTCCCACGCGCGGCTGTTGAACGCCGCGTCGCCCCGTCCCGCGCGCGCGAGCGACAGGGCCGCCCGAGCCCGCGCGGCGTGGAGCGCTTCCTCCGACCAGCCCTCGGGTGGGCGCTCCTCGCCCGACACGAACCGGCGCACGTAGCGGACGAGCGCGTCGATCGTCGCGTCGGGCACGTCGTGCCCGCGCTGGCGCGCGTCGACCAGCACCTCCAGCGCGTACGCCGACGCGGGGCCATAGGCCCATGCGTCGCCGGGCCAGTAGGCGAACCCGCCGGACGCCGTGCGGAACAGCGGCATCCGGGCGAGGCCGGCGCGGATGTACCCGTCGAGGGTCGCGTCCGGGACGGACGTGCCCGCCTTCGCGCCGAGCTCGCGCGCGAGGAGCGCCACGCGGAGGGCGCTGCCCGTCTGTTCGAGGCAGCCGTGCGGATAGTCGAGCAGGTAGCTCAACGACGCGCCGGACCCCACCAGCGCCGACGCGGACACTTCGACGTCGAGCCCGCCGATGCCGGAGAGCGCGGTCGGCGGCACCGTGACGCTCTCTTGCGCGCTCGAGGTCGTGGATCCCGCGCTCGCGACGACCTCTTGCGGCAACGGCTCGGACACCGGCACCGACACCTCGACCGCGTCGCGGTGCCCGCCGCCGGACACCTCGAATCGGAACGCGACGTCCTTGCCTGTGAACGTGGTGATCGCGAAAGGCACTTCGAGCGCGCCGCCCGCCGGGACCGTCACCTTGCGAGGGGCGCCGTTGAGCGTGGCGCCTGTCGCGGTGGCCGCGACGTCCACGCTCATGCCCGCCTCGGTGTTGTTGTGCACGACGATGCCGGCGAGCGCGCGATCGCCCGTGCGGAAGAAGCGCGGCAGCGCCGGGCGCGCGATGAGCGGGCGGTTGACGCGAAGCTCCGACGCCGCCTTTCCGAAGGCGCTCGCGCCGTCGTCCACCACCGCCATGATGCGGAAGGTGGTCAGGTTGTCGGGCAGCGTGAACCGGTGGGTGAGCGTGCCGTCGGGACCGGTACGAAGCGATGGGGCCCAGAGCGGCGTCGTCTCGAAGAGGCGACGGGCGTCACCATCGGAGGCGCCGCCACCGCCGCCCGTCTCGCCGCCTTTGGCGAGCATCGTCGCGCGGTCGTACACGGCGATGCGGTTGTCCGCGGTGAGCACCGACAGCCCACGCTTGGCGTAGAAGCTCGCGTGCGGGTCCGGGGTCTCGTACGCGGTCAGCGAGAGGACGCCGTGGTCCACCGCCCAAAGGGTGACGCGCGCGCCGGCCAACGGCTTGCCGCGGCGCGCGACCTTGGCGGTGACCACGACCTCGTCGCGTGGCGCGTAGGCGTCGCGGTCGGACGCGACGGTGACGTCCAGCACGGCTTCGGAAGGATCGACGTCGATCGGCAGGAGCCCATACCAGGCGGAGGGGTTTCCGGCGTCGGGCGTACCGGGCTTGCCCATGCCGTCGACCGCGAGCACCGACACGAAGGCGTTCGGCATCATCTCGGCCGTGATCGGCACCGTCAGGGTGTCGCTCGTGGACGCGAGCGTGACGACCTTGCGCGACCAGACCCCGGCGCGCTCGACCGTGACGAGCGCGCGCATGCCGCGCTTCGGGCTCCGCACGAGGATCTTCGCGGTGTCCCCAGGCGCGTAACGCTTCTTGTCCGCGCTGAGCTCCAGCCGCCGCGCGTCGGAGCGCGCCCACGACACGTCGTCGCCGCCCGACACCCACACGCCCGTCTCGGCGGTCGTCGCCCGGCCCGCGGCGTCCTTCGCGTCGGCGCGCACGACGAACCAGCCGCCCTTCGTGGGGGTGAACGCCCAGCGCGACCCGGCCTTCGCCGTGCGCACCGTCTCCGTCGCGGCGGGCTCGTCCTTCGGGGTGGACACCCAGCGCCAGGTTCCGTCCATCGACTTCTCACGCACGGTGTCCCACGTGCGCCGCACCGCGGTGAGGGTGACCGCGGTGTTCGCGACGCCTTCGCCCTCAGGGGTCACGAACGCGACCTCGACCTCGACCGGCGCCCCGGCCGTGCCGATCGACGATGGGGCCCGGATGGCGGCGTACGCGTCCGCCGCGTGCACGGGTACCGACGCGCGGTTCGACAGCTCCTGGCGTTCGACGTCGGTCACGCTGGCTTCGACCCAGTAGGTGTACGGGCGGGTGATCTCCGCCGCGGGGATCGCCTGCGTGACCTTGAGCTGGCCTTGCGCGTCGAGCTTCGCCGTGCCGCTCGACAGGCTCGTGTAGGCGGACGCGCCGTCGGACCACTCACCGTCGGCAGGAAGGCGCTCGAAGCTCCAGCCATCCCAGCCATTCGGCGCGATCGTCAGCGCGTCCCGCCACGCGGACCACTTCGCGGCGGCGCCGGCCATCGGTGTGCCGAAGAGGTAGCGGGCGGTGACGGTGGCCGTCAGATCCTGGCCGGCGCGAAGGGCCTTCGGCGCCACGACGTCGAGCCGGAACGCCGGCGGGCGGTAGGCGCGCACGGGGATGCCGACGTAGGTGGAGGCCGCGCCGACGCTGACGCGCAAGGCGTATTCGCCGGGTGCGCCGTCGGTGGGGAGCGGCACGTCGACCGCCCACGCGCCGTTGGCGTCGAGCTCGCCGAGGCCCTCGGAGAGACGCGCGCCGTTGGCGTCGTCGAAGGTCCAGGAGAGCGCCCGCGCCTGCGGGGCGCGGAGGCCGTCGTCGGAGCGCTCGCGCGCGAGCAGCTGGACGTGGGCGGTCTCTCCTTTGCGGTAGACGCCCCGGTCGGTGAACGCATAGAGCTGGGCGCTCGTTTGTTCCGGGTCGAACCAGCCGTACGCGCCGAAGTCGTACGGCTGCATCCCGTCGCTCCACGAGTGGCGGGTGAGCGCGACGTCGGCGCCCTGCTCGACCACCGCCCAGAGCGGGTCGGACCAGGAGGACCAGCCATCCGGGACGAGGTCGCCCTCGGCCCACGCGAGCCCGTCGGGCCCCGTCGTGCCCGTCCACACCACCGCTCCGCCGCGCACGAGGCGCACCGTGGCGCCGCCCACCGCGGAGGCGTCGCTCAGCCGCGTGACCCAGATCGCGGCGCCGTCCGGCGCGAGCTTGAGCGTCGTGCCGAGGTCGGTGACCTGCAGGAGGCCGTCGGTCGGCCAACCGTCGGCGTGGTCGCCGAAGAGCTCGGGCGCGGTGGCGTGGATGCGCACCATGCCGCGGCCCTCGGTGAGGTACGGCGCGAGGTCGAGCTCGTGGAGCGCCGCGACGTTGTCGCGGCGGCCGGGAAGCCGCGTGACCACCGCGCCGTCGAGGTCGCGTTCGGTCCAGGTCTCTTCGAGTTGCCGATCGAGGGCGAACGTCATCGGGTCGATGCGCTCGACCGCGACCTGCAGCGACGACAGGTTGCGGTGGCGGATCGGCACCGTGGTGCCCGACGTGGCCGGGAGTACGGTGAACGCCACGGGCGCGTCGACGAAGCTGTCCGCGTCGCCGGTGGTGAAGCTCCACGTGCGGCCATCGCCGATCGTCTGGCCGTGGATGTCCGTGATCCCCGGATCGACCGTGACCGTGTAGCGCGTGCGCGGGAGCAGGCGGGTCCAGTGGCCCCAGCTCTCGGACTCGTAGCTGCCGGCGGGGTTCCAGCCGTCCGGCGGCGCGGGCGATACGTGCACCTTCTTCGCCACCTGTTCGGCGGAGACGGGGGTGGTGAAGCGGAGGCCGATGGTCGAGTCGGTGTCGACCATGTCGCCGAGCGGGCGCGTGTCGACGAACGCCGCCGGGGGGTAGGTGCGGAACGCCACGCGCTGCGCTTCGGCGAGCCCCAGAGGGCCGCCGGCGCCGCGGAGCCCCGCGTCGAGCACCAGCTCGTACGCCGTGTCCGGCGCGAGCGCGGCGTCGACGCGGAGCACCTCGGGGCGGTCCTGCTTGCCTTCGGCGCGGCGCAGCGTGGTCTTGACGTCGCGGCCGTCGGCCGTCCGAACGCGGATCGCGCCGGTGGCGCGGTTGAGGTCCATCGCCTGGTTGAAGCGCAGCACGATCGGGGTCTTCGGGTCCCAATTGGCGTGGCCGTCGGTGGGCTCGGACCGCACCAGCGCGGGACGCTCGGTGCCGAAGCTCCAGGACAGCGCCGTGGTCAGGGTGCTGCCGTCGAGCGCGGCGGTGCCGGCGGGCACCTCGCACGTGTACTCCGTGCCCATCGGGAAGCGGTTGTCTTCGGGGATGAGCACGGCGGTGGAGGTGCCGGCCCAGCGCGCGCGCCCGCCGACCTCTGGCGAGCAGCGGATGGGCACCTTGGAGGCCGAGGCGTCGAGGTCCGAGAGCGCCACCATCGGCCGATCGAACACGACGGCGACCTGGGACGGGTCGCGGTCGGCGCCCTCCGGCGCGAGCGCGAGCACCCGGAGCGAGCCCTCGGAGGCGACGGGCGGGGCGACGAGCTCCCCGGGCCGCAAGCTCGGGATCTCGGGAGCCATCTCGACCTGGGCCACCCCGACCGTCGACGCCGGCGCCGAGAACACCAGCGCCTCGAGCTGCGCCGCGTCGTCGGGAAAAAAGTACGAGCATGCGAGCAGCGGAAGCACGAGGAGCATTCGGACCTCTACGAGGGATGGGCGATGCAGGCCGCGTGCCTAACCGCGCGACCGGCCAAGAAATGGTCCGGCGTCAGTCCGTCGCGAGCAGGGCGTCCGCGGCGGTGCGCAGGGCGCGGGCGTGCGCGACGACGGCGCCGCGCCAGGCCGGATGATCCGGAGCGAACGCTTCCTTCAGCCCGACCTTCGCCCAGTGGTCGAGCCGCGGGGCGCCCCAGTGGTGGAGCCGGTTCTCGGCGCGAAGGGCGAACAGGAGCGAGAGGCCGGACCAGGTTCCGAACTCGCAGATCAGCGCGTCGTACCGGCAGTTCGTGACCCGGCGCTCGAGCTCGCGGATGAGGCTGCCCCGGATCGAGTACGCCTCCGCGTCGGAGCGGTCCCAGGTGCGGACGTTCGGGCCGAACGCCGCCTTCGCCCGGCTCACCCGCGCGGGATCGGGATCGCTCTCCAGCACGAGGGTCCGGGCCGCGAACTGGCCGAGCCCGCTGTGGAGGTCGATGTGCGCGACGCGCTCGCGGCCGGACAGCTCGCGCTCGAGGAACGGCAGGAGCGCCGCCGGCTCGGGTTGGAGGCACGCGCCGCCATGAAACAGCCCTTGGGGGTGGGTGTACTGGCCGCCGAGCAAGGCGTTCTTGAGGGCGCCCCATCCGTGCCGCGCCACGAGCAGGGCGAGCTGGGGATAGACCAGCTCAAAGCTGGTGGGTGGGCTCTTTGGGTTGAGCAGCGGGTCGAGGAGCGCGTACGCCGGGTCGGCCCCCTCGTACGCCTCGTCCGGCGCGAGGCAGTTCCGGTTGAGGTCCACGTTCGCGGCGTTCACACGGCGGAGGTTCGCCATGCCCCACGGATTCACGACGTGGATCCAAAGGGTGGGGTGCGCGGCGCGGTCCTGCGCCAGCATGTCGAGCTGCGCCGCGCTGCCGCCGAAGCCTTCGACGCCGTGCACGCCGCTCGTGAACACCGCCACGCGGCGGCCGTCCGGGTCGCCTGTCCAGGCCCAGTCGATCGTGTGCCCGTCCGGGAGCTCGAGCGCGCCGGAGGGCCGACCGCGGACCGCGGCGCGGAAGCGCGCGCGGGCGGCCTCCCAGTCGGGCGAGAATATGCCGTTGGTGTCGGACATGACGCGAATGATAGCGGAGGCGGCCCATGCTCAGCGCCGCCATCATCTGCCGCGACGAGGCCGATCGCATCGAAGACGCGATCCGCTCGGTCGCGTTCGCCGACGAGTGCGTGGTGCTCGACAGTGGCAGCCGCGACGACACCGTGGCGCGCGCGCGCGCGCTCGGGGCCCGGGTGATCGAGACGGACTGGCCGGGGTTCGTGGCGCAGAAGAACCGCGCGCTCGCGGCGTGCCGCGGCGAGTGGGTGCTGTCGATCGACGCCGACGAGCGCGTGACGCCGGCGCTCCGTGACGAGGTGCTCGCCGCCGTCGCGACCGGCGACGCGCACGGCTACCGCGTGCCTCGTCGCAACTTCTGGCTCGGTCACCGACTGACGGCCGGCCACTGGTATCCGGACCGCAAGCTCCGCCTCGCACGCCGTGAACGCGCCCGCTGGGAGGGCGAAGACCCGCACGACGTCCTCGTGGTCGACGGCCCCGTGAAGGACCTTCGGGCGGACCTGAACCACGTGCCCTACCGCTCCCTCGCCGAGCACCTCGCGACCATCGACCGGTACTCGGCGCTCGGGGCGCGCCGAGGGACGGTGCTCGACATCCTGCTGCGTCCATCCTGGCACTTCGTGAGCGGGTACCTCGTGCGCGGCGGGTTCCGTGACGGGGTGGCCGGGCTCGTGGTCCATGCGCTCGGCGCGCTCCACGTGCTGCTGCGCTGGTCGAGAGGGTACTTGTGAACGGGCTGAGGGTCGCGCTCGTGCACCGACGGTTCACGACGAACGGCGGCACCGAGCGATGGGTGGTGGGCTTCGCGCGGTGGCTGGTTCGGCAGGGCCACGCCCCGACGGTGCTGTGCAACGAGATCCGCGACGATCTTCGGTCGGAGCCGGGGGTGACCTTCGTGCGCCTGCCGATGCTGCGGGCCTTCAAGCACGTGTCGCTGTGGTGGTCGGCGCGGCGGGCGCTCGCCGCGGCGTCGTTCGACGTCGTCATGGGCTTCGGGCGGACCACCGGCCACGACGTGTTTCGCGCGGGCGGCGGCAGCCACGCCGACGCGCTTCGCAGGATGTACCCGGTTCGTCGGTGGGTCTCACCGAAGGCCTGGGTGGAGACCGCCTTGGATCGCGCCGCGGTGCGCGGCGCTCGGATCTGCATCGCGAACTCCCGGCTCGGCGCCGAGGGGCTGCGGCGCGACTACGGGGCGCAGCGTGTCGAGGTGGTCTACAACGGGGTCGACCTCGAGCGGTTTCGACCCGACCCGGCGGCGCGCGCCCGCGTTCGGGCGGAGCTCGGGCTGGCGCGGCCGGTCGCCTGCTTCCTCGGCACGGGCTTCAGGCGCAAGGGCCTCGACGTTGCGATCGCGGCGTTGCCCGACGACTACACGCTGCTCGTGGTCGGTGGCGATCGCCCGTGGCGGGCGCCGCCGCGCGTGCGGTTCCTCGGCAGCCTTCGGGACCCGGAACGGGTCTTGCAGGGGGTGGACGCCATGATCCTCCCGACCCGCTACGACCCCTTCGCGAACGCGTGCCTCGAGGCGCTGGCGTGCGGCGTGCCGGCGCTGACGACGCCTTCGAACGGCGCCGCGGAGATCCTTCCGTTCCCGTGGATGGTCGCGTCGGACGCGGCCGGGTTCCGAGCCGGCCTGCGGCGCGCGGCCGCGGGCGACTGGTCCGAGGCGTGCCGCGCGGTCGCCGAGCGCCACACGACCGAGGCGTGCTACGGCCGCGCCTTCGAGCTGCTCCGGGAGGCGATGGGATGAAGCGCGTCGTTCAGGCCGTCGGCCGCGCGTTGCGCTGGCTCGCCGTCGTGGTGGTCGTGCTCGGCGTGCCGACCGGCGTCGGCCTCGCGTGGGCGTACCAGCGCTACGTGGTCGACGACCCGGGGCCCGAGTTCACGCGTGACGCGATCCTCGGGATCATCGCCCAGGAGTCGCCGGTGTACTACCGCGACGGGGCGACGCGGATCGGCGTGTTCTTCGACGTCGAGCACCGCGCCTGGGTGCCGTGGAACGACATCCCGGAGGACTGGGTCCACGCCATCGTGGCGTCGGAGGACGGCGCCTTCTTCGAACATCCCGGCGTCTCCGCGAAGCACATCGTGCGCGCCGCGATTCAGAACGTGCGGGCGGGCCGGGTGGTGGCGGGGGGGAGCACCCTCACCCAACAGACGGCAAAGAACCTATTTTATCGTCCGGATCGCAGCGTTCGGAGCAAGCTGGTCGAGCTCGTGGACGCGCTGCGCCTCGAGGCGCACTTCTCGAAGGAGGAGATCCTCGAGTTCTACGCCAACCAGTTCCACGTGAGCGCGAACGGGCGTGGGCTCGGGATCGGCGCGCGGTACTTCTTCGACAAGGCTCCGCGTGAGCTCACGCTCAAGGAGTGCGCGTTCCTCGCCGGGCTCGTGAAGGCCCCTTCTCGGTACAACCCCTTCCTCGGGGAGAGCGAGGAGCGCCGGGCCGCGGCGCGCGCCGCCGCGGAGGATCGCACGGCCTACGTGCTCCGGCGCATGGTGGAGGAGGGGTACGTCCCGGCGCGCGAGCTGCCGGCGCTCCTCGCCGAGCCGCTCGTGTTCCGGCGCGGGGCGTTCCAGTACGACCGCTCGGTGATCATGGACGAGGTGCAGCGGGAGCTGGAGGAGCCGACGTTCATCGAGCTCTTCGAGCGCCTCGGCATCTCCAACCCGTCGACCGCGGGCATCCAGATCGTCACCGGCATCGACCCCGCCGCGCAGATCGGCGCGCAGTACGCCCTTTGGCACCACCTCAGCGAGATCGGTCCGGTGCTCGAGCGTGCGCCCGCGAAGGCGTGGCGCCTGCCCGACGACACCCCCGTGCCGGTCGCGCCGGGGCAGGCGCTCGTCCCGCGCTCGTTCCAGCCGGCCCGCGTCGAACGATGGGACGCTGACGGGCTCCGCCTCGACGTGGGCGGGCGGGTGTGTACGGTCGACGCGGCCGGGCTGCAACGCGTGGCGGACATCGTGGCGCGCGCCCGCGTCGGCAGCCTGAGCGCTCGCGCCACGAGCGCCGATGTCGCCGCCGTCGAGGCCGCGCTTCCGGTCGGCGCCATCGTGACCGCGAGCGTGCGCGAGGCCCGCGGCCGCGGGCTCGACCGTTGCGATGTCGAGCTTCGCCCGGAGCTCCAGGGCGCCGTGCTCGTGCTCGAGGACGGGATGGTGCGGGCCCTGGTCGGCGGCAACGACAACCGGAACTTCGATCGCGCGCTCTCCGCGCGCCGACAGTTCGGCAGCACCTGGAAGCCCGTGGTGTACGCCGCGGCGCTGCACCTCGGGTGGGAACCGACGGACATCCTCGATAACCGGCGGTCCGTGTTCCCGTTCCGGGGCACCTTCTACACGCCGCGCGCCGACCACGCGAGCGATCCGTGGGTGACGATGAGCCTCGCGGGCGCGCGTTCGGAGAACCTCGCGAGCGTGTGGCTGCTGGCGCGCCTCGTGGATCACCTGAACCCCGAGCAGCTCCGCCGCCTCGCGGAGCTCGTCGGGCTCGCCGCGCGCCCCGACGAGACGGCGAGCGGGTGGGTCGCGCGGCTGCGCGACGAGGAGGGCCTCCGCTCCACGCCGGAGATGCTCGAGCGTCGCGCGTTCACCCTCGCCAAGGACGACGTCCTCGGCGGGATCGCGTTCAGCGCGCACCCGAGCGACGCGGCGGCGGTGCGGTCCCTGCAACACGGGCACGGGTTCGCGGCGGAGCGCGCGCGCCTGTTGCGGGCATCCGCGGACGATCGCGCCGCGCGCCTCGAGCTGCTCGACCTCAACCTGCTCGACCTCGAGGAGGCCGTGCGCGCCTGCGCGCCCGACGCGTCCTTCTGCGGCCGTCCGCCGTGGACCGCCGCGCCGGAGCCCGCGGACCCGAGCGCGGTGGCGCCGCCGCCTGCGGTGCCCGAGCCCGCCGTGGAGCCGGCGGTCGTGCCGCTCGACGATCGCCTGGTGCACGGAGTGCTGCACGTCGCCACGCTGAAGGCGCTCCGCGCCGCCGTCGACGCGCGGGTCACCGAGCTTCAGGGACGGGATCCGTGGGACCCGGAGCTTCTGGCGCTCGACCCTGACTTCCGCCAGCTCGTCGGGACACGGTATGTCGAGCGGCTCGCCGCGGCGTTCGGGGTCGCGGAGGACTTGCCGACCACGCTCGCCCTTCCGCTCGGCGTGGCGGACGTCACGCTCGGCGAGATGAGCGCGATCTATCAGGGGTTCCTGAGCGGTGCCCGGTACACGATCGACGGGCGCGGGTTTCGAGAGGGCTCCGTCCCAGGGACCCGCGCCACCTTCGAGCTCCCGGCTCCGGGCGTCGGGCCAGGGCTGATCGCGGAGATCCGCGACGCACGGGGCAACGTCATCTATCGGGCGTCGACCCGCGCCGAGGCCGTGGCGGACCCCACCGCCGGTGCGCTGGTCGGCGACATCCTGCGCAATGTCGTGCGGGTGGGCACCGGGCGACGGGCGCGCGGCGCGGTGACGGTCGCGGGGGCGCCGATCCCCCTCGCCGGCAAGACCGGCACCACGAACGATTGGCGCAACGCGGCGTTTCTCGGGTTCGCGCCGCGCACCACCACGGGGCCGCCCCGGTGGGGGGACGCCTACACCGTGGGCGTGTACGTCGGCTACGACGACAATCGCGCGATGCGACGCGGAGCGGTGCGCATCCAGGGAGCGAACGGGGCCCTGCCGGTATGGCTCGGAACCGTCGAGCGCATGGCGGAGGCGGGCTTGTGCGGCCGCGCCGGCTTCGACGAGTGGCTGCCGCCGGAGGGCGCGACGCGCGCGCCGGTGCTCGACGGGACGGGGCTGCCGCGCGAGGGCGCTCCGGACGACGGGCCGACCACGCTGCGGGTGGAGGGGCGGCGCTTCGTGCCGTTCGCCGAGCCCGCGGCGGCCGCGGCCGGGACGTCGGCGTCGCCGCTGCCGCCCGCGACCCCCCCGGTCGACGCGGAGCCGGGGCAGCGGGAGGAGGGCTTGGAGGACACGCCGCCCGACGCGGCGCCCACGTCGGAGCCGTCCATCTGGGACGAGCTCTGACGCCGCGATAGGGCCCCGCGATGCTCTTGCTGTTCACACTCGCGTGCGTGTGGCCGTGGCTCGGGGCGCCTCGCGACGGGACGGGGCAGGCCGTGGCCGAGGCCCAGGCAGCGGCGCCGCCGAGCACCCCCGTCACCGTCGACCCGGTGTCGTTCGGCCCGCTCGAGACGCGCATCCACGAGCAGCTCGCTTCGAGCACCAACGCCGACTCTCGCGATCGCCTCCTCGTCCTGCGCGACCTCGTGTACGCCATGCGCGGCCGGGACGCGGCGGCGCAGCGCGCCGTCTACGACGCCGTGTCCGCGTTGCTCGACGTCGAGGCGCGCAGCGCGGAGCAGGCGATCCGACTCGACCTTCCGCCCCCCGTGCAGGAGGAGGTGCTCGCCCCGGATCGCCCCGCGCCGGTCGAGTCTCCGCCCGCGCCCGTCGAGCCCGTGGCTCCGTCCGCGGCGGACGTCGTCGGCGCGCGTAAGGCCCTCGCCGAAGCTCGTTATCTCGACGCGGTGGCCGCCCTCGACGGCGCGCCCGCGACGCCCGAGTCCCTGGCGCTGCGTCGTGAGGCGGTGGACGGGTGGGCGCGCGCCGAGCGTGAGGCTGCGGGTCGCGCGTTCCTCGACGCCCGCGCGCGGCCACGGTCGCCCGAGAGGACCCGCGCGCTCGAGGCGGTGCGGGTCCGCCTCGCCGCGATCAACGACCGGTATCCGGAGAACTCGTACGCGGAGGACATCCGCCGCAACCTCGCCCGTGTCGACGCCGATCTCGCCCTCGAGCAGCCGGAAGGAGCCCCCCGATGACCGACCCCGAGCTCTCGGCGTGGACCGCCGCGCGCCTACCCGCATTCGAGGAGGCGCTCGGGGCGACGTTCGCGACGGCCTGGCCGCCCCGTCTGCGCGACGCGTGTCGGTACCCGCTCGCGACCGGTGGCAAGCGCATGCGGCCGTTGTTGTGCTTCGCGGCGGCCGAGGCGGCCGGAGGGGATCCGCGACGCGCCATGGTGCCCGCCGTGGCGGTCGAGCTGCTGCACACCTACTCCCTGGTGCACGACGACCTCCCTTGCCTCGACGACGACGACGAGCGACGCGGACGACCGACGGTGCACGTCGTGTACGGCGAGGCGCTCGCGCTCCTCGCGGGCGACGCCCTCCTCACGGAGGCGTTCGCGGTGCTGGCCACGGCGCCGGCGGATCAGGCGGGGGGGCTCGTGCGCGAGCTCGCCGGCGCGGCGGGCGCGCGCGGGATGATCGCCGGCCAGGCGGTCGACATCGGGGCGGACGGGCCCATCGAGGACGTCACCGCGCTCCTCCGCCTCCACGGCGCGAAGACCGGGGCGCTCATCCGCGCGGCGGTGCGCATGGGCGCGATCGCGGCGGGGGCCCCCCCGGCGACGGTCGAGGCGCTGGACGAGTACGCCACCGCGGTCGGACTCGCGTTCCAGATCCACGACGACGTCCTCGACGCCGACCAGGACGCCGCGGAGGGAGGGCCCCCGAGCTTCGTGAAGCTCCTGGGCCTCGACGGCGCGCGCACCGCGGCGCGCGAGCACGCCGACGTCGCGTGTCGGGCGCTCGCGGGCCTCCCGGACGCCGGCGCCCTGCACGCGCTCGCTCGCCGTATCGTCGAGCGGTCGAGCTGATCCCTTGGCGGGGGAGCGCCTCGATCTCTCACTGGTGGCACGCGGCCTGGCCGAGTCCCGCCAGAAGGCGCAGTCCCTCGTGCGCGCCGGGGTCGTGCTCGTCGACGACGTCGTGTGCGACAAGCCGGCAACTCCGGTGCGGGCGGCGCAGCGCGTGCGCGTGCGCGTCGACACGTGCCCGTACGTGTCGCGCGGCGGGCTGAAGCTCGAGGCGGCGCTCGACGCCTGGGGGGTCGTGCCGACGGGCGCGGTGTGTGCCGATCTAGGCGCGTCCACCGGGGGGTTCACCGACTGCCTGCTGCAGCGCGGCGCGGCGCGCGTCTACGCGATCGACGTCGGGTACAACCAGCTCGCGTGGAAGCTGCGCTCGGACCCGCGCGTGGTGGTGATGGAGCGTACCAACGCACGGCACCTCACGTCGCTTCCAGAGCCGATCTCCATGCTCGTCGGCGATCTTTCTTTCATCTCGCTCCGCTTGATCCTCCCCACCGCGCGCCGCCTGCTCGCGCCGGACGGCGAGGCCGTGGTGCTCGTGAAGCCGCAGTTCGAGCTCGGTCCGCAGGCGGTCGGCAAGGGGGGGCGCGTGACGGACGCCGCGGACCGTCGCCGCGCCCTCGACGAGGTCGCGGAGGCCGCCCGGGCGTGCGGGTTCTCGCCGAACGGCGCGATGGAGAGCCCGGTGCCCGGCGCGAGGGCGGGCAACGTCGAGTGGCTCCTCCGCCTCGGGGCGCCCGTGCTACCATGACCACCCTCGTTGGAAGCAGGATGTCCCGCATCGTCCCAATGCTCGTGCCCCTCGCGCTCCTGTCCGCTTGCACCTGGCTCTCCGACGAGGACCTCGCCGCGCAGATCCAGGAGGTGGACGACGACGGCGACGGGATCCGGAAGGCCGACGACTGCAACGACGGGGACGCCTCGATCGGCCCGTCCCTCCCGGAGACCTGGTACGACGGCATCGACCAGGCCTGCGACGGACAGGACGACTACGATCAGGACTTCGATGGCTTCGTGCCGTCCGGATACGAGTCGCTCTCCACGGAAGGGGTCGACGGCTCGGGAGCGCTGCCCGGCAACGACTGCGACGACACGGCGCCGCGCGTGTCTCCGCAGCAGCCGGACACCTGGTACGACGGGGTCGATCAGAACTGCGACGGCGTCGACGACTACGACCAGGACGGCGACGGGTTCGTGCCGGACGCCTACGCCGGGCTCGCCACGCAGTACGCCGATGGGACCGGTGCGTTGCCCGCGGGCGACTGTGACGACCTCGACCCGGCGATCCGCCCGAGCGCGCAGGACACCTGGTACGACGGGGTCGACACCGACTGCGACGGGGCGGACGACTACGACAAGGACGGCGACGGCTTCGTCCCGGACGAGTGGTACCTCGAGCACGTCGAGCACGGCGGCACCCTCGCCAACGGGGATTGCAACGACGACATCGCGCGCATCTTCCCCGGCTCGGACGACAGCTTCTACACGGGCGTCGACGAAGATTGCGGCGAGGACGACGACTACGACGCGGACGGCGACGGCTTCGTCCCGGACGCGTACGTCGGGCTCCCCACGGAGGGTGTCGCCGGCTCGGGGGCGCTCCCTGGCGGCGACTGCGACGACGCCGAGCCGCTGGCCTTCCCCGGGGCCCAAGAGACGCTCGACGACGGCCTCGACGCCGACTGCGAGGGCACGGATGGCGGGGTCGAGCTCGACCGGCTCGACGGGTGGACCTGGACCGGCGCGCACGACCCCGTGTTCCGCGCGGCGGACAACCGGGTGTATCTGTCGATCGCGGCCGACACGTTCAACACCGGCTCCACGACGACCTACGCGCAGAGCGCGGTCGCGCTCTACTGGAGCTCCGGCGACGTGACCGACGGGCGAGACGGCCAGATCGCCTGGTTCGCGAACGTCGGATCCCCGAGCTTCAGCCTCGGAGAGGGCCAGGAGTTCGACGCCACCGACAGCTACCTGTACGGCGTCGTCCCGCTCACCTTCGGGACCGGCACCCGCGGCGTGCGCATGATCCGCTACGACGTGTCACGCGCCGCGGGCTCGGGGCCGAGCTCGACGAGCACCGACACCCTCGCGTCGTTCGAGTCCGTCGGCTTTCATCGGGACGCCTCCGACATCCTGCGCGCCGCGGCCTGCGAGACCTCCGACGGCGTGCTCATGTACCTCCAGTGGGACACGACGACGTCGGCGGTCAGCGTGACCGCCGAGGTGTCCGACGTGTACGCGGATCGCTGCGGCGTGCAGGAAGTCGGCGGGGTTCCCTACGTATGGGTCTCGGACGCCGGCGGGCTCGCGCTGTACGCGTTCGACCCCGAAGACACCGAGCCGGTGTTCACCCGGTCCGACTGGCACGCCGGCTACGACATCGTCGACCTTGCCTTCCCGTCCGGCCACGCCGTCGATCACGTCGTCCTGCTCGACGCCGCGGGCACCCTCGCCGTGCTCGACGACACCGGCGAGGTGTGGTCCACGCCGGCGCCGACCGCGGTCGCGATCGACGCCCACGTCGACGACGCCGGGGAGTGGTTCATCGTCGTGCTCGACGTCTCCGGCTCGGTCGAGCTGCTGCGCGGCAACGCCATCGACGGGTTCACCGCGTCGGCGGTGGTGTCGCCCTTCGCGGCGGTCGACGTCGCGGTGTACGGGCACGAGGACGCCGTCATGATCGGGGTCACGGGCGAGGATGAGGTCGCCGTGGACACCGTCGCGCGGTAGCGCGGGCGATCATTCGCCGGAGAGCGCCTCGGGCGCGTCGCCGAGCACTTCACCGAGCACGTACACGTCTTCGATCGTGCGCGCGCCGACGTCGTCCTCCGCGACGACGCGGTACCGGTTGACGCCCTCCCGCACGGGCACCGCGACGGTGAAGTCGCCCCGACGCGCGCCGGTGGCCACCCAGGCCACCTTGTCGTCTTCGTGCCCGTAGACGGTGGAGGAACGTCGGCGCTGCGCGGTCTCGACGCCGGCGGTCACCGTGACGTGGTCGACGCGGGCGTCGTCGGACACGGCGATCGAGAGGGTCGTCGACCCGATGGGCAGGACCGGCCCCGCCGCGACCGCCACGATCTGCGGCGGCTCCCTGCGGACGCGCTCGCCGCGTCGGGAGACGTCGAGCGGGTACCGGTGCGCCTCGGCGCCGACGAGCACGTCGATGTCGAGGGGGACGACACGGGGGGCGTCCGGGCTCGTGACGGCGAGGCGCAGGGTCGTGGTCAGCGGTTTGCCCGGCGAGAGCGCGAGCGGGCCGGACCGCGCGTCGACGAGCTCCACGCCGTCCACGGCCGGGAACGGGAGCCGGACCTGCACGTCGGACAACGAGGTCGAACCTCGATTCACGAGCGTGACATCCAGCGCGAGGAGGGTCGATCCGGGCAACAGGTCGACTCCCTCGACGCGCGCATCCGGACGCAGGCGCGCGCTCACCCCGACGACCGGGGTTGGCGCGCCGCGCACGGCGAGCCGCGCCGCGCCGACGGTCACGGGCGATGCCCGCTCGGCCTCGAGCTCGAGGGTGACGTCGTCGGTGCGGGTGTCGGCCGCGTCGCGGAGGCGCACGGGGGTGCGCACCACGCGGGATTCGCCGGCGCGGAGCTGGCCGATCGGCAGCACCGCGCCGTCCCATACCGGGCTCGACGAGCGCAGGCGGATCGCGGCGCGCCAGATCGTCGGGCCGTCATTGGTGACGACGACCTCGACGTTCGCGGTGCCTCCGGCCTGCGCTTCTCCGTCGACACGGGCGGTGGCGCGCACGCCGTCGAGGTGCTGCGCGCGGGCTGGCGCGGTCCAATCGACCCCTCGGGCAGCGAAGGCCGCGGCGAGGTGCTCTTGCTCGTCGGCGCGCAGGGCGGGCAGCGCGGCGGTGGCCGCCTCGAGGACGGACGCGCGGGTGGGAGACGTGGCGGCGCGGGCGAGGGCCGCCGCGATCGTGAGCGGGGTGTCCCTCACGCCGTCGTCGACCCAGGCGACATGGCCGACGGGCGACATCTCGGCGTCCGGGTCCCAACGCACGGCGTCCCCGTCGATCGCGACCGCGTCGACGGTGAGGTCGGGGGTCAGGCCCACGTCGGCCACCCGCGTGTGGCCGGCCACGAGCCATTCGGCGACGGTGAGCTTGAGCTTGATCGCCGGATCCACCTGGTACAGCTTCTGGACGGTGCCCTTGCCGAACGAGCGCTGTCCGAGCAACGCGGCGCGATCGTGCGCGGCGAGGGCGCCGGCGAGGATCTCGGCGCCGGAAGCCGTCGCCGGGTCCATGAGCACGACGATCGGCCCGATGTCGCTGGGCGTGTGCTCCGGGCGGGCGTCGATCCGCGCCACGAGGCCCGACATGGGGGCGCCGCCGCGGCCCGCGGTCGTCACGAGGGTGCCGTCGCTCACGAAGGCATCCGCGGCGTGCGCGCTCTGGTGCAGGGATCCCCCGGTGTTGCCGCGCAGGTCGATCACGAGTCCGTCGGAGATCGCGTGCTTGGCACGGAGATCCTCGATCGCGTGGTCGAGCCACGCGCGCGTCTGCTCCGAGAAGTGATCGATCGTGATGACGCCGACCCCGTTGTCCGCCACCGATGCCGTGACGTTGCGGATCGTGATCTCTTCGCGTGAGACGCGGACCTCGCGCGCGGCACCGGCCGGGTCGCGCAGCAGCAGGGTCACCGCGGTGCCGGCGACCCCGCGGATGCGCTCGGTGGCGTCGGCGGGCACCATCCCGACGGTCGAGACCCCGTCGATCCGCGCCACGTGGTCGCCGGCGCGCAGCCCCGCGCGCTCGGCGGGGCCGTTGGGCACGAGGTCGGTGATCACGAGCCGGTCTTCGCGCAGCGACAAGGTCGACCCGATTCCGGACAACACCCCGGACAAGCGCTCGTCGAACCGCTCGAGGCTCGCCGCGTGCAGGATCACCGAGTGGCGGTCGAGCGTCCGGATCGCCCCGCGGAGGATCTCCACGCGCGGGTCGAACTCTTCGTCGAGCGGCAGGCCGGCGCCGCGCACGGCGTCCTCGAGGCGCGCGAGGGCTTGGGGGAGCTCGTCCGCCGACAACAAGCGCACCTCGGCCGACCACTTGCCGCCGCCGTCCCGGAGCTGCAGGGTGTCGGTGCCCGCGTCGACCAGCAGCCACTCCACGCGGCCCTCGAGCTGCCGGCCCGCCGCGCGGAACATCTCCGCGGCGTCGACCGCCTCCGGCCGAAGGTAGTGTCGCTCCACGAGGTCGACGGCGCGATCGTAGAGCGCGACGTCCCCTGCGAGCGCGACGGTGTGAAGGAAGAGCGGCAGCACGTCCTCACAGGCTATACGCGCGCGGCGGCGCGGAGGAGGGTCGAGCGATGGACGACGTACGGATCGAGGCGATCTTGCGCGCATTCGCGTCCGGGAGCGTCACTGTGGACGACGCGCGTGCGGCGCTGCGCGCGGCCGTACCGCCGAGCGCGCCGCCCGCCGAGCTGCCGTACGCCACGGTGGACCTGGATCGACCGCGGCGGACCGGGTTCCCGGAGGTGGTCTACGGCGCGGGGAAGTCGGCCGATCAGATCGTCGGGATCTTCTTCCGCTTGATCGACGCGGGACAGGCCGCGCTCGCGACGCGCGTCGACGCCGCGAAGGCCGCGGCCCTCGTCGAGCGTCTGCAGGACGCCACCGCCCGGTGGCCGGAGATCCAGGTCGCCTGGCACCCCCTCGCCGAGGTCGTGCTCGCGCGCGTCGGGCCCGGACCGGTGGCCGCGGGCCGCGTGGGGGTGGTGGACGCCGGCACGAGCGACCGCCGGGTGTCGGAGGAGGCGGCCGTCGTCGCGGCGGCGATGGGCGCGGAGGTGTGGACGCTGCACGACGTCGGGATCGCGGGCGTGCACCGCGTGCTCGCGCACGTGGAGGCCCTGCGCGCGTGCCGCGTCGTGGTCGTGGTCGCGGGCATGGACGGGGCCCTGCCGGGGCTCGTCGCGGGGCTCGTGGCGGTGCCGGTCATCGCGGTTCCGACGTCGGTGGGCTACGGCGCGAGCTTCGGCGGCGTCGCCGCGCTGCTCACGATGCTCAACGCCTGCGCGCCCGGCGTCACCGTCGTCAACATCGACAACGGTTTCGGCGCCGGGTACGCCGCGGCCCTCGTCAACCGCGCCGGAGGCCCCGCGTGAGCACGGTCCTCTACATCGACGCGTTCGCGGGCATCGCGGGCGACATGTTCGTCGCCGCGCTGGTGCACGCCGGGGCCGATCTCGGCGCCGTGTTGGAGGAGGTTCGGGGGCTCGGCGTGGACGGCTGGGTGGCCCACACGGAGCGCGTCGCGCGCGGCGCGTACGTCGCCACGCGGTTCGTCGTACGGCCGATCGACGGGTCGCCGGCGGCGCCGCGGGTCGCGGGGCCGGCGCACGATCACGGCCACGGCCACGGCCACGATCACGGCCACGGCCACGGCCACGATCACGGCCATGCTCACGGCCATGCTCACGGCCACCCGCACGAACCTCACGATCACGGCGCCGACGAGTATCCGGGCCAGCCTTCTCGGCGTTGGAGGGATATTCGTGGCGTCCTGGAGCGCGCGGCCCTGCGCCCGCGGGTGCGCGAGCGGGCCTTGCGCACCTTCGCGGTGCTCGCCGAGGCCGAAGGGCGCGTCCACGGCATGCCGGCGGACGAGGTCACCTTCCACGAGGTGGGCGCGGTCGACTCCATCGTCGACATCGTGGCGGCGTGCGCGGCGCTGGAGGAGCTCGGCGTCGATCGCCTCGTGTGCGGGACGCTGCCGATGGGGCACGGGACGGTGCGCACGGCGCACGGACTCCTGTCCGTGCCGGCCCCGGCAACGGTCGAGGTACTCCGTGGATTTCCCATCGAGGCATCCCCGTTCTCCGGGGAGCTCGTGACGCCGACGGGCGCCGCGTTGGTGGCGGCGCTCGCGGTGCCGGGGCCCCTCCCGGCGATGCGGGTGCGCGCGTCCGGCTACGGCGCCGGCACGCGGGACCCGTCGACGCACGCGAACGTGCTTCGGGTGATCCTCGGCGACGGAGACGCCGGCGCGGTGCCGGAGGTGCTCGAGCTCCGCGCGCAGGTCGACGACCTCACGGGCGAGTCAGTGCCCGCGTTGATCCAGGCGTTGCTGGATGCGGGCGCGGTCGACGCCTGGGTGACCCCCGTGCTGATGAAGAAGGGGCGGCCCGGGCTGCTCGTCAGCGCGATCACGCCCGTCGCGGGCCGGGTCTCGGTCGGCGAGGCGCTGCTGCGGCACTCCGGGACCTTCGGCTACCGTTGGTCCGTGGCCGCGCGCGAAGTCGCGGCGCGCCGGTTCGACGAGGTCGCCACGCCCTACGGGATCGTCCGGGTGAAGGTGGCGGAGCACGATGGGGTGGTGCTGCACGCGGCGCCGGAGCACGAGGACTGCGCGGGGCACGCGCGCGCCTTCGGGGTGCCCGTCGCCGAGGTGCGCGGCTGGGCGCTCGCGGCGTGGGCGGGCCGCGGGAAGTAGCGGCGCCGGCGGCGTCCCGATCGGATACACCCGGCACGATGGGCGGGTTGCCACCAGACTTCGCGGAACAGGTGGTGGCGCTGGTGCCCGTTCCCCTCGTGCTCGCCGACGCCCAGGGCCGCATCCTGCTGTTCAACCCGGCCGCCGAGGCGGTGCTGGGGTTCAGCGCGGAGGAGGCGCTGGGGCGGGTGCACGTGACGGACCTCTACCACCGGGCCGAGGACGCTCGCCGCGTCGGCGAGCGCGTGCACACCCGCGACGCGCTGCAGCGTGGCGCGCCCGAGACCACGGACGTCACCCTGCGCGCGCGCAACGGCGAGCTCATCCCGGCGCGGCTCACCGCGCGCGTGTTGTACGACCGCGACATGCCCATCGGCACCCTCGGGTTCTTCTCGGATCGACGTGAACAGGTCGCGCTCGCGTCCCGCCTGGAGGACGCCGCGAGCCAGGTCGTGGCGAGCGAGCGGCGCGCCGCCGGGGTGGCCACCGCCGCGGAGGCCGCGCACGAGTTCGCGCAGCCGCTCACCGTGGCCATGGGGCAGCTGGAGATGGTGGAGCTCGTCGACGGCGTGCCCGCCGAGGCGCGGTCGCGGGTCGCGCGCGCCTCCGAGCAGCTCGAGCGGCTCGGGCGGATCGTGTCGACGTACGCGTCGGGCGGCCGCCGCGCGCGGGCCTGAGGTGACGCCCTTCTTCGTGGTCGCCGCGGCGTGGGCGGTGCAGGTCGCGGTCACCGAGCTCCCATGTCCGGTCGGGGGCGGCACGGTGGCGGTGCACGACCGCCTGTCGCAGAACGCGGCGGGCGGCTGGGACTCGGATCTCGCGAGCTACGGGAGCGAGGGGCAGTGGCGCGCGTACCGTGTCGCCACGTGCACTTCGTCCTTGTTCAGCTTGTACAACGAGGACATGCGGTCCCCCGTGCCCGTCGGCAAGGTGCCGGCGCTCACGACGGCGCTCTCCAGCGCGGTGGCCGCCCTCCCGGACCCGTCGAGCCCGCGGCCCTGGGACCGCTACGCGATCGCCGCGGCGATGTACGCGGTGCTCGGTCGTGACGACGCGTTCCTCGGCGATCTCTGGCTCGAGGCGAGCTGGACCGCGCGCGACGCGGCGGTGGGGTACTACGCGGCCGTCGAAGGGCCCATCGGCGCGCGGACGATCCTGGAGCTCGGATGGGAGGAGCTGAAGAAGCCGCTCTCCGCCTCCGACCGACGGAAGCTCCTCTTCAACATGGCCCGCGTCGCGCATCGCGGCGGCTGGCCGTCCGAGCGCGACGCCCACCTCGTCGCGCTCGAGGCCACGGGGCCGCTCGAGCCGCGCGAGGCGGCGGGCGTGGCGCGGCTGCGGCTGCACGCGATCGACATCGAACGTGCGCTTCAGGCGAAGGCAACCGATCACTACACCCGCGCCCTCCACGCGTCCCTCGAGCCCCGCGAGCGCGCGCGGATCACCTACCTGCTCGGCGACCTCGCGCGCCGCCGCGGAGACTCCGACGCCGCTCGGCGTTTCCTGGCTCAGGTCGTCGATGATCCGGCAGCGGACAATTCCTGGCGGACGGTCGCGCGGTTTTTGCTGGACTCGTGAACGGGTGTGCAGTATCTGGGTGGCATGTCGCACGTGCCGCCGGGGGGCGTCGCGCGCGTCCGGATCGCCGTGCGCGATCTGGACCGCGCGTGCCGATTTTATGTCGACCTGTTCGGGTGGTCGGTCGTCCGGGCGGGGCCCGACGAGCGTGAGCTGCGGTCGCCCTGCGGGCTCGCGGCGCTCCTGAGCCCCGCGGGCGATCCGAGCACCGCCGGGCCGGAGCTCTACGTGCGGGTGGTGTCGATCGAGGCGGCGCTGCGACGCGCCGGGGCGCTCGGCGGCGCGCGCCTCGCGCGGGCGAGTCCGCCGGTCCGTGGGGTCCGCACGGCCGTCGTCATGGACACCGAGGGCAACCGCGTGGGTTTGTGGGAGGCCACGTGACGGTCGTCGGCAGGCGTGGTGTCCAAGGGGTGTCATGGAGGTTTTCGTGCTCCTCACGCTGCTGTCGTCCGCGTTCGCCTTCCCGTTCCCCGAGTCGCACCTGTCGGCCGGCGTCCACGCGTGGCCGGCGGTGCCGGCGCTGGATCTCGAGGCGCGGCTCGAGGGCGACCGCGACGCCTACCTCCTCGGCGCCGTGCGCATCGAGCCCGGCGACGCGTGGCTCGGCCGCGCCGGCGTCGGGTTCGACCTGCTGGGGGGCGGCACGGCCGACGTCCGCCTCGGGCTGTTCCTCGGCGGCGTGGGCACCTTCGAGGCGGGCACGTGGGGCCCCGAGGCGCACGTCGCGCGCGTCGCCGCGGGCGGCGAGATCCTGCTCGGCCTGCACCTCGGCCGGCTTCACGGCAGTTATCGCCACCTCGACGGCTTCGCGGGCCCCCTCGAGGATCGCCTCACCGAGGATGAGGTGCGCGTCGGCTACCGCGTGGTCGACCCCGTCGAGGTGTACGGCCGGTACATCGTATGGAACCCGGGAGAGCGCGACCCGCGCGGGGGCTTCGGTCTCGGCGTCGACGTCGCGTTCTGAGTCGCCCTCGGAGATCCCCTCGGAGATCCCCTCGGAGATCCCCTCAAAGATCGAGGTGCCACTCCAGCTTCTCGCCCTCCGCGGCCGGGCGTGCTTCGAGGCGCAGCACCCCGCGGGGGCACACGTGCGCGCAGAAGCCGCACCCCACGCACGCGTCGCGGCGCACGTCTTCGTTCCGCATCGCGTACGCGCGCACGTCGATGCCCATCTCGCAGTACGCGGAGCAGTTGCCGCACGCGATGCACATGTCCCGCTTCACCCGGACGCGGAAGTTCCCGGCCCGCTGCGCGAAGCCGAGCAAGGCCGCCATGGGGCACCCGAAGCGGCACCACACCCGTGTGCCCATCAGGGGGTACAGCCCGACCCCCAGCACCCCCGAGAACACGGCGCCGACGCCGAAGCCGTACGCGCTTCGCACCGTCCCCGCGGCGCCCGCCAGCGGCGCCCCCTGCGGGGTCGCGGCGAACAACACGAGCGCGGTGGTCGCGAGGGCGAGGCCGAGCACCGTCAGTTGCACGACGCGCTCGATACGCCAGGCGCGCGTCGAGCGGTCCGACAGGTGCCGCCACGGGTCGCCGAAGGTCTCCGCGAGCCCCCCGCAGCCGCAGATCCACCCGCAGTACCACCGCTTGCCGAAGCGGACGGCGGCGACCGGCGCGGCGACGAGGCCCCCCAAGACGACCCAGGTCGCCGCCCACGACGGGAGCGCGGCGAGAGTGTCCGGAAACAGGTACTCGAGTTTCAACGGCCAGAAGTAGCTCAGGTACACCTCGGGCTGGCCGAGCGCCTTCATCACGTTCGGCAGGGCGAACGCCAGCACGACCTGCACGGCCACGAGGCTCCAGGTGCGACGCGCCTGGTACGGCGTCGTGCCGTGGGTCCGCAAGAACCGCGCGGCGCCGCCGACGATCGCGAGGGTGTACAGCGCGCCGTACAGCGTCCACTTGCTGTCGAGCCCGAGGGCGCGCGCGGGCACGTCCAGGTGCGAGAAGAAGTAGACATCCACATAAAACGCCAACAGGAGCGCCGAGAGCGCCCACGCGGCCAGGCCGCGCGCGCGCATCGGGCGGTCCCACGTGTCCATCAGTCCGATCTGCACGTCGTCCCCTCCCGCCGCACGCTCGAAGGCAACACCCGAAACCTCACCGCACCTTCCTCGTCGAAGCTCGCGTCGGGCAGGCGCTCCAGCACCTCGTCCAGGGTGCGTCGCTCGGCGATCCAGCGCATCCAGAGGGTGTGGTCCCATCGCGCGCCGAGCGCGTTGAACCCCACCACGCGCGCCCCCTCGCACACCACGCGGAGGGTCGCGCCGGGCGCCGGGCCGCGCTGGAACCACACGGTCGCCGCGCGCTCCTCGGCGCTGCCCGCAAGGGGGATCCTCCCCGCGGTCGTGTACTCTACGTCGAACAGCTTCGCGGCGTTGTACCATGCGGTTCGGCGGTACGTGCGCCCCGCGCCCAGGAGGTTGTCTCCGGCCACGCGTCCCTGGTCGCGCGCGGTGTACCAGAGGGTCTCGACGCGCAGCGCCCCGTCCCGCGTCGGCACCGCCGCGCAGTCGCCGGCGGCCCACACGCCGTGGATCGACGTCGCGAGCGTGTCGTCGGTCACGAGCCCGCCCGCGTCCGTTCGGAGCACGCCGCTCGACGCGAGCCACTCCGTCGCCGGTTCGACCCCGATCGCCTCCACGATCAGGGTCGCGTCCACCACCTCGCCGTCGTCGAGCACCACGCCCCGCAGCTCCCCGCCCGCGCGGCGTGCCCCCACCGCGGAGCGCCCGAGGCGCGCGTCGATGCCGAGCGCGCGCGCTCGGGCCGCGACGACCGCGCTCTCCTCGGCGTCCAGGGCGGCCGGCTGCACCGCGCCGTCGCGCACGAGCCACGTCACCGGGATGCGCCGATGATGAAGGATCTCCGCACACTCCGCTCCGATGAGCCCGCCGCCCGCGACCACGGCGCGCGCTCCCGGACGCGCGCTCAGGCGCTCGAGGGCCTCGAGGTCGCGCAGGGTGACGAACCCGGTCACGCCATCACGATCGGCGGGGTCGGTCGCGAACGGCAGGCGTCGCGCACGGCTGCCCACAGCGAGCAGGAGCGCGTCGTACGGCACCCGGTCGCCGGACTCGAGCACGACGGCGCGCGTCGCCGGGTCGAGCGCGGTCGCGCGCGCGACCACCCGCACGAAGCGCTCGCGCGCGTACAGGTCGCGCTCGTAGGGCTCCGTATCGATGAGCCGGAGCTGGCGCGCGTACACGTACATGAGCGCGGTGCGGGCGAACGGGTGGGGGTGCTCGTCGCCGATGATCGTGATGCGCGCGTGCGCATCCCGGCGCCGCGCCGCCAACGCAGCCTCCACGCCCGCGACGCCGTTGCCGACGATGACGAGGTTCACCGCCGCGTCCACGCGCGGCGGGCGCCGTCGAGCAGGCGGAAGGTCGGGCTCGCCCGGAGCTCGGCGAGGGCCGCGCGCAAGGCGTCGCGCTCGCGGGAGACGGTGAGGAGCACGCTGGCGCCGGGGGCGGGCGCCGTGCGCCGCGGCGACCGCAGCCAGCGGGAGAGCGACGCAGTGACCACCTCCGGGGCGTACCGCTCCCGCAGGGGCGCGCGGTCGGGAAGCGGGTCGGGCGTCAGCAGCGCCGTCGCGACCGCATCGGCGTCTTCGGGCGGCACGCCGCGCACCCACCCGCCGTGCGCGAGGTCCGCCACGAGCTCCGAGCGGGTGGTGGCGATGACCGAGAGCCCTTGGTGCAACGCGAACAATACGCGCGTGCGGCTGCCGAGCTCGGGTTCGGCGCCGGGCCGGTCGAGGCACACGGTCTGCCGCGCACGCGCGATCACCCGCAGCAGCTCGCGCGTCGGGAGCCGCGGGAGGAAGCGGAAGCGCCCGACGTGCTTCGAGCGGCGTGCGTCCGCCACGAACGTCTCGAAGGTGTGCACATGGTGGCCGGGCACGGGCCCACCGACCACGCTCACCGTGATCGTCGGCGCCGCCTCCATCGCGCGCAGGAGGCCGCGCAGCAACGTGCCTCCGTCGAACCACGTGTTGAAGCTCCCGAACAGCACCACGTCCCGGCCCTCTTCGCGCGCCGGCGCCTCGGGAGCGCCCGGGAAGTGCCAGGCGATGGGCGCCACGTCGATCGGCTCGTGTCCCGGCGCGAAGCGCGCGAGCCGCCCGACCGCGCCCAGCGCGCCGAGGGTCGAATACCGGCTTCGGTTGCCGATCGTGAGGAACCGATCGCCGCGCGTGAGCGCGGCGCCGAACACCGCGGTGGCCTCGTCCGCGACCACCTCCCGCGAGGCGGGGTCCGCTCCAGGCGCCCATGCGCAGGCCTGGGCGTCCGCGAACGGGTCGCCCGGCAGATCGACGACCCACGGTCGGTCGCCCACGTGGGCGAGGCCGGCGCGCGTCGCGGCATACGCACCCGCGCTCACGACGACGTCCGGGTCGGTCTCGGCGATCGCGGCCTCGGCGTCGCTCGCCGCCGCCACCAGCACGTCATGGTCGGGCTCCAGCCCGGCGCTCAGCTGGGCCGCGCGAAGTGGGGCGAACGAGGTGTCCACCGACTCGGGCGACGGCGAAGCGCCCGTGGCGAGCACGAGGACGCGGCTCATGCGCGCTCCGGCGGGGCGGGCGTGAGGTGCGCGACCATGCCCCACGTGTGTTCGAGCTGTACGAGCCCGTGATCCTCGACGTCCTGGGCGACCTCGAACCCGTAGAGCTGGTTGTGCCACACGTGAGGCGCCACGTGCCCACGGTCGTAGATCGCCACCGACACGCGGTAGGTCCCGGCGAGCAGCCGGAGCGTCGGGACGTGCAGCCAATAGGTGTACACGCCGTGCCAGACACCCGAAAGAACGTTGTCGAACCTCGTATTCGGCCCGTACACATAGACGCCGTCGTTGCGGAACACCGCCGCTCCGAAGATCGGATCCTCCAACGGCTCGGTCGTACGGAAGGTGACCGCGACGACGAGCGACTCGCCGGTACGGAAGCGGGCCCGCTCCGCCCCATCGGCCCCGAGGAGCCGAACCCGGACGATCCGCGCCTCGCCGGTGCCCGCGACGATCGGCGCGTCGGCGTCGCCGGCGGACGGCGGCGGCCCCACCGGCGCGTCGAACAGCGCCGCGGCCTCGTCACGCCCGAACGCGCGGAGGATGGCGTCGGCAAGCGGGGCGTCGGTCGGCGGCGGCGGTGGGGTCGGCGCCACGGACGCCCGCACGGGGAGGGGGATGGCGTGCTCGTCGCGGCCGCGGGGCTCGACCACCGTGAGGGTCCGGGCCGGCGGTCCTACGCGCGCGCGGTCCTGGTCGACGTACTGCTCGACCACCTCACGGGCGGGGCCGATGAGGCGGGGGCGCCCGGCGTCCATCCAGAGGACGTCCGAGCAGAGCGCGCGTACCCCGTGCAGGTCGTGCGTGACCAGCACGAGGCTCGTGCCCGCCTCCAGCGCCTGCTCGATGCGTCGGAGGCACTTTCTCTGGAAGTACTGGTCGCCGACCACCAGAACTTCGTCGACGACCAGCACCTCGGCTTCGGCGTGCACGGCGATCGCGAAGCCCAGGCGCAGGTTCATGCCGGTGCTGTAGGTGCGCACGGGGTGGTCGATGAACTCGCCCAGCTCGGCGAACCTCAAAATGTCAGGGATCCGCGCGTCGATCTCCGCGTCCGACATGCCGAGGAGGGCGCAGGTGAGCCGGATGTTCTCGCGGCCGCTGAAGGTGTCGTGAAAGCCCAGGCCCAGGTCGAGCAGCGTCGCGAGGCGGCCGCTCACCTCGATCGCGCCCTCGGTGGGCTCGGTCACGCCGGCGATCATGCGGAGCAGGGTGCTCTTCCCCGCGCCGTTCGAGCCGATCACGCCGAGCGCCTGCCCTCGGCGCACCGACAGGGACACGTTGCGAACGGCCCAATGTTCGGCGTGGTACGAGCGTTCTCCCACGAGCTCGAGCAGGCGGGAGCGGTCGTTGGGGTAGATGTCGAAACGTTTGCCCACGTCGTCGAGGACCAGGAGCACGTCGTCGTCGACAGGCGGGGTGTGCACGAGGGTCACCTGGGTGATGGCCGGCGGAGCATGGTAGCCTGCGCGTGGAGGTCGACGTGTTGCCGCTCCTGCTGATCGCATGTTTTGCGCTCGACCTCGTGCCCACGTTCGCCGAGCCGCGCTGCGCGACCGAACGGATCGCGTACGTCGCCTGCGTGCGCGACGGCGACACGATCGAGCTCGAGAGCTGCGGCGGCGAGGCGGTCCGCATGCTCGGGGTCGACGCCCCCGAGATCGCCCACTCCGACGCGGAGGTGGACCAGTGCTACGGTCCGGAGTCCCGCGCGTGGACGACCGATCGCCTGCTCGACCGCTACGTGCGGCTGAGCTTCGACGCGACCTGTCAGGACACCTACGGACGGACGCTCGCCTACGTGTACCTGCTCGACGAGGGCGACACCGCGGGCGAAGACCCAGGTACGTTCATCAATTCGGCGATCATCCGCTCCGGCTATGCTCGGGTCTACGAAGACTTCGACAACATCCTGCTCGCCGAGCAGCTCTACACGGCCCAGACCGCCGCCGAACAGGCCAACGTCGGCATCTGGGCAACATGTGAATAGCGTGTGTCCGGCTCGTCGATGAACACCGCCCCGCTCTCGTCCACGTTGGTCAGCGTCCTCGGCGCCATGGAATCTTCGCGCGCGGCGTCGGAGCACGAGCTGCGTCAGGCGTTGCGCCGCATCGAAGAGGAAGAGCAGCGCGCGCGCGCCGACATCGACGAGCGTCGACGTCGCTTGCTCGCGTTGGCCCTCCTCCGCCGCGAGCAGGAGGATCGCCTGCAGCACCTCGCCCGCGAGACGACCTCGGCCGAGCGCCACGCGCTCGTGGCGGGGCTCGAGGCCGATCGCCGCCTCGTCGCCGAGCGGGGCCGGTTGCTCCGCGACGCCGGGCGGGCCCGGGACGCGGCGATCCTCGCGCGTGTGCAGGCGGATCGCGACCTGTCCGACGCCCTGACGGAGCTGGCGCGTCAGCGCGAGGTGGAGCTCGGCTGGGAGCCTGTCACCCCGGCGGCGGCGGTGGCGCTCGCGGAGCGCGCGGAGCGGGCTCGTCGTCGTCTCGCCCCCGTGCTCGCCGACGTCGAGCGTCCGTCCGTCATGCTCGATCTGCCGACCGCGAGCATCGCGGCGGTGGTGTCGTTCGCGCCGAGCGACGGTCGGCCCAACGCGATGGTCGTGGTGCTTCCGATGCCCTGGGCGGAGTACCGCGCATGGGCGCAGCACCGCGACAGCCTCGGGCTGCGCCTCGCGTGCCTGGTGGTCGGCGGGTTGACGAGGTTCGTGGTCGAGGCTGGCGCGGCGGAAGCGCCGGTGCGCTATGCCGAGGTCGGAGGGAGTCTCGCGGTGCAGCTGTGGCTGGGCGACGCGCCGATGCCGGACGACGTGCGCGCGCGCGCCCTCGACGCGGTTCAGGGCATCCTCGCGTCCGCGAGCGAGCTGGACGCGGCGGGGGTGGAGGTCTACGTCGTCCAGGTCCGGCCGGAGCTCCTCGCGGAGGCCGATCCGTGAACCCGCTCGATGCCCTGCGCCCGATCGCCGTGGTCGAAGTTGCCGATCGCCTGGAGCTCCACCCGTTCGAGGTGGTGCGCATGCTCGCGCTGGACGACGCGCTCCCGGCGGACCTGACGCTCAGGCGCGCCGACGTCGAGCGCTTGCGTCACGCGGGCGGGTTCGAGCGATGGTGGGACGGACCCGTACCGACGGAGCCGGGCGAGGTGCCGGCGCGCGTGCTCGTGCGCGCGCTCGCGACGAGGCTCCTCGAGCGCGAAGTGTTCGAGCCGCGCGCCACCCGCTCGGACAATCTTTTCCGTGGGTTGCCGACGGATCAACAGGCCATCCTGCGGCGCGCCGTGAATCTCCTCATCCGAGAGGGTTACCTGGCGAGCCGAATGTCGGGAGTAGGACTCGTCATCACCGTGCGGTCGGCCCATGTGGCCGATTTGCGCGATCTCGTCGAGCACGGCGCGGGGCCGCTGGTCTACGCTGTGGAGAGGGTGTGATGGCACGAGGCGGTTTGTTCGGGCGGCCCGACGCGTTGTTGGTGGACGAAGAGCCGCCGCGCATCGAGCTTCCTTCGGCACCGGCCCTCCCCTTGGCTCCGGCCCCGGTGCCGCCCTCGGCGGCGCGCCCGCTCCTGCCCGACCCCGTCGACGATGACGAGCTGGACGACGAAGGAGGGGCGCCGCTCCGCGTGTTCATGGGCGCGCCCGGCCGCGCGGCGCCGGTGCGTGAGCCCGACGTGTTCGACTTGTCGGCGATCGTCGCCGAAGAGCGCGCCGAGGCGCGCGCGCGCGTCGAGACGCCGGTGGACGTCCCGGCGGCGCAGCCGTTCCCGTCGGTGACGTTCCGCCTCGACGGCGCGGTCGCGCGGCCCCGCGGTGCGGCGGCGCCTCCTCCGCCCCCGAACGATCTGCCGGACATCGGCGCGGTGCTCGCCGCCCGTGGGGACCCATCGCGTGGGGACCCATCGCGTGGGGACCCGTCGCGTGGGGGCTCGCCGCCCGCGGGGCCGCCCTCCGACGCGCCGGGGAGCGACGTCCGCGACGCGCTTCGCGGGGCGGTGCCGACGTTGCCGCCCGGGGCGCTCCGTCCGAGCGACATGCAGTCCCTCGGCGACGTGTTCGGCGGCGCCCCGCCGCGGCGTGCGCAGGCCTTGCCGACGCCGGCCCCCCGCCGCGCTCCGTACGCGAGGCCCGAAGGCGCCCCGCGCATGCGCACAGACCTCCCGGTGCGGCCCGGCGCGAAGGACGCGCCGCGTCCGCGTCCGCCTTGGGCGCCGCCCCCGGCGCCGTTCGACAACGCGCCGACCGAGCGACCCGTCCGCAACCTCGCGCGCTCCCAGCCACCGGCGGCGCCAGTGTCCGCTGCGCCGCCCGCCGCCGCCGCGGTGGCCCCGGGCGGGGCCGCGGCTCCGGGGGAGCCGGGGTGGAAGGATCGCCTCCTTGCGTCGCTCGAGGACGCCCCGGCGGTGC
>CAMAXZ010000017.1 GCA_945862325.1 Klebsiella pneumoniae
GCCCGAGCCCGACCGCCACGGCCGCCGCGGCGACGGCGGCGCCGTCACGCTTGCGCAGCGCGTGCGCGCGCCCGGACGCGCCCGCGACGAGGAGCCCGACGCCGAGCAGCGCACAGCCGAGCCAGGTGGCCTCGCCGGCGGTGACCGCCAGCATCCATGGCGCGAGGGCGGGGGCCGGGTACGCCGGTGCGATGCCGTCGACGAGGGAGCGGCGACCGAAATCCAGGTTGGCAGCGATGTCCGGGTCGCGGGGCGCGAGCGCCTGCGCGCGCCTCCATGCGAGGACCGCGTCCGCCGGGGCTTCGGCCCGCCACAGGACATTGCCCAGGTTGTAATACACGTCCGCGTCCGCGTAGCCCTCGTTCACCAGCGTACGCAGGCCCGCCTCGGCCGAGGGGAGATCGCCTGCGGCGATCGCGTCGTTGGCCGCTGCGAACGTCGCCGACGGGTCGGCGAGCGCCAGCGTGACGAAGCAGAGCGCGGCGATCACGCCAAGGCCTCCACCACCCGTCGCACGGCTTCTTCGGGGAGGTTGGCCGCGCCGCCGTATCGGGCGGCCTCGAGCGCGCGCCACGCCGTCTCCGCGGCGTCCGCGTGCGCGCCGAGCCGACCGAGATCCTCGCGCCGCACCGCGTCCGGCGCGAGGCCGAGCCGACCGCCGATTCGGACGCGCAGCGCGCGTTCGAGCGCGGCGAGCCGCGCCTCGGCGTCCCCGGGGAGGTCGTCGAGGGACACGCGCTCCTCGACGACCGGCGCGGTTGCAGCTCGACTCTGGCGCAGATGGGCTGCGGCGCGCCCGAGGAGCAGCGCCGCCCCGGGCACGACGAGCAGCCAGGCCCAGGCGCGCGGGATCGGCGCGGACACGCGAACCGCGGTCCGGATCGGCAGGATGTCCTCGCCGAGGGCGTCCACCGTCGCGTCCCCGCGCGTGCCCTGCGGGGCGAACGAGATCGGCGACGGCGCCTGCGCCGCCCCGTCCACCTCGATGGTGACGGGCTCGGTCTCTACCCTCGCGTAGCGCCCGGAGCTCGGGTCGAACACCGACAGGGCCACCGCCGCGACGGTGTGCGTCCCGCCTTCCTGCGGGACGAGCGCCCGCTTGAACGTGGCCTTTGCTCGGTACGCGCCATCGACGAGGCGAGCCGCCACCGTGGGCTGGTCGTCGTACACGCGAAACGCGGGGGCGTCCACCGGCGGGAGCGCGAGCCCCGCGAGCGGCCCGTCACCCTCCACGACGACCTCGAGGGTGACGGTCTCGCCGACGGCGACGCGGGACGGCGACGCGACTGCGGACACCGTGAAATTTCCGACCAAGCCTGAGAAATCCGCAGGACGCCCCTGGGACGGCAAGGCCTTGACGACCACGTCGGTCGGCTCCGCGGCGAAGTTCTCGGTTCGAACGTCCCCAAAGGGCATCGCCGGAAAGGCGCGGCTGCGCGTCCGCCCGCGGCTCGATGGAAACTGGGCCGCGAGGACCCCGCCGGGGAGCCGGTGCCGACCCGCGGCGACGGCGCGAAGCGGGTACTGCAGCTCCTGCACGGTCAGCACGCGCCCTTCGCGCTCCACCTGGCCTTCGGTGTTCGAGGGCTCGACGCTCGCCTCCGGCGTGAGCCCGGGCGCCTCCGGCGGCACCCAACGCCCCGACAGGAGCGACTGCTCCGTCTCGAAGCGCATCGTGTACACGAGGACCTGGCCGACCCACGCCTCCATGGCGCTCAGGCTCCCCCGCAGGGCGGCGCCGCCGTCCAGGCGCGGGTCGACGGTGAGCGTGACCGGCGCGGTGCGCACGGGCCCGGCGGACGTGGGGACCGACCAGGGCCCGAGCGTGTACGATCCGCGGCGGTTGGCCATCACCTCGTAGGTGAACGTCGTCAGGATCGCACGATCGAAGTTGATGATCTGCGCACCCTGCCGGACCCCACGGTACACGAGGGCGAGCCCTTCCGGCGTCTGGAGCGTGGGCGGCACCGTGACCTCGGCGTCGCGGACCTCGATCTGCAGCGTCGCCGACTGCCCTTCGCGGAGGGTCTGGGGATCGAGCGAGACGACCACCTGCGCGGCCAGCGCCGCGGCGACGAGCGCGACGAGGGTCACCATCCCTTCTCCCCCGATCGGCCGCTCGCGCCGAGGCGCGGCGTCCCGTCCGGCACGGACTCCACGATCCGCGCGGCCTCGTCCGGGCTCATTCCGTCCGGCGCGGGTTGCTCCGACGCCGACGCGGGGGTCTCGGTCGGTTCTCCCACCTCGGGCTCGCCCTCTTCGTCGGCCGCCGGCGGCGGCGGCGCCGCGGGGTCCGCGGGGGGTGGCTGCGCGGGTTCCGCCGGGTCCGCCTCTCCCGGCTCTCCCGGCTCCGCCGGCTGAGGCTCGGCCCCGTCGGAGGGCTCGGACGGGTCGCCCTGGGAGGCGTCGTCCTGCTCCTGCTGTTGCGTGTCGCTCTCGCCGTCCTCGCCCTGCGGCTCCTTCGGCGGCGGCTCGCGCAAGCGCGCCGCGATCTCCTTGCGGACCGCCGCGGCGTTGTCGCCGGCCGCCGACCACGTCGGGTCCTTCGCGGCCGCGGCGTCGAAGTCCTCCGCGGCCACCTGGAGCTTCCCGGCGGCGTAGGCCGCGTGTCCGGCGTTGAAGAGGTGCCGGGAGGCGCGCTCCGGATCGAGGTCGGCCAACGTGCGGTACATGCGCTCCGCGTCGCGGTAGCGACCCGAGCGGTACAGAGACTCGGCCAACGCGCCGGTCACGTCGGCATCGTTCGGATTCTGGACCCGGGCCTGCCCGAGCGCCGACACCGCGTCTTCCCAACGCCCCGCCCGCCAGGCCGCGAGCCCCTCGCTCGACGCGTCGGCGCGCGCAGGCGTCGGGGCCATCGCGAGGAGCAGGGCGAGGGCGCCCGCGACGCGCCACCCTCGCGACCACGCCCAGGGCGCGCGGCGCCCGCCGACCCCGGCGAGCGCGCTGGACACCAGCGCGACGAGCGCGGCGGCCAGCGGCCACTGATAGTGCTCGTGCCACTGTTTGTCGCGACGTACGCCCCGCTCGGAGGCCGCGAGGGTCCCGCGGATCTCCTGTTCGTACAGGGCGCGCACGTCGGCGTCGGAGGGCACGGAGCGCACGTACGCGCCGCCCGTGTCCGAAGCAAGCCGCTTGAGCCGCGCTTCGTCGAGGCGGCTCACGACGACGGCGCCGGTCGCGTCCTCGAGGATGCCGCCGCGGGCGTCCGGCACCGGACCGCCCTCCGGGGTCCCGACGCCGAGCGCGTAGACCACGACACCGGCGTCGCGCGCCCGCGCGACCGCGGCGTCGAGCGCGCCCTCCGCGTCGTGGGCCTCGCCGTCGCTCACGAGGAGGATCGCGCGCCCCTTCTCCGGAGAGCGCGACAACACCTGCGTCGCCGCGTCGAGGGCGCCCGCGAGCGCCGTGCCTTGCGCGCGGATCATGGAGGTCTCGGACTCGCCGACCGCCCACGCGAAGGTGCCGTAGTCCACCGTGGGGGGGATCCGCACCCAGGCCAGCTCCGCGAATGCCACGAGGCCGATGGCGTCCCCGCGGAGCAGCGCGGTGAGATCCGCGAGCTCCCGCCGCGCCAGCTCGAGGCGCGACGGCGGCGCGTCCCGCGCGTCCATGCTCCGGGAGACGTCGAGCACGACCATGATCGTCGTGCCCTCGAGCGTGCGCGTCTGCCAGGTGAAGCCGAGCCGTGGCCCCGCCAGCGCCAGCGCAGCCAGCCCCGCGAACAGCACCGCGGCCACGCCTTGCCAGGTCCGCGCGCGCGCGACGCCCGGCGGCAGGAGGGTCGCCAGCACCTCGTCGCTCGCGATGAGGCGAAGCGCCGCGGCGCGACGTGACGCCCCATGAACCACGACGATCGCCACGAACGGCGCGAGCAGGAGCACCGCGAGGAGCTCCGGTGCGGCCCACGTCACGGCAGCCTCCGAAGGAGCGTGTGGCTCGACAGGAGGTGGATGCCCCACAAGACCAGCGCGGGCACGAGCGCGTAGCGGAAGCGCTCGTCGCGGTGCACGAACTCGCGGGTGCGGCCGGTGGTCATCTCGAGCGTGTCGATCTCGTCGTACACGGCCTGAAGCGCGCTGGCGTCGGCGGCCCGGTAGTAGCGGCCGCCCGTTCGCGCGGCGACGCCACGCAGGGTGTCTTCGTCGATCTCGCCGCTCCCTCCCCGCAAGACGCGCTGGAGCGGGCCCGCCGACGCGCCGACGCCGATCGTGTACACGCGAATCCCCAAGGCAGCGGCTGCTTCTGCCGCAACGAGCGGAGCCACCGGGCCGGCGTTCGACTGCCCGTCGGTGATGAGCACCATCACACGGGAGGGCGCGTCGATCTCCTTCATGCGCTTCGCGCCGACCGCGATCGCCGAGCCCACCGCCGTCGCGTTTCGGCCCGCCATTCCGAGCTCGAGCTGGCTGATGAAGTCGATCAGGGCGTCGTGATCGGTCGTGAGCGGGACCATCACGAATGCCTCTTCGCCGAAGGTCAGCAGGCCGACCCGGTCGTGCGTGCGCTCCGCGACGAAGCGCGCCATCACGATCTGCGACGCTTGCAGCCGATTGAGCGGCCGCGCCATCGTGCCCATGTCCGGCGCCTCCATCGAGCCGGACGTGTCGATGGCGAGGAGGATGTCGATGCCCGGCGTCTCCACGATGGTCTCTCGCCCCACCACCTGCGGGCGCGCGAGGGCGACCACGACGAGCGCGATGACCGCGCTCTCCAGCGCCGGGAGGAGCACGGCGGCGCCGACCCGCGCCGTGTGACCGCCGCGAACCGCCCCGACCGCACCGAAGCGGAGGGCGTGCGGCCGCCACCACGCGAGCCAGGGGGCTGCGGCGAGCGGAAGGGCGAAGAACCAGAGCGGGCTCATCCACTCGATCACGACGCTCTCCGGCGCGCGCGGACGAGCGCGTCGAAATCTTCGTCGAACTTCTCGAACAGCGCAGCCGCGGCGCCGCGCTCCGAGAACTTCACGAGGTCCATCGCCGACAAGAGCCGGCGCGCGCGGTCGAGGTCCGCGGCGGGCAGGTCCACCGCGAGATTGTCGAGGATCTCCTTTGTGGTGCGCGCGGTCGCCGGGAACCGCTCCGTCGCGTCGAGGTAGCGACGGTACACGCTCGACAGCTCCAGCGCGAGCGCCTCGGGGGCCAGATCCTCGCGCGCGCGAACGGTCCGCCATTCGCGTCGCGCTCGCGCGTCCGGCGCCTCCGGCGGAGGCGGAGGCGGGGCCGGAGCGAGGCGCCTCGCCATGTTCACGAGGAGCCACCCCACGATCGTCGCCGCGACCGCCGCGGCGACGTACCACGGCCACCGCGACGGGGGCGCCGGGCTGTACGGCACGAGCTCCGCCATGGGCCCGCCGGTGGGCCCTTCGACGCCGATGTCGAAGAACAGCCGCACGGGACCGTCGGCCGCCGGAACATCCACGACATACGCCCCCGGATCGCCGCGCAGCTCCCACACGGCGCTGCCGTCGTCCCCGATCGCGCGCGGGGTCACGGTGAGCGTCGTGAGCGCGGGGAGCTCGGTGCCCGCGGGGGCGTGCAGCACGACGGGCTGGCCCTCGTCCACCGACCGGTCTTCGATCCAAACGCCCGGATCGGGCGCGACGACCACCGGCGGCTCGGCGCACGCGAGGAGCAGCACGATCACGCGCGCGCCCCACGGAAGTGTTGCTGCAACTTCAAGAACGCGTCGTCCTTGGTCGACACCGCGCTCGCCGCGACACCGAAGCGTCGAAGCTCCGCGAGCCGCTCCGCGCGCGCCCGGGTGGCGACCATCGAGCCCACGTCGCGGGTGACGATCGCGCCCGTCTCGGCGTCCTGGAGGGTGACCAGGCCGACGCCCGGCAAGCGCTCCTCCAGGGGATCGTGCACGAGGAGCGCATGCACCCGGTGGCGCCCCGCGAGCGCCCCGATCTGGTCGAGGAACGGCTTCGGCCCCAAGAAGTCCGACAACACCACGACGACGGCGCGCCGCCGCATCACGCTCGACGCGAACGCGAGCGCCGCGGCGAGGTCGGTCTGGTGGCCCTCGGCGTGACGCTCGAACGCGGCCTGCACCACGCTCCAGCCGTGGCCGCGGCTCTTGCGCGGCGGCAGGTAGCGCTCGACGCGGTCGGTGAACGCCACGAGGCCCACCCGGTCGTTGCTGCGCAGGGCCGCGTACGCGAGGCCCCCCGCGAGCCGGGCGATCTGCAAGCGCTTGTCGGTGCGGCCGTCAGCCCCGCCGCCGCCGAAGCGAACCGAGCCGCTCACGTCGATCACGAGGAGCAACGTCAGCTCGCGCTCCTCGCGGAACACCTTCACCCACGCCTCGTCCGAGCGCGCCGTCACGTTCCAGTCGATGCGACGCACGTCGTCGCCCGGCTCGTACGCGCGGACCTCCTCGAACTCCATCCCGCTGCCCTTGAACGCGGAGCGGTAGTCGCCGGCCAGCAGCGCGTCGACACGACGCCCGGCCTGCACGTGGAGGCGCTTGATCTGGCGAAGTTCGTCGGCGGTCAGCACCTGACGGCCCTCAGGGCGTCTTCACCGACGCGAGGATCTCGCGGACCACCTGGTCCGCGGTCACCTGCTCGGCCTCCGCTTCGTACGTCAACAATACGCGATGGCGCAGCACGTCGGGCGCGACTTCCTTCACGTCGTCGGGGGTCGCGAAGTCACGCCCGTCCAGCAGCGCCGTGGCGCGCGCCGCCCCCGCCAGCGCGAGCGTCGCGCGAGGCGAGGCTCCGTACTGGACGAAGCGCGCCAAGCGCGGCGACACGGTCGCGGGTTGCCGCGTCGCGTGCACGAGGCTGACGATGTAGGTCGCGAGCACCGGCTTCAGGGTGACGTCGCGCGTGAGGGCCTGCATCGCGATGAGGTCTTCGGGGTGGAGGACCGCCGTCGGCGGGTCCAGGGGGCGGTTCGCCCGGATCAACACCTCACGCTCCTCGTCCGCCGTCGGGTACGTCACCACGAGCTTCATCAAGAACCGGTCGACCTGCGCCTCCGGCAGTGGGTACGTCCCTTCCTGCTCGATGGGGTTTTGCGTCGCGAGCACCAGGAACGGCCGTTCGAGCGGCCACGTCGCGTCCGCGAGGGTGACCTGGCGCTCCTGCATCGCCTCGAGCAGCGCCGACTGCACCTTGGCCGGGGCGCGGTTGATCTCGTCGGCGAGCAGCACATTGGTGAAGATGGGGCCCCGCCGCGTGGTGAACGTCCCGTCGCGGGGGTTGTAGATCTGGGTGCCGAGCACGTCGGCAGGAAGCAGATCCGGCGTGAACTGCACGCGGGCAAAGCGGGCGTGCAAGGTGGCGGCCAGCGCCTTGACCGCGGTGGTCTTCGCGAGGCCCGGCACGCCTTCGAGCAGCAGGTGACCGTCGGCGAGCAGCGCCACGAGCAGCCGGTCGATCATGCTCTTCTGGCCGACGATCACCCGTCCGACCTGTTCACGCACCGCCGCGAGCTTGCGCGCCGCCTCGGCGACAGTGGTCGTACCTTCGGTCATGCACCCCTCCTTCCACACGTACGCCCGGGGGCGAGCTCGACGCCAGCCGGTCGCTGTGACGTTTCGTCGCGACGCCTCAGGTCGACCATCGGAAGAAGTCCTTCCAGATGCTCCGGTCCTTCACGTGGGCGTCCTGAAGGGAAGCGAGCTGGCGGACCAGCTCCTCCTCCTTGGCCGTCATCACCTTCGGCACCGCGACGACGACCTGCACGAGGTGGTCTCCGCGTCCACGGCCGTTCAACGACGGCACGCCCTTGCCGCGCAGGGTCACCACCTTGCCGCTCGGTGTCCCGCGTTCGAGCTCGATCTGCTCCTCGCCGTCGACCGTCGGCACCTGCACCGTGCCGCCCAGGCACGCCGTGGCGTAGCTGATCGGGATCTGGCACAGGACGTTGTTGCCGTCGCGCCCGAACATCTCGTGTTCGGCCACCCGCAACGTGATGTACAGGTCGCCCGGGGTCGAGCCCGGGTCTCCCACGTCGCCCTTCCCTTGCAGGCGGAGCTGCATCCCGTCGTCCACGCCCGCCGGAATGGTGACCTTGAGCTTGTCCGTCACGCGCGTGCGACCCTGGCCGGAACACGAGGTGCAACGCTCCTTCACCACACGTCCCCGCCCCTCACACGTGGGACAGACGGTGCGAATGCGCAGGAACATCTGCGCCTGGATCACCTCGCCCGCGCCACGGCATGTGCCACACGTGGTGGGCTGCGACCCCGGCGCCGCGCCGGACCCGCCGCACGGCTCGCACATCGCGTGCTTCGGAACCTGTACTTCCTTCTCGACACCCTTCACGGCCTCGAGGAACTCGATCGTGAGCGGGTACTCGAGGTCGGGCCCGCGGCGCGCGCCGCGCCGCCGGCCACCACCGCCGAGCCCGAACAAGTCTCCGAACAAATCGCCGAAGTGGCTGAAGACCTCGTCGGCGTTCTCGAAGCCCGCGTTGAGCCCGGCCCCACGCAGTCCGTCGTGCCCGAAACGGTCGTACATCTGACGCTTCTGGTCGTCGCCGAGGATCTCGTACGCCTCCGCGACCTCTTTGAACGCCGCCTCCGCGTCTTTGTCCCCCGGGTTTTTGTCCGGATGGAACTTCATCGCGAGCTGCCGGAACGCGCGTTTGATGTCGGCCGCCGGTGCGTTCCGCGGAACGCCCAGCACCTCGTAGTAGTCACGCTTCGGCATCGGGGGTCGGCGCCTCCTGGGGGGTCAGGCGCGGGTCGGGGCCCGCGCCGCTCGGCTCACGCTTCTTCGAAGTCCGCGTCGATGACGTCGTCGCCCTTGCGGCCGCCGGGGTCGCCCGCGGCGCCCCCGCCGGCCGTCGGGCCTTGCCCGCCGGCGCCACCGTACATCGCTTGGGCGAGCTTGTGGCTGGCCTGCTCGAGCGCGGTAGCCGCCGCCCGTACCGTGTCCACGGACTCGCTGTCGAGGGCGGAACGCGCCTGCGTCAGGGACGACTCGACCGACGCGACGGCGTCGGCCGGCATCTTCTCGCGGTTCTCGCGCAGGGCCTTGTCGACCTGGTACACGAGGTTGTCGAGCTTGTTGCGCTCTTCGATGTACTCGCGACGGGCCTTGTCGGCCGCCTCGTTCGCGGCGGCCTCACGCACGAGCTTCTCGACGTCGTCCTTGGACAAGCCGGAGCTGGAAGTGATGGCGATCTTCTGCTCGCGGCCGGTGGCCTTGTCCTTCGCGCGCACGTTCAGGATGCCGTTCGCGTCGAGGTCGAAGGTGACCTCGACCTGCGGCATGCCGCGCGGCGCCGGCGTGATGCCGTCGAGGCGGAAGTTGCCGAGGAGCCGGTTGTCCTTCGCGAGCGGACGTTCGCCCTGGTACACCTGCACGTCCACCGCGGTCTGGTTGTCGACCGCCGTGGAGAAGGTCTCGCTCTTGCTGGTCGGGATGGTCGTGTTGCGTGGGATGAGCACGGTCATCACGCCGCCGAGGGTCTCGATGCCGAGCGACAGCGGCGTGACGTCGAGCAGCAGCATGTTCGTGACGTCGCCCGCCAGGACGCCGCCCTGGACGGCCGCGCCGACCGCCACGACCTCGTCCGGGTTCACCGAACGATTGGGCTCGCGACCGAAGAGCTTCTTGACCTTCTCCTGGACGAGCGGGATGCGGGTGCTGCCGCCGACGAGGATCACCTCGCTGACCTCGGACGCGCTGATCTTGGCGTCCTTGAGCGCGAGGCGGCACGGCTCCAGCGTGCGCTCGATCACCGGCTCGATCATCTGCTCGAAGCGGGCGCGGGACAGCGTGCGCTCGAGGTGCTTCGGGCCGGTGGCGTCGGCCGAGAGGAACGGGAGCGAGACGGTGGCGGACATGGAGCCGGAAAGCTCGATCTTCGCCTTCTCGGCCGCGTCCTTCAAGCGCTGCCGCACCATCTTGTCGGCCGCGACGTCGATCCCCGTCTCGGTCTTGAACTCCTTGACCATCCAGTCCATCAGCAGGCTGTCGATGTCGTCGCCGCCGAGGTGCGTGTCGCCGTTGGTGGAGCGCACCTCCACCACGTTGTCGCCGACGTCCAGGATGGAGATGTCGAAGGTTCCACCGCCGAAATCGTAGACCGCGATGGTCTGCTCCTTCTTCTTGTTGAAGCCGTACGCGAGCGCCGCCGCCGTGGGCTCGTTGATGATGCGCTTGACGTCGAGCCCCGCGATCTTTCCGGCGTCCTTCGTGGCCTGACGCTGAGCGTCGTTGAAGTACGCGGGCACGGTGATGACCGCCTCGGTGACCGACTCGCCGAGGTACTTCTCGGCTTCGCGCTTCAACTTCTGGAGCACCATCGCCGAGATTTCCGGCGGGGAGTACTCCTTGTCGTCGATCTGCACCTTCACCAGCCCGTCGGCGCTGCGCACGACCTGGTACGGCACGCGATCGGACTCTTTCGACGCTTCTTCCCAGCGACGGCCCATGAAACGCTTCGCGGAGTAGACCGTGCGGGTGGGGTTGGTGATGGCCTGACGGCGCGCCGAAGCGCCCACCAGCCGCTCGCCGTCCTTGGCGAAGCCGACGACGGACGGCGTCGTGCGGGCGCCCTCCTCGTTGATGATCACGACCGGCTGATCACCTTCCATGATGGCCACGACGGAGTTCGTCGTCCCGAGATCGATCCCGATGATCTTGCCCACAGCGTTCTCCTCCCCGCGCCGGTGACCGCGCGATACAACCGTTCATTCCTGTGTTTCGCGCCGCGGCACGGGGGTGCAGCGGCCGATTCGGCAAGAGGGTAATCCCCGAGCACGTGCCGTCAACGGGCTGGGCGCGCGGATGAGCCTTCGTCGCGCGACACCGGCACGACGGAACTCCCGCAGCGGGATTAATCCAGGTTCCGAACACCGTATTCGCAAGATCACGCCCGGAGGAAACGCGCCCCGACGAAAATTCACGACCCCGCCGCGTTGACGCCGACGGGCGCGTGTCTACCCCTTCGCCGCTCGCAGTCGGCCTTGCGCCGCTGCCAACCCCCAACGGAGTTCCGAATGAAGTTCCGTCCGCTCTACGACCGCGTCCTCGTCAAGCGCGTCACCACCGAAGCCCGCAGCGCCGGTGGCCTCATCATCCCCGACTCCGCCAAGGAGAAGCCGCAGGAGGCGGAAGTCATCGCCGTCGGCTCCGGCCGCGTCCTCGAGGACGGCAACGTCCGTCCCGTCAGCGTCGCCGTGGGCGACCGCGTGCTGTTCGGCAAGTACACGGGCGACGAAATCAAGCTCGAAGGTGAGGAGCACATCATCCTGCGCGAGGAAGACATCCTCGCCGTGCTCGAGAAGTAGTCCTCTCCGAACCCCCACCTGAACCCAAGGAAAGCTGCCATGGCCGCCAAGGACATCCAGTTCCGCGAGACCGCCCGGGCCGAAATCCTGCGCGGGGTCGACGCCCTCGCCAACACCGTCAAGGTCACGCTCGGCCCCAAGGGCCGCAACGTCGTCATCGAGAAGAGCTTCGGCGCTCCCATCGTGACGAAGGACGGCGTCACCGTCGCCAAGGAGATCGAGCTCCCCTCGAAGCTCCAGAACATGGGCGCGCAGATGGTCAAGGAGGTCGCCTCCAAGACCAACGACGTCGCCGGTGACGGCACCACCACCGCGACCGTGCTCGCGCAGGCCATCTACCGGGCCGGCTCCAAGCTCGTCGCCGCCGGCGCCAACCCGATGGACATCAAGCGCGGCATCGACAAGGCCGTCGAGGTCGTCGTCGCCGAGCTCAAGAGCATGTCGCGCCCGATCGTCGACAACCGGGAGATCGCGCAGGTCGCGACCATCTCCGCGAACGGCGACAGCGAGGTCGGCGACATCCTCGCGCGCGCGATGGACAAGATCGGCAAGGACGGCGTCCTGACCGTCGAAGAAGCCAAGAACAACCGCACCGAGCTCGACATCGTCAAGGGCATGCAGTTCGACCGGGGCTACCTGTCGGCCTACTTCGTGACGAACGCGGATCGCATGGAGTGCGTGCTCGACGACGCCTACGTGCTCATCCACGAAAAGAAGCTCACCAGCATGAAGGACCTCCTCCCCGTCCTCGAAGCGGTGCACGAGGCGGGCAAGCCCCTCGTCATCATCGCCGAAGACATCGAGGGTGAGGCGCTCGCGACGCTGGTGGTCAACAAGCTCCGCGGCAACATGCAGATCGCGGCCGTGAAGGCGCCCGGCTTCGGCGACCGTCGCAAGGCGATGCTCGAAGACCTCGCCATTCTCACGGGTGGTCGCGCCATCATGGACGACCTCGGCATCAAGCTCGACAGCGTCACCATCTCCGACCTCGGCCGCGCGAAGCGCATCGAGATCACGAAGGACGCGACGACGGTCATCGAGGGCGGCGGCGCCGCCGAGGCCATCAAGGCCCGCGTGAAGCAGATCCGTGCCCAGGTGGAGGAGACGACCTCCTCCTACGACAAGGAGAAGCTCCAGGAGCGCCTCGCGAAGCTGGTCGGCGGCGTCGCGGTCATCTACGTCGGCGCGGCCACGGAAGTCGAGATGAAGGAGAAGAAGGCGCGCGTCGAGGACGCGCTCCACGCCACCCGGGCGGCCGTGGAAGAGGGCATCGTCCCCGGCGGCGGCGTCGCGTTCATCCGGGCGCTCCCGGCGCTCGACCAGATCGGCGAGCTCCCGGGCGATCAGCGACACGGCGTCGCGATCATCCGCGAGGCCATCCAGGAGCCGCTGCGCGCGATCGCGGCGAACTCCGGCATGGACGGTGCGATCGTCGTGCACCGCGTCGCCGAGGGCTCCGGTGCCCACGGGTTCGACGCGCAGAACGAGACGTACGGCGACATGTTCGAGCTCGGCATCATCGACCCCACGAAGGTCTCGCGCTCTGCCCTGCAGAACGCGGCGTCCGTCGCGGGCATGCTCCTGACGACCGAGGCGGTCATCGCGCAGAAGCCCGAGAAGAAGAAGGCGGGCGGCGGTGGCGGCGGCGGCGGCGGTGGCATGGGCGGCATGGGCGGCATGGGCGACATGGGCGGCATGGACTTCTAGCGGTCCGGGCGGGGCTACCTCGCCGAAGGGCGCGGCCCGGGCAACCGCCCGGGCCGCCTCGTTTTTGGGACCGGGATAGCGAGAGGCATGCCCATCCGCGCCGAACGCCTCGACGATGTCCTGCTGTTGACGATCGAACGTCCGGAGCGACGAAACGCCCTGGATCTCGACCTCTGGCACGCCCTGCGCGACGCGTGCGTGGGCGCGGACGGCGTGCGCGCGGTGGTGCTGACCGGGGCAGGCGGTCACTTCTGCGCCGGAATGGACCTGAACGCGGACAACCCGCTCGTGGCGCAGATCGCGCCGGCGGTGTTCGAGGGGCGCGAGGGTCCCGCCTACGCCACCATCCGGGAGCTCAAGGAGTGTGTGGGGGCGCTCGCCGACGTGCAGGTCCCGACGTTCGCGGCCATCGAAGGGGCGTGCCTCGGCAGCGGCCTCGAGGTCGCGCTGGCCTGCGACGTGCGCATCGCCGCGAGAAACGCCACCATCGGCATCCCTGAGGTCGCGGTGGGCATGGTCCCCGACGTCGGCGGCTGCGCGCGCCTGACGCGCCTCGTCGGCCCCGGCCGCGCCGCGGACCTCATCGTCACCGGTCGGCGCATCGACGGCGACGAGGCGTATCGCCTCGGGGTGGTCGAGCGCGTGGTGGAGCCCGGCGAGGCCCTGAACGTGGCCCTGGCCGCGGCCAGGCAAGCGGCCGCAAACGCCCCGGTGGCCGTGCGCATGGCGCTGCGGGTCGTGCGCGTGGCGCCCGACCTGGGCCTCGACGAGGCGCTCTCGACCGAGACGCAAGCGGGGGTCGTCGCGCTGACCAGCGGCGAGCCCGCGGAGGGGCTCGCGGCGTTCGCCGAGCGACGCGCCCCGCGCTGGCCCGCATGAGCGCCGCCCCCGCCGCGTCGACGGTCGCCGAGGCAGGCCGCCGCGCCGGCGACCTCCCGCGCTACGCCGCCGCGGCGCTGTCCGGCGTGGGGCTGGTGCTCGTGTCGCCCCCGGTGTCGGCCACGTGGCTCGAGTGGTTTCTGTTCGTGCCTTTCCTCGTCGTGCTCGACCCGGAGCGCCCACGGTTGAACTTCCGTGTCGGCTACCTCGCGGGGTTCGTCGCGATCTACGCAATTTTCTCATGGCTGATCGACACGATTCACACCTTCGGCCAGCTGCCGGTGCCGGTCGCGATGGCCGTCCTCGCGCTGTTCGCCGCGGTGTGGGGCCTGCCGTACGGCGCGCTCGCGTGGGCGGCCCCGATGCTGCGGCGCCGCTTCGGCGGCTGGTGGGTGCTCGCGGTCCCGTCGTTCTGGGTCACGCTGGAGTACCTCCAGCCCGCGCTGTTCCCGTATTACCTCGGCGGTTGTCAGTATCGCGCGCCGTGGGTCTGGCAGTCGGCGAGCGTGGTCGGGGCGCTCGGTCTGAGCTGGTTCGTGTTCCTGGTCAACACGACGCTCGCCGAGGCGGTGTTGGCCTTCCGCGAGGGCCGGCGGCCCCCCTGGGCGACGCTCGGCGTCGTCGCGTTCCTGTTCCTCGGGAACCTCGGCTACGGCGCATGGCGACACGCCCACGTCGAGGCCGCGCTCGCCGAGGCGCCGGTGCTCAGGGTGGCGGTGCTGCAGCAGGGGGTGACGATGGTCACGCGCCTGAAGGACCGCGGCTCCACGATCCTGAAGTCCTGGATCAAGCTGACGCAGGAGGCCGCCGCGAAGGACCCCGACCTCGTCGTCTGGCCGGAGGGCTCGATCTACTCGCGCGACCCCTCGAAGGGCGACTACGCCACGATCCTCGGCAAGCTGGCCAAGGCCGGCGACTTCCACCTCGTGCTCGGCGGCGGCACGCACGAGCCGGACCCGGTCGACGTCGAGAAGTTCCGCAGCTGGAACTCGGTCTACATGTTCCGGCCGGACGGCACGGTCGGCGGCCGGTACGACAAGATGGTGCCGCTGCCCTTCGGCGAGTACCTCCCCTTCCCCTTCGCCTTCCTGCGTCCGTACGTCGCGGGGATCGGCAACTTCCGCGCCGGCGACTCCCTGACCCAGTTCGAGGTCGACGGGCTCACGTTCTCCACGCCCATCTGCTACGAGGCGATCCTCGAGCGCCAGATGTTGCGCATGTCGGACGTCGACTTCTACGTGAACGTCACCAACGACGCCTGGTTCGGGGACACCGCCGCGCCGCACCAGCACGCCATGCTCTCGGCCGTGCACGCGATGGAGTTCGGACGGCCGATGTTGCGAATCGCGTACACGGGCGTGGGGATGGTCGTCGAGCCGCACGGCGAGATCCCGTACGAGACGAAGCCCTACACCGACGTGGCGGACGTGGTGCCCCTCCGCGTCGCGACCTTCGAAACCCCCTACCGCACGTGGGGGCGCCTGTTCCCGCTGCTCGCCGCGCTCTCCGGCGCCGTGCTCGTCCTCGTCGCGTGGCGAGACGCCCGCAAGAACCCCGTCACATCCAAGGACGCCCCGTCGTAGTGAAGGCGATGGCTGCGGACGTGACCGCGTCCGACGAGGCGCTGATGGACAGGGTCAAGCAGGGCGAGCTCGCCGCGTTCGACGCGTTGTATGCCCGGTGGCAAGCGCCGATCTACGGCTACGCGCTCCGCATGACCCGTCAGGACGAAGCCGCCGACGACGTGTTCCAAGACACGTTCCTCAAGCTCTACCGGGGCCGCGCCGCGTGGTCGTCCGGACACGGCACGTTCAAGAGCTGGATCTACCGCATCGCCACGAACGCCATGCGGGATCGCGTGCGCCGGGCCGCTCGGCGCCCGGAGGAGCCGGAGGTGGAGCGCGGCGCCCCCCCCGACGACGTACCGAGCCGCGTCACGTTGGAACGGGCGCTCGGCGCGCTGCCGGAGCCGATGCGCGAAGCCTTCCTGCTCGGCGCCGTTCACGGGCTCGACCACAACGAGCTCGCCGCCGCCCTCGACATCTCGCCCGAGAACGCGCGCGCCCGCGTCTCTCGCGCACGCGCGCGCCTGCGCGAGCTGTTGGGCGAGGTGGACGCGTGACGCTCCTCGCGCCCGACGCCCTGCGCGCGCTCCGCGACATCGAGCCGCCGGCCCGGCTCGTCGCGGAGACACGCGAACTCGTGCGCGACGCCGCCTTCGACGGAGGGTTCGCGGCCATGGCCGCGGTCGAGCCGCCAGGCGCCCTGGTGTCGCGCGTCGCCGACGCCGTGGCGCGTGAGGCCCGTCCGCGGCGGCCCGCAGCGTACGCCGCGCTCGGAGGCGCGTTGGCGCTCGCCGCCGCGGTCGTCCTGTCGATGCGCCCTCCGGCCACGGTCGTGGCGCCGGCCGGCAGCCTCGTCGAGCGCGGCGAGGGCGTACGCGCCCCCGAGATTTCGCTCGAGGTCGCGGTGGCGCCCGCGGGGGGCGGCGCTCCACGTCGCGCGTCCGCGTCGGACGCGGGCGCGGCAGGCGATGTCCTGGCGTTCGCCGTACGCTCTGACGTCGGCGGCGACGGCGTCCTCAGGCGCGACGGCGCGCTCGTGTGGGCCGGGCCCATCTCGGCGGGGCGGACGGAGGTCCCGGTCGCCTGGGGGCGCGAGCCGGGTGAAGGATCGGCTACCTTCGAGCTGACCGTGTCCACGGTCGACGCCACTTCCTCCGTTCGCTTCTCGGCGGCGCCGGTCCGCCAGGGTCCATGATGCTGCTCGCCCTCCTCCCCTTCGCCCACGCGGCCGCGCTTCCGGCGCCGAGCGGCGTCGTCGCGACGGCGCACGCCCCGCGCCGTGTCGCGGTGGTCGTCGGCGTGCAGGACTACGCCGACCCGGCGCTGCGCGGCCTGCGCTGGGCAGAGAAGGACGCGGCGGACGTCGCGCGGGTGCTCGGCAGCGCCGATGTGGGAGGGTTCTCCTCGGTCGAGGTCCTCAGCGGCGCGGCGCTCACGTCCCGCGAAGCGCTGTGGTCGGCCCTCCGGCGCGTCACCGACAGCCTCGGGCGCGACGACACCTTCCTCCTGTACCTCTCGGGGCACGGCACGCTCACGCTCGACCCCACCGCGGGCACGCGCCTCTGGTTCCTGCCGTCCGACGGCCGGCTCGACGCGCCCGAGTCCACCGGGGTGTCGATCGAGGAGCTCGAGGCGTGGGTCAACGAGCTCCCTGCGCGTCGCCGGGTGCTCGTCCTCGACACCTGCCACAACGGCCGCGTCGGCTCCAAGTCCTCGTTGACCGCGGCCACCACGACCCGGCTCGGGGAGCTCCGCGGCGAGCCCCCGTCACCGCGCCCGGGTCGCGAAGTCTCCGAGTCGGAAGCCCGGCTGTACGCCGCCCAGTACCACCAGCCCGCGATGGAGGACCCTGAGCTCCAGAACGGCGTGTACACCCACTTCCTGCTCGACGGGCTCACCGCGGGCCGCACGGTCGCGGATCTCGACCGCGACGGCCTGGTCGACGTGGCGGAGGCCCACGCGTACGCGCGCGACCGGACGATCGCCCGGACAGGCGGAGCGCAGGTACCCCGCGCCGAATACCGAATCGTCGGGCGCGAGGAGATCTACCTCTCCGGGCGGCCGGACAGCCGCTCGACCGCCGAGCGTGCCTTGGCGACGGCCTACGATGCCGTCCTGTCGCGCGCGCGCCTGCTGATCGACGGCACCCCGCGCGGCGAGCTGCCGGGTCTGTACGCCGTCGAGCCGGGCGTCCGCGACGTGGAGATCCGCGCGGCCGACGGCCGCACGGTCGTAAAGCGGAAGCACCGGTTCGTCGCCGGTAACATGACCGCGCTGGAGGACCTGCTGGCCGAGCGTCGGTCGTCCGTCGGCGTTGCCCTGGGCGTGAGCGCGACGGACGCCGAGGGTTGGGAGGGGTTCGCGCCGTCGTTGATGCTGACGGTGGCGCAGCCCGTGCGCACGTCTGGAAACCTTCGGTGGGACCTCCACCTCGCGGCGTCGGGCTTCGGTGCGGAGTGGGAGGCGACGCGCGGCTACGCCGGCGACGCCACGCTCGGCACGACCGTCGGCACCTACGCCGGGCCGATGTGGTTCGGCGCCACCGTGGGCGCGCGCGCGCCGTGGCGCTCCGCCCTGGCGGAGGCCACGACGACGCCGGACCCGACCCCAAAGAACCTGCCACAGGCCTACCTCACCGGGTCGGCCGGGCTCGCGGCGGGCGCCGAGGTTCCGTTGGGGGCCGGCCGCGTCGTCACGTTCCGCCTCGACGGGTGGGGCACCCCGACGCAGTGGGACGGCCGCTGGGAGCTCTCCGCGGGCGGAGCCGCCCGCGTCGGTGTCGCCTTCCGCGACTGAGCGACTTCCACGGCGTATAATCGCCAGCAATGACCGGCCTGTCGCGTCTCGAATTGGCGGTGCTCACCGGGCTGGCTGCCTCGGTTGCGGCGATGATGCTCGCGGCGTCGGGTGCGCTCTACGCGCCGCCGTACGGCGAGGACGCCACGTTCTGGGGGGCGCGCGCGATCCGGCTCGCCGCGGGAGAGATCGCCGGCGAACACCCTCCGGCCTGGCCAGCCGTCGTCGCCCTCGTCGCGGGCCTGACCGGCCTCGACGTCGGCCGCGCCGGCCAGATGCTGGCGATCACAGCGTTTTCCCTCTTTCCTCCCACGCTCGCAATCGCCGCGGCCGCGTGGTCCGACGGCCCGGACGCGAAGTCCGTGGCGCGCTGGGCCGGTTGGACGAGCCTCGCGTTGCCGAACCTCGCGGCTTGGGCGGGCAGGGTCGAGCCGACCACCGCCCTCGTCTGGCTCGCGGTGGCGGCGGCGGCGGTCGGCCACCCCAGGGCCGGAACGTTCGCGGCCGCCTTCGCAGCCTTTGCCTGCGGGGCGATGCCTCTGGTGAAGGAGAACGGCCTCCTGCTGGGCGCCGCGGTCGCGGCCGCGATCGCCTACGCCCGCCGCGCGGACCGCGGGGTGATGGCGGCGGCGTGGAGCGTCGGGCTCGTCGCGGCGTTGGCGGTCCTGGCGCTGGGCGGCGCGCCCGCCGGCGAGCGCACCGCCTTGCCGTTCGCGGACGCCACCGCGGCCGTGTGGTCTGGACGCCTGCCCGCGGCGATGGCGAGCCCGGAGGTGCCTTCCGTGTGGATCCCGCGCGCGCTCGTTCACGCCATCCGGCCGGAGTCGCACCCGCTCACCCGCGCCCTCGCGTTGTCGGGAATCCACGCCTTGCGCCTCCTCGCCATCGGCGGGCCCTGGTTCGGCCTGGGTTTCGCCGCGATCTGGGCCTTGTGGCGCGAGGGGCGGCTCGGGCAGCCCCTGCCGGTCCTCGGGGTCGCACTGCTGGCCACGACGCTGCCCGGCTTCGCCATCGTCGTGCAGGGGCGCCACGTCCAGCCTGGCCTCCTCGGCGCCGTGCTCTTGCTCGCGTGCGCCGCCCGGGCGCTCCCGGCGGGCGTCCGCGTCGCCGCGCTCGCGTGCGCGTCCGTCTGGGGGGCGGCTCGTCTGTTGCGCCAAGAGGTCCCGCATGCCAGCTTCGTCGCGCGCTGCGCGTCCGCGGAGGTGGACGCGCTCGCCGCCGCGCGGGCGCACGCCGGCGACGCCGTCTGCGGGCGGGACGCCTGGGTCACGTTTCGCACGGGCAGGCCCGCGCACTGCACGGATGAACGCTGGGAGATCCGCGCGTCGCACCGCGCCGCCCGCCCACGGGGCACCGACGCGCCCCGACCCCACGCGGACGCGCGTCGTCTGGGCACGTTCGCGTGCCGCGGCGAGCTGTGGCTCGTGCCACCCCCGTGAGCCGCGCCCGCGTCGCCGTCTCCGCCGAGCGGCCTTCCACCGGGTGATACATCGCCGACGATGGTCGACCTCCGCATCCCTCGGCACGCCTGTACGCCCCGGGACACATCGCGCGCGGGCGACCTCTGGCGCCTCGTGCAGGAGGTGGCGGTGCGCGCGTCGGAGGACGCCGGCTGGCCCCCCTCGCGGTACCGGCGCTCGGGCACCGGCTTCATCGTCCGGCGCATGTCGGGGCTCCACCTGCGCGAGGCCACGTACGGCGAGCGACTGGTGGGCACCACGCGGATCACCGACGTCCGAAGGGGCATGGTGATGCAGCGCGCCACGGAGCTCCGGGACACGACCGACCGCGACGTCCTCCGCACCACGGCGGACTGGGTCTTCATGGGCCCGGGCGTCGACGGCCGCCTCGCCCCCGCGCGCGCCGACCGCGAGCTCCTCGAGGCCCTCGCCGGCCACGCGCTCACCGGCGGGTCGGGTCCGGACCTCCCCTCGGTCCCGGACGTCGCGCCTCGCGCGCTCCCTCCGTTGGAGGTCGAGCCCTGGTGGACGGAGATGGACCCCATGGGCCACGTGAACCACCCGCGCTACGTGGACTGGTGCGACGAGGCGGTGGCGCGATGGCTCGCCGCGCGCGGGGTCGACCCGATCGGCGTCATCCCGAGGTTCGAACAGGTCGTGTTTCGATCCGCCGCGGTGGCCGGGGGCAGCGTACGGGTCGAGGCGACGCAGACCGGCGCCGGCGCGGACGAGGCTCGGTTCGACGTGGCCATCACGTCCGCCGGCGAGCGCGTGTGCGAAGCGACGCTCGTACGGGCACATCTCGGCGGGGCCGCGGCGTGGCGCTGATCCTCGCCGCCCTCGTGGGGTGCCTTGCGTACCGCACGTACCCGCTCGTCACGATGGACCCGCCCGGTCCAGGCGCGTTCGAGCCGAGCGGCGTCGCCGTGCTCGAGGACGGCCGAATGGTCGTCTCCGCAGAGGGCGAGGCGCGCGTGCTCTATGTTCCCGACCCGGACCGACCGCTCGTCCCGGGGACGGTCCTCGGCGCGTTTCCCCTGCGGGACCTCGGCCGCCGCGGCGCGATCCCCGGGTGGCGCGCGGGCGTGAGGCTGGCGCCACGCCCGATCCGCTGGCTGGCGCGAGGTCGCCGGGAGGTGATCCCGTACGACATCGAGGATCTCGCGAGCTTCGGCCCGGACCGTGTCCTCGGCATCACCGCGTACGACACGATCGGGCGGCGCACGGGCCACCAGAAGGACTACGTCGCGCGTCCGCGCGTGGTCACCGAGCAGATCTTCGTCCTCGAGCGAGCCCAGGAGGGTGACGCCGAGGTGTGGCAGGAGCGCGCGGTGCCGGAGATCGAGCGCCTCCGCGGGGTCCTGTCGGATTGGGGCCGCGCGCAGTGCCAGGACGACATGCTGGTGCAGGGCATCGCGGCGGACGCCGACAGCTCGACCATCTGGATCGGCCTGCGCCGCTGCGACGGGCCGGTCGCGCGTGTGCTCCGGTTCGACCTCGATCGGGCACGCGACGGGGCGGTCGCGGACCTCGTGGTGGTCGCGGACGGCGTGCGCGGCGGGCGTGGGCCCACGGAGGGGGTGAGCGGGCTCACGTGGGCCGCGGGCCACCTGCTCGCGACCACGGCGTGGGACAGCTACGGCCTCCCAGGCGAGCCGACATGGGGCGGCCGCCTCAGCGTCGTCCGCGACGGCGTCCTCGTCCCGCTCCCGGCCGCGGACCGGTTCGTCGATCGGCCGTCGGGGGTGGCCGTGCTCGAAGCCCCCGTCGCGACCGACACGGCCATGCTCGACAGCGTGGTGATCTTCGACAACGACGACGCCTCGCAGAACGCGGGCCGCCCCAATCTCACGCTGCTCGAGGCGTTCACGGCGCGTCCGCAGGGCGGCCGGTGGGCCGAGCTGGTCGACCTCGCCGAGGCGCCCGACGTGCCGCCCGTCGGCCTCAACGGCTTCGATGTTCGCTGGTACGTACGGGATCATCGTCTGTCGATGCTCGGGGTCCGCCTGGACCGGGAGCCGGCGGACCAGACCGGACCCGGGGAGTCGGGCGCGTGGACGCGGGCGCTCGGTGGACTGTGGCAGCTCCGGGTGGGCGGATCGCTCGGCGTCCTCGCGCGCGGCGTGCCCCTCGTCGACAAGCGCACCGGGCACAACCGGCAGGCGGCGGCCTGGACGGACTACACGGGCTCGAACCTGTCGTTCACCGGATACCGCGCGACGGTGTCGACCGTCCCTCGCGACCGCGAGCGCCACGACCCGTCGGTCGCGGGCTTGCTCCACGCCGCGCGCGAGGCCTCCCGGGTGCGCATCACCCTCCCGCGCACCGCGATGCCCGGCGCGGGGCTCGTCCTCCAAGGCTTCGAGATCGACACGTCGTCCCGCGCGGATCGCGGTGTGTGCCTCGCGGCGCTGGACGTCGGCGTGGATTGGGCGGGGGACTCCCGCCGGGAAGTGGACGTACAGGCGACCCTGGTCGGCGGCCTGTGCAACGACTTCGATCTTCGCGGTCCGGCCTTCCACCACGGCCTGACCACCGCGGTCGACGGCGGCGTGCGGGTGATCGTTCACTTCGCGGTCGTCGAGGGCGCGGAGGCCCACTCGTGGCGCGCGTCCGTGTGGGATCGCACCGTGCCCGGCCCCCGAGACGGCGCGCCGATCGGCATGCGCGACGAAGACGCGCGCAACCACGTGCACTGCGTCGGCGTGGCGCCCGACGGCGCCGTGACCCGCCTCGCCCGCCCGGTCGAACGCCCGCCCAGCGCCTGGGTCCAGCTCGGCTCGACCGCCACCCCCGTGCCGCGCGGCCCCGCGAGCCTCCGCGGCTTCACCCTCGCGCTCGACCCCTTGGGGTTCGACGAGGCCACGACGCGCCGCCGCCTCACCGAAGAAGAAGCGCTGGATCGGAACAACTACATCTACCGGTACCTCGTGCGGGCGTTCCCGACCGCCGACGGCGCCTTCGTCGAAGGCGGCCTCACGCACGGCATCCACCCGGCGGGCCCGCTGCGCGACAACGCGCGTCCGAGCGCGCTCCTCGTCGACGCCCGCATGACGACCTTCCCGTCGAGCGTGGCGGCCCCGGCGTTCGACACCGTGTGGCCGCGACGCGCGGACGACCCGAACCTCGAGCCGGAGGATGGGTACATCCGGTGGGCGACGGGGCGGCGCCTGGACGACTCGCCCGCGTGCTCGCCGCCATGGTGACCGCCACGCTGCTGGTCGCCGCCGCGCTCGCGGCCACGGACGAGTGGGGCGACAGCAGCGCGCTGGTGGGCCCGGTCGCCCCCGAGCTGCTCTGGGGCCCCGTGCTCGAGCTGCGGCAACGGATCGACACGTTTCCCGACACGCTCGAGGTCGGGCAGCGCGCGGAGGTGGGCCTCGAGGTCGAACGACGCGCGGTGTCCGCGCGGGTCAGCGTCGAGGACATCCGGCGATGGGCGCCCGCCGCCGAAGCCGCGGCCCCGCCGGGGCCTGGCCTCGGCGACGCGTGGGTGCGCTTCGCATGGTCGATGAACGGCAACGTCGGGATCCGCGTCACGGCCGGGCGCCAGGAGCTGCAGGCGCACCAGGGGCGCATCCTGGGCGACGACGACCGCGCGCTCACGCCCCGGCGCTTCGACGCCGTGCGCGCGGAGCTGCGGGGTCTGCCCCTCAACCTCGAATTTCTGAACGCGCGCCGCCTCGCGGAGGGCGACACGCAGACGCTCGGCTTGACGATGGTCCGCGGCGGCCTCGCGGGCGGCGCGGGCCTCACCCGGTACGTCGCGGACGCCCTCTGGCTCTGGGACGCCCGACAGACCGAAGACACGAGCCACACGGTGGGCACGTACGCGGAGGTCGACATCGCGCAGTGGCGTTCCCGCGGGGAGTTCTGGGTGCAGACGCGCGGCGACGCGGTCGCCACGGCCTTCTCCGCGCGGGCCGGCCGCGTGTTCGGGACCTACGAGCGCTTCGTCCTCGCGGGGAGCCTCGACGCGCTCAGCGGCGACGCGGGTGGCGCCGCGTGGCGCTCGCCCGTCGGCGACCGCCGCCGCTTCAACGGCGGGCTCGATCGGTTCGCCGAGGCCCCCGTCGACGGGCTCGCGGACATCGCCGCCACCGTCGAGTGGCGACCGTCGCCACGCGTCCAGGGCATCGTGACCGGCCACGCGTTCCTGCCGATGTCGAGCCCGGGCGTGTACGGCTGGGGCGCGGAGGCCTCCCTTCGCGCTTCATTTTCGGCGTTCGCCATCCTCGGCGCCGAAGGCGCGGCGTTCTGGCCGATCGACGGATCGGCGCCGGAGCACCGGGTCACGGTCGAGCTCGACGTCGCGTTCAACCGGACCGCCGCGCCGAGCGGCGGCGCGCGCGTGACGGAGTGACCGGACCGCGACGCGGTTAGCACGAGCGGATGGCGCGAAGCGGCGAAGTGGTCGAGATGGTCGGGCGGCGCGTGCGCGTGCGATTCGTGGAAGGCGACGAGGCGGTCCTGCCCGTGCGCGACGCCGTGGTCGTCGGTGACAAGGTCACGGTGTCCGACTCCGCCGTCACCGCGCACGAGCCGCGCGCGACCGAGCTGCTCCGCAGCGGCGCGAGGACACGGACCGTGTGCGCCAACGCGACCATGCTCCTGTCGGTCAACGCGGCGAGCACGCCTCCGTTCCGCGCGGGCCTCGTCGACCGGCTGCTCGTGGCCGCCAGCGCCGCCGGCATGGACGCGGCGTTGGTGCTGAACAAGTGCGACGAGGGCATGGAGGAGGAGGACCTCGAGACGCTCGCCCGGTACGAGGCGCTCGGGTACCCGGTGTTCCTCGTGAGCGCGGTGCAGAACAAGGGCTTCGACGCGCTGCTCGAGCTCCTCCACCGCCACACCTCCGTCCTCGTCGGGCACTCCGGGGTCGGAAAAACCTCCATCCTCCGCGTCCTCGTGCCCGGGGTGCAACGCGACGTCGGCGTGCTCGACGCGTGGGGGCGCGGCCGCCACACCACCACCGGCGGCGCCATGTACGACCTGCCCGGCGGCGGCCGCCTGATCGACGTCCCCGGGGTCCGCGAGTTCGGGGTCGACCACATCGACAAGGCCGAGCTGCGGCGACACTTCCCCGAGCTCGCGGCCCTCGCGTGCAAGTACCGCAGCTGCCTTCACATGGGTGAAGACGGCTGCGAAGCGGAGGAACACATGACGGAGGCTCGACTCGAGAGCTACCAGAAGCTGATGGCGGAACTCGTCAGCTGACCGCTCAGACCTCGAGCAGCAGCCGCTCGGGGTCCTCGAGGCACTCCTTGATGCGGACGAGGAAGCTCACGGCCTCGCGCCCGTCGAGGAGGCGGTGGTCGTAGCTGACCGCCAGGTACATCATCGGGCGGATGACGATTTGATCGTCGACCACCACCGCGCGCTTCTGGATGGCGTGCATGCCGAGGATCGCCACCTGCGGTGGGTTGAGGATCGGCGTCGACATCATCGAGCCGAAGATTCCGCCGTTGCTGATCGTGAAGGTACCACCGCGAAGATCGTCGACCGCGAGGGTGTTGTCGCGCGCCTTCTGACCGAAGGCGGCGATGGCCTGCTCCGTCTCGGCGAAGCTGAGCCGATCCGCGTTGCGCAGCACCGGGACGACGAGGCCGCGGGGCCCGCTGACGGCGACACCGACGTGGTAGTACTCCTTGTAGACGATGGAGTCTCCACGAATCTCGGCGTTGGCCGAAGGCCAAGCCTTGAGCGCGTCGATCGCCGCCTTGACGAAGAAGCTCATGAAGCCGAGCTTGATGCCGTAGCGCTTGGTGAAGCGCTCCTGATAGCGCTCGCGCAGCCCCATGACCGCGCTCATGTCCACCTCGTTGAAGGTGGTCAGGATGGCCGCGTTCTGCTGGGCCTCGACGAGGCGCGTCGCGATCCGGCGGCGGATGCTGGTCATCGGAACGACGCGTTCGACGTCGCCGCCGGCCACCACCACCGGCGCGGGGGCCGGCGCAGGCCGAGCGGCCGCCGTGACGTCCGCGCGCGTCACCCGGCCGCCACGACCAGAGCCCGCCACCTGCTCGGCGCTCAGGCCGGCCTCGTGGAGCGCCTTGCGGACGCTGGGGCTCGTGGGCGCGTCGGCGCGCGGGGCGACGTTGCTGACGCCTTTGCCGGCGCTCAGGACGCCTTCGGCCTCCGCAGGGTCCGTCGCGAGCGGCGCGGCGCCGGGGCTCGACGGGGCCGCCGTCGACGCGGCGCCGGGCGCGACGCGCGCGAGCGCCTGCCCGACCTTCACCTCGGCGCCTTCCGGCGCGAGCGCGACCTCGAAGACGCCGGCCGCTGGAGACGGCACCTCGACGTTGGCCTTGTCGCTCTCGAGCTCGACCAGCGGCTCGTCCACTTTCACGGGGTCGCCGGGCTTCTTCAGCCAGCGCGCGATCGTGGCCGTCGTGACCGACTCGCCCATGCTCGGGACCACCACCTCGATCGACATCGCTCCTCCAGAGGCCGTCCGAACTAACGCGGCGCGCCGCGGGCGGCCGCGCGCTCGAGCGCCAACGCGACCGCTTCCCGCGCGAGCCACCTCGCCCGGCCGGACGGCCGCCGCCAGACCTCGGAGTCGACCGGCCACGGGCCGGCCTCGAAGCCGAGCTCGGCCGCGAGCGCGAGGGCTCGGCCGAGGTGGAATCGCTCGGTCACGAGCACGACGCGTCGCCGCTCGACGCCGAGGAGCCCGCGCGCCATCTCCAGGTTTCCCCGTGTGTTCCTGCTCTTTTCGTCCAGCATCAGCGCCGCTCGCGGCACCCCCGCGGCCTCGAGCGCGCGCGCGCTCACGACCGCCTCGCCGGGGGGGTGGAGGTGATGCGCCCCCGTGCACACGATGACCGGGGCCACCCGCGCGCACCACGCCGCGAGGGCGCCGTCGATCCGCGCGCGCAGCGACGACGACGGGGTGCCGTCCGGCCGAACCGCAGCACCGAGCAAGACGATCGCGTCGACCGGTGTCGTCGCCGGAGACAGGCGTGAGGCGGCGAGCACCTCACGCGCGGCGGCGGGCAGCGCGGCCGGGACGCGGAGCGGCACGGCCGGGTCCCAGCGGCGCACTCAGCGGCCCGGCGCGCGCCGCGCGACGAGCAGGCCGAGCGCGCCGAGCAGCGCGCCGAGGGTGGAGCCGTCGGCCGCGCCCCACCCACACCCGGGCGACCCCGGCGCGGCCGGGACCTCCGACACGGGCGCGCGCACCGGGGCGTCAGACGGCGTAACCGGGGCGGTTGGCGCGTCCGAAACCGTTGGTTCGACCGCCACGTCCGTGGGCGGGCGATCGAGCAGCGCGACGTTTGCCCGATCCTCCTCGGTGAGGAGGCCGTCGGTGTAGGTGGCGCGTGGCGTGTACCAGGGCCACTGGGCAAAGACCTTCGCGTGTTCGGGCACCGGCGAGGCGCGACCCCGGCGCGCGTGCACGCCGTCGGCGAGGAGCCGACGGTCGGCGGGACGCATGCGGCGGACGTGCTCCGCCGGTACCGGCCCAGGATGGAGCAGGTACCAGACGGCGAGCGCGCGCGTCAGCCGTTCGGAGCCCTTCCCCGCGCCCGCGTCGATCGCGACGACCAGCGCGTCGCGCCCCGCGTCGGTCGCGGTCACGCAGTCGTAGGCTTCCCGGGTGCCGGACGCCCGGACCGCGTCCAGCGCGGCCGCGATGTCGCAGTCCGCGGCGAGCGCCGCGGCGACGGCCAAGAGGGGGCTCATGCGCGCGCCACGGCGGCCGACCAGGCCGACAACGTGCGCGCGATCACGAGGGGGTCGCCGGAGGGGGAGAAGCGACGCTCCTCGCTCGACGCGCCCCGGAGCGCCTCCACGTCCGGCCACATCCCGACGCCGAGCCCCGCGAGGAGCGCGGCGCCCATCGCGGTGCTCTCGAGGTTGCGGGGGCGCACGCACGGCACCCCGAGCACATCGGCCTGGATCTGCATCAGCAGGTCGTTCCGCGCCGCGCCGCCGTCGACGCGCAGCTCGCGCAGCGGCGCGCCCGCGTCCGCCGCCATGGCGCCGAGGATGTCGGTGAGCTGCAGCGCGACCCCCTCGAGCACGGCCCGCGCGATGTGGGCCCTGGTGGTCCCGCGCGTGAGGCCGCTCAGGAGGCCCCGCGCGTCCGGACGCCAATGGGGCGCGCCGAGCCCGGCGAGCGCGGGCACGAACACCACGCCGCCGCTGTCGGGCACCGTGGCCGCGAGCGCCTCGACCTCCGCGCTGGACTGGAAGAACCCGAGCCCGTCCCGCAGCCACTGCACGGCCGCGCCCGCCACGAACGCGCTGCCCTCGAGCGCGTAGGTGACCTCGCCGCCGAGCCGCCACCCGATCGTCGTCAGGAGCCCGTGGCGGCTCGTCACCGCTGTCGCGCCGGTGTTCAGCAGGAGGAACGCGCCCGTGCCGTACGTGCACTTCGCCATGCCCGGCGCGAAGCACGCCTGGCCGAACAGCGCGCTCTGCTGGTCGCCCGCGAGCCCGGCGACGGGGATGCCGTCCGGCAGGAACCCTACGCCGCGGGTATGGCCGAACACCCCGGCGTTGTCGACGACCCGCGGCAGGCACGCGAGCGGCACCCCGAAGCGCTCGCACAGCGCGGGATCCCACGCGAGCGCGTGGATGTCGTACAGCAAGGTGCGCGACGCGTTGCTCGGGTCGGTCACGTGCTCGCCGGTCAGCCGCCAGGCCACGTAGCTGTCGATCGTCCCGAATCGCAGCCGACCGGAGGCCGCGCCTTCGGCCACGCCCGGGACGTTCTGGAGCACCCACTCCGCCTTCGTGGCCGAGAAGTACGGGTCGAGCACCAGGCCGGTCCGCGCGCGCACCTCGTCCTCGAGCCCCTCGGCGCGGAGCGCCTCGCAGCGCGCGGCCGTTCGGCGGTCCTGCCAGACCAGGGCACGGTGGGCGGGCGCGCCGGTCGTGCCGTCCCAGAACAGCGAGGTCTCCCGCTGGTTGGTGACCCCGATCGCGGCGATGCGGCCGACGTCCACCGCGGACAAGACGCCGCCCACGGCGGCGCCCACCGAGGCCCAGATCTCGTCGGGCTCGTGCTCGACGCGGCCGGGCGCCGGAAAGTGATTGGGGAACTCGACGTTGTGCGAGGCGAGCACGCGGCCCGCGACGTCGACCAGCAGCGCGGTGCTGCCGGTGGTACCTTGATCGATGGCGAGGACGACGTCCTTCATCCATCGATGCTACCGCGTCGCCGGACGCGTTGCGAGCCCGCGCCCCCGGCGCTATCCAACCTGCGGAGGAACCCCATGATCACGCTCGCCCTCGGCTTCCTGGCGTGCACCGGCCCACAGCCCGGGTACGACGGTACGAACATGACGAACTACTTCCCGATCGACGGCGCGCGCGAGTCCTCGTTCCGCAACGACGACACGTCGATCGAGTGGACCCTCGCCATGAAGACCGTCCAGCCCGTCGAGACGATCGACGGCCGCCGCGTCGTGACCTACGAGCTGACCAACGACGACACCGGCGAAGTGCTCGGCGCCGTGAAGTGGTCCGCCAGCGACGACGTGCTCATCCACGCCTGGCGCTCCGGCACGGACGAGTGGACCGAGTTCGACACGCCGGTCGTGTTCGCCGAAGAGAGCATGAACCTCGACGAGACCGTCGAGACGACGACCAACGGCTCGACGTTCACCGCCACGCGCCACGAGATCGCGACGTGCGACGTCGTCTACGGCGACTCCTTCGACAACTGCATCCGCGTCACCCTCGACGACGGCGACGGCGATGACGCCGCCGGACCGATCTTCGCGGGAGAATACTGGCTCGCCGGCACGTACGGCGTCGCTCGCATGACGACCACCGGCTGGTCGCAGGCCTGGAGCCTCTCCGACCACGAGTACAGCGCGGAGTGATCCTCGCGGTCGCGCTGGTCCTGGGCTGCGCCGGCCCGTCCTACGATCGGGCGGACCTGCAGCTCGACGTCGCGGGGTCGCTCCCGGCGGACGCCGAGCGGCTGCGGGTCTGCGTGGTCGGCTCCGGCGTCGTGACCCAGGGCGCCGGAAACGGGCGCGCGGCGATCACCGGCCTCCCGGCGGATGAACCCGCCGACGTGACAGTGGTCGTGCTCGACGACGCCGACCGCGTCCTCGCCTCCGCGGGGCCCACGCGGCTCGACGGCGAAGCGCCGTGGGCCACCACGCCGCTCGCCGCGCCGGGCGCCGACTGCGACGATCCGGGGTCACCCGCGGCGGCGGGGAACGCCACGTGGCTGCTCGCGGTACGCTTCGACGAGGCGCCATGATCCTCCTGCTCGCCGTGGCCTGCTCGGGTTCCCCCGCCGATCCGGACGCCGGCTTCGCGGTCGTGGGCACCTCCCCCGCCGACGGCGCGGTCGACGTCGTCGAGGCGCACATCCCCGAAGTGTGGTTCAACGCCGCGAGCGACCCCGCCGCCTGTACGACCGACACCGTGCGCATCGACGCGCTCTACGCGGACGGCTCCGTGGCGTTCGCGGTGCCGCTCGGCCTCGAGCCCATCGACGGCGGCGTGAAGCTCCGCCTCCGACCGGAGGAAGTTCTGCCCGAAGGCTGGTCGTACGCGCTCACGGTGGCCGACGGCGACGCCGGCTGCGCGAGCACCGCCGGCGACGTCGTGCGGCCGCACCTCTCCACCTTCCTCGTGCCATGAGCGCCATGACGCCGCTGCTCGCCCTGCTCGCCTGCGCACCGAACGCCGCGAAGCCGCAGGACTCGGACTCCGGCTACCTGTTCGTCGACACCGGGCTGTTGCCGGACGACTCCGCCGACAGCGGCGACTCCGGGCTCGACACCGACACGGCCTCCGCCCCAATCGATCTAGGACTGTGGCCGAGCGGGCTCGACCTCGCGCCAGGGGGCGTCGTCGCGATGCGGCTCGTCTCCGTGGACGCGGACGGGGTCCGCACCGCGGGGCCCGCCGCCACGTGGTCGAGCTCGGACGCCACGATCGCCGCCGTCGACCCCGACGGCGTCGTGACGGCGCTCGCGGCCGGCGCCGTCACCGTGCGCGCCCGCGTCGGCGACGCCGAAGCCGCGGCCGACCTCCGCGTTCGGGACGACGGTACGCTGACGGTGCGGGTGGTCGATCCGGCGACCGGGGCCCCGCTCGAAGGCGCCTCGGCGCGCGTGGAGGGCGGCCAGACCGTCGTCACCGGCGCGGACGGCGTCGCGACGATCCCCGTCGAAGGGGGGGCGCCGGTCACCCTGACCGTCTGGTCGGACGACTCCTGGGACACGGTCAGCGTCGTCGACATCGCCGCCCGCGCGCTGGTGCTGCCGCTCCGGGCCAAAGCGAGCAGCGACGGCTGGGACGCGACCATCGCCGGGTCGGTCGATCACGCGGGGGTGCCCGCGGCCGCCTGGGACGAGATCGGCGTCGGGATTGCCTTTCCAACGGTGCAGGGGCCCCTCGGCGCGCTGTTCGTCGACGCCCTCTTCGGCGCCGCCCGCACCGTCACGGTGTTCGGCGCCGACATGGAAGCGCCGAGCAACCTGTTCCTCCGCGACACGCCGACCTACGCGGCCCCGGCGCGCGCCGGCACCGTCGGCGCGTGGGCGCTCGCCGGCCCCGTCGCGGTCGCCGATGCCACCGCCGGCCTCGCAGGGGCGGGCGACGCCCTCGCCCTGCTCCTCTCCGATCCGTCGGCGCTCCGCTGGGGTTGGACGGGCGGTGGCGCCGCGGCGGACGGCAGCGTCGCCGCGCTCGACCTCGCGCCGGCCTCCACACTCGACGGGTCGGTCCCGGTGTCGCTCCCGGCGTTGCCGGACGGCTTCGCCGGTGACGAGCCCTGGCTCGTCCTCGTCGCCGACGCGCGCGCGGCCGAGGGGTGGGTGCCCGTCGGAATGGGCGTGGGGCGGGGCGCGTTCACCGTGGCGATCGTCGAGGGCCTCGACGGCGCCACCGGCCGGGCGGCGCAGGCCACGACCCAGGTCGGCGGGGTCGGCAGCGGGGGCGCCGCGGTGACGGTGATGGGGACCGAAGACGAGGTTGGAGCGATCCTCTTCCCGGAGGCCCCCTCCGTGCCCACCATTGACGCGTGGGCGCCCGCCACCCGCGCGCTCACCCTGTCCACGCCGTCGGGCGCCGATTGGGTCCGCGTCCGATTCACCGACGACCGCAAGCGCGTCCACGATCTGCTCGTCCCGCCCGACTGGTCCGGGGTCGTCCCGACCGGGTTCCCACAGTTCCACTACGTCCAATCCGACATCACCGTCACGACGGCGCGGGCCCTCACCGGGCACCGCGAGTCCTGGGCCGCCGGGGGCGCGCTCGAGCCGCGCGACGTCGATCCGGAGGCGATGTCTCGAAACACGAGGCCCCACTGACATGAACGCCGACTCGCTTCACGCCGCCTTCGAACGCCTGTCCGTGCGCCCCGAGGTGCGCGCTTCGGCGCTCCGCAACCTCGAGCGGTGGATGACCGCCGACACCTTCGCGGCGTACCGCCCGCAGATCGCGTCGATGATCGCGCGCGAGCGTTGGGAGGTCCTGCTCGACAGCTTCTACCAGGTGATCCCGTTCGGCACCGGGGGCCGCCGCGGGCCGGTCGGCGTCGGGCCGAACCGGTTCAACCCCTACACCCTGGCGGCGAGCGTGCAGGGCCACGTGGCGTTCCTGCGCACGCGGTTCGGCGCCGGGCCGCTCACCGTGGTCATCGCCTACGACGTGCGCCGCTACCGCGACGCCAACGGCGTCTACGACCCCACGGTGCCGAACCCCTGTCTCGGGCTGTCCTCCCGAGACTTCGCGGAGCTGGCCGCCGGCGTCTACGCCGCGAACGGCGTTCGCTCGGTGCTCCTGGCCCCCGAGTCCGACACCTACGTCAGCACCCCCGAGCTGTCGTTCGCGATTCGGAGCCTGCGGGCCGCCGGCGGGCTGAACGTGTCCGCGTCGCACAACCCGCCCGACGACAACGGCGGCAAATTCTACGACGCCGAGGGCGGACAGGAGGTGCCGCCCCGCGACGAAGCGATGGCCGCGCTCGTCGACGCCGTCGACGACATCCGCGCGATGTCGTACGCCCAGGCGCGCGCCGAGGGGTGGGTCACCCCGTACCCCGCGGCGTGCCACGACGCGTACGTGGCGGCCAACCTCGCCACGTCCCTCGTCCCGAATCGCGACGCGCACGTCGTGTTCACCGGGCTGCACGGCACCGGCGACACCACGGTCGTCGAGGTGCTCCGCGCGGCGGGCTTCCGCGTGGACGTCGAGCCCACACAGGCCGCCCACGACGGCAGCTTCCCCAATGTCCCGTTCCGCACCCCGAACCCCGAGGTGCGTCAGAGCATGGACCGCGCGGTGGCGCTGGCGAAGGAGCTCGGCGCAGACCTCGTGATGGCCTGCGACCCCGACGCCGACCGCCTCGGCCTGTGCGCCCGCGGCCCCGACGGCAATTTCCGGTTCTTCACCGGCAACGAGATCGCCGCGCTCGTCGCCGAGCACCGCCTCGCCCACGGCCGCTGGGAGCGCCCGATCGTGATGAAGACCGAGGTCACGAGCGACCTCGTGGCGCGGGTCGCGCGGTTCCACGGCGCCCAGGTGGTCGGCCACCTCATGGTCGGCTTCAAGTACATCGGCGCCGGGCTGCACGCGCTCGAGACGACCGGCGCGTTCGGAGGCGCCCACGGAGGCCTCGGCGACTTCGTCGTCGGCGTCGAAGAGTCGCACGGGGTGCTCGTCACCCCGGCCATCCGCGACAAGGACGCGGCGGGCGGCGCGCTCGCCCTGGCGGAGCACGCGGCGCTGTTGAAGGGCGAAGGCCGCACGCTCGTGGACGCGCTGGAGGGCCTGTGGCGCCGTGTCGGCTACGTGCACAACGAGCTCGTCAGCACGGTGATGCGCGGCGCCGCGGGCAAGGCGCGCATCGAGCAGATCCAGGCGACCATGCGGGCCAATCCGCCGACCCACGTCGGCGCGCGCGCGGTCACCGCCGTGCACGATCGCGCCGACCCGGCGGGGCCGCTCGGGCCGCTGAAGAGCGGGTCGGACGCCGCGAGCCGCGACGTGCTGGTCATCGAGCTGGGGGACGAGGCCCGTCTGCTGCTGCGACCGAGCGGCACGGAGCCGAAGAACAAGATCTACGTCGAATATCGAGGCACGCCCGGGGCCGATCCGACGACGGAGATCCCGCGCTGCGCCGCCGAGGCGCGGGGCATCGCCCGCGCGTTCACCCAGGACATGTTGCGGCGGGTCGGCATCGAGCTGCCGGAGTGGGCGTTGTACGTGAGCGACCTCGTCGCGATCGAGCAGAAGTCCCACTTCGCGGAGTCGCTCCTGCCCGGCGTCCTCGCGCGCCTCGACGATCCTGCCCTGCCGACGTGGCTCGACGCCGAGCTTCGGCCGTACGGGAAGGACCCGCGGGCGCTCGTGGCGGACGCCGTGCGCGCATGGGCGGCGCTCGGCCACGCCGACGCCGCTCGGGTCGCGGCGGCCTTCGGCGCCTGAGGCGTCGCCGGGCGTCAGTCCCGAAAGGGCACGTCGTACGCGCGCAACGCGCCCTCGAGAGCGTCGAGGGTGCGAACGGACACCGTCGCGCCTACGGGCGGAGGTACGTCCCAGCCCACGCCGATCATCGGCCACCCGGCCGCCACAGCGGCGCCCACGTCCGCGGGACCGTCGCCGACCATGACCCCGTCGCGCGCCGCGAGGCGCGCCGCGGCCTCGCGGAGCGGCGCCGGGTCCGGCTTGCGGGTCGGGAGGGTGTCGGCGCCGAGGACGACCGAGAAGTATCGCTCGAGGCCGAGCGCGTGGACGCAGCGAAGCGCGAGGCGCTCCGGCTTGTTGGTGACGATGGCCATCGGGGCGTCGATGCGCGCGAGCAGCGCCGGCAGCGCCGCGGGCCACACCCGCGTGCGCACCGTGAGGTGACGCGCATAGTCTTCGAGGAACGCCGTGAGCATGGCGTCGTCGGCGACGCCGCCGGCCGCGGACGCGCACTGATCGAGCAGGCGCCGCGCGCCTTCTCCGATGAACCCCCGCACCCGGGCCTCCCCGAGCGCCGGCAGGCCGCGCGCGACGAGCGCGCGATCGACCGCGGCGGCGATGTCGCCGGCGCTGTCGATCAGGGTGCCGTCCAGGTCCCACGCGACGATGCGCATCAGAGCTCCGGCGCCGGGTCGGCGGCGGCCTGGGCGGCGAGCGCCGCCACGTAGGCCGGGACCACCTCTGGCAAGGGACCGTCCGCCGACGGCAGCGCGGGCAGATCGAGCGGGGACGGGCCGAGCGCCGACACGCGGGGACCCTGCTCACGTGGAAAATAGAGGGCGATCCCGAGGGACCGCCAGTTCACGAAGTCCCGGAGGTGGTTGACGTACCAGTCCAGCCGGTCGTCGCGCACGAGCTGTTGCCCCATCCGCGTCGCGTGCCGCACCTTGACGCCGGAGGCGTCGCGCACGACGAGGCCGATGTGGGTGACCACGATCGGCACCCACGGCCGCGGCTGTCGGAGCGTGAGCAGGATCGTCCCATCCGGGATCGCCGAGACCGCGGCCGCGGCCGCCACGAGGTCGAGGTAGCGCAGCGACCAGGTGCCGACCGGCAACGCCGCGTCCGGCACGGCGAACAGCCGGCGACGTCCCCAGTTCGCCCACACCTGGGGCGTGACGGTCTTCTCGAGGGTTCGGGCGGGCCCGACGCGGTCCGTGATGTCGGCGAGGACGCCGGACGCCACGGCGCCGGGGATCCAGCTCGCCTCCATGAAGTGCCGCCGGGTGTCGTACGCGCGCGCTTGGTCGCCCCAGCGCAACGCGTCCCGAACCGCCGGCGCGTAGAGCGGGTCGGCCGCGACGGCGATGCCGAGCACCTCCTCCACGAACGTGAGGCAGTCGAACGCGTCGTAGCGGCCCGGCGGGTCGGCGTCGCGACCGACGCCCTCTCCCGCGGCCTCGTTGACGTAGGGCGCCCCCAGCAGCCCGCGGCTCGCGGCCTCCATGCGCTCGGCGATCGGCCGCGCGCGGACGCCGCGCACCGCCTGCACGATCGCGTCGGGGATCGTCCACCGCTCGTGATCGATCGGGGGTGGCGGCCAGCCGGGCCCGGGCACCTTGGGCGGGACGAGGGCGGGCGCCGCGGCAGCCGGCGCGTCTGACGGCGGGCCGCCGGCCGCAGAAGGCTCGGCCGATGGCGCCACGTCGTCCGCGCGCGCCAGAGCGGACATCGCGACGATGAGAATGAAACCGAGGATCATCCTCGACTACATGCCGAGGCGATGCTGATAGCCGGCGATGCGCTCGAGCATCGATTCGAGCCGCGGCTCGTCGAGGGCCTCGCCGGCCGCGCCCAGCGCGCGCTCGATGAGGTCGCCCAGCGCGCGATCGAGCAGGCGACGCTGCTCGGTTGCCGGCCGCCGACGCAGGTTCTTCAGCACCTGCGCGATCGGCAGGCGCCCGTCCAGGCTCGGCTCGACGTTCTTGAACAGGAGCGCGTGCGCCCCGGAGCTGCCCTCGATGAGGAGCTGCAGCTGGGCCTGACCCGCGCCGCTGCCGTCCACCGCGTCGAGCGCGGCGCACACGGTGGCGCAGACGTCGTTCAGGACCTCGAGCTTGCGCGCCGCCTCGTCATCGTGGAGCTTGGGCCCCGAGAAGTTCAGCGAGATGGCGCCCGACTCGCGCGCGGCGGCGTCGGCCTCCTCCATCTCGATGACCGTCTCGGTCGACGCGAGCAACGGCACGAACGGCGCGCGCTCGGCGTCGGTGACCTCCACACGGTCGAGCAGCGCGCGCTCCGTGGTGAAGTCGCCGCCCATGCGGGACGTGTCGTAGTCTTGAAACGCCGCGAGCTCGTCGAACGGCTCGTCGGCGCCGCGGCGACCCTCGCGCGCTGCCGCCGGGGCGGCGACCTCGGCCTCGGGGTCGGCCTGGCGCGGCGGCGTGCGGGTGGACTCCGCGAACCGCACCACGCCCGAATCGAGCAAGGTCCGCACGACCGCGAGGGTGCGACCGGACTCGCGTGGGCTCAGGCGCAAAACTTCGTAGAGCGCGCGCCCGCCCTCGGCGAGGGACACGATGGCGCGCTGGACGCCGTCGGAGCGCCGCTCGGCCGCCCGCGGGCCGGGGACGAGCGCCACGTCGAGGTACGGCTCGAACGCGCGCACGAGCTCCGCGAGCGCGGCGAGCTCCTCCACGAGCGCCCGCGAGTCGTGACCGACCTGGATGTTGTCGGTGAACACGGCGTCCATCGGCGTCAAACGGAGCGCTTCGCCGCCCGCCAGGAACTGGAGCAGATTCTCACGAAAGCGCTCGTGCAACAGCGCCGTGACGACGTCCTCGGCGACCGCGTCGAACAGCGCCTCGGACAACGACCCGCCCTGCCCCACCGCGACCCGCACGCGCTCGATCGCCTCGGCATCCGCCGCGCGCGCGTTGGACAGGAGCTCGACGACACGAGGCGCGTCCTCGGCGGTGTGCGCCGCGAGGACCTCGCCCATCATCACGTAGACCTGGTGACGGCCCAGAGGGGTCTCCGCGGAGATCATCCCCGTTCGTCCGGCGTCGAGCCACGAGACGAGCGTCTCCCGTGGACTCGTGGTCACCTCCGACGACGCCAATACCCGCTCCCGCGCCTCAGCCGCGCTGATGCATGCTACCGGCCCGCACGGGCGCGGTCAAACCGCAGGCGCCCGCCGGGGGCCGACATCACAATCGCCTCACGACGCGGCGAGCACACGGGCGTCGTCGCCGAGCGCGTCGAGCAGGCGGTCGCGGGCGCGACTCAACCGAGACATGACCGTCCCCAACTTGATGCAGAGCGCCGACGCGATCTCGGAGTAGCTGAGGTCCTCGTAGTAGCGCAGCATCAGGATGTCGCGGTGATCGGCGGTGAGGCGACCGATCGCCGCGATGATCTCGTCCTGACGCTCGCCCCCGAACACCGCGTCGATCGGGTCGGCGAGGAGCGCCTCGCTGCGGGGGGTCGCGGCGAGGATGCTGTCCCGGCGACGGCGGTCACGGACCAGGTTGAAGCAGAGATTCCTGGTGACCCGGTACAGCCAGGCCTGGATCCGGAAGTCAGGCTCGAACAGCCGCGGCTCGCGCATCGCCTTGATGAACACCTCCTGCACCACGTCGCGCGCTTCGTGCGCATCTTTCAAGATGCACCACGCGTGCACGTAGAGCCGCTCCTCGAAGCGCTCCACGAGCATGGACATCGCGTGCGACCGGTCTCCGCCCGCGACGCGCTTGACGGTGTCTTCGCTCCATCCGGCCTGCGCGTTCTCGTTTCGGTGCGACTCCATGTTCCTCCCGCCGACAGCGTGATGCGACCCGCTGTCGTTCCATGTACGCGCGGACCCGCCCGGGCTTGCACCGGGTGACGCAACTTGACGGAAGGCGCCGTCGCTCCGATGATGTCCAGATGGACGCCAGCAGGGCAGTGGAAGCAGTGGACGGCGCGAGCAAGGACGTTGTCGAGATCAAAGCGCTGGTCGAGGCGATCGTGAAGGCGATCGTCGACCGGCCGGATCAGGTGCGCGTGGTGGAGATCGAGGGCACCCAGGCGTGCGTGCTCGAGCTCGTCGTCGCGCCCGAAGACGTCGGCAAGGTGATCGGCAAAAAGGGCATCCACGCCGACGCCATCCGACGCATCGTGCACGCCGTCGGTGGCAAGAACAAGAAGCGGTACGTCCTCGAGATCCTCGAAGGTCGCTGAGCGACCTCGTGGCTCAGAGGCCCGGCACGCGCACGCCGCGTGCGCGCGCGACATCCACCGCGCGTTCGTAGCCGGCATCGACGTGCCGCAGGACGCCCATCGCCGGGTCGCTCAGCAACACGCGCTCCAAGCGCCGCGCCGCCTCCGGGGTGCCGTCGGCGACGATGACCTGCCCCGCGTGGATCGAGTAGCCCATTCCAACGCCGCCGCCGTGGTGAAGGCTGACCCAGCTCGCGCCATTCACGGCGTTCACGAGCGCATTCAGGATCGGCCAATCTGCCACGGCGTCGGACCCGTCGAGCATGCCCTCGGTCTCGCGGTTCGGGCTCGCCACGCTCCCGCAGTCGAGGTGGTCGCGCCCGATGACGATCGGCGCGGACACCCGGCCGCTCGCCACGAGCTCGTTGAACAGGAGGCCCGCGCGGTGCCGCTCGCCGTAGCCGAGCCAGCAGATGCGCGCCGGCAACCCCTGGAATCGAATGCGTTCGGCGGCCATGTCCAGCCACCGGCGGAGGCTCGCGTCCTCCGGGAACAGCTCGAGGAGGGCCGCGTCCGTGACGCGGATGTCCTCCGGGTCGCCTGAGAGGGCCACCCACCGGAACGGCCCTCGCCCCTCGCAGAACTGAGGACGGATGTACTCGGGCACGAAGCCCGGGATGTCGAAGGCGCGGGGCTCGCCCCCCGCGACGGCGCCGGCGCGGAGGTTGTTGCCGTAGTCGAACACGATCGACCCGGCGCGTTGCAGCGCGAGCATACCCGCGACGTGCGCCGCCATCGACGCGTGGGATTGCGCGGTCAACCCGGCCGGGTCCGCGGCGCGAGCGGCGTCCATCGCGTCGAGGCCGACGCCGGCGGGGACGTAGTACAGCGGGTCGTGCGCGGAGGTCTGATCCGTCACGATGTCCGGGCGCCAGCCCCCGGCCGCCGCTTCGGCGGCGATGCGGGGCACGAGCTCCGCCGCGTTCCCGACGAGGGCCACCGAACGAGCCTCGCCCGCGGCGGACCAGGCGCGCAGGCGCGCCACGGCGTCCTCGAGGGAGTCCGCGACCTCGTCGACGTAGCGGGTCGCGAGGCGCTTCTCGACCCGCTGAGGATCGACCTCGATCGCCAGGCAGCTCGCGCCGGCGAACACGGCGGCGAGCGGCTGCGCGCCGCCCATGCCGCCGAGCCCCGCCGTCAAGACCGTGCGTCCCGTGAGCGACCCGCCGAAGTGTCGGCGCCCGCATTCGGCGAAGGTCTCGAAGGTGCCCTGCACGATGCCCTGCGAGCCGATGTAGATCCAGCTCCCCGCGGTCATCTGGCCGTACATCATCAAGCCGCGCGCATCGAGCTCGCGGAAGTGTTCCCACGTGGCCCAGCGCCCTACGAGGTTGCTGTTGGCGAGGAGGACGCGCGGCGCGTCTGGGTGCGTGCGCAACACACCGACGGGCTTTCCGGACTGGACGAGGAGGGTCTCGTCATCGGAGAGATCGCGCAGGGCGGCGAGGATGCGGTCGAAGCTCGGCCAGTCACGGGCGGCTTTGCCGTTGCCGCCGTACACGACCAGGTCGTCCGGGCGCTCGGCCACCTCCGGATCCAGGTTGTTCTGGATCATCCGGTAAGCGGCCTCTTGCACCCAGCCCTTGCAGACGCGCTCGGAGCCGCGTGGCGCCCGCACCACGCGCGGTCCGCTCGGCTCGGCCCCGCTCACGTCAGGACTCGTCTTCGTCGCCAGTGGGCTCGGCGCCGAAGTCGACACGGCGACTCCGGGCGTGCGAGGTGAACACGAGCCGGGACTCGTCCGCGTCGCCCGCGCAGTCCTCGAGCCCGGCCAGCGCCGCCTCGTAGGCTTCGACGGTGATCTTGCCTTCGGCAATGAAACGCTCGATCGTGCGGACGTCGAGCAAGCTGAGATCGAGGGGGTTCGACATCGTTGATCAGGCCTCGGGCGGGAGATCGTCAGCGGACGGCGGGAGCAGATCGTCGGGCGACGGAGGCAGCGCGGCGCCGCCGAGCTGCACACGCACGTTCTCGTTCTCGTCGAAGCCGGTGAGGTCGGGGCGCACGTGGCCGTTCGCGACCTCGCGCAGCGCGCTCACGATCTCCTTGTTGGTGCGATCGTCCTCTAGAAGGGCGCGCTGGCCCTTCATGAGCTGCTTCGTGCGCTCCGCCGTGACGAGCACGAGCGTGAACCGGTTCGGGACCTTCTCGAGGCAATCCTCGACGGTGATTCGGGCCATTCGGGCGCTGTCCTCTGCGACCCGGGCAACTATCCGACCGCGGGACCCGCGGCAACCCCCGCGTGGACGACCACGACGCCGAGCTGCCGGAGCCGCTCGGCCACGCGCGGCGACCGCGTGCTGAGCCACTCCTCGTAGAGGCGAACCACGTCGGAGTCGACACACGCGGCCGCCTCGTCGCGGACGCCGGCGAGCAGGTCCGCACACGCGTCGAATCGCGCGGCCAGCTCCCCGAACACCTGCGCGAAGCTCCCCTCGCCACGATCCACGAGCGCCCCCAGGGTGCCGTAGGCCCCGCGTCCCATGGTCTCGCAGTAGCCCCGCGACACCCGGCGACGCTCGAGATGTTCGCGGAAGAACCCGGCGACCATCAGCGCCGTGTCGCCGAGCTGGCGCCACCGCAGCAGCGCCTCACCGCTCGGCGCGCCGACGGCACGGGCCCGGAGCTCGGCCAGCCGCGGCAGCGGCTCGTCCCCTTGGTCGGCCGGCCGCCGCGCTTGATCCACGAGCAGGTTCGACAGGTAGAACACCGCGTTCTGGCTCACCGGCGGGCGCACCCCCGCCGCCGCTCGCTCCACCTCCGTATGAAAGAAGTCGAACAGGTTGTCGCTGCTCAGCAGTGTCGCGCGTCGCTCCATGACCCCTCCTGAAAATTCGCACCAGCGCTTGACCCCCTGTTGGGGCGTGCCTACCTCCCGGGCGCGACGGCACGGCGCGGTCTCCCCTCGCCGAACGTCTCCTACACAACCCACCACGGCGGGCCGCGCGTCCGCCCTCGGAGCCCCCATGAACGTCCGTCCGATGTTCGACCGCATCCTCATCCAGCGGAACGAGGAGCCCTCCCGCACCAAGTCCGGCCTCTTCCTCCCGGAGACCGCGAAGGAGAAGCCGGCCGAGGGCACGGTGCTGGCCGTGGGCCAGGGCCGCGTGTCCGACGACGGCAAGCTCACCGCGCTCACCGTCAAGGTCGGCGACCGCGTGGTCTTCGGCAAGTACGCCGGCACCGAGATCAAGGTGGCCGGCGAGGATCGCCTGATCCTCCGCGAGGACGACGTCCTCGGCATCCTGGCCTGATCGTCTCCTCACTCTGAGCCACCTCCCCGGAGGCGCCCGAACCGGCGCGCCCCACCTACCAGAATACATCCGGAGTCCCGAATGCCTGCCAAGCAGATCCTCTTCGACGTCGAAGCTCGCAACAAAATCCTCGTCGGTGTCGACACGCTCGCCAACGCCGTGAAGGTCACCCTCGGCCCGAAGGGCCGGAACGTCGTCATCGAGAAGTCCTGGGGCGCCCCCGTCGTCACCAAGGACGGCGTCACCGTCGCGAAGGAAGTCGAGCTCGAAGACAAGTTCGAGAACATGGGCGCCCAGATGGTCAAGGAGGTCGCCTCCAAGACCTCCGACGTCGCGGGCGACGGCACCACCACGGCCACCGTGCTCGCCCAGGCGATCTTCCGCGCGGGCGTCAAGCTCGTCGCCGCCGGCCACAACCCGATGGACCTCAAGCGCGGCATCGACAAGGCCGTGTCCGCCATCACGGCCGACCTCAAGGCGCAGTCCCGCCCCGTCGCCGACAACCGTGAGATCGCCCAGGTCGGCACGATCTCGGCCAACGGCGACGCGGAGATCGGCCGCATCATCGCCGAAGCGATGGACAAGGTCGGCAAGGAAGGCGTGATCACCGTCGAGGAGAACAAGGGCCTCGAGACGGAGCTCAAGACCGTCGACGGCATGCAGTTCGACCGTGGCTACATCAGCGCCTACTTCGTGACCGACGCGGAGCGCATGGAGGTCACCCTCGAGGATCCGTACATCCTCATCCACGAGAAGAAGCTCTCGTCCATGCGTGAGCTCATCAAGCTCCTCGAGAAGGTGCACGCCGCGGGCAAGCCGGTCGTCATCCTCGCCGAGGACGTCGAGGGCGAGGCGCTCTCCACGCTGGTCGTCAACAAGCTGCGCGGCACGCTGCAGGTCGCCGCCGTCAAGGCGCCGGGCTTCGGCGACCGCCGGAAGCAGATGCTCGAGGACATCGCCGTCCTCACGAGCGGCCGCCTGATCGCGGAAGAGCTCGGCCTGAAGCTCGAGAGCCTCGGGCTCACGGACCTCGGTCGTGCGCGTCGCGTCGTCATCACCAAGGACAACACCACGATCATCGACGGTGCCGGCTCCGCCGACGCCATCAAGGCCCGCATCGCGCAGATCAAGGCCCAGATCGAGGAGACGACCTCCGACTACGACCGTGAGAAGCTCCAGGAGCGCCTCGCCAAGCTCGCCGGCGGCGTCGCGGTCATCCGCGTCGGCGCGGCGACCGAAGTCGAGATGAAGGAGAAGAAGGCCCGCGTGGAAGACGCGCTGCACGCCACGCGCGCCGCGGTGGAAGAAGGCATCCTGCCGGGCGGCGGCGTGGCCCTCATCCGCGCACAGCACGTCCTCGCCGGCGTCGACGCGCCGGGCGACCAGCGCTTCGGCGTCGACATCATCCGTCGCGCGGTGGAGGAGCCCCTCCGCCAGATCGTCGCGAACGGCGGTGGCGAGGGGTCCATCACCCTCGAGAAGGTGCGCAACGGCACCGGCGGCTTCGGCTTCAACGCGGCCAGCGGCGCGTTCGAAGACCTCTACGTCTCGGGCGTCATCGACCCCACCAAGGTCACCCGCGCGGCGCTCGAGCACGCGGCGTCCGTCGCGAGCCTCCTGCTCACGACGGAGGCCATGGTGGCCGAGCACGTGGACCACCAGGACGAGGGCTCGGGCGGCGGCCACAGCCACTGAGCTGCGTCGCGGCGCCGCCGCGGCCAGAAGGCGGCCCGCCGGGGAAACCCGGCGGGCTTCGCCGTTTTTATGCCTCGGGGGTCGCTACGGCGTCGGCTTCGGGGCGCCCTTCGGGGCCGGCACGTAGAAGCGCACGCCGAGCGCTGCGTCGAACAGGAAGGACGTCGCCGGAAAGAGCCCGACGCCCGGGACGATCTCGAGGAAACCCTCGATGGGCGTGTCGTCGTGGCGGATGGTCATCCCCACGGGGATGCGCACCCCGAGGTCGAAATCGGAGTCGAACGCGTCGCCCGGGACGTCGCCGATCCGGATGCGGGGGCCTACGCCGAGGTAGGCGCCGAACGCGGTGTCGGCGAAGTCGTCGGTGCGGATCTCCGTGAGCTCGATGAGCGCGTCGGCGTGCACGACCAGGGAGCCACGCGTGAAGCTCCAGGCGACCGCGCTGTCGAACCAAAGCGGGCCGCCGGGCCGGTAGCCCAACGAAAGCCCTGTTGGTACACCAAGAATCAGGCCGAAGCCGATGCCCTCCGCGTCCCGACCGAACACGCTCGTCGTCTCGCGCGGCTTGGGGTCTACGTACGGATCGCCCGCTGGGGCGGCGAGCGCGACGGCGGTGAAGAGGAGGATCACGGGGGGTTCTCCGAAGATTCGAGCGCGTCGAGCACGGCCTCGTCCTGGTAGGCGACCACGAGGCGCCGGAGTACGGGGCCGAGCTCGGGATGGCGCAGATAGCCGCGCCAACGAGCGTCGCCCACGACGGTACGCACGGAAAATCCGGTCCGCAGCGCGTCGAGGAGGTGTCGTTCGAAGGCGTCCGCGTCCGCGCGCCGCGCGGCGACCTCCGCCAGTCGAAAGTGCCCTGGCCAGCGCTCCGGCGCGACCCGCGCGACCACCTCGAAGTCTTCGCGCGCCGCGGCGAGGTCGCCCGCGGTCAAGCGCAGCTCGCCCCGGTCATAGCGCCCCGCGACGAGCTCCGGGTCGAGATCGAGGGACGCGTCCAGCCACCAGGCCGCCTCGCGGTCGCGCCCCGCCAGCCGCAGCGCGAGGCCCACCTCGTAGCGAACGCGGGCGTCCGGGCCCACCTGGCGCTCCCAAGCCTTCGCGAACGCCATCGCGTCGGCGACGCCCGTGGCCCGCGCGCGCCGGGTGACCTCGTCGGCCGCCGACGCGTTCAGGACGTCACGGTAGTCCGGCGGCGGGAGCTCCGCCAAGGCGAGCCCCGCGAGGAGCAGCCACACTTAGCGGCGGCGCCGGGCCAGCGCCGCAAGGCCGAGCAAGGCGAGCCACGGCACCGTGCTCGCGCCCGACGCGCTCGCGCACCCGCAGGAGCCGCGGAGCTTCACGTTCCCGTCGTCGGTGTCCAGCCCGCCGTCGTTGGGCAGGCCCTCGCCGACGTCGGCGTTGCCGCCTTCGACCGCTCCGGAGGTCCACACGCCGTCCGCGCCCACGAAGACCGCGTAGTAGGCGGTGCCGACGTACGGGTCCGTCGCGCTCGCGGCCCCGGACTCCCCGGCGCCCTCGTACACGAGCTCGCCGTCGGTCGCGCTCAGCGGGAACCGATCGTCCCGTCGCACCACCACCGCCTCGTCGGCCCCCGCCGGCTGCGTCCAACGCAAGAACACCTCACCGACCCGGTCGTCCGACGCGTCGAAGTCATCGACGCTGAACGCGCTCGGGGTGCCGGCACGGTACACGCACACGTCGTCGATGTTCCAGCCGCCGAACTCGAGCCCCTCGTCGCTGTCGATCTCCCACCCGAGCACGAGGCTCGCCTCGTTCGTCGTCAGCGCGAGCGTGTGCTGGATCCACTCCGTGTCCTGGTGGTGCTCCTCGCCGCCCGAGCGCGAAGAGAGGTGGTTCGCCCACACCTCTTCGTCGTTCGCGTAGACGCGGGCCTGATCGTACACGCCGTCCTCGACGTTCAGCCAGCGGCGGAACTGCACGACGAGGTCGGTCGCGCCTTGCAGGTCGATCTCGGGCGACGAAAGGCGATTGACGATGCTCGGCTGGTATGCGCCGTTGTAGCGGCCGCCGCCGAGGTCGTTGCCCCACACGTCGGAGCCGGTCCACGCCGACGTCGGATCTCCCTCGTAGCCGGCGGGCTCCCCGAAGGTCCAGTCGTCGGCGCCCTCCTGCTCCGTGCCGTCGAGCAGCTCGTGGGTGAAGTCCCCGTCGCCCGCGCTGAAGTCCTCACACCAGATCGGCGTGACACCGCCGACGTAGAACGAGTAGGGCGTGATCTCGCCGCCGTCGGGCGCCGTCACGTCCCCGTCATCCGACTCGGCGCGCAGGTAGTACCACACGACGGTACCGTCGGGGAACGCCGGGAGATCCCCGGTGAAGGCCGTGTCGCCGGCCGTCAGGGGGACCGTGTCCCAGGAGTCTCCCGCGTCGATCGAGTACACCGCCTCCATGCGGTCGACGCCACCCTCAACACACCCGGGGGCCAGCTCGACCGCGGTCGCGAACACCGTGGCGGCGACGTCGGCCTCGGCCGCGACGATGGGCGCGTGCGACACGCCGAACAGCCCCGCGCTGCCACCCGGACCGAGGCCGTGGCGGGCGAACGCGTCGGCGATCTCGCAGAGGTGCGGGGTGCCGTTGCCGAGGTTCCCGTCGTCGTCGTCGGCGACGACGACCTCGTCGTAGATGTCGGGGATCGTCGCGCCCGAGCGGATCGACGTCGTGAACAGCCGGGCGAGGGTGGTCCACGCCGTGCCGCGGTCGCTCCGCGCCTCGCCGTAGGTCTCGTCGAGGTTCTCCCAGAGGTCCCACATCGCGCCGCCGTAGATCAGGCCGTCCTCGTGGACCTCGTTGACGACGTCGTCCGGGTACACGCGGTCGGAGTCGATCTCACGGATGGCGCCGCCCGTGGTGTAGAAGTACGGCGCGATGTCCGCGTCGGCGGTCATCATCGCCGACGTGAAGTCGCCGATGCCCTCCGAGATCGACCCGTCGAAGTAGCCGTCTCCCGGGATCGAGTAGTAGTGCAGGCCGTGGCCCCACTCGTGGTAGTTCACGTCGGCGATGCGGCCGGTGTTGTTGCAGCCGTCGCCGGCCTCGTAGAAGTTGACGTTGCCATCGAAGTAGGCGTTGCACGTCGACTGTTCGTTGACGTTGCTTCGCAACGTGCCGGTCACGAGGTCGATGTCCGGCGAGAACGTCTGCGCGAACGCGTGGACGTGGTGCAGGAACACGTAGGAGTCGATCTCGGCCTGGGTCGCGGCGGCGTCGGTCCAAACGGGCGCGGCGTCGCTGACGGTGAGCGACCCTTCGCGGCCAGCGGAGTTGCGGACGGTCAGCCACGTGCCGGTCAGCGTCGCGGTGCCCGTGGTCGCCGCCAGCGAGAACGACCCCGCGGCGTCGGCGCTGGCGGAGCGGCCGTCGGAGCCGGTGATCGTCAGCAGCGGCAGCGCGGACGTCAGGAACGACCCGTTCACGGTGCGATCGTCGTGAGTGCCGTACACGACGCCGTCGAGGAAGCGGACTTCGTTCCAGGTGGCGAGCGGCTCACCCGAGAATGCATCGATGAAGCTGACCCACTTGCCGGCGGGCGTGAAGGTGCGGGTGCGCACTTCCCAGACGAGGTGCCAGGAGAACGACTCGCCACGCGCGAGCGGCACGTACAACAGGCGCGCCGTCTCTTCCGAGTGCACCGCGTCGGGCGCGTAGCCCTCCACGATGGCGGTGGCCACGGCCGTGTGGGCGTCGACCTCCGGCGGGCCGAGGTCCTTCGCGCCCGGGTAGGTGTCGGCCCCGAACATCACCAGGCGCCCGTGCACGATGCGCGCCGTGAACCCGGCGCGCCAGATGGGCACGCCGCCGATCTCCCGGTGGAAGTCGACGAACCACCGATCGCCCGTCGCGTCGGGTCGGGCCGAATGCAGGACGAGCTCGTCGAGGGGCACCCCGACGATCTCCGGGTGGCGCGCGAGGAACCCGCGCACGGACTTCTCGACGCTCGCCGCGTCGCGCACGACCATCGGAACGCCGGGGCCCCAGGCGCGGTGGACCGTGCCGGTCACCTCGTCGAAGCGCGCCTGCCAACCCGCACCTTCACCCTTGACGAAGGTCTGCCACGCCGCGCCGCGCCGCACCCGATCCTGCGCGCCGGGTGACAGGTCCTGAACGCGCTGGGGCTCGATGCCGATGCTAAGGTCCTTCGGCGGGGCGAAGGCGTGAAGCGGCAGGGACGCGAGGAGCAGGACAAGCACGAGACCTCCGGGCGCCTACAGGATGCCGCATCCGCGCGCGGCCGGCGACCCCCCACGCGGGACCATCACACCCGCTTGACAGCCATGCGCGCTCGGACCGTCGCATGCTCGTTTTTCGTGATGCTCCTGGCTTGCACAGGATCGTCCACGGCGCTCGACGACGCCGACTCCCCTCCCCTGCCCACCCTTCCGCCGCGCCCGGACGCCCGGGAGGCCGCGGGCCCGATTGTGCCAATGCGCGAACTTGTGTTCGCCGTCACCGGAGAGGTGCGCGGGGAGGTGGAGGCGTGCGGGTGCCCGACCACGCCGTACGGCGGCTTCGCGCGCCGGGCGCGGCTCGTCGAGGCGCTGAGGAGCCAGGGGCCCCCGGTGTTCCACGTCGACGCCGGGGAGATGTTGGTGAAGGGGCTCCACACGGAGCCGGACGCGGCGCGGCGCGCGCGCGCACGCGCGGTGCTCGACGTCAGCGCCGCGGTCGGGCTCGACGCGTGGGCCGGCTCCGCGGTGGACCTCATGCCCGGCGGGCTCGACGCCCTCCGCGCCGCGGGTGCGCTCGCCGCGAACTGGGGCGGCGCCCTGCCTCCGACCCGGGTCGTCGACCGCGGCGGCGTGCGCGTCGGTTTTCTGGGGCTCGGCGCGCCGCCCGACGACGCCCCTCGGGTCGCCCCCGTCGAGGCCGCGCGCGCCGCCATCGAGGCCAGCCCGCCGGCCGACGTGTGGGTCGCGCTCTCGAACCTCAGCGCCGCGGACAACGTGACGATCGCCGAGGAGGTGGCCGCCGTGAGGGTCGTGTTCGCCACCTCGGGGGATCGCCTCGACGCACCGCGTGCGACGCGCGGCGCCCCCGTCATCGAGGCCGCCGACCGCGGCCGGTACGTCAACGTGACCCGCGTCGCCCTGGGCACCTCCACGGACCGACCGTGGGAGCTCGAGGAGCACGGCCCGCTCCGCGACCTCTCGAAGAAGCGGGCGGAGCCCGGGGCGCGCCCGGATCGCCCGGACGTCGTGGCCGCCCGCGCCCGCGCCGAAGCGGCGCTCGCCGGGCGAAACGTCGTCCACACCGAGCTGATCCCGCTCGGGTCGACGTGGGACGGCGCCTCCGACGCCGACGAAGCCCTCACGCGGTTCCGTAGCAGCCTCGCGACGACCGCCGCCGAAGCCGCCGCCGCGCGGCCCGAACGATCGGGGTACGCCGGCGCGTCCGCCTGCTTGAATTGCCACGAGCACAAGCAACGCTACACCCTGTGGCTCTACGACCCCCACGCGCGATCGGCCTGGGAAGCCCTCGTCAGCCGCGGCGAGGCGGACAACCCCGACTGTGTGGCCTGCCACAGCACCGGCTGGGGGCGTCCCGGCGGCTTCGGGGAGCTCACGCCCGAGCAGATCGGGCGCTGGAAGTCGGTTCAATGCGAGGCGTGCCACGGGCCGCTCGCCGCCCACCCCAACGGCAGCGCGCGGCCGGTCCCACCGGGGCCCGAGATGTGCCTGGGTTGCCACGACGAGGCGAACAGCCCCGACTTCGACTACGCGAGCTACGTCACGCGCATCTCGTGCCACCGCGCGCGCGTCGACACCGCCGCGCCCACCCGTCCGGCCGGCGACGGCTTCGGTCCGCGCTAGTCCTCGTCCGCGACGTCACCAGGCGGCGAGGAACTTGTCGACCTCTTCGCGCTCGAGGAGTCCCATCGACAGATCGAGGCAGTCTGCACAGACGTCGACCCCGTTGTGACGGTACACGCCGCGGCTCTCGAAGTGGGTGCGGCCGCAGAGGCTGCACGCCGCGTCGTCGGGGGCCACCTGCGCACGACGGTTGCGCGCGACGGCCGCGACGCACACGTCGCACAGGATGGCCTTCGTGCCGGACATGAGGTGCGTGCACTCCTTGCCGGTGCGACCGCAGCTCGAACAATGCACGTCCGACCCGCCCCCCAACGGCTTCGGCTCGCCCGGCCGCCGCGGGGGCGAGACGTGGGCGAGCAGGCGCTCGACGATCGCGCCGGCGCCGCGCTCCTGCGCGCGACGCACGAGCGCCCGCGCCGCCTCGGCATCCCCACACATCACCTGCGACGCGAGGACCGACACCTGCAGCTCCGGGTCCGCGTCGCGCCCCCAGCCGGCGAGGAGCTGGCGCGCGCTGCGGCTCCGCCGCGTCGCCACGCCGAGCAGCAGCACGGCCTGATAGGCCCGGGCGACCTCGCGCTCGTGCTCGACGTTCCGGCGATGCGCGGCGAGGTCGGACGCCGCCCCGCGGCGCTCCACCGCCGCGCGCTGGATGTCTTCGAGGGTGACGTTCAACCCGGCGGTCAGGGCCGGCTCCGGGAGCCAGCTCGCGGCCGCGAGGGCGTTGCGCGCCAGGTTCACGCTGTAGTGACCACCGGGATCGCGCAGGCGAGCGCCCACTTCGTCGGCGATGTGACCGCCGGCGAGGGTGCACGCGGCCTCCCACAACGAGAAGCGCAGAGCCTCGTCTTCGGTGCGCTCCACCGCCTCGAGCACCGCCGGCACGGAGCTCGGACCGACGGCGCGCAGCTCGTCGAGCAGCACCTCGATGCGGCGGCGGGTGAGCGCGCGCGGCGCGCCCTCTCCGCCCACGAACGGGAGGCGGTCGTGCGCGCCGACCTCGGCGTGGAGCGCCTTCTGCAGCCAGCCGACGTCGCCCGTGCGCCGCCGCGTGCGCGCGAGCTCCACGTAGCTCTGCAGATCGCCGGGGTGATCCTCGAGCGTCTCTCTGAACACCTTGACGGCCTCGGGGACCTGCCCCTCCTCGAGCAGCGTGCAGCCGAGGGCGTGCCGCGCCGGGAGGTGATCCGGCGCGAGCAAGAGCGCCTTGTTGCAGTACTCCCGCGCCCGATCGAGCTCGCCGAGGGCGAGGTACGCCATCCCGGTCTGCGCGATGGCGTTGGCGTCGTCCGGGTGCCCTTCGAGGTACTGCCGGAAGTGTTGGATGGCGTTCTTGTGCTTGCCCAGCGCGTAGGCCACCTGGCCGAGGTGCTTGCGCGCGTGTGAGGCGAACTTCGGGTTCTCCCGGAGGCGCACGAACAGCTTCTCGGCCTCGGCGTACCGCCCGGTCTGAAGGCACGAGAGGCCCAGATCCCGAACGAGCGGCGCCGTGAGGTCGGGGCTCGGCTCGAGCTTGAGCGCCTGCACGAGGTGGTACTGGCTCCGTTCGATGAGGCGCGACGGGGCGCCGAGCTGCCGGGCGCGCTCCGCGAGCGCGCGTCCGAGGAGGATGTGGGCCTCCCAGCTGTTCGGCGCAGCGCGGCAGGCGTTCTCGAGGTGCCGAATGGCGAGGTGGCGGTCGCCCATCGCGCGGTACATCGCGCCGAGCGCGAGGTGGGTGTCCGCGCGATCGGGCGCCTCGCGCAGCGCCTCGTCGAGGTACTTCTGGGCTTGCTCCGGGCGGTCCATGCCGACCAGCGCCGCCCCGGCGACGACCTTCGCCTCGACCTCGCCGGGCTCGTCCTGGATGACCTTCCGCGCGTGCTGGAGGGCCTGCGCGCACACCGCCTCGCCGCCCCCATGGTACAGCCCGCGGCTCAGCAGCACCCGCGAGAGCTCGAGGCGAGCGGTGGCGTCCTCCGGCTGCGCCGCGAGGCGCTGCTCGAGCCGGGTGGTGGACCATTCGAGTTTGTGATGGGGGTACATGACGGCCGCGGAAGGAAGCCGTATGCTATCGCGCGGAGGATGTGTCGTGCGTCGTTTGGTGCGGAGGGGTCAAGCCACGACGGAGTGGGTCGTCCTGCTCTCGGTGCTCGTGGTCGCGGTGGTCGCCACCGGATGGCTGCTCGCGAGCACGTTCACGAGCGACATGGCAGGCCTGAGCGACCGCGCGGCGACGGTGTACGCGAGCGGCGACCTCGGGCGCTGAGCCCGACGCGAACGCTCACCCGCGCGGGGTCCGCCATCCGGCGGGATGCGCGCGCATCCACGCCCACGCGCTCCCGACGATCGTGTCGAGGTCCTGGCGCCGCGGGCTCCACCCGAGGTCTGCGCGGATGCGCGCGCTGCTGGCGACGAGCACCGCGGGGTCTCCGGCGCGGCGGGGCCCCTCCACCACCGGGATGTCGCGGCCCACCACCGCCTCGGCGGCGCGGATGACCTCGCGCACCGAGAACCCGCCGCCGCAGCCCAGGTTCCACACTCGGCTCGGGTGACCGGCCGCGAGGGCGCGCACCGCCAGCACGTGGGCGTCCGCGAGGTCGAGCACATGGACGTAGTCGCGGATGCACGTCCCGTCCGGGGTCGGGTAGTCCGTGCCGAAGAGCTGCACCTGCGGCCCGACCCCGAGCGCGGACTTCAAGACCCGCGGGATGAGGTGGGTCTCGGGATCGTGATCTTCCCCCGCGCGCGCGCTCGCGCCGGCGGCGTTGAAATAGCGCAGGGACGCGTAGCGGATGCCGTAGGCGCCGCCGTACCAATGCAACGCCCGCTCGAACGCGAGCTTCGTCTCGCCGTACGGGCTCGTCGGACGCGTGGCGTCGTCCTCTTCGACCGGCTGCTTCTCGGGCTCGCCGTACACGCTGGCGCTGCTGCTGAACACGAGGTTGGACACCCCGCACACGCGCATCGCGTCGAGCAGGCCCAGCCCGAGGACGACGTTCTGGTGGAAGTAGCTGGCCGGGTCACGAACCGAGACCCCGACGAGCGAGACGGCGGCCATGTGCACGACGGCGTCGACCCCGTCGAGCGCGCCTCGGAGCGCCTCCCCGTCGCGCAGGTCCGCGTGCACGAACCGCGCCCCTTCCGGGATGGCGGGCGCGTGGCCGGTCGACAAGCTGTCGAAGACGACCACCTCGTCGCCGCCGGCGAGCAGCTGCTCGGCGACAACACTGCCGATGTACCCGGCTCCGCCCGTCACGAGTACGCGCATGCCCCCTCCGCGCGACCCGGTATCATGCGGCGCGGCGGGCGCCGGGTCACGCGCCGGACATGCACCAGCGGAGCGTGGCTTCCGGATCGGCGGCGATCCGCGCCCGCACGTGGTCGGGGAGGATCCCGGCGCGCAGGCGCACCACGTCGGCCTCCTGACCGAGCGCCGCGGCGAGCGCCTCGAACGCGCCCGGCGCGAGGGCGCGCGCCCCGCACTCGACCCGCGACAGGAGCGCCGCGCTCACGCCGACGCGCCGCCCGAGCTCCGCCTGCGACCAACCGCGCGCCGCGCGCTCGGCGCGCAGCCACGCCCCGAACTCCGGTGCCGCCGCCGGCGGGTCCGCGGACGCGACCGAAGGCGCGTCGACCGCCTCGCCGTCGACCACGAGCTCGGCCCAGGCGGAGTGATTGTGGATGCTCTCGAGGTTCTCGACGGAGACCCGCAGCCAGGTGGCGCGCGGGCGCAGCGCCGCCGTGACGTCCCGCACCAGATCCTCGACGAACCTCGGGTTGTCGTACGCCCGCTCGGTCACCCACTTCTCGTCTTCGCGCTTGAGCAGCGCGTACAGCGGCGCGCTCGCGCAGGCCTCGACCGCGTCGACCACGTCCTCGATCCACAAGAAGTCGGGCCCCCGGATCTCCACGTCGACCAGGCCGCGCTGATTGTGCGCGCCATACGCGCTCACGGCCTTGCTGCACGGGCAGAGGGTGGTGACCGGCACGCGCACCGACAGCGTGAACTGGAAACAACCGCCGGAGCGCCTCGCGTGGAAACCCGCCTGATAGCTCATCAACGAAGCGACCCCGGAGACCGGGGCGCGCCGCTCGACGAAGTACGGGAACCGCACGTCGAGCTGGGCGTCTTCGGCCTCCAACCGCCGCTGAATGGCGGCGAGCACGTCGGGTAGGTTCTTCAGCGACAGCTCCCCGCGCACGCCATTGAGCACCTCGACGAAGCGCGACATGTGCGTGCCCTTCACGTCGGCGGGCAGCGTGACCGACGCGTCGATCGTCGCCACCGTGGCCTGGGTGCGGTTCGCGCGATCCCACACGACGATGGGGTACGCGAGGCCGCGGATGCCCACGCGGTCGATCGGGATGCCGCGGGCGTCGGGCTCGGCGGCGTGGTCAGGGAGGCGAGCGCGGCTCATGAGCGGTGGGTTATCCTTGGCAACATGTCCATGCCAGATTCGTCAACGCTGACGTGCACCCGCCGCCTCGAGTGGGACGCGATGCACCGAATCCCCCGTCACGAGAGCAAGTGCTCGGCGTTCCACGGGCATCGCTACGCCGCGGAGCTCACGTGCGACGCGCGGGCCCTCGACGACCGCGGGCGTGTCATCGACTTCGGCGTGGTGAAGGAGCTCGTCGGCGGGTGGATCGACCGCCACTGGGATCACACCGCCATCCTTCAGCGGGATGATCCGGACCCCGCGGTTCACGTGCTCGCGGCTTCGAACGCGGCGTACGGCCGCCCCGTGTACTGGCTCGACGCGCCGCCGACGGCGGAGGTCATCGTCGCGGAGCTCGCGCGCGTCGCGGCGGCGCTGCTCGCTGACCACGGCGTCCGGGTCACGCGGGTCCGCCTGTGGGAGACCCCGAACGGCAGCGCGGAGTGGGTGGCGCGTGGCCTGGACCGGTAAACTCCTCGGAGGGCTCGTCGGCGGCATGGTCGGGGGCCCCGTCGGGCTCGGGGTCGGCGCGGCGCTCGGTCACTGGCTCGCCGACGGCGACGCCGCGTCCGCGGATCGCTCCCTGGCGCTGCTGCGCCTCGAGTGGCGCCATCACGCGTTCGCGGCGTCGGGACCGGGCGTGCGTGTGGTGCCGATCTGGCGGGCGGTGGGCAAGGAGGGCCAGGACGTGGCGGTGCACGTCGGGTGCGGCGACGTGGACGCGCGCGGCGTGGTGACGCTCGACACGGCCGACGAAACTGTCTCTCTACCCTCATTTTTCCTTCCTTATCGAGCGATCGACCCGACCGAGGTGGCGCCGCGCGCCCGCGTGCACGCGGCCCTGCGCGGCGGCGGCGCCCGCGACGAGGCGGTGTTCGACGTGCCCCTCCCCAATCGCGTGCGGCGCATGGGCTCGAGCGGGCCGGCGCGCCTGGTCATGGCGCTCGTCGCGTGCGCACGGGCGGACGGACGTCGGCTCGCGCGCTCCCACGGGCGGTTCGTCGAGGACACCTTCCGGGCCGCCCACGCGCTCGACGACCGCGGCCACGCGTGGCTCCGCGCCTGGGCCGCCGAGCTCGACGACGCCGACGTCGCCCGCCTCGCGGCGGCGCGGGTCGCGCGGCGCCTCGAACCCCACCTCGCGGAAGCGGACCGCGACGCGCTCCTCACGTGGCTGATGCGCGGCGTGCGCCACGCGTGGCCCGGCGCCGCCCAGGAGGCGTGGGCGGCGGAGCTCGCGCTCGCGCTCGGCCGCGACGCCGCCGACATCGCGCGCCTGTGGGCCGAAGTCCAGGGGGAAGGCGATGAAAATGCCGAGGCCGCGGCGCTGCTCGGCGTGCCCCCGGGGTGCTCGCTCGACGTGGCTCGCGGCGCGTGGCTTCGTCTCGTCCGGCAGCACCACCCCGATCTTGCGCGCGACCCGGAGGACGCGGCCCGGCGGACGCGACGGACCGCCGCGTTGAACGCGGCGTGGCAGGTGCTCCAAGCGGAGCGGGGCGGATCCGCAGGACGATAGCCACGGGCGTATCCCCGACGCGAACGCTTTCGACGCACGCGCTCGGCTCCGAACCCTGTCGGCGTTGCGACCGTGGGCGCGGTGCTCTACCATTCGCCGCATGATCACCCTCCTCTTCGCCAGCCTGCTCGCCTGCACCACCGCCTCGATCGCCCTGGGCGACGCCGACACCGGCATTCCGGACGCGGACGCGGACACCGATACCGACTCGGACACCGACACCGATACCGATACCGATACCGATACCGATACCGATACCGATACCGATACCGACACCGATACGGACACCGACACCGATACGGACACCGACACCGACACCGACACCGACGTCCCGGTGGATCGCGTCTACACGGGTTGGGTGGCCGGCGTGCTCGTGTGGGGCGGCTGGGACGAAGAGGACTCGAGCGAGTGCGAGGGCGAGTTCGAGATCCTCGTGACCGCCGACGGCGAGGTCAGCGGCGAGGCGGACTGCAGCGCCGGCCGCGAGCTCCGCATGGACGGCGAGGTCGAGGGCGCGTCGATCCGCTCCGAGGTCCGCGGCACGTGGGCCATCGACTTCGGCCGCGAGGACCTCGACTGCGAGCTCGAAGGCGCCATCGACGGCTCCGACATCGTCCTGTCGTGCGAAGGCGACATCGACTGGATGGAGTACGCGTTCACGTTCGAGGGCAGCGAGCGCTGATCGGCGGCGCCGTCTTCACCGGACGGCGCGGATCTCCGCGGTCGCCTCGCCGGCGCCGAGCCGGAGCTCCACGGTGTCGCCCGACGCGAGGACGGCGGTGTCGCGCACCACGACGCCCTCCTTGCGCACGATCGCGTAGCCGCGCACGAGCACGGCCAGCGGAGAGAGCGCGTCGAGACGCCCGGCCGCCGACACCACCGCGTGCTCCCGACGCGCGACGAGGCGCGCGATCGCGGCCTTTGCTTTGCCGTCGTCGAGGATCAACCGGGCGCGACGATCCTGGAGGAGGCGTTCGGGCGCGCGCACCGGAACCCTGGCGAGGCGCGCGCGGCATCGCTCGACGCGGCGTTCGATCGCCGCGCGGAGGCGCTCATCCAGATCGTCGAGGCGCAACCTTCCGTTCTCGATCCGCGTGCGAGGATGGACCAGCCGCGCCAAGGTGACCCGGTGACGGGCGCGCTCGACGGCGCGCTGGCTCGACCGCCCGAGGCGGGATCGCAGGGCCTCGACAGCCTCGACCACGACTCGTCGTACCGGCACCACCAGCTCCGCGGCGTTCGACGGTGTCGCGGCGCGCCTGTCGGCCGCGAGGTCACACAGGCTGTTGTCCGTCTCGTGGCCGACGGCGGACACGATGGGCAACGGGTACTCCGCCACCGCCCGCACGAGGATCTCTTCGTTGAACGCGGCGAGGTCCTCGGCGCTCCCTCCGCCGCGTCCGACGATGACGACGTCGCATTGGCCGTCGGCGGCGAGCAGGCGGAGCGCGCGCACGATGTCGGCGGCGGCGCCCGGGCCTTGAACGAGGCACGGCGCGACCCGGATCGGAAGGCCGGGCCAACGCTGACGCGCCACGTGCAGCACGTCGCGGATCGCCGCGCCGCTCGCGCTCGTCGCCACCCCGAGGCAGCGCGGGAAGGTAGGCAACGGGCGCTGCTTCGCGGGATCGAACAGCCCCTCGCGCCGCAGGCGCTCGGTGAGCTCGCGCAGGCGCTGGGCCGCGTCTCCCTGCCCCGCCTTTTTGAGCGCGCGCACGCCGAGGGAGTAGGTCCCGCGCTGCGCGTACACGCTCAGGTCGCCGGTGGCGATCACGCGCTCGCCTTCGCGGGGCTGGCGACTCAACTTTTGGTTGTGGCCGCGGAACATCACGCAGCTCAGGGTCGCGTCCTGGTCCTTGAGGGAGAAGTACCAGTGGCCCGAGGTGTGCGCCTTGAAGCCCGACACCTCGCCGACGACGTCGACCTCCGAGAAGCGCTCGCGCAGCGACAGGTCGACGCGGCGGGTGAGGTCGGTGACGGTGAGCGGCTCGCTCATGCGCTCCTTCTGCCCCACCGCGCGCCCGCGAGCAACGCCGCGAGCGCGACCACGGCCGCCATCGGCAGGAGCCGGGCCGGCAGCCCCGGGTCGTAGCGGAACACCACCTCGTGGGCGCCAGCGTCGAGGCGCACCGCCCGAAACAGTACATCCGCCCTGTGGATGATCGCCGGTGCGCGGTCGACCGTGGCCGTCCAGCCGGGCGCGTACGTATCCGCGAGCACGAGCCACCCGGGCCCGTGGGCGCGCACCGTCACTTCGCGATCGGCGTACCGCTCGATCGTGGCCGCGCCCGCCGTCGCGGCGAGGCATCCCCCCTCGACGCCCTCGAGCACCACGTGCGTCGCGAGGGGCGCGGCGGGCAGCGCCTCGAACGCCGCCTCGACGCCCCCGACGCCCTCGGCGCACGGGGCGACCCGCGCCCTCGGGAGGGCCGCCGGATCCTCGTACAGGTTGACCGCTCCTCGTACGACGGGCACGAGGTCCGCAACCGGGTGGACCGTCGCGATCCACCGCACCCCGAGTCTGCGGGCGACGTTGATGTTCTTCAGGTATTCACGGACCTTGTCTCGGCCACCCGTCGCGAGATCGAGCCCCGCCAGCGCCAGCACCGCGTCGTTTCGGAGCATCAACAGGGGGCTCGGCACGAGGACGTCGTTCGTGCCCCAGAGCAGCCCGAGCGACGCGGACGCGAGCGACGCGTCGAGCGAGGTCGGCTGATGCCGGTCCACGACGCTCACGCGCGGGCCCCCAGGCTCGGTCATGGCCGGCGTGAGCCACACCGGCGACTCGCGCGTCTCGCCGACCGGCACCACCGGGTGGAAATCCCTGGCGTAGATCCCGAGGTCAAGCGCGACGAGCGCGGCGAGGAGGCGCCGGTCCCGACGGCGCACGGCGACCGCGGCCAGGGCGAGCAGGCCGAGGGGGATCAACGTGCGCGGCGAGGCCGGGGAGGTCGAGCGGCGCAGGTCCGTGAGGATGCGGGCGGCGCGGGCGCCGGCGGCGGCGGGGTCCGCCGGCGTCGGCGGCGGGAGCGCGGCGCGGGCGAGCGCGCTCGACGGAGCAGGCGGGGGCGGACGCGCGGCGCGGGCCGCGAGGGCCGACGCGAGCCGCTCGAGGAGCGGCGCCTCGGCGAGGTGCGAGGCACCATAAACGAGGCCGAACGCCAGGGACCCGAGCACCAGGGCCAGCGTCGTGGCGCGGGCCGCAGCCTCGGAGAGGACGGGCCGGCGCAGGGCCGCGACCCCGTGCGCCGCGAGCACCGAGACGGCGAGCGCCGTCCACATCGCGAAGCGCACCGGAAAGCGGAACCCATCGAAACCCGGGACCATCCTCAACAACGCCCACGGCGGACCGCCGAGGGCGAGCACCACGCCCGCCAGCGCCACGAGCACCCACGCGGGGCGCCGGCGCGCGCCGCACAACGCCAGGACGAAGGGGACGATCCCGATGTAGAAGCTGGCTTCCCAGCTGTTCGGGCTCGGCCCCCAGTATCCGTCGCCCCGATGGTGGTAGCTCAGCGGCACGTCGGCCGGCCGGTCGAAGCCGAAGGTGTACGGCAGCAACGCCCTCACCCACTCGATGGGGTTCAAGGCGCCGATGTTCGCGAACGCGGCGTCGACGCCGCCGTCGCGCGCGCTCTCCCGCGCGAGCTGCAGGGTGGCGACGAGCTGGGGCGACGCGATCCCCACGCCGACGGCCACGGCCGCCCACCACCACGCCCCGAAGCGTTGCCCGACGGCGTGTACGGCGAGCAGCAGGCCTCCGAACGCGGCGGCCTGCGGGTGCCCGGCGAGCCCCATGAGGCCCACGGCGAGCGCGAGCACCGCCGGCCTCCGGGTCGCGCCGGCCCACAGCGCCCACCCGAGCCACGAGGCCGCGGACAACATGCCCAGGTACATCGCGTGCGACACGAGGAACCCGCTCGCGCCCCAGCAGAGCCCGCCGATCCACGCCGCGTGCCACGGGAGCGCACGCGCGCGCAGGTAGAGGAACAGCCCGAGCGCCGCCCAGACGAGGTGCCCGAGCACGGCCCACGACAGGGCCAGCCCGTCCGGCAGCGCGAGGTACGCGACCATCGTCGGGGGATACAGAAACCCCCCTTCCCCCTCCGCGAGGAGCGGGAAGCCGTTCGCGGCCCCGGGGGTCCACCACGGCACCTCGCCGGCCGCCCAACGGGTCGCCGCCCAGGCGCGCCACGGGTCGTGGTGGTGCCGGAAGTCGTGGTGCCAGAAGGTCGCCTGGCCGACCGCAGCGCGCGGGGCGAGCAGCGCGGCGAGCGCCAGGTACCCCAGCGTCGCGGCGATCCGCTCGCGCCGGGCGCTCAACGGGGGGGCCGAGGATCGGGCTCGGTGTACCCGAGCGCCTCGAGCCGCGGGTCGCCCACGGGGATCACCTCCGGCAGATCCCCGAGGAGCTCCCGCACGTTCCGGCGCCCGGCCTCCACCGCGCGCGGCTGCGCGGCCCCGATGTCGTGGAGCTCCCCCGGGTCCGCCCGAAGATCGTAGAGCTCCTCGCGATCTTCAGCTTGGATATACTTGATCCCGTTTGGCGCGCGGACGCCGCGGAGCTGGCCGTGCGTGAGCGACGCGGCGGTGCGCCCGACGAGCATGACCGGCGATGCCGGGATGTCCATGCCCTCACCGAGCTGCTGCACGGCGACGGAGGGGGTGTTCGTGAGCAGGGGTACATCGGCGCCGGCGAGGAGCGTGTTCGCGACGTCCATCACCGTGACCTGGCGTTCGACCTTTGTTCCAGGCGCCCACCCCGGGTTGCTGCTCCACACCACGAACGGCACCCGCACGACCGGATCGTAGAGCCCGTGGTGGTTGAACATGACGCCGTGCTCGCCCAGGCTCTCGCCGTGGTCGGCCACGACCACCACCGTCGCGTTCTCCAGCCGGCCCGAGGCGCGAAGACCCGCGAGGAGCTCGCCGATCCGCGCGTCGGTCCACTCGACCTCTGCCGCGTACAGCCGCCGCAGCTCGGCCTCTTCCTCCGGGGTGTACGCGTAGCCGGGCTCCTGTTCGAGGATTCGTCGATGATCCACTTCGGTCTGGTCGTCTCCGCGGGGCTCGTACGGGCTGTGGGGCTCGAACAGGTGGACCCACAGGAACACGGGCGCGGCGGCCGGCGTACGATCGACCCACGCGAGGGCGCGCGCGATCGTCGCGCGCCCATCGCGCTCGAGCAGGCCCGCCCACGCCGTCGGGTCGCCGAAGCGCATCAGGAGGGGGATCCCGAGCTCGAAGACCCGCGCGCGCGTGGCGCCTCGAGCCGCCGGCAGGAACTCGTCGTCGTAGACGTCGAAGCCCTGCGACAGGCCGGTGGAGGCGTCGACCGCGAACGAGCTGACGAACGCGCCGGCGTGCCAGCCGAGGGTGGTGAGCTGCTCGGACACCGTGTGGTAGCCGCCGCGCAGCGGCGCGCCGTTGTGGATCACGTCGTGGTTCGCCGGCCCGTAGCCGGTGAACATCGACGCGTGGCTCGGGGCCGTCTCCGGCACGGGGGTGACCGCGTCCATCATCAGCAGCCCCTCGCGGGCGAGCCCATCGATCGTCGGGGTCGACACGAGCGCGCCGTACGCGCCCACGTGGTCGCGTCGGAGGGTGTCGACCGTGACGAGGATCAGGTTCGCGGCGTCCGGCGGAGCCGCCGCACGTCGCGGCGCGGAGGGCCCGCCGAGCACCGCGGCGAGCAGGGCGAGCGCCGCGGAGACCGCCGCCCCGACGACGGTCCAGCCCAGGCGCGGCGCCGCGCCAATCATCTCGCGCCGATACCAATAGCCGGCGTTGAACCACGCCGTCGCGCTCAGGAGCGCGCCGAGCGCGATCATGCCGATCGCGGGCGCGCGCCGCTCCTGGACGGCCCACAGGTCCCAGGCGACCGGCCCGAGGAAGCCGCAGGCGAGCGCCACCGCGCCGAGCGTGAACCCGATGCGGTAGCGGCGCCACCGCGCGAGTCGCCCGAGGAGGAGCTGCGCGACGAGGCCCCCGGCGAGCCCGACGCTCGCGCCGACGGTGGCGTCCGCCGCGACGACCGCCGCCCCCATCGCCGCACGATCGAGCAACGACCCTTCGAATCGGCTGCTCAGCGCGATGCCGAGCGCCTCGAGACCGCCCACGATCGCGCCCGCCACGGCCACCTGACCCGCGATGCGGAGCGCCATGCGGCCGTCCGGCACGGGGATCAGGTCGAACGCGTCGTCGCCGAGGGTCATCGTCGCTCCAGGTAGCCGAGCGCCTCCAGCGCGTGCAGCGTGTCGGCGTCCATCTCGGGGCTCGCCACCGCCGACGCGTCACGTCGGGCACGGACGGCCGCCGTCATCTGCTCCGACAACGGCGTGGGCCCGAGGTTCGCGCGTTCGTGCGGATCGGCGTCGAGATCGTAGAGCTCGGTGGAGTCGTCGTCGTGGACGATGAGCTTGTGTCCCTTGCCGCGGAGCGCGTGGTCCGTCGGTGGGTCGTCCATGTGCCGCCCGGCGATGGTGCTCGCGAACACGGGCAGCTCGACGCAGGGACCGCCGGCGAGCACGTCCGTGAGCGACCGTCCCTCGCGCGTCTGGGCGTCGTCGACCCCCGCCAGCGCCAGCACCGTGGGCGCGAGATCGACCGCGCCGACCTGACAGCCGGGGCGAAGCCCGGCGACGGCCCGCCCCGGTGCACGCACGAGGAACGGGATCCGGAGGGAGGGGTCGTAGAGGTTGTCCCCGTGGTCGAACCAGTATTCGTGCTCTCCGAGGCTCTCGCCGTGATCCGCGAGCACGACGACCACGGTGTCGTCGAGCCGGGGCCCGAGCGCGTCGACCAGGCGGCCGACCGCGTGGTCGACCCACCGCAGCTCCGCGTCGTAGGCCTGGGCGAGCCAGGCGACGCTCGTCACCGCGCGCCACTGCGCCGGCCAGAACGCCGGCAAGGACGTCAGCCGCGCGCCCTCGGTCGGCGGAGGCGGAAGATCGACGTTGTACGGAGATTCGTAGGGGGCGTGCGCGTCGTAGAGGTGCACCCACGCGAAGAACCGCGCGTCCCGGTTGCGCTCGAGCCACGGAACCGCGCGCGCGAGCACCCGGTCCGCCGACCGCTCCCGCAGGGCGTGCGCCTCGAGGGCGACCTGGTTCCAGGCCTTCACGATCGTGAGGTGCTGCACGCCGGCCACGTCGCCGAAGTCGTCGTCGTAGATGTCCATTCCTTGCGTCCACCCGTACTTCCCGTGGAGCGGGAAGCCCGAGACCCACGCCGCGGTCGACCAGCCGCGCTCGCGGAGCGCGCGCCACACGAGCAGGGGGCGATCGCCCAGGCGCGTGCCGTTGCTCACGACGCCCGACCCGATCGGGGGGACGCCCGTGAACATCGCGAGGTGGCTCGGCTCGGTGATCGGCGCGGCGGCGACGGCCTGGGTGAACGTGACGCCCTCTCGGGCGAGGCGCGCGAGGGCCGGCGTGTCGTTGTCGTGGCCGTAGGGCGAGAGCCGGTCGGGCCGCACGGTGTCGAGGGTGATGATCAGGAACGACGGACCTTGTCCGGGTGTCGGGCGCGGGGCCGCGGCGCGGACGAACGCCACCGCGGCGAGCGCCACCCCGACGAGCGCGAGCCCCCCGAGCACGCGCGGGCGGCCGAGCACCGGCGCGACCAACGCGCCGAGGGCGAGCCCGACCACCGCGAGCGCGGACATGCCGCCCCACACCCGGGGGTCGCGCACGAGCTCGTTGAGCACGACCTCGAAGCGATAGTTGAAGGCGAGCACGATCGTGAGCACCCCGCCGGCGAGCAACGCCGCCTCGACCCGGTCGCCGGCCCTCGCCGCGCGCGCCACGAGCGCCGAGAGCGCCGCCCCCAACGCGGCGATCGCCACGGCGAGGCCAACCGAGATCGCCAGCCACGACGCGACCGCCGCCGCGTCGAGCCCCATGCGCGGCTCCACGCGCACCGCCACCTCCGCCGCGCCCCAGGCCGACCCGAGCGCCAGGGGGCGCGCCGCGCGCAGCCATGTCGGAGCCGTCATCGACGCCCGATAACCGAGCCCCGCATGATAGCCGCGCGCAGGAGGCGCCGATGAAGCTCGCCCTGGTGATGATCGCGCGCGACGAGGCCCGTCACCTCGCGGCGTGCGTCGAGTCGGCGCGCGGCCTCGTCGACACCATCGTCGTCGTCGACACCGGCAGCACCGACGGGACGCCGGAGATCGCCCGTGGGCTCGGCGCCACGGTCGTGCCGTTCGCCTGGTGCGACGACTTCGCGGCGGCGCGCAACGCCGCGCTCCCGCACGTCGACGCCGAGTGGCTGCTCGTGCTCGACGCGGACGAGCGCCTGTCCCGCCGCGGCTGGGACGCGATCCGCGCCGCGATGGCGGACCCCACGCTCGACATCGGGATGATGCCGCGCTTCGAGGCCGACGCGGAGGACGCGCCGTTCGAGGAGGTCGTCACCGGCGCGCGCGGCATCCCGTCGATCGTCATCCCCCGGCTGCTCCGCCGCACCCCGGGCCTGCAGTGGCGCGGGCGGGTCCACGAGAACCCCGTGGGCATCGTCGAGACCCCCGAGCGCGTGAAGCTCGTCGAAGCGCCGTTCGCGCACTACGGCGCGCTGCACGGCGTCCGGACGGCCCTCGCCAAGTCCGAGCGCAACATCCGCCTGCTCCGCATCCGGTGCGAAGAAGAGCCGGACGACTGTGTGCCCTGGTGCTACCTCGTCGAGGAGCTCCGCGGCGCCGGGCGGACCGCCGAGGCCGCGGAGGCCACGGCCACGGCGTGGGCGCTCTGCGTCCGAAGCTGGGAGCCGCCGGGCGGCGGCCCGCCGACCCGTCGGCCTCCACCGACCCGCCTGCTGATCCGCGTGGCCACCGCCAGCCTCGCCGTCGGCCGCCTGGACGAGGCCGCCGAGGCGGTCGATCGTGTGGTCTCGTGGGTCGGCGCGATCCACCCGAGCGTTCGCTACATGCGCGGCATCGTACGCGAGGCCGCCGCGCGCGCATCCGAAGACGATCGCGCCTGGCGCTCGGGCCTCCTGGCCGCCCTCGACGACTTCCGCGCCTGCGCCCGCGTGCACGGCGTCGCCTTCACCGAGCCCGCGTTCCCCGAGATGACCGGGCGCGCCGCGTGCACGCGCATCACGATGATCCTCCTGGCGCTCGGACAGGCGGACGCCGCGGCCGCGTTCGCGTCCGCGGGGCGCGAGCAACACGGCGGCGACGCCGCGCTCGACGCCGCCTACGCGCAGTCGCTCCTCGCGCAGGAGCAGCCGCGCGCGGCCCTCGACGTGCTCCGCGGCCGTGAGGACGCCGACGCCCTCGCGCTCGTCGCGCTCGCGCACCACCAGCTCGGGGCGGACGCGGACGCCGCGACCGCGGTGCGCGCCGCCGCGGCGGCGACGTCGGGCTGGCGTGAACGAGAGCGCGGCCTGGCCCTGCGGGAGCTGGCGCGGGCCCTGGGCCTGACTTCCGGATAACCGCCGCCCATGTCCGATCTCGCCCACGAGGCCGCGCGGCGGCGCACCTTCGCGATCATCTCGCACCCCGACGCCGGCAAGACCACCCTCACCGAGAAGCTGCTGCTCTACAGCGGCGCCATCCACATGGCTGGGGCCGTGAAGTCGCGCAAGGCGTCGCGGCACGCGGTGTCGGACTGGATGAAGATGGAGCAAGAGCGCGGCATCTCGATCACCAGCTCGGTCCTGCAGTTCGACTACCGCGGCAAGCGCTGCAACCTGCTCGACACGCCGGGCCACGCCGACTTCTCCGAGGACACCTACCGGGTGCTCGCGGCGGTCGATTGCGCGGTCATGCTCATCGACAACGCGAAGGGCGTCGAGGACCGCACGCGCAAGCTGTTCGACGTCTGTCGCATGCGCGGCATCCCCGTGCTCACGTTCATCAACAAGTGCGACCGCGACGGCATCGAGCCCATCCAGCTCCTCGACGACGTGGGGGCGGCGCTCGGCATCCAGTGCGCGGCCGTCAACTGGCCGGTCGGCAGCGGTCGCGGCTTCTCCGGCGTCGCCATCCGGGGCTCGCGCGAGGTCGTCCTGTTCGAGGGGGGCTCCCGCGGCGTCGACGTCGTACCGTTCCGAAGGGTGAAGCTGGACGATCCGTCCCTGTCGCCCGAGCTGGCCGCCAGCGTCTCCGACGACCTCGACCTCCTCGACGGCGCCGCGGAGGTCTACGACCCCACGCGCTTCGTCGACGGCAAGCAGACGCCCGTGTTCTTCGGCTCGGCGATGACCAACTTCGGCGTCGAACCGTTCCTCGACGCGATGGTCGACATGGCGCCCCCGCCGCGCGCGCGCGCCAGCACGGGCTCGTCCCGCCTCCCGAGCGACCCCCGATTCTCCGCCTTCGTGTTCAAGATCCAGGCGAACATGAACCCCCGCCACCGCGACCGCGTGGCGTTTCTCCGCATCCAGAGCGGGAAGTTCGAGCGCGGCATGGACGCCGTCCTGCACCGCACGGGCGAGACGATCCGCCTGTCGAAGCCGCACAGCTTCCTGGCGTCGGAGCGCGCGGAGGTCAGCGAAGCGTGGCCGGGCGACGTGGTGGGCCTGTTCGACCCCGGCACGCTCCGCATCGGCGACACCCTCTACGTGGGCGACGCGCTCGTGTACGAAGGCATCCCTCGCTTCGCCCCCGAGTGGTTCGCCAGGGTCAAGCTGAGGGACCCCTTGAAGCGCAAGCACCTCGTCGCGGGCTTGCAGCAGCTCTCGCAGGAGGGCGCGATCCAGATCTTCTACCGCCCCGAGCTCGGAGAGCAGGACCCCTGGCTCGGCGCCGTCGGTCAGCTCCAGTTCGAGGTGCTCGTCCACCGCCTCGAGAACGAGTACGGCGTGAAAGCGACCTTGGAGCAGGCTCCGTTCCGACTCGCGCGCTGGATCGGAGGCGACCCGAAGGGGCTCGCCTGGCTCAAGGCGCGACGCGACTACACGATCGTCGAGGACCGCCACGCGCGTCCCGTGGCGCTCTCGGAGAGCCCGTGGCCGCTCCAGTATGCGATGCGCGAGAACCCGGGAATGGAGCTCTACGAGGTGGAGCCGCTCTGAGTCCGGTACGATCCGCGCATGCGTCGAGCCCTCATCGTGGTGTCGCTCCTGGTCCTGGCGCTGGCGATCGCGCTGTGGGGCTATGAGCGCGCCGAGCGTGCGACCCGCGGCGGAGACCGCACCGCCGCGGGCCGACGCCCCCCGGTCGTGGCCGGCCGAGAACGCGCGAACAACGATGGCAGCTTCGCCCTGGATCGTGTCGACGACGCCGACCTGGGCGTGCTCCGCTGCGCGTGGGAGGGGCCGCCGCGCGAAGGTGTCCTCGCCGCGCTCAACGGGACCGGCCCCGTCCAAGGCGGCTTCGACCTCACCCTGAGGCTCGAACCTGGCGTCTGGTCGCTGCACTTCGTGCCGGTGGACGGCGAACCGGAGGCCCTCGGGAACGTGGACGTCGTCGCGGGCGAGGTCTACACGTGCGCGCTCGGGGTCGCCACCCCGGTGACCGTCACCGTCGTGGACCCCACGGGCGCGCCGGTCGAAGGCGCGGACGTGGCCGGTTGCGACGGCGCGGGCCGGTCCGACGCGGAGGGCAGGGTGATCCTCGGGACGACCGTCGCGTGCAGGGTCCGCGCGACGTGGCGGGACGGCATCCTTCAGCGCCCCGGGGATACGGCCTTCGCGAGCGCCTTCGTGCGGACCCTCGAGCTCACGGTGGACCCGCGCCCGGTCGCGGGCCTGGGAATCCAGTTCCAACCCGGCCCGGACGGCGTCCGTGTCCTTCGCGTGCACCCGGCCACCCCCGCCGAGGACGCGGGGCTCGTCGACGGCGACCTCATCGTCGAGCTGGACGGCACGCCCGTCGCGGGCGTCGGTCAGAACGAGTTCATCGCCGTCGGCACCGGGGTGGAGGGCACCGTGGCGGACGTGGTCGTGCTCCGGGGAGGGTCGCGGAAGCACATCGCCGTCCGACGGGAGCGCATCGAGCCGGTCGACACCGGGGGCTGACCGTCAGCCGCCGTGACGCTCCCCCGCGGCGCGCAGGCGCTCCTCGGCCGCCTTGGCGTCCAGCGCCCCGGGCGCCGGCGGGTAATCGTCGAAGAACGGGCGCACGTCCGTGCCGCGCACGCGCCGTCGCATCCCGAGGAAGTGGAGGTATTCCTCCGGCCTCTCCCAGACCCAACGTTCGAAGCGGGCGGCGAAGGCCTGCATCGACGCCTCGGCCGAGCCCTGCCAGGCCAAGGGCGGGGTGATCACGACGCGGTGGCGCGCCGCCCCCGGGGCGCGCGTGACGTAGGTCGGCAGGAGCGCGGCGCCGGTCTTCTGCCAGATCTGCGCGGGTTGGAGGCTCAGGTTCGCGCGCCGCCCCAAGAAATCGACCTTCACCCATTTCTTTCCGCCGCCCCCGTCGAAGGCGAGGCCGAGCACCTCGTTACGCGCGAGCGCGTCGAACGCCGGGCGGAGGAACCGAAACACGTTGATGTGGCGCACCGGGAGCCGCTGCTCGAGCTCCCAGCGTCGATCCAGGACCTTCCTCCACAGGGGCGTCGTGCGGGTGTCGCGGAGGATCTCGGCCCACACCGGCGGCGGCGCGCTGAGCTGGCTCATCGTGTAGCCGACGTGGCCGAGCGCCGGCATGATCATCTGGTTGGCGCCGTAGTGCCCGATCAGCACGATCGCGCCGCGGCCCGCCGCGAGCGCCTCGTCGAGGTGGGCGCGGCCCTCGATGACGCACGTCTCCGCGATGGTATCGGCGTTCAACGAAGGGTACCGCAGCACCTCCAGCTCGTTGAACATCGTCAACCGGCACGCGTCCGCGAGGAGGTCGGCCACCGGGCGCGCCGGCGGCGCGCGCGTGTGGATCGCGTCGAGCTCCGCCGCCATGTCCGGCACGCCGAGCCGACGGATGACGCCACCCCCGAGGTGCGCGAGCCCCCGCAGCGCGCCGCGGGGCGCCCGCGAAGCGAGGGTGACCCCGGGGTAGTACATCGCGAGCCCGCCGAGGTCCTTCACGAACAGGTCGGGCCGAAGCGCCGGCCTCAAGCGCCCTCGCCGGGCGGGCGCGCGAGCACGGCCTTCTTGTCGATCTTGCCGTTCGGAAGTCGAGGGATCTCGTCCCAGAGCTCCACGATGCGCGGCACCTTGTAGCTCGCGATCCGCGCGCGACACCACGCCTGCACCGCGCGGGCGTCGACGGTCGAGCCCGGCGCGCGCTGGACGATCGCGCGCGCGATCTCGCCGCGCAGGCGGTCTTCGGCGCGGACGACCACGACCCCGCGCACCTCGGGGTGCGTCGCGATCACCTGCTCGATCTCCAGGGGGAACACGCGGATCCCGCCGATCTTGAGCATCTCCGAGACCCGGCCGGAGAACCAGACGAAGCCGTCGGCGTCGATCCGAACGAGGTCCCGCGTGGCGTACCACCCGTCGACGAACTGCGCGGCGGTCTCCTCCGGCTGGTTGACGTAGCCGACGGAGGTGGCGTCGCTCCGCATCCAGAGCTCGCCGACCTCGTCGATCGCGGCGTCCGAGCCGTCGTCACGTACGACGCGCACGCCGTACCCGGGGATGGGCTTGCCGGTGGACCCCGGCCGCCGCGGGCCCTCGGCGAGCATGCCGAGCCCGACCCCGGTGGTCTCCGTGCTGCCCCACACCGGGAGAAACCGAGCGGAGAACGCACGTTCCATCCGTTCGAGCGCCTCGGGCGACACCCAGGCGCCGCCCGCCTCGAGCACGCGCAGGCTCGGCATCGGCGTCGCGCCGCCCTGGGCGTGGTCGAGCATCATCTCGTAGAAGCTCGGCACCGCCATCATCCAGGTGATCCCGTGGATACGGACGAGGTCGGCGATGTGGCGCGGGCTCATGGAGTCCGAGATCACGAAGGCCCCGCCGTACAGGAGCGAGCGGTGGTACAGCTCGTGCGGGTGGGCGAAGACGGAGAACATGCCGAGGTAGACGTCGTCCGGCCGAAAACCGAGCCCCTCGGCGGTGTACACGGCGTTCTTGATGATCTGCCGCGACGTCGTGATCGCGCCCTTCGGCCGCCCGGTGGAGCCCGAGGTGTAGTTGTAGTAGACGGGCGCGTCAGGCGAGACATCCGGTACGACGCCGATCGCGAGCGGCTCGCTCTCCGGGGTCCACGCGTCGAGCGGGACGACGCGGCCGCCGGCGCCGTCGAGCGCCGCGGCCAGCGCCGCGAACGCGGGCTCGAACACCACGTACCGCACCCCCGCCGTGGCGAGCTGGTCGCGCACCTGCGCGGCGGTGAGCTTGTGGTTGACGGGGACGTAGACGGCGCCGACGCGGGCGCACGCGAACATCCCGATGACGACCTCGGGCCGCTTGTGCAGGATGTACGCCACGGGGTCGCCGAAGGCGACCCCGTGGCCCACCATGTGGGCCACCGCTCGGTCCACCTCGGCGTCGAGCTCCGCCCATGACCACGCGCGCGCGGGCGACACGTCGGCGATCATCGAGGTCCGCGGGCCGTGCTCCGCGGCGACCGCCCGCAGCAGCGCCCCGAGGGAGAGGGTGGAGGGATCGCGTGTCATCGACCTGCGCCGTGACTAACGCCCGAGCGCGCCGCGCGCGGGAGCGCAGAGAGGGCTCGGGCGTGCGCGCGGAGCCGCGCGGCGTCCAGGGGAGCGCCGCCGTAGCGCACCGCGTACACCTCGCGGGCGAGCGCGTCGAACGGCGCCGCCGCCGGCCCGGCGCGCGCGATCAACCACTCCGCGGCCGCCAGCGCCGGGAGCTCGTCGGGGATCAGCCACCCGCGCCGTCTGGCGAGCCGCCGGGCCTGCGCGACCAGGCGGGCGCCGAGGTCCGTCGGGCGCGCCCTCCCGTTGCCCGCCGCGAAGAACAGCGCCGCGCGCGACACCGCCAGCGCGACGAACAAGCCGCCGCCCGCGGCGAACAGGCCCACGATGCCCTGGCGGAAGGCCCCCGCGCCGGTCGCGGCCTGCTCACCGAGCACGGCGCGGCCGATCGCCCCGAACGCCGCGAACTGCGATTGGACGTCGTAGTCCACGACCGCGCGGTACCAGGCCGCCACCAGCGACGCGACGCGCGCTTCGAAGGCGTTGCGCCCGGGCGCGGGCAAGCCGTCGGCCGGCGTCGCGTCGACCACCACCCAACCGTCGGCGGTCGGCACTTCGACCCACGCGTGCGCGTGTCCGCGGCGCACCACGACGTGGCCGTCGTCCCCGACCTCGCCCGAACGGAAGCCGGTCGCGACGCGCGCCGGGATCTCCCGCGCGCGCAGGAGCACCGTGAGGACCGACGCGAAGTACTCGCAATGTCCCGCCCGATGATCGAACAGGAACCACGCCGTCGCGTCACCGACGGGCTCCGGCGGGGCCTCCTGGTAGGCGAAGCGCTCCGTCAGGGCGTCGCGCAGCGCGCCGGCCACCGCCGCCGGGTCCTGCAGATCGGTGCCGATCGACCATGCGAACGACACCACGCGCGGGTCGAGCTCGGGGAGCGCGGTGTACTTCGGCGAGCTGGTGGCGACGACACGCTCCAGCGTGCCGGCGTAGCCGAGCGCCTGGTATCGCAGCGGCACATTGGGAGAGCGATGGAGGAACGTGCCGTTCCCCTCGCGGTGAGCGGAGGACACCCCGATCACGCGGCGCACGTCGCCGACGCCGAAGAGCACCACGCTCGAGAGCGCCTCCAGCTCGATCTCGGCGCGGCGGTTCCATGCCTCGGGCGGAGGCGGCCCCGGTGGCAGCGTGCTCGTCCAGCGGGTGCCGTCGAAGCTGTCGAGCGCCCGGCCGCGCAGGTAGAACGGCCCGCCCACCTCACGCCCGTCGGGGTCGGTGACGCGGACCCGCATGACCTCGGCGAGGTCGTCGTTGCCGAGGCCGTCGCCGCCGAGCGCAAGCTCGTCCGGCATGCCCACGCGGCCTCCGCCCGTCCCCGTATAGCCACCTTGAAGGCGCGGAAGTGCCATGAACAACACGAGGGCGGACACCACCGTCGCGGCGGAGAGGCTGGCTTCGAGGCGCCACGCGGGGGCGCCCGCGTCGTGCATCGCGAGGCGCAGGAGCGCGATTGGAAGCAGGGCCGTGTACGCCAGGAAGAGAGGCGCCAACGCCACGTTCTGCGTGCGGACGCTCGCCAGGAGCAGCACGAGCGTCGACAGCAGGAGCACCGTTCGCCCCGCGTCGGGAGTCCGGGCCGTCCAGCTGGTGAACACGAGCAGCCACACCGAAAGGAGCGCGAACGCCGCGATGTTGAGCCCGACCAACGCGAGCGCCCCCACCACCGCGAGGATCACCGCGTGGATCGGCACCCACGCCCACCCGGGCAGCGGCGGGGCCGGCGCCGCGAGGCCCACCGCGCCGAGCGTGGCGACCACCGCGCCGTCTCCGCCCCCAGCGGCGAGCGCGACGAGGCCGACCGCGCTCATGCTCCGCAGCACCCACCCGCCGACGCGGGCCCGCGCGCTCACGCTCCGGCCCCGTCGAGGCGCGCCAGCGTCGCGAGGAGGCGGCGACGCTGCGCGGCGCCGGCGCGCGGCGCGATGCGCTCCGGCAGCCCTTCGACGTCCAGCCCGACGGCGTCGCCGCGCCGCACGTGGTGAAGGACCTCGCCGCACGCGCGCGAGATATCGAGTTCGGTCCTCCGCTCAACGCGCACGACGACGCGGCCGCCGGCGTCGCTCGTGCGGAGCGCGACCAGCGGCGACCCCGTACGCGCCGTCGACCGCCAATGGATGCGCCGGACCGGATCCCCCGGCTCATAGGGGCGCAAGCCCGCGAAGTCCCCCGTGGCGTCGCGCGCGCTGCGGTCGGCCGACAGGTCGCCCGTCCCGTCGCCCCCCGCGCCGGCGTGCCCGTCGGCCGGCGCCGGGTACACGAGCACCTCGTCGGGCACGTCGAGGTCGCGAAAGCGCAGGATCAGCCCGAAAGGGTGACGACTCGCGAGGCGGATCCGACCGAGCTGGTGGACGCCCCGCCGCGGAAACGTCCATTGCGCGGGCACCTCACGCGTCTCTCGCGGCCCGATGGTCGCGAACAGCGCGCGCGCGCCGCCGGCGCCCTGCTCGCCGACCTCCACGCGCCAGGCGGTGCCGAAGCGCTTCGGGTTCTCCACGACGTAGCGCCCGGTCGCGGGCTCGTCCGCGAACAGCTCGCCCGGCAAGGCGCGGCGCACGATGAGCCCGCGGAGGTTCCACTCCGCGACGAAGTTGTTGATGAGGAGCACGCCCATCATGGCGGCGAGCACGATGTAGACGAGGTTGTTCCCCGTATTCACGGCGCCGAACAGCACCCCGGCGAGCACCAGCCCGAACCACACCCCGGAGACCGTCGGCCACACGGCGTTCGTGTCCGCGGCCGCAGCGGCGATTCGGGCGCGCAGCGCGTCGAACATCGTCAGACGGGAGGCGCGAGCCGGGCGAGGATGCCGAGGATCGCCGCCTCGCCCGCCCCGGCGGCCGTCTCCGCGCGCGCCACCACCCGGTGCGAGAGCACCGGCACGGCGAGCGCCCGCACGTCTTCCGGGATCACGAACGCGCGCCCTTGCAGCACCGCTCGCGCCCGGCAGGCCCGCACGAGCGCCTCGGTGCCGCGCGGGGACACGCCGCGGGCGAGCGTGGCGGCGGTGCGCGAGGCGGCCACGAGGTCCAGCACGTAGTCCTCGATCTCCGCGTGCACCTTCACGTCCGAGGCGGCGGACCGGAGCGTGGCGAGGCCGGCGGCGTCCAAGGCGGCGGCGTCGTCCCCCGCCCGGCGGGACTCGCCGCGCAGCACCGCGCGCTCCGCCTCGCGATCGGGGTAGCCCATGCTCGTGCGCACCAGGAAACGGTCGAGCTGGGCGTCGGGCAGCGGGAAGGTGCCCTGAAACTCGTGGGGGTTCTGCGTGGCGATGACGAGGAACGGATCCGGCAGCGCGTGCGTCTCGCCGTCGACGCTCACCTGCCCCTCGTTCATCGCCTCGAGCAACGCGGACTGGGTTCGGGGGGTGGTTCGGTTGATCTCGTCCGCGAGCATGACGTTCGAGAAGATGGGCCCCCGCCGGAACGAGAACGCGCCGGTGCGCGTGTCGAGCACGGTCGCGCCGAGGATGTCGCTGGGGAGGAGGTCGCTCGTGAACTGGACGCGTCGGAAGCGCCCGCCGATCGCCCGTGCGAGCGCGAGCCCGAGCGTCGTCTTGCCGACGCCCGGCACGTCCTCCAACAGCAGGTGGCCGCCCGCGAGCACACACACGAGCGCGAGCTCCACTACGTCGCGCTTGCCGAACACCTGTCGTTCGACCTGCTCACGCACTGCGCTCAGCGCGCGTTCGGCACCCACGCCTACTCCGCGCCGATGTCGACGTACACACCCGTGGTGCGAAGCTCGTAGGTGCAGCCCACCTCGAGGGTGTCGTCGGTGGACGACTCGATCTCGAAGATCTCGGTGCCGAGCCAGTCGGCGCCCTCTTCGTCGACGCACTGGTTGGTGCCCACGTCGAACGCGGCCGCGCCCGAGAGCTTCCACTTGACCTCGCCGTCGGACTCCGTCTCCTCGCCGACGATGACAGTGGCGTACTCCATGTCGCACCCGTTCAGGCTGCCCACGGCGAACAGCTGCGCGTCCTGGCCCACGTCGGTGTCCGTCACGACGTACACCTCGGCGCGGTTCGCGTCGAAGAACACCGCGTAGCGGAAGGTCTCCGAATAGGCCTCGAGCTCCGTCGCGTCGGGGTGACACGTGTCGATGAACGTGTCGCCGTCGACGTCCTCGGCGGTGACCGTCACGTCGAAGTAGATCGAGCCCTCGGGGATGACCGAGTCCCGGCCGCAGGCCAGCAAGAGGAAGAACAGCACCGAGCGCGCTCCCGAACGCCACGACAATAACACCGCCGGCGCCGCGCGTGCCCCCGTTGACGCGCCCCAGGTCGGGTCCTACATTGCGCCGCCGGCCCGTACGGGTCCCCACCGTTCCCCCCAAATTTCGCGGAGCCTTCGTGGCCGAATCGCCGTCCCTGTACACCTGCCGCCCCGCCGACCTCGCCGTGCTCCGCGCCCACCTCGACGCCGCCCGCGCGGGCACGTCCCGCACGGTCGTGCTCGAAGCCCCGCTCGGCGGCGGCAAGCGCGCGGTGGTCAGCGAGCTCGCGCGTCAGCTCACCGCCGACGACGACGTCCTCGTCGTGCGCGCGGCGCTCTCCGACGAAGAGGACGGGCTCCGCACCATGCTCCGCCTCTACGCGGCGCTGTACGGCACGATCAACCGCGACTCCGTCCTGCGCAGCAAGATCGAGATGCTGCTCAACGCCCAGCTGCCGCAGCACGGCAAGCGCGTGCAAGGCTGGATCCAGGCCTTCGTCGAAGGCATGAAGAAGAGCATCCCCACCGAGGGAGAGTCGAGCTTCCAGGTCACCCTCCCGCGCGACAACCCGGTGCTCGGGTTCGCCGAGATCGTGTCGGCCATCGCGCGCCAGAAGACCCTCGTGCTCGACGTGCAGAACGTGCACAACAGCCACAGCGTCAGCACCTTCGCCATGCTCGAAGGCCTGATGGTGTCGCGCGCCGAGGGCCGCCTGCTCCTGGTGCTCGGCACCGAGGTCGTCGACGCCGCCGCGCGCGCGTGGATGCCGGCCCCGTGGATCGACCTGCTCGATCGCCGCGGCGCCGAGGTCCACCGCGTCACCCTGTCCCCGTGGGGCGCCGACGACGTCGGCGCCTACCTCGCCAGCAAGGGCCTCGAAGCGGCGGCGCCCGCGCGCATCGCAGAGATCGCGCACGGCCGCCCCGCGTACGTGGCCGAGCTGGTCGACGTGCTCGAGGCCGCGGGCCGCCTGTCCGACGCGCTCGAGGGCGTCACCCTGGTGGACCTCGCGCCCACCGCGCCCGACCCCGACGAGGTCGAGGCCGAGCCCGCGCCCGTCGCCGAAGGTCAGCGTCGTACGGTCGGCCTCGCCGACGCCCACCGCGTCCAGTACCTCGCCGCGCTGCTCGGCCTGTCGTTCCCCTCCGGCCTCATCGCCGACATGGACGGCTGGGACCGCGACAGCGTCGACGACCTGTTCGACGCCTGCCCCGACCTCGTCAGCGAGCTGCAGTTCTCCAAGGGCCTCGGCACGTGGGTCTACCAGTTCAAGAAGGCGATCTGGCGCCAGGCCGTGCTCGACGCGCACGCCGCGGACGAGCACCGCGAGGTCGCGCGCCGCGTCGCGGCGTTCCTCGAGCGGTTCCTCGTGCCCCGCGGCTACGAGTTCATCGTCAAGACCGGACGAATCTTCGGCGAGTACGGCGCTCCTCAGCGCGCGACGGTGCTCCGTAGCATCGCCCTCGGCAACGACCGCCCGGACGTGTGGGCCATGACCCGCGACGTCATCGGCTGGTACGAGGCGATCGCGTGGCCCGACCCGATGCGGCGCACGGTGTACATGAACCTCGTCGACCGCATGGTCCAGGGCGGCAACGTCGACGAAGCCGAGAAGCTCCTGCAAGAGGCGGTGGGCTGGGCCGGCGCCCGCCAGGATCTCTCGCTCGGGGCGTGGCTGCTGTTCGCGGGCTCTCGCCTCGATTTCCGGCGCGGCGACATGTACCGCGGCCGGGACCGCGCGAAGGACGCCCTGAAGCAGTACGCCGAGCTCGACGACAAGGTCAAGCAGGCCGAGCTGCACAACCACCTCGCCATGGTCGAGTACCAGGACGGCAACGCCAACGCGTCGCTCGACCACGTGCGCCATGCCCTCGAGACGGCGAACGTCCCCCCGGTCCAGGCGAACGCCGAGTACATCCGCGGACTCCTCGACCGGAAGGCGCGCAAGGTCACGGAGGCCGCCGAACACTTCCGCAAGGCCAACGAGATCGCCGGGCAGACCGGCCTCGCCGCGCTCGCGCTCGAGGCGGGCTTCCACTACGGCGAGTCGCTCATGGCGAGCAGCCAGACCAGCAAGGCTGCGGACGTCCTCCAACGTGTGGTGCAGATCGCCCAGTCCCTTCAGAACCCCGCGCGGGAGCGCGCCGCCACGGCCCTCCTCGCCCAGGCGCAAGGCGCGCTGCGCAACTTCGAGGCGGCGCTCCAGGCCGCCAGCCGCACGCTCCAGCTCAGCCAGGAGCTCAAGTTCGACCGGGTGATCGCGCTCGACGTGTACAACGTCGGGTACTTCAACCTCATGATGGGGCGCGCCACCGAAGCGCTCTCGCTGTTCGCGAAGGCGAAGGAGCGCGCGCCGGCGGACGACGCGAACTTCCTCCGCGAGCTCCACTTCCACACCGGCATGGCGAGCGCGCGCGTCGGCGAGCGCGCCAACGCCACCGCGTCGTTCCGCGAGGCCCTCGCGCTCGCGCAGAAGACGAAGGACCACCGCAAGGTGATGGCGTCTTCGGAGTCGCTCGCGGCGCTGGACGCGGAGCGGGGCGACAAGGCGGGCGCCGCCCGATGGCTGAACGAGGCGATCAAGGCGGCAGAAGCAGGCAACTTCCGCGAGGAGCGGAAGGCGCTGCGCCGCAAGCTCGACGAGATCGAGGGCTGAGCGGGCGGCGGGCGGCCCGCCGCCCGCGCCCGACCGTTCAGCGGGACAGCTCGCGCTCCGCACGCAACCAGTTGTCGAACGCGGTCCCACCTTCGATGCGCCAGATGGCGTGCGCCCGCGCCGCGATGGTGGCGTGACGGGCGGCGTCGTCCGGGATGATCACGGCCGATGCCTCGACGAGCTCGATCGCGGTGTCGATGAGCGTCTCCGCGACGTCCATCGCCTCGAACAGCGGGGCATCGTCCGCGCTGGGGGCGGGCTCCACCGGCGCACGCTCAGGCAGACCGGCCTGGACCGGCGCGGCCTTCTTCGCCCGCGAGGCGCGCTTGACCGGTGGGGCGGCGGACGCGGCGGCGTCGTCCGTGGGAGCCTTGCGACGGCTCCTCGGAGCCTTCTTGGCGTTTTCGTCGTTCATCTCAGGCATACGGCCTCCGGAATAGGCCGCGACTAACCCGCGGACGACCTCACGCGAGCCGCGCGACACCTTGTCGGTGTGACGGAACGGGACCGACACGGAGTGCCCAAAGTGTGCTCCCGACGCGATTCGAACGCGTGGCCCCAGGTTTAGGAAACCTGTGCTCTATCCACCTGAGCTACGGGAGCGTGACGCGCAGCGTAGCGCCTCGGCGTGGCGCGGACAACGCGGGCGGGGCGTGACGCGACCCGACCGCCGCCGCTCAGAAGCTCGGGCTGATCGACAGGGACATCGTCGTCTGCCCCGACATGTCGGTGCAGGCCACGGTGAGCTGCTTCCCGCCTTCCTTGGCGATGAGCGAGGACGTGCCGCCCCCGCTGAACTCGTTGCTCACCTGCCAGCCCTTCGACTCGGCCCAGGCCTTGACCGGCTTGCAGATCTCTTCGGGGTTGCCGGAGCCCTGCATCACCAGGGACTCGGTGTCGCCCATCGTGGCGCACGCGGTCACGCTGAGGCCGGCGGGCACGGAGAACCCGTCGGTCTTGAAGCGCCCGCAGGTGCCGGAGGTGGTCGCCGTGGCCTCGCCCACATCGGCCGTGCCCTCGTCGACCGCGACGGAGCCCTCTTCGAGCTGCTCGATGAGCGCGTCCGGGTCGAAGTTCGTGAAGTCGCCGCCGCAGCAGCAGCAGGCAGCAACGGACGCGACGATGGCACCGACAGGCAGGACGAGCTTCACAGAGTCTCCGGTTCGCGCGGGACACTATCACAGGTCGTGGCGGGCGCCGCGCCGCGCCGCGCCTCCGATTGCGCGTTGACGTCCGCGGGGCACCGGTGCTACCGTCCGACGTCCGAATGGGGCCCCCGAATGATCGCGCCCGCCACGCGCATGTTGCTGATGTCGTCGCTCATCGCGTCCTTGTTCGCCGCGGGCTGCAAGGGCTGTGCGGACGACGAAAAGGGCGCCGACGAGGTCCCGATCGCCGACACCGACGACCCCTCCGCGGCCAACGACCGTGGCGCGTGGCTGTCGATGGGCGCGACGGCCGACGGGCGTGTCGTGGTCGCCTACGAGGACCGCACCGCCAAGGCGCTCGGCGTGTCGTTCGGCACGATCGGGACGGACGGCGCCGTCGCGTGGGCGCACGAACAGGTCGACGGGTACGCTGACGAAACCGGCCTTGACCCTGGAGATCGCGGCCGTTACGCCTCGCTGGCCGTCGCCAGCGACGGCACCGTGTGGGTGGCGCACCAGGACGTCACCAACGGCGCGCTCCGCTACGCCCGCCGGGCGCCGGACGGCGTGTGGACCTCCGGCGTGGCCGACACCGGCGGCGGCTCGCGTCCGAACGCCGGCTTGTGGGCGTCGCTCGCGCTCGACCCGTCCGGGAACCCCGTCATCGCGCACTACGACGCGGGCAAGGGCGACCTCCGGGTGGCCCGGTGGAACGGCTCCGCGTTCAGCGGCACCGTCGCGTTTGAGGGCCCCGACGTGACGGCGGAGGACGGCACGATCCTCCCGGGCGACGCCGGCTCCTACGCGCGTCTGCGGATCACCCCGACGGGCGAGGAGTACATCGCGTTCTACGACGCGGCGCTCGGGGCGCTTCGCCTCGCGACCGGCGGAGCGTCCGGCTGGTCGGTCGAGGTGGTCGACGACAACGGAAACGTCGGGCAATGGCCCGACATGGCGATCGACGGCGTGCGCGTGTCGGTCCTGTACCACGACGTCACCAACGGCGATCTCAAGCTGGCGGCCGGCGCGCCCGGCGCGTGGGAGCTGAGCATCGCCGACAACGGCGACATGGTGGGCGCCGACGTCGCGCTGTGGACCGCCGACGGGTCGATCGGCGCCGTCTACCACGACGCCACCAACAACGACATGCGCGCGGCGACGCGCGCTGGCGACGCCTGGACGAACCGCCTCGTCACGGGCACGGACGCCGCGCACGGCTTCCACAACGAGACGGTGACGATCGCGGGTACCCGATACGCCGCGTGCTACGACTACAGCGCGCGCGAGATCTGGTTCGGCGCGCTCTAGAGGTCGCATGTTCCGGCTCTTTTCGGCCTGCCTCGCGGCGCTCCTGCTCCTCGGCTCCGCGCGCGCCGCGGAGCTGCGCGTGGAGCTCCTCGACGTCGGCCAGGGTGACGCCATCCTTGTCCGTTCGCCGGCCGGAAAGACGATCCTCATCGACGCCGGCGAAGGCAAGACGGACGTCGTGCCGATGCTCGTCGCGCGCGGCGTGAAGCAGATCGACCTGCTCGTCGCCACACACCCGCACGCCGACCACATCGGCGGCATGGACGAGGTCGTGGCGGCCGTCCCCGTCAAGCTGTACACCGACAACGGCCTGCCGCACACGACCCAGACCTACGAGCGCCTGATGAGCACGGTCGAAGCGAAGGGCGTGGCCTACCGCGGCGCGCTCACCGGCCAGACCTACAACCTCGACGACGGCGCCACCCTCGAGGTGCTGTTCCCTCGTGGCGATCCGCTCAAGAACACGCGGTCGGACCTCAACAGCAACAGCGTCGTCGTGCGCCTTCGGCACCAGGGCCACTGCTTCCTGTTCACGGGGGACGCCGAAGAGCCCACCGAGCGCGCGCTCCTCGACGCCGGCCTCGGCCCTTGCGACGTGTTGAAGGTCGCGCACCACGGGAGCGATCACAGCACCACGCGCGCCTTGCTGGAGGCGGTGAAGCCGCGCTTCGGCTTGATCAGCGTGGGCGTCGGCAACCGCTACGACCACCCCGGTCCCGACACCCTGGCGCGCCTCCAGAGCGCCGGAGTCGAGGTGCGCCGTACGGATCTCGAGGGCACGATCACCGTCGTGTCGTCCGAGAAGGGCCTCCGCGTCACGGGGGAGCGCGCCGCGCCCGGCGTGACCACGTCCAGCGCGGCGGTGGCGCCGACGGCGGCCGCCCCCGTGGCGGCGGTGCCAGCGGCGGCGCCGGCGGCGGCGCCGGCGTCGGTGCCGACGGGCACCGCCCCGCCGCCGAAGCCGAGCGCGTGCCCGTACGAAGGCAGCAGCGGCAGCGAGGTCTTCCACGAGGCCGGCTGCGGCAACGCCGCGAAGATCGGCCCGGCCAACCATGTCTGCTACGCCTCGCGCGAGGCGGCGCTCGCCGCGGGCAAGCGCCCGGCCGGGTGCTGCAAGCCATGAACCTCGTCGTCGACCGGTTCGAGGGCGACCGCGTCATCCTGGACGCCGACGGCGTTCGCCTCGAGCTGCCGCGCACGCTGGTGCCGGCGGACGCGCAGGAGGGCGACGTGCTCCGGCTCGTGGTCGACGCCGCCGGCACCGCGGCGCGACGCGACGCCGCGGCGGGTCGCCTCGATCGCCTGCGCGCGCGCACCCCTCAAGGCTCCGGCAACTTCGATCTCTGAGAGGTCCCCATGCTCACCGCCCTCCTCCTCACGCTTCAGCTCGTCGTCGGCGCCGCGTTCGGCGCGGTCGACATCAACACCGCCACCGCCGCGGAGCTCGAGTCCCTCCCCGGCATCGGTCCGTCGAAGGCCGCCGCCATCGTGCAGTACCGGACCGACCACGGGCCGTTCAAGACGATCGACGAGCTCGACAACGTGAGCGGCATCGGGCCGAGCACGATGGAGGCCCTCCGCAGCGAGGTGACCATCGGGAAGGGCGCCGCCGCCCCGACCGGCTCGGCCGCCGCCGCGCCCGCCGCCGCGCCGGC
>CAMAXZ010000018.1 GCA_945862325.1 Klebsiella pneumoniae
GATCGCTTCTGAGAGAAGCGGCGCGACTCCTCGTCGCGTGTGACCAAAAGGGCCGGCTTGCCGGCCCTTTTCGTTTTTTGCCGTGCCCTCTGCTAGAAGCGGACGGACGCCCCGAGCCCGAAGGAAGCCGCGGTCGGCGTGACCGTGAGCCCCTCCTCGAACACCCCGGGGATCGCCGGGACCTCCAGCCCGAAGTGAAACTCCCCGTCCTCGCCGAGCGGCACCTGCGCGAACGCGTTGATCGCCAGCCAGGTCAGGAACGTGTTGCTGACGTCGAGCCGCGCGACGCTGGTCTGATCACTCAGATTTGCCAGGTAGCTCGCCGTGAACGTGGCCTCGTCCCACTGACCGGGCCCCGCCACGAACGCGTAGCCGGCGGCGTAGTGTTGGCCCACGTAGAAGCCCACGAAGTCACCAGACAAGGCCAGCCACGGGTACAACGACGCGTCGGCGTACCCCGCGCCGTTGTAGAAGTATTCGGCCCCGACGGACATGCTGTCCTCGTCGTTCAACCGGATGGCGATCTCGACCCCGCCGCCGACCTGCGGGATCCACTCGTCCGAGACGTCGGTCGCGGTCGGGAACGTGAACGACTCCCAGTCGAGCTCGCCCTCCCACCGGCGGGCGTCGCCGCCGTGCGACACCGCCCCTTCGAGGCGAAGATCGAGCACCCAAACGCCGAAGCTGGCGTCGGCGCCGAGCTTCAGCGGACGATCCGGGCCGCCCGCCACCGTCGCGGAGATCTCGCCCGGCCCGACCGCCCACTCCGCCCGAAGCGCACCACCGGGCCCGTCGACGCGCGGATCCGTGCTCGTACCCGTGAGATCCAGCTCGGTCTCGACCTCGGTGCGCGCTTCCCACAAACGGTTGACCCCCTCCAGATCGGCGACCGCGTACAGGTTCAGGCCCGCGGACTCCACCGGGAAGTGCAGCTTCACGAGGTTGACCCCGGTTCGCTCGTCGAAGAACGCGAGCGCGTCCAGCCGCGCCGGGTTCAGGACGTCCGTGGGGTTCCAGAAGCGGCCGGTTCCCCACTTCACCCGCTGCCGACCCGCCGTGACGTACACGCGGCGCGCCACATCGAACTTCAAATACAGCTGGTCGAGCACCACGCGGCTCTGGACGGCGTCCGTGCCGAAGGCCGTGGTGTCCCCCGTTCGAACTGCGGGATCGTGGTAGAGCCGGGCCCCCGCGTAGGCGCGGACCCGGTCGTTCGGACGCGCGTCCACGAAGAGGTCGAGGAAGTTCGGGCTGTCGATGACAGCCTGCTCCGGGGTGACCTCCTCGACGTCGGGCACCGACACGTTGCCGCGCAGGTACATCCGCCCGCCGATGGTCAACGACGCGTCGCGCTCGTCGAGCAGGCTGTCGATCGCGGCGTCCGACCGCGTCCCCTCTTCGAGCGCGGCGTCGGCGCCCAGGCTCGAGGGCTCCGCCGACGGGCCCGGCGACGGCGGCGGAGCCGCCCCAAAGAAGAGCGCGTCCCGCGCGGCGTCGTCGTCGCCCGCAGGTGGCGCTTCTCCGGCGGGCGCGGGGGCGTCGGCGGGCTGAGCGTCCCCCGCGGGGGCGGCGTCGCCCGCGGGGGTGGCGTCGCCCGCGATCGCCACCCCCATCAACGTGAGGAGGGCGACGGTCATCGGCTCTTGCTCTCCAGCCAGGCCTTCGAGAACAGGCTGTCCTCGAGGGAGTCGAGCTTGACCTCCTGGATGACGACCGTGGTGGTGTTGCCCTTCTCGACCTCGTCGAGGATGACGATCTGCTTCGGGAAGTACACGTCGGCCTTCTTGGAGGCGCTGTAGAGCTTCTGCCACTCCGGGTACAGGGTCGTGCGCATGGCGCGCCCGGACAACGCGTAGTCGACCCGCTTGAGCGTGTTCCCCGACGCCGCGTCGATCCACAGGTCGACCACGGGGTACGCCACGTCGACGCCCTCCTTGGAGGTCAGCTTCAGCCGGTTCGCGTTGTACCGGCCGAGCGTCTCCGCCCCGACCCAAACGGGGGTGTATTCCTCGGTAAGCCGCGACTGGTCGAAGTCGGAGCGCTGAGACCCGGTCCCGCCGATCCGCTCGCGCTCGGTGCGACGCTCCCACTTCCCGACGCTGGGGTCGTAGAAGAACATGTTGTTGTCGAGGCGCAGGTAGCCTTTGCCGGCTTCGGCCTGGGGCTTCACGAAGAGGATGACGAGCTTGTCGGTCAGGTCGCGCCGGAGGATCTGCGCCTGATAGACGAGGTCAGACTTTCCTTTTTCCTTCTGCTCGATGAACACCAGAGAGCTGTAGTCCCCGCTGTTCTGCTGCCGGTCGTCGATGGTGGCGAGCATCTTCACCATGTCGGCCGCCGAGGGCGTGGTGGCCGCTTCCGTCGTGCCGACGACCGTGGAGATCAAGAGGAAGAACGCCAGGAGAAGAGTTTGCATGACTACTCCACGTGCCCAAGGGCGGTGATCGGACTCAAACGGCCGGCGCGGACCGCGGGCCACGCCGAGGCCAGCACGGTGAACGCGGTGAGGGCGACCACGGCGGAGATCAGCGCCGACGGCCGCACCGAGAGGTTCAGGCGCTCGCTGAGGAGAATGAACTTCACCGCGTCGATCGGCACCTTGATGTCCGCGGCGTCGACGACCGCGGCGAGCACGGCACCGCCGACCGCGCCCACGGTGGTGGCGAACACCCCGAGCAGCGTGGCCTCCGTGAGGAACATCACGAGGACACGCCCGCCGGACATGCCGATCGCTCGCATCGTCCCGATCTCGCGCGTGCGCTCACGCACGGAGTTCCACATCGTGTTCATGATCCCGACCGCGATGATCACGACGAGGATCGTGACGAGGAACCAGGACAACGAGTCGAAAGCGGTGAGCACCCAGGTCAAGAAGCTCACCTCGTCGCTCCACGTGGTGAGGTCGAGGCGCTGCCCGGTCCAGTCCTCACCCGCGACCTGCTCGAACTTGAAGAAGAACGGCGCGGGTTGGTGGTCCATCAGGGTGTAGCCGGCGTTCTCCAGGGCGACGCGGAGCGTCCCCATGACCGCGTCCGCCTGCTCGATGTCGTCGAGGTACACCCAGATCGCGCCCGTCGTGTCCTCGTTCATCTGGTAGAGCTCGAGGATGTCCGCGGTCGACACGAACACCGACCAGCTCGACAGGAGGCCGAGGTCCTTCGCGATCGCGACGACGGTGACGTCCATCGTGTTCGTGAGCCCGCCGAGGGTCTCTGTCTGGATCGTGACGAGGTCGCCGACGTTCACGCCGAGGCGCTTGGCCTGCGACGCGAACAGGAGCGTCGAGCGCGGCTCGCTCAGGCGGCGCGCGTCGCCGACCACCACGTCACGGCCGCCGGTCTTGTACTCGGACTCGAGCGCCATCTCGAGCGTGTCGAAGAAGCGTGCTTCGTTCTCGGCGCGGATGCCCGAGAGGCCGGCCTGCATGCTCGCCGTGTCGCTCACGACCTTCGCCCAACCGCGGTGGCGATCGACCACGTACGCCAAGCCCGGGGTGTTCGCCTCGACGACGGCGCGCACCTTGGACATCTCGGTGACGATCGGGCGCGCGCTCCCGGCCGTCGGCTTGTAGAAGCCGGCGACGTTCACGTGCCCCGCGGACACCGTCGTGGCCGCCCGGACGAGGTTGTCCTCGATGCCCTGGGAGACCGCGAGGAGCAACACGAGCAGCATCGTGACGAGCCCGATGGCGAGCGAGAGCAGCGCCGTCCGCCGCTTGGCCTGCAGGAGGTTCTGCAGCGCGATTCTGAAGATCACAGCCATCCGACTACTCCTTGCCCGACATGGCGACGACGGGCTGGACGCGCGACGCGAGCCAGGCCGGGTACAACGTGGAGGCGACGCCCACGAACAGGACCGAGACGAGCCCGAACGCGACGTCGTCGAAGCCCCAGCTCGGGTACAGCCGGGGCCCGGCGAACAACACCACGAGGATGTCGGTGGTGGCAGGTACGCCGACCTGACCGAGCACCGCGATGAGACCGACCCCCGCGGCGGCGCCGGCGGCGCCGGCGATCAAGCCGAGAACGATCGTCTCCAGCAGGAAGATCCCCACGACCATGCCGCGTTGAGACCCGATCGCCCGCATCGTGCCGATCTCGCCGATGCGGTCGGTGGTCGTCATGACCATGCTGTTGTTGATGATGACGAGCGCGACCAGGAAGATGATGCCGATGGCGATGAACAGCACCGCGCGGATCACCACGATGAACTGACCGATGATGCCCGCGGCGTTCTGCCAGTCGACGACCTGCAGGTTGAGCTGTCGTTCGGCGACGAGCGCCTCGATCGCCGCGCGCGTCTCCAGGACGCGGTCCGGGTCTTTGAGGACGATCGCGGCGTTCAACGCGAGCCCACGACGAATCTCCTCGCGCGGGTACACCTTTTCGTCCAGCGGCGGGCCGTCGGCCTGCGCCGCCGCCACGAACGCGTCCATGGCGGCGACACCGTCGGAGGTGCCGCGCAGCGTCGAGCCTTCGATGGCCGCGAGCTCAGACGCCGCAGGCGCCGGGTCCGCGGCGGGCGCCGCGCCCGGTTCCGCGCCGGCGTCCGGAGTGGGCGCCGGTCCGCCGAAGAGCAGGTCCTCCGCGTTCTCGGCGGTGACGGACACCGCGCCGACGGACGCGCGGATGGCGTCGAGCTCGGCGAGCTGGTCGGACGTCATCTTGCCGTACAGATCGCGGAAGGTGATCATGTCGGTCAGGTTGGTCGCGCTCGCGAGGTCCGACTTCTCGAGGCCGCGGAACTCGTACGTCCCGTAGATCGTCACGTTGATCGAGCGTAGGTACCCGGAGCGCGTGAACGAGCGCAGGGCCATGACGCTGCCGACCGGAAAGTCGTACAGGCGCACCTTCGGCGCGATGTTCGCGTAGAACCACTCGCGGCGCTGCTGGAGGTTCGTGTCGTCCACGGTAAGGAACCGGGCGACCAGCGCCTCGAGGTCACCGGCCGGATCGGCGAGCTCGGCGCGCAGCGCCGCCGTCAGGGACTCCGCGTCCGCGGGGGAGAGCTGGAAGGTGACGCGCTGGACCTGCCGGGCCATGCGTTTGACCTGCTCTTGCAGCGTGGCGCTGTCCGCGATGCGGTTGCCGCGCTCCGCCTCTTCCCAGAGGTCGTCGAGTTCGCGGGCCACCTTGTGCTTGACCAGCTTCTCGTAGGTTCGCTTGCTGAACAAGAAGCCGCGACGACCCGGCGGGATCGGCTCGCCGTCGACGATGTAGAAGCGGTCGAACGTCTGCGTGAACTGTTCGATGTCGGTGCCGATCGTCCGCAGGTACAGCGGACGGCCCTCGGCCGCCTGCGGCGCGATGCGGGTGTCGAGGAGCTCGAGGGACTCCCCGGGCGATTCTCGAAACGACGTGGACCACCAATCGTCGCGCGCCACGCGCTCCAGGTCGGCGACGAGCGCGAGCCCTTCGTCGGTGCGCACCGCGGCGTCCACCGCCCCGCTCCGCTCGCGGAGGAGCGCCCGGACGATCTGACGCACCTGCGCCCCGCGCTCGTCGATCGCCGCGGTGTCGGCCCGATCGACCGCGCGTCGGAGCTCCTCGAGCACGCCGTCGAGCTCGTTGCTGCCGAACACCGTCGCGTTGGTGATGCCCATCGGCACCACCGCCGCCACGTTCGGCACCGCCGCGATCGGATCGAGCACAGAGCCGACCTCGGGGATCTCGCCGATGTCGGAGCTGCCCATCCCCATGCCGCCGAACAGCGCCAACGGGTCCTTCGCGTCTCTCGCGTACACCTGGAGGTGCCCGGACAGGCTCGAGGTGATGCTCGTGGCCATGGACGCCTCGAGGCTGTCGATGAACGAGCGCCCGAACACCACGAGAAAGGTGCCGAAGAAGAGGATCGAGCCGACGATGAGGCTCTTCACCCGATGCGCGCCGACGTTTCGCAGCGCCAGCGTGACGAGCAGCCGGAGGGTGTCGATCACGCGTGCTCCCCCGCGCGCGCGGGCGCGTCCGTGACGAGCAGCCCGTCGGCGATGCGGACGATGCGCCTGGCGCGCTCCATCACGCGGTGGTCGTGCGTGGAGAAGATGAAGGTGGTCCGGTCGACCTCGTTCAGCTCGCGCATGAGCTCGACGATGGAGTTGCCCGTGGCGCTGTCGAGGTTCGCGGTGGGCTCGTCCGCCAGCACGATCGCCGGCCGTGTGACGAGCGCACGCGCGATCGCGACGCGCTGCCGCTGCCCGCCGCTCAGCTCGCTCGGGCGGTGATGCACGAACTTCGTCAGGCCCACGCGGTCGACGATCGCGTCGACCAGCTGCCGACGCTCGCCCGCGGTGCGGCCCCCCTGGAGCAGCAGCGGGAACTCGACGTTCTGCCGGACGTCCAGGACGTTGATCAGGTTGAAGCTCTGGAAGATGAACCCCAACTTCCGAAGCCGCAGGTCGGTGAGCTGCCGGTCGTTGAGGCGCTCCGTGGCCCGACCGTCGACCATCACGGAGCCGTGCGTGGGCACGTCGACGCAGCCGATCAGGTTGAGGAGGGTGGTCTTGCCGCTGCCGGACGGGCCGGCGATGACCGTGAACTCCCCTTGCTCGATCTCCAGGTCGATGCCGTGCAACGCGCGCACGACGAGCTTTCCGAGCGGGTATTCTTTGATGACGCCCTTCAGCGCGACGATGGCCATGATGCCCTCAGGAGCAGGTGGGTTTGGAGCGGCGCAGCTGGGCCACGACCTGCTCGAGGATGTTCGCCATCTCCGCGCGGAGCGCGGGGTCGACGTGGGTCAGGCCCTCGGACAGCTCGCTCGCCCGAGCGGCGGCGAGCCGCTCGACGAAGGCACCGCCGGCGCCGAGCAGCGTCACCCGCTTCTGGCGGCGATCGTCCGGATCTTCTTCGCGGCTGGCGTACTGTCGCTCGACGAGCCGATCGACCAGACTCGACGTCGCGCTGGTGCTCAGTCCGAGCGCGTCACCCAGGCGCGACAGAGGCAGCGGACCTTCGGCGCGCAGGACGTGCATGGCGACGATCTGCGGCAACGTGAGGCTGGACTCGTGCATGAGCACCAACGCCTCGTTCGTGATGCGCGCGTGCAGCAGCATCATGAGCTCCGGGAGGAGCTCGGCGATGCGAGCGCGGAGATCGGCATGTTCCGGCGACACGGATGTTCCTGCCGGCAGGAATAACCAGGCCACGGGAAAGTGGCGAGGACCGGAACGCCGTTCCGGTCACACCGTCACGGGGTCGTCGCGGTGTCCTCGGCGACCGTGACGCCGGCCGCAACCTCGTAGCTGATCTCGATCGTCGCGCCGCGCGGCGGGACGCCGGTGCCGTGGAAGGTGACCTGCGCGTACTGCGCGTCGTAGGTCCACCCGTTCACCTCGTCGCGGGCGACGGCGGCGGGCGCACCGCCGTCCGGCGTGACGGTGACCTCGATGGTGTCCTCCACCGCGGCGCTGGACAGCGTGAACACCGTGAGGATGCCGGACGCCACCTGGCCGAGGGCGTTCATGACCGTGCTGTACTCGGTCTGGCAGATGTCCTCGCGCACGCCACCGAGCATCTCGATCGCGGTGTAGTACCGGCGCCCCGGCACGGTGTTTTCGCAGTTGTCGACGATGTCCGGCCCGACGATGCCCGACATCACCACCGGATCATCGCCCTTGATCTCCTTGATGCGACGCACCAGATCGGCGACCGGCACCAGCTTGTCGTACTGCGTGTAGCACTCCTCGCCGGTGGAGTCGGGGCCGAGCGCGCCGTAGTCCGAGCAGTCGTTCTCGTCGGACACCATCACGATGTTGAGCATCGCGCCGGCGCGCAGGAAGCCCTCGTTCCGCGTGTAGGACAACGGGCCTTCGATGGCGGTGATCGCGGCTTCGAGACCGGACTCCTGGTCATCGCCGCCCGTGCCGAGGCGCACCCGCGACTCGAAGAGGGACTGGTACTGCACGGTGTTGTCGAGCACGGGAGGGTTGCCCAGCAACACCGCCTTCTCGGTGTTGCCCAGCGACATGTCCGAGCTGATGACCCCGAGGTGGAAGTCCATCGCCGTGGTCTCGAGCTGCGCCATGAAGTCCGCGGCGCCGAGCGCGACGTTCTCCTGCTCGTTCTGCATCGAGACGGAGTTGTCGATGACCCACAGGATGTCGACCTGGTTCGACGGGGCCTGCAGGAACTCGTCGCTCACGCGCCGCCGCGAGAAGCCATTCTCGCTGCAGGCGCCGAGCAGTGCGAGGAACGGGACCAGGATGGAGACGAGCATGCGCATACGCGCAAGCGTAGCATCGAGCGGCCACGCCCGCGCGGGGCGACTACGGCTCCAGCCAGGCCTCGCTCACGCAAAGGTCGTTGAATTCCGTTCCCTTCTTCACGCTGGTGAAGCTCACCTTCACGGAGCTCGTCGCCCTCGGAGGGAACGCGACGCGCTGCTCGGACGGGGCGTCCTTCAGCTTGACGACCTGCGTGGTTCCGTCGGAGAAGGTCAGGGTCGCGTCGATCCCGCGGTTGCTCTTCATGAAATACGGCAGCGAATACGCGTTGCCGTTGTGCAGCACGAGCGCCCCGACGTTCTGTGGGGTCGGCAGCACGAACTCGACCCACTCCGCGGCACCGTCGCCCGCCTTGTTGCCCTCGCACCACATCGAGTCGAGCGCGCCGTCCTGGAGGTTGCCGGTGTTGTAGTCCCCGTCGCCGTCGGCCGGGAACGTCGACGACGCCTTGATCTCCTTCACCGGCACGCCCCGCGTCGGCGCGCCGTCGTGGAACTGGATCTCGCTGATGGCGGTGTCGTTGAAGGTGTTGCCCGCGTAGATCGCCTTCACCGTGACCTTCACGGTGGTGGTCTTCTTGCCGGCGGGAAGGGCGAAGGTCTGCGGCTCGAAGGAGTCCTTCAGGGTGAAGTCCTGCGTGGAACCGTCGGCGAAGGTGAGCTGCACCGTCTTCGGACGGTTGTACCGGTTCCAATACTCGTTGTTGTAGAAGTAGCCGCCCCAGATCGTGAACCCGGTCACGTTGGACTCGGCGGCGAACGCCGCCTGAGCCCAGGAGCCGAGGCCGCTGCCCGTGTCGCCCTCGATCCACGAGGTGGATTGCTTCTGGTCGCCGAGCCGGGCGACGTCGAAGGACTCGCTCTCGGTCGCAGGGGCGCTCGACGAAGCGGTCCACGTGACCCCCTTCAGGATCGGCGCGGCGTCGGCGGAGGCGGCCAGGACGAGCAGTGCGGGCAGGATCATCGCGTAGGCTCCGAGGTGTGGGACGGCGGCATCTTCCGAGGGACGCGCGAGCCTGTCAATCTCTTCGACGCGCAGCGGGCTACTAGACCCGTCCGATGCTGCTCTGCGACACCGTCGTCCCGTTCACCTCGTCTGGCCACCTCGACCACGAGGCCGTCCGCGCGCACCTCCTGTGGCTCGCCGCGAGCGGGCTGCAGGGGTTCGCCCCGGGGATGTCCGAGATGTTCGTCCTCGATCCCCGAGAAAAGGAGCACCTGCTCGCGATGGCGCGTGACGCGCTCCCGAGCGCGCCGCTGCTCGCGCCCGTGTGGGACCCCGCCCCGAAGCCCCTGTTTCGCCTCGCCGCGGTGGCCCGCGACGTCGGGGCGTACGCGGCGGTGGTGCCCCCTCCCCTCCTGACCCGGGTGCCCGACTCCGCGATCGTCGAGTGGTACCGCATGCTCGCGAAGCGCCTGCCGCTGCCGGTGCTCGCCTGGCACGACCCGCGCTTCGGGAACACCTGCTCGCCGACGCTCTGCCAGACGCTCCTCGACGAGGCGGGGGTCGCGGGGATCCTCGACGTCTCCGCCGACCCATACCGCGTGGGACGCCTCGCGGAGCTGTGGCCGGCGCGCGTGACGGCCGGCGGCGACGGGGTGGCGCGCCTCTGGGCGACGCCCAACCTCGGCGCGTTCGTCTCCCGGGTGGCGAACGTGTACCCCCAGCTCGCCGTCCGGCTGTACGTCGATCGGGACCCGGAAGTGCTGGACGCGGTGCAAGAACGGGCGCGCCAGCTCGGGCGCGCCGGCGGAATCGCCGCGACGAAGCGCCTCCTGGGCATGGGCGCGCGGCTCCCGCTCGTCGGCGTGGACGAGGCGGAGCTGCAGCGCATGGTGCCGCCGGGCTTCGCCTGAGCCTCAGAACGTGCCGCTGAACCCGACCTTCAAACCCTCGAACCCTGGCAGGCTGCGGCACTGGCCGGCGGCGCACCGGATGCCCGCTCGGTAGGCGCCGTAGAACACCTTGGCGGTCATGGCGGGCGTGGGCTTCCACTGCACCTCGGCGCCCCCGTACACGGCGTCGCTGATGTTGCCCGTGCTCCGGATGAGCGGGTTCGTGCTGTGGTCCGTGTAGAGGACGAGGATCCAGGGCGACCCGAGCTTCAACGCGAGCGCATTCGAGAAGTCGAGGTAGTTCGTCTGTTGCTGAGCGTTGTTCCCCCACGCGAACGAGAGCACCGCCGGGGTGAGCTCCATCGACAACGTGTGTCCGAGCGGCACCGCGAACGCCGCGTCGGCGTGCACCACCCGGTCGGCGCCGAGGGCCTCGCCCGCCGGGCCGGCGTCACGGATGTCGGCTCGGAAGCCGGCGTTCGCGAGCAGGTGCAGCTCGCCGGCGAACCACTGCACGCCGGCGACGGGGTGGAGGATGGTCTCCGGCGCCCGGTTGAAGTGCAGCGCGCCGAGATCCTCGTCTCGGAACGCCGCCATCGAGACGTACGGCACCGTCGAGTCGACGCCCTCGCCGTAGCTGAGGTCGAGGCGCACACGCCCGCCGGTGATGGCGTTGCTGTTGACCGCGGCGGAGCTGTCCTCCGTGATGACGCGGTCGTACTCGAGCGTCGGCCCGCTCGTGATCTCGTAGCCCCGCGACAGCGCGTTGACGTACTCGGCGTTCCACGCCCGGCGGAACTCGACGAGGAGCGCGTGCCGGGCCGTGTATGCAGACGCGCTCGCATAGACCGCGTGACCGCCCTTCACGGCGATGTTGGCGTCGTCGTAGTGAAAACCGTCGACCTCGACGAACCAGTCGAGGCCGCCGAGGCCGTAGGCCTCGACCGTCCCGCCGTAGACCGCGGCGCCCACGGGCGACTGGTACGCGAGCACCGTCGGCGGTTGTGAAGGTTGGAACTGGACGAGCGTGGCGTGCGCCCCAAGGTTGAACGGCCCGACCGCGCGCCGCTCCACCCGGGCCGCGGAGATCGCGTGCTGATCGTCCGGAACCAACGCGAGGTTCGGGTTCTCGAGCGCGACCTGCTGCGGGTTGGTGAGGCCGCTGACCGCCGTGACCTCCCAGTCCCCCGCGCGCGCGACCGCCCGCACGCCGCGGATGGACGTGTCGATGTCGATGTCGGTGTTCTTGACGAGGTTCAACGCCAGCCCGCGACCGAACGACGTGTAGGAGTCCCCGGCGGTCAGCTGCCCCACGGGCCCGCGAGCCTCCAACCAGAGCTTCTCGGCGACCACGTACGCGTCCGGGAACGGAGAGGCGAGGCCGGCGGACAACAAGTCGCGCTCGTGCGTGAGGACGCCGTCGAGGATGTACCGGTTCGCGAAGAGCGCCACGGCGTCGACGCGCGCGCCCGCGCCCCAGCGCGCCGAGCCGCCCTGGACGTCGAGGCGCTGCACGACCTCGACATAGTCGAGGATCGGGCGGTCTTCGAAGTTCTCGAGGACGTCGGGGACCTGCCACCAACGCACGCGCAGCTCTTCCGTGGCCGACAGGGCGCCGCCGGCGAGGGCGCCCACGTCCGCCGACGGTGCCGCGGCCAGGGCCGCGGCGATGGCCAGCAGCATCAGTTGGCGCCCAGGAGGGCCTCGACCTCGGCGCGCAGCTTCACTTCGTCGCCGGGGTTGTAGCCCGCGTGCGTGGAGTGGATGTTTCCGGCGCGGTCGACGATGACGTTGAAGGGGGCGGACTTGCTCGGGTTGTACACGTTCGAGACGACCGTCTGCGGGTCGAGCAGGATCGGGTAGGTCACGCCCTTCGTGGCCGCGAACGGGCCGACCTTCGACTGATCGCCCGCCTTGTCGACGGAGATGCCGAGCACCACGAACCCCTTCGGGCCGAGCTCCTTCCACATCCGCTCGAGGTGCGGCATCTCCGTGGCGCACGGGCCGCACCAGGTCGCCCAGAAGTTGACGAGGACGACCTTGCCCTTGTACTGGGCGAGGGTGTGCGCGACGTTCCTGGTGTCGCGAAGCTCGATCTTCGGCGCGGCCTTCCCGGGGGCGTCCCCGGCTTCGGCGGACCCGACAGCGAACAGCACGGACAGGCAGACGGCGATGACGGCGGCGACGATGCGCATCTCTGGACCCCGGGGAAGTGGACACACGAGCGTAGCGCGACGGCGGGCCCGCGTGCGCTGTCGACGCGCGAACCGCAGCGGTATTCTACGCCCCCCGCTCGAAGTGACGCGCTAAGAGGACTCCCGATGCGCGCGAGAATCCTGGTCGTCGACGACGAACCGTCCATCCGGAAGGTGCTGTCGGCGCACCTCGCGCGCGAAGGCCACGAGGTCGAGACGGCGGTCGACGGGGCCGACGCGATCGCGCGCCTCGGCGACGCCCCCTGGGACCTCGTCATCACCGACCTGAAGATGCCCGGCGTCGGGGGCCTGGAGCTGCTCGCCCACGTGCGGTCGAACCATCCCGGCCTCCCGGTCATCCTCGTGACGGCGCACGGCACGGTCGACGCCGCGGTGGAGGCGCTGAAGCTCGGCGCGCAGGACTTCATCACCAAGCCGTTCGACCTCGCCGAGGTGCACGGCGCCGTCGAGAAGGCGGTCCGAACGGAGCGCGCCCGGCGGCGCTCGGTCCAGGAAGACCCCGCGTGGAAGGACGCCCGCGGGCGCTTCGATCTCATCGGCCTGACGACGTCGATGCAGCGGGTCTACGCGCTGGTCGAGCGGGTCGCCGATTCGCCCACGACGGTGCTGCTCGTTGGGGAGAGCGGCACCGGAAAGGAGCTGGTGGCGCGCGCCCTCCATGCGCAGAGCGGGCGGCGCGACCACCCGTTCATCACGGTAAACTGCGGCGCCATCCCCGAGAACCTCTTCGAGAGCGAGCTGTTCGGGCACGAGCGCGGGGCGTTCACCGGCGCCGCCACCGCGAAGCCCGGCCGCTTCGAGCTCGCCACCGGCGGTACCCTTCTGCTCGACGAGGTCGGCGAGCTCCCCCGCGACTTGCAGGTGAAGCTGTTGCGCGCCTTGCAGGAGCGCACGATCGACCGCATCGGCGGCGTGCGCCCCATCCCCGTCGACGTGCGCGTGATCGCGGCCACCAACGTGGATCTCGCGGCCGCCGTCGCCGCGGGTCGCTTCCGGGAGGACCTCTACTACCGCCTCAACGTCATCCAGATCCGCATGCCGCCCCTCCGCGAGCGTCGCGACGACGTCCCCCTCCTCGTCGAGCACTTCCTCGCGCGGTTCAACCAACGGCTCGGCAAGCGGGTCGTCGGGGTCGATCCCTCGGCGCTCGCGGCCCTCATGGCCTGGAGCTGGCCGGGCAACATCCGCGAGCTCGAGAACGTCGTGGAGCGTGGCGTGCTCCTCGCCGACGGCGAGCTCCTCGGCATGGAGGCGCTCGACGGCCTCGTCGCCGCGGGCGCCCCGGAGGACGAGCCCGACAGCGACGGCTCGGACGGCCTCGGCCTGAAGGCCTACGTCCGCGTGCACACCGCCAAGCTGGAGCGCGCGCTCATTCAACGGTCCCTCGAGCAGGAGGGCGGCAACGTGACGCGCGCGGCGCGCCGCCTGGAGATCAGCCGCAAGAGCCTTCAGCTCAAGATGAAGGAGTACGCGCTCCGGGGCGACGACTCCGAGCGCGACTGAACGCGCTCGATCGGGCGTTTTCGCCCACTCGCCCGCGCGCTCTTGCGCCGATCTCGGGATGTGTGTACCTGACGCGGACCCTCGGAGAGCGAACATGGCGGCGGTCCCAGCGACGGTGCAGGAATGGGTGTCCCAGGTGGCGACGGTGCTTCAACCGGACCGCGTGGAGTGGCTGGACGGGTCGGAGGAAGAACGGCGGCGCCTCGAGCGGCTCGCGGTCTCCACGGGCGAGCTCATCCCCCTGTCGGACGCCGCGCTGCCGGGGTGCTTCCTGCATCGCAGCAATCCGAACGACGTGGCGCGCACCGAGCAGCTCACGTTCATCTGCTCGCGACGCGAAGCGGACGCCGGGCCCACCAACAACTGGATGGACCCCGACATCGCGCGGGCGAAGCTCACCGAGGTGTTCCACGGCGCGATGCGCGGGCGCACCCTGTACGTGGTGCCGTTCGTCATGGGGCCGCCCGACTCGCCCTTCGCCAAGGTCGGCGTTCAAGTCACCGACAGCGCGTATGTCGCGCTGAACACGCGCATCATGACCCGCATGGGCGAGGTGGCGTGGGGGGTGATGGCGCGCACCGGGACCTTCACCCGGTGCCTCCACAGCCTCGCCGACCTCGATCCGAACCGTCGGTTCATCTGCCACTTTCCCGACGACAACGCCATCTGGAGCGTGGGCTCCGGCTACGGCGGGAACGCGCTGCTCGGCAAGAAGTGCCTCGCCTTGCGCATCGCGAGCGTGCTCGGCCGCGACGAAGGCTGGCTCGCCGAGCACATGTTGATCGTCGGCGTGCAGGCCCCCGGCGCGAAGCCCCGGTACGTCGCGGCGGCCTTCCCGAGCCAGTGTGGGAAGACGAACCTCGCGATGCTCGTCCCGCCGGCGGCGATGCGCGAGGCGGGCTGGAAGGTGTGGACGGTCGGAGACGACATCGCGTGGCTGCGCCCGGGGCCCGACGGCCGCCTCTGGGCGGTCAACCCTGAGGCTGGCTTCTTCGGTGTCGCTCCTGGCACCTCCACGAAGACGAACCCGAACGCGATGGCGACGATCACCCGGAACACGATCTACACCAACGTGGCGCTTCGCCCCGACGGGACCGTGTGGTGGGAGGGCCACCAGGAGCCCGCCGGGGAGGGCCTGATCGACTGGACGGGCGTCCCCTGGGACGGCGCGCGAAAGGCCGCGCACCCCAACAGCCGCTTCACGGCGCCCGCCGCGCAGTGCCCATCGATCGATCCGGCCTGGCAAGAGGGGTCGGGCGTGCCGATCGACGCGATCCTGTTCGGCGCCCGCCGCCCGCGTGTCGCCCCGCTGGTCTGGGAGGCGCCCGACTGGACCGCCGGCACCTACGTGGGGGCCACCCTGGCTTCGGAGACCACCGCGGCCGCGACCGGCGCTGTCGGCGTGCTGCGCCGCGACCCGATGGCGATGCTCCCCTTCTGCGGGTACGACGTCGCGCGCTACTTCGGGCACTGGCTGGAGGTGGGCGCGCGTCTGGAGCGCCCGCCCAAGGTGTTCGGCGTCAACTGGTTCCGCCTCGGGGAAGACGGCCGGTATCTCTGGCCGGGCTTCGGCGAGAACCTGCGCGTCCTCGCGTGGGTGCTGGAGCGGTGCTCGGGCGCCGGCGCGGCGGACCGCAGCCCCATCGGAGCGATCCCGACGCGCGACGCGATCGCGCGCGACGGTCTGGACGTCGCGGACGAAGCGATGCGGGCGCTGCTCCGGGTCGATCGCGACGAGTGGGCGAAGGAACTGGACGATCAGCGTGCGTTCCTCGAGTCGCTCTCCGGCTGTCCATCCGCGCTTCTGGACGAAAATTGGCGATTGACGATGTCTTTTTCTAAATCTCCCGGTTGACGTACGGCGGCGCGGTCGCCACCTTGGGTGTGCCGGAGACAACCGGCGACAAACCTACCGAAGACCCGAGGAACATCCATGGCGAACCAGAACGACCGCAGCGGCAAGCCGACCGAGACGACCCCCAACCGGCCCGCCGCCCCCCCCGCAGACCGGCGGCAAGGACCCCGCGCCCGAGAAGACGCCGTCCGGCCGCAAGAACGACCGTCCGCAGCGCTCCGCGCGGGGGTTCGCCGCGATGAGCACCGAGCGCCAGCGGGCGATCGCGAGCATGGGCGGCCGCGCCGCGCACGCGCGCGGCACCGCCCACGCGTTCACCTCCGAGGAGGCGCGGGTCGCCGGCGCGAAGGGCGGCCGCGTGGCGCACGCCCGAGGCACCGCGCACGAGTTCACGCCCGAAGAGGCGCGCGTCGCCGGCCGCAAGGGCGGGCTGTCCAGCGCGCGCTCGCGCGCCGCGTCGCGCAGCTCGGCGGCCGCGAAGTAGCGAAACCTGCGTGGCGGAGCGCGGCCCTCGGGCCGCGCTCCGTGACGCGCAGAGTGGCGGCGGGCCATCAGAATCGAACTGACCGGGCGGCCCCTCTCGAGGCGCCCCGACCGGTTTTGAAGACCGGGGCCGGCACCAGCACGGCACGGCCCGCCGTAGGGAGGAAGCGCGGCGTCAGGGCGCCGTGGGCGGCGGCGGGCTGCTGCACTGCAGCGCCCCCATGTACGCCCCGCACGTGTACGCGCCGCGGTAGCGCACGTCGACCTCGCCCGAGACCTCACGCCCGTCCTGATCGAACGCGACGCGGCACGGTCCCGACTCGAAGTCCCACACGTAGCAGGAGGGGTCGCACGCGACGGCGGGCCCGCCAGCGCACTGCACGGTCGGCTCGCTACCGCCGGAGAACACGAACTTCGCCTTGTCGACCCGCACCGACGTACGGCTCTGCGTCCCGACGGCCGCGGTGCCGCTGGACGCGATCGGTGTCGCCGCGTCGGGGGCGACCGCGGCGACCGTCGGCCGACGCGCGACCTCGATCGACGGGTCGTAGTTGCCCTGCACGGTCGGGAGCTGCTTGCCGCCGGTGACCTCGGGGACCGCGAGCACGAGCCACCCGTTGAGCTCCGACGCCGTGATGCCGCGGTCCCCGTTGACGTCGGCGCGACCGTTGATGCCCTCGATCAAGGCGCGCGCGAACACGCCGCGCCCCGCGGTCTGCCGGGGCGCCGCCGAGCTGAGGACGAAGCTCGGCTTCTTGAACTGCGGCCAATCGTTGCCCGTCGGCCCCAACAGCGCGAGGCCGGCCATCTGTCCTTCGAACGCGGCGTCCGTGAGGACGACGTAGCGCCCGGCCGGCACCCACTCCTCGATGTGCGCCGCGAGCTCGCGCACGCTGAAGCTCGTGGCCTCGAGGGCGTCGGGGTCGGTGTCGTAGGCCAGCAGGCGCGGGTCGCCGTAGTCCGCGCCCAGGCCGTGCCCGGCGAAGTACAGGAGGAAGATGTCGTCGTCGTCGACCTCTTTGGAGATCTGCTCGCGCAGGACGGCGAGGATGTTCTCGTGGGTGGCGGTCGCGTCGGTCAGAAGGCGCACGCGCGAGTAGCCGCCGGCCTGCTCGAGGGCGGCCGCCACGCGGGCGGCGTCGGCCCGCGGCGCGTCCCGGGCGAGCTCGCCCGGCAGGCGCTCGTAGCTGCTGATGCCGATGACCAGGGCCACTCGGCGGACGTCCGCCGCGAAGGCCGGGCGCACCAGGCACATCAGCACGCAGGCGACCAACCACAGCCGCAGCAGCATCGGACTCTCCTTCCGGCGAGCAGGTAACACGACGCCTCCAACCGCGATACCGAGCGCGCCATGCGTCGAGTGCGCGATCCCGTCCACGGCTCCGTGCCGTTGCGCCCGCTCGAGGCCGCGCTGCTGGACACCCGCCCCATGCAGCGGCTCCGGCGCGTCCGGCAGCTCGGCCTCACGCACCTCGTGTTTCCGGGCGCCGAGCACAGCCGCTTCGGCCACTCGGTCGGCGCGTGCCACGTCGCCGGGCGCCTGGCCGACGCGCTCGTCGCGGCCGGCTGGGACGGCGACGTCGGTCTCGTGCGCGCCGCCGCGCTGCTCCACGACGTCGGGCATCCGCCGTTCTCGCACGCGGGCGAGCAGGGGGAGCCGCACGAGCGCATGTCGGCGCGCGTGATCCGGGAGACGGAGATCGCCGACGTGCTGCGGCGCTTCGGCCGCTCCGCGGAGGACGTGCTCGGCGCCTTCGACCCGGCCCGCGCGCCGGTAGAGGCGGCCATCGTGTCCGGGCAGGTGGACGCCGACCGCATGGATTATCTCTTGCGAGACGGGCACATGTGCGGCGTTCCTTATGGTCGTTTCGACCTCGGCGGCCTGGTCGACTCCCTCGCGCTCGGCCCCGACGGGCGCCCCGCCGTCCACCGCGCGGGCCTGCAAGCCGTCGAGGGGCTCCTGCTCGCGCGCTACGGCATGTTCCTCCAGGTTTACTTCCATCGGACGCGACGCGTCCTCGATCGCCTGCTCGAGCAGGTGATGCCGGTGTGGCCGGACGACGTGGACGCATGGCTCGAGTGGGACGACGGCCGCGTGTACGAGCTGTTGCGCGACGATCCGCGCCCGGCGGCGCGGGCGCTGCGGCACCGCGAGGGCATCCCCGCGTGTGTCGCGGAGATCGAGCTGAGCGCGGCGCCAGCCCGACGAGACGCCGCGGATGCCCTCGCCCGCCACCTCGCAGAGCACCTCGGCGTCCCACCCCTCGTGGACAGCTCGGCGCGCCTCGAAGCCTTCCGTGTGGGCGGCGACGTCCGCATCCTCGACGAAGACGGCTCGGTGTACAGCGTGTTCGAGGCGTCGCCGGTGCTCCGGCGGATGGACCCGGGCGTCGAGATCCGCCGGATCTACGTGCCCCGGGAGGTCGCCGCGGAGGGGCGCGCCATCGCCGCCCGCTTCCGCAGGGAGGGCGTTCAGCTGCGCCTGTTCGAAACCTGAGCCGCCCGGTTACTACTGGATCTTCGGCGGCTTGGGGACGCTCGCCGGGTCGCCGTCCTGCAGGACCTCTTTCGCGGAGAGCTCGAGGTAGTCGAGGATCCCGCTGAGCTCCGCGTCGGCCTTGCCGGAGTCGCGGATTCGGAGGAGCAGCGAGAGCTGGTCGCGCATGAGGTCTTTGCCGTCGAACGTGTCGGCGGCGGTGCCCTCCTTGAGCTTCGTGTCGAGCTCCGCGACCTCCTTCGCCAAGGCCGGGTCGGCCTTCGACAGGATCTGCACCGCCCGGCGGCGCCACGACGCGGTGTAGTCGTAGTGCGCGTTGACCGGCCGCGCCGCGCGGGTCTGGTACGCGATCTCCGCCTTGTTCATGGGGCGGAGCGTCCCGGGGGGCGGGGGCGGATCGCCGGGCTTGCGCTTCGGCTTCTCGGCCTCCTGCGCCGCGGGGTCGTCCGCTTCGCCCGGCGCGGCACGCGACGCGCGCGTGCCCGGCCCGGTGCCGCCGGCGCTCGCGCTGGCGTCGGCGCCGAACCAGTAGAAGCCGCCGACGACCGCCAGGCCGACGACGACCGCGAGGACGTACGGGAGTGCCTTGTTCATGCGAGGCCCCTACCCGACCGCGGTGCTCCGCGCATGCCCGTGAACGCCGCGCCTTCGCGACGGCGCGGGCCCGCGCCGCCGCGAGGACGAGCGCCGCTTCAGCCCTGGCGCCAGACGCACACCACGGCGGTGCGGTCGTCGCCGCCCATGTTGGCCGTGACGCCGACCGAAGGCGAGCTCGGAACCTGGTAGTCGCCGCACAGCCCCTTCATCTGACGGAACACCTCGACCGCCTGCTTGACGCCGGTGGCGCCGACCGGGTGGCCGAAGCCGACCAGACCGCCGCCCGTGTTGACCGGGAGCCGTCCGCCGATGTCCGTCGCGCCGTCGCGCACGAGCGCCGCGCCCTGGCCCGGAGCCGCGAAGCCGAGCGCCTCGAGCATGAGCAGCTCGGTGACGGTGAAGCAGTCGTGGACCTCGGCGAGCCCGACGTCGGCGGCCGAGATGCCGGCCTTCGCGTAGGCCACCGACGCGGCCTTCGCCGTGGTGTGGAGCTGCGTGAGGTCGCCGTCGTCGTAGAGCGACGCGGTGGCGTGCCCGTAGGACACGAGCTCGATGGCGTCGGCCGGGGTGAGCCCCATCGCAGCGAGGCCAGCCTCGCTCACGACGATCGCCGCGCTCGCGCCGTCGGACACCTGCGAGCAGTCGCTCATCTTGATGTACGGGGCGAACTCGGCGTTCTGAAGGAAGCACGGGTTCTTGTCGCCAGCGGCCGAAGCCGTCGCGAGGTCCATCTTGCGCGCCTTCATGTGCGCGAGCGGGTTCTTGTTGGCGTTGGCGTACGCCTTGACCGCGACGCGACCGATGTCCTCTTCCGAGACCCCGTAGGCCTCGCGGTAGATCTTGGTACGACGCCCGAAGAGCGCCGGGAAGGTGAAGTCGTCGATCGACCGCTGGCGGCTGTAGTGCGCTGCGCGCGCGAGGTAGTCGGCGCCGACGCGGGCGGACTCGGTGGTCTGGACCTCGACGCCGGCGACCAGGACGGTGTCGGCCGCCTCGGCGCGGATGGCGTCGACCGCGCAGACGAGCGCGAGGCCGCCGGAGGCGCACGCGCCCTCGGTGCGCGTCATCGGCTTGCCGGCGAGGGACGGGTGGCTGCCGGCGAGCGCGGCGCCGAGGTGGCCCTGCTTTACGAAGAGCTCGCCGACGAAGTTGCCGACGTACCCACGGTCGATGCGGTCCGGGTCGACCTTGGTGGCGCCGATGGCGGCGTGCACCGCGTCGCGCAGGAGCTCCTCGATCGTGGGGTTCTCGCGCTTGCCGAAATCCGGGTGGTTCTTCCAGATGAAGTCCGGGTGACCCTTGCCGATGAACGGGGTGTGGGCACCCCCGACGAGAAAGACGCGACGCGCAGACATCGAACGCTCCGGGATGGAACGCTCTCATAGCATGCTGCGATGCGGCGCGCACGTGGGCGCGCACGCGGGCGCGATGCAGCAACCCCCGTGCCGCAACGCGGCAGGATCAGCCCGCGGCGGCGACCGGGGCGATCGGCGGCGGACGACGCTCGGCGAGCAGGCGCTCCACTTCCGGGTGCACCTGGTACATCGTGATGACGGTGCCGAACGTGTTCTTCCACTGGCGCACGCGCTCGCGGCTCACCCCGAACTCGTCGGCGACGGCCTGACCGCTCTCGGCCCGCGCGAGGGCCTCGAGCAAGCGGCGGAAGCGCGCGCGGCCGTACGTCTTGATGAAGTTTCGCGCGACACGTTCGCGGCTCCGGGCGTTGGCGATGGGCATCCTGTTCCTCCGGTGTCCTGCGGGGGCCTCGCCCCGACCCGCGGATCGTACCACGTGCAGTTGACGTGTCAATCACGCACGAAGCAGCTTTTTGACCTCGACGGGACCTCTCAAGTGATCTCTACTGGTGACTCTGTAAACACCCACAGCTCCACATGAATACCGCATCGGACGAGGTGTTGGTGCCATGCGGCCTGCTCGTCACGGACGGCGTCGGTAGGGCCCTTCACCTCGGCGAGGAGCGCGTCGGGAGGGAGGTTCGCGGGGAGCGCGCACGGGATGCGACCCACCGGCCCCGACGCGATGAAAAGGTCGGGGAGACCTCGGGCTGCGGCCCAGCCCTCGTACGCCAGGCGACGGAGGATCGCCGACGCGATCGGCCCCGGCACGCGGCTCGCCCAGGCGCGCGCCGCCTCCTGCCACACGAGGCCCGCGAGCGGCTCCCCTTGCCACGTCGACACGTACCGATCGAGCCCGTCCTCGAGCTCGGCGAGGCGGCGCTCGACCTCCGGGCGACGGCGCGCGGCGAACCCGGGGGTCCCGACGTCGAGCGGGCCCGCGCGGCGCGGACCCGGGAGCATGCCGGGCACCGGGAGCCAGTACAGGTCGCGGAAGACCAGCGCGTAGAGCGATGTCCAAAGCGCGTTTTCGGCGTGCACCGCCGCGCGCCCCGCCCGCTCCGCGAGGGCGCCGGCCACGAGCTCGATCGTCCCCTCGCGCCCGGCGGCCCGCCACAACGGCCGCCCGTTCGCCGTGCCGATCCGCGGCGCCCGGAAGTGCCGCGACGGGACGACGAGGGTCTCGGTCGGTGGCAGGCTCCTGCGCGCGGCGCGAGCCGCGGCGCGCCCCGCGCGCGCGAGCCCGACCGCCTCCGCTGGATCGGCGCTCCCGGCGCGCGCGATCTCGTAGGCTTCCCCCACGCGCCCCTCCCGGAGCAGCGCACGGACCCACTCCGCGCGGACGCGTGCCCCGCCCCGCACGAGGGCGCCCAGCGTGTCGGCGTCCGGCTCGTCGGCGAGCACGGCGTCGACCGCGCGCCTCCACGGGGACAGGCCGGCGTCGCGCGGCCCCGCCATCGCGACCGCCACCGCTTCCCCCGGCTCCCAATCGCCCTCCCGAGCGCGCTCCCAGACCCGGCAGTCGCGGCGCGTGGCGAAGATGCCGGTCCCCCCCGTCGGCGCGTACGCGGCCCAACGCAGCGCGCCGACCCGCTCCGCGGCGAGAGACGACCGATCGAGCCCGCTGCGCTGAAAGGCGAACACCTCCGCGCGGCGGAGCAGGGCGAGGTGTCGCACGGCGACCACCGGCTCGTCGACCCAACGCGCTCCCCGCAGGCGCTGCTCGAGGTCGGCGCGGGAGCCGCCCACGGGCGCGCCGACACGGCGGCACGCCGCCTTCAGCGCCGCCACGTCGAAGGCCGGAAGGCACCACGCGTCGGGCACCTGGTCGTGGACCAGACCCGCCGCGGCCAGGACGGCCGCCGCCGTGGGCACGTCCAGCGCATACCGGAGCGACGCGAGGCGGAACACGCGGCCCTCGCGCAGGCTCAACCGGGCGTAGAGCTCCGCGGGTTCGTCCGCGAGGGCGAGGATCGTCGAGAGCACGACATGCTCGCCGGCGCTGAACAAGTGACCTTCCAGCTCGATCGCGCGGGCGACGACCTCGCGCAGGTCGGCGGCGGGGAACGGGGACGCCGGGACAGTGCGCACCCCCTCCTCTACCCCGCGGCGAGATGCTCCCCGGCGCGGGCCGTTCGCGGCGTAGCGCGCGACCGGCCTTGTTATGGACCGGGCATGAGTACCCGCCGCACCAAGATCGTCGCCACGCTCGGCCCCGCCACACGCGAGCCGGAACGCCTCGTCGCGTTGTTGAGCGCCGGCGTCGACGTGGTCCGCATCAACTGCTCGCACGCCACGGCGGACGGCATCCGCGAGTCCGTGGCGCGGGTTCGTCGAGCGGCGACCGGGCTCAACCGCGCCGTCGGCATCCTGCTCGATCTGCAAGGCCCGAAGATCCGCACCGGCAAGGTGCCGACGCCGCTCGTGCTGCAGCGGGGCGACGCGCTCACCGTCGTGATGGACGAAGACTACGCGGCGCACGGCCACTTCGTCGGCACGACCTACACGGGCATGGCGGCCGACGTGCGCGTGGGCGACCTCGTGCTCTTCGCCGACGGCGCGCTGTCCGGCCACGTCGAGTCCGTGCACACCGAAAAAGCGCCGTCAGAAGTGGTGATCCGAATCGAGGACGGCGGCGAGCTCGGGTCCCACAAGGGCATCAACCTGCCCGGGGTCCCGGTCAGCGCCCCGTGCCTGACCGAGAAGGACATCGAGGACCTCGAGGTCGGCGTGAAGGCGGGCGTCGACTTCGTCGCGCTGTCGTTCGTGCGCGAAGCCCGCGACGTGCTCGAGCTGCGCCGCCACCTCCAGCGCCTGGACGTGCCCGATCTCCCCATCGTCGCGAAGATCGAAAAGCCGCAGGGCGTCGCGAACATCCAGGAGATCCTCCCCGTCGTCGAGGGGATCATGGTCGCGCGCGGCGATCTCGGCGTCGAGGTCAACCTGGAGCGCATCCCGGTCCTGCAGAAGGAGCTGATCGCCGCCGCGAACAAGGCCGGCGTCCTCGTGATCACCGCCACGCAGATGCTCGACAGCATGGAGCGAAACCCGCGGCCGACCCGCGCCGAGACCACCGACGTCGCCAACGCCATCCTCGACGGCACCGACGCGATCATGCTGTCTGGCGAGACGGCGACCGGCCGCTGGCCGATCCGGGCGGTCGAGACGATGGATCGCATCGCCCGCGAGGTCGAGTCGAGCCGGTGGATGCGGCCGCCGATGGAGGACGTCTCCGTGCTGGCCGGCCCGCAGCTCACCGTGGTGCGCTCCGCCTGCTACGCCGTGCGCGAGATCCAACGGCCGCTGGTGGTCTTCACGTGGTCCGGGCACACCGCGCTGCTCGCCTCGAAGTCGCGGCCGCAGGGGCCGATCTTCGCCTTGACGCCAAACCAGACCACCTTCGACCGCCTCGCGCTCGCGTGGGGCGTCACGCCCGTTCGCGCCCCGAGCGTGGCGAGCACGGACGAGCTGATCCATCTCGGCGAGCAGATCCTGTTGCAGGAAGGCCACGTCCGGCGCGGCGAGGAGGTGGTCGTGTTGGCAGGAAACACCCCGATGAAGGGCGCGACGAACACCATGAAGGTGTACACGGTCGGCCGTCTGTGAGTCGCCGACGCACCCTACACGCGCCCCGTCGCGCGGGGTAATCGTCCGCATGCCCGTCGACCCCTCCGCCCTCGCGCGCGCGCCGCTCTTCGCCGACATGACCGCCGACGAACGCGCGGGGCTCGCGTTGTTCTTCACGCCGCGACGGGCGGACGTGGGCGAGGTCCTGCTGTGGGAGGGCCGGCCGCACGACAGCCTGTTCGTGGTCGAGTCGGGCAGCGTGGTGGTGTCGAAGCAGATCCGGGGCGAGACCGAGGCGGTCCTCGCGCACCTCAGCACCGGCGCCCACTTCGGAGAGGTCGACCTCATCGACAGCCAATCGGCGTCGGCGAGCGTCACCTGCGAGACGAGCTGTCGGCTCGCCGTGCTCGAGCAGGAGCAGCTCCGCGGGCTGCTCGCCAACGACGAGCACCTGTTCTCACGGTTCGCCTGGGCCCTCCTGCGCGACCTCGCCGGCAAGCTCCGCCGCACCAACCAGAAGCTTCAAGAGAGCATCGTGTGGGGCCTCGACGCGACCGCGTCCGACGTCCGCTGACGCATCACGTCGCCCGGGCCCACACGAGCCCTGCCGCCCCGACGACGAGAGCGAGCGCGGAGCACCCGGCGCCCGCGAGCCAGATGCGGTGCGGCCGCTCCAGCGTTCCGGCGCGGAGGGCCCGGAGCGAGGCCGCGGGCAGCTCCGGGACGCACAGGAGGTCCGCGAGGGCGTGCCCCCCGTCGCTCTGCGGAAAGAACGGCCACGCCGTGAGCGCGGCCTGGACGAAGAACACGTCGGCGAGCGTCGCGAGCGACCAGCCGAGCGACCCGCCGACCGCGCGCGACGTGATCGCCACGGCGCCCCCGCAGAGGACGGACGCGAACGGACCCGCCATCGCGACGACCGCGTGCTGGGCGCGGCTGGCCATGAACATGTCCGAGGTGTCGACGAACACCTTGCCGAGCCCGACGCCGACGCCGTTCACCCGCCGCCCGTGCCAGGCGCAGGCGACGCCGTGGGCGAGCTCGTGCGGGATGGTCGCCATCGGCCACGCCCCGAGGAAGCCGAGCGCCCACACCCAGTACGGAAACGACGCCGACGGTCGGGGGAGCATCAGGTGCGCGAGCAGTCCGCCGAACGCCACCACCCCCCACACCGGGAGCGAGCCCGCGGGGGCGAGCCGACTCAGGAACCGGGCGGCCCGTTGGAACGCCGCGTCCACGTCGGTCCAACGGTGCTCCCAACCGACGACGCGCGCGACCGGGGTCTGAACCACCGAGGCGCTCGCATCGACGATCAAGCCCGCCTTCCGCGCCGCGTTGATGAACCGGGCCACCTTCGAGAGGTCGAGCGAGCCGGAGCGCACGAAGTAGGCCGTGGCGATCTCCTGCATGTTCCGGCGCCCGTCCATCATCAACCAGAGGGCGTGCTCGGTGTCGTCGACCTGCAGGTAGGTGTTGCGGCCCCGGACGTTCAGCACGAACCCGCCCTCTTCACGGGCGGCGATCTCGACGGTCACGTCCGCCGGCGGTGACGGACGAAACCGCAAGAGGGCCGCGCCAGGGTCGATGTGCTTGATCTCGAAGCCGGCTTCGGTGCCCGGGCGACGGACCATGAGCTCGAGCTTCTGGCGCGGAGGAGACACGCGGGAAGGCTACGCCGCGGCGTCGCGCGCGAGGAAGGACTCGTCGAACGCCTTGTTGAAATTGGAGACACGCTCGGGATTGGCGACCACGTCCTCGATCATCGACAGGCTGGCGGCGTCGAGCTCGATGCTCTCGGCGGCGAGGGTGCCGCGTACGTCCGCGACCAGGCGGGCGCGGAAGTCCGCGTCGATGAGGGCACGTCCGACGATGGCCTGGAGCTGGGCATTGGTCTGGGGCATGAAACCTCCGCGTCCGGCGACGGCCGGAACCTCGGCAATCTACGCCGTCGCGAGCGCGGCGGCGAGGCGCAACGCCACGAGCCGCGCGCGCGCCTCGCGCAGGTACGTCATGCGCCGCTCGGTCCACGCGTCGAAGCCGGCCAGGCCGACCTCGGCGGCGAGCGGGAGGCACGCGCGATGGTCGACCTCCGCCGCCGCCAGCGCGTCGTCGAGCCACGGGTCGGCCTGGAGGGCGGCGCGCACGCCCGCGTCGTGCAGCGGCGGATCGACCGAGGCGCGCACGCGCGCGAGGAGGAAGGTCTCGGCGCCGCTCCGAAGGTCCCGGTCGTGCCCGAACACGTCGTTCGCGCGCCCGTAGGCCACGCCGAGCCGATGCACGAGCGGTCGGACGGCCGCGGCGCGATCCCACCGCCCGGCGCGCGCGAGGGCCGCGAGCAGCGGGATCTCCGCGAGCGCGACCTTCTCGGCATGCGCGACGAAGTCGGCCTCCGCGTAGGCGCTCCGGGCGGCGATGTGCGCGCGTTCGGCCTCCGTCCACGCGGCGTACCGGAGCCACGCGTCGCGCGCGGCGGCGCCGAACTCTGGATGCGGAACCTGCGCGAACCCGGCGAAGGCGTCCCAACGGTAGGCGTCCGCGAGCAGCAGGAGCGACGCGTCCCCTCGCCCGCTCGGCTCGTCCACCAGATTGTCGACGATGCGCACGGCGAAGTACGCGAGGGCCGTCGCTTCGAGGTCGCCGAGCAGCAGCTCCGCGTCGAGCCCCGCGTCGTCGGCGGCCATGAGCGGCAGCGCGAGCAGCGGCGGCGACGCCGGCAACGAGAAGTACGCCCGATCCGCGGCGCCGATGCCCGCGAAGTGGCGCTCCGCCGAGGCGCGCAGCGGCGCCGGATAGGCCGACACGCGCGCTTCGAGGCGCGCCCACACCCGCGCGATCGGACCGGCCCACGGCGAGTACATCAGGCCGACGGGCGCTCGACGATCTCGGGGGCGGTGAGGGTCTCGGACACCCGCGTCTCCAGGCTGAGCCCCCACAGCACCGGCTCTCCCCGCTTGCCGCGGACCTTCACCGGTGGCAAGCGTCGGAATCCGGCGACGTGCCGGACGTGCTCGTGCACCGAGTCGCTCACGATCACGGTGCACGCGAGGTCCTTCGTGAGCTCTTGGAGCCGCGCCGCGAAGTTCACGGTGTCGCCGATGACGGTGAACTCCATCCGCTGCTCGGATCCGATGTTCCCCGCGACCACTTCGCCGTGCGCGATTCCGACGCCGATCCGGAGCTCGGCGGCGTCCGCGCCCAACAGGCCCTCGTTGAGCGATCGCACGCGGTCGACGATCTCGATGGCGGTGCGAACGGCGCGCTCCGGCGCGTCCGGCATCTCGCGCGGCACCCCGTAGACGGCCATCAACCCGTCCCCGAGAAACTTGTCGAGGGTGCCGCCGTTCCGGAACACGACCTCCACGAACTCCGTGAAGCACACATTGAGGAACTCGACGACCCGCTCCGGCGCAGAACGCTCAGCAAACGCCGTGAAGTTGCGGATGTCGAGGAACAGCACCGTCGCCGTGCGCCGCACGCCGCCGAGGCCCATCGCCGCCGGGTTCTGCAGCACGTAGTCGAGGACCTCCGCCGACATGTAGCGACGGAACCGGTCGGACTCGGACTGCAGGCGCTGCGCCCGTAGGGTCTCGCGCGCGCTCGCGACCAGGAGGCGGCGGTTGAGCTCGGCGAACCAGGCCATCACCGCGCCGAAGACCAACAAGAAGAATACGCCGGTGCCCTGCTCGGCGAGGTTCACCGCCTTCACGCCGTAGACCACCTCGTCGGTCGTCTCGGCGATCCCCGCGGACACGAGCCCGACCAGGAGGGCGAGGCGCGCGAACGCGGCGCAGCCCGCGGCCCAGAGCGACACGGACGAGCTGTACTGCAGCCCCGTGAGGCCGATCCAGATCAGGTACAGCATCGGGTAAATCGGAGCCAGCAACGCCTCGTATGCCCCGGATGGCCCGGCCACGGTCGCGGCGGCGGCGCCCGTGACGACGGCCATGTCCACGGCGACGTTCACGTACCGAAGCGCCGCCGGGTGGCGCCCGGACGAGTACACCGCGAGCGCCGCCCCGGACCACACGGCGTAGCCCGCGCCGATCCCCAGGGTGGTCCACATGATCTCCGGTGGATTGCTCGACCACTGCGGCAGCAGCGCGAGGATGCCCGCGGCGCTGAGGCCGAGCCGGATCCGGGTGACCGTGACCTCGCCGCGCGCCACCTCGGGGGCGAGGATGCGCTCGACCTCGGGCGGCAGGGCCTCGGCGCGGAAGTACGAGGCGCTCATGCGGCGCTCACCGCGCGCAGGGCGAGCAGCGCGTTGGCGGTGGCGTAGAGATCGCCGGTGTAGAACACCGCGTCGGGACAGTCTCCCAGCGGAAACCTTCCATCTTCGACCTGGAACTCCCACAGCCGCGCCGCGGCCGCGGCGACCGCCGGGTCGTCGGCGGGCTGGCCGGCCCGGAGGCGGGCCAACAAGGCCCACGCGGTCGGGAGCACGCTGCTCGGGCGGTGGGGTCCGAAGCCGTGCCCGCCGTCGGCGTGGGTGGTCGCGTCCAGCCACGCCCGGAGGGGCGCCGGTTCGACAACGGCGGCGCACACGTGCGCCGCGTAGAGCGGGGTGCCGTAGAAGGCGTCGTGGGCGTGCCACCCGCCGTCCGGAGCCCGCACCCGCGCGACGAACGCGCGCCCGGCGACGGCGAGGGGCTCGTCCGGCGCGAGCAGCGGCAGGACCCACCCGGTCACGGACGGTCCGGTCGCGTAGTGCGCGTGGCCACCGGGCGCCTCGAGGAGCGCCGCCGCCCACGTGCCGCCCGGAAGGGCATGGCGACGCGCGAGCGCCGCCAGCGCAGGCGCGCGCTCCGGATCGACGAGGGCCCAGGCGGCGGTCGTCTCCCAGCAGAGCGCGGGCCGCGCGCGCCAGTGCGGGAGCCCGCCGGCCCCGGCGAGCTCGCGGAGCGCCGCCGTCGAGGCCGCGGGCACCGGCGCGCCCCAGGCGCGAAGCGCGCGCAGCGTCGTGATCGTGTGCCACACGTCGGAGCCGGCGCCGAGCTTGTACAGCTCGCGGCGCGGAGCTCCGGCAGGGTCCGCCAGCACCGCGGCGAGGTCGTCCACCGGGTCCCGCGCGAAACCGTCCGACGCGATCGTGCGGGCCAGCCACGCCACGGCGCGGCCTGCTGGAGGGTCGAGGTTGGTCGCCTGGGCCATCCCGCCGATACTACCACCCGAACCGAAGCGCATCCGCAGCGGCGCCTGCGGCGGCCTCCGCGAGGTCCGCCGACGTCGCGAGCGCGGTGACGTGACCCATCTTGCGGCGCGGGCGCACCGTGCGCTTCCCGTACAGGTGCACGTGCACGTCGCCGCCGTCCACCGCCTCCACGCCGGCGAGCGCGCCGGACGCGCGGACCCCGGCCGGACCGAGGAGGTTCACCATCGCCGCGGGGGCGCGGAGCGCGGGCGCCACCACCGGCAACCCGACGACCGCCCGCACGTGCTGCGCGAACTGCGAGATCGTGCACGCCTCGAGCGTGAGGTGCCCGCTGTTGTGCACGCGCGGCGCGAGCTCGTTCACGACCACTTCGTCGCCACGCACGAAGCACTCCACCGTCAACGTGCCGACGAGGTTCACCGCCTCGGCCAGCACCCTCGCGATCTGCACCGCCCGGGCCTGCGCCGTGGCGGAGGCGCGCGCCGGACATCGGGTCACCCGGAGGATGCCGTCCCCGTGGTGGTTCTCGAACACCGGGAACACCTCGGCGCGACCGGACACGTCGCGCGCGACCACGACGGAGATCTCGAGGTCGAACGCGACCTCCGCCTCGAGCAACCACCGACCGCCCGGCGCGACCACGGCCTCGGCCGCGCGACGCCCCTCGGCGTCGGCCACGCGCCACTGCCCGCCGCCGTCGTAGCCCCCGCGCGCCGACTTGAGCCGGCAGACCCCGCCGAGGCGCGCGAGCCCGGCCGCGAGCGACGGCCCGTCCCGGACCTCCACGCCGGACGCGGTCGCGATCCCGAGGCGGTGGAGGAACGCGTGCTCGACGAGCCGGTCCTGGGTGATCTCGAGCAGCTCCGCGTCGGGACGACACGGACGACGGGCCTGCAGCGCGCGCACCGCGCCCGCGGGCACATTCTCGAACTCGTAGGTGAGCACGTCGCACAGACCCGCGAGCGCGTCGAGCGCGTCGGGGTCCTCGTACGGTGCACGAATCGTGCGATCCGCGACCGCCGCGGCAGGCGCGTCCTCCTCCGGCGCGCACACGACCACGCCGTACCCGAGCTGGCGCGCCGCGACCGCGATCATCCGCCCGAGCTGGCCACCGCCGAGCACGCCGATCGTGCCGTCGCCCGGCCGGATCATGCGCCGACGGCGTCGCGGGCCTGCTCCGCCGCGTACTGTTCGAGCGCCGTCGCCAGCCCGGGATCCGCGAGGGCGAGGATGCGGATGGCGAACAAGGCCGCGTTCTCGGCGTTTCCGATCGCCATCGTCGCGACCGGGACGCCGCGCGGCATCTGGACGATCGACAACAACGAGTCGAGCCCGTTGAGCGCGCTGCTCTTCACCGGCACGCCGATGACCGGGAGGCGCGTCTTCGCAGCGACCATTCCCGGCAGGTGCGCCGCGCCGCCGGCGCCGGCGATGATCACCTTCAGACCGCGATCCGCCGCGCCCTCGGCGTACGCGAACATGCGATCCGGAGTGCGGTGCGCGCTCACGACGAGGGACTCCGCCGGAACGTTGAAGCGCGCGAGCAGCTCGAGCGCGCCGACCATCGTCGGCTCGTCCGAGCGGCTTCCCATGATGACACCGACGAGAGGGCTCAAAATCGTACTCCGATGCCGCCGGTGAGCCGAAGGGCGTAGCCGGCGCGCGGGAGGGTGTCGGGGGCGAGGGTGACGTCGCCCGTGGTGGACTCGAGCTCGCCCGGGCTGACGAGCCAGGTGACGGGCACCTCGAGGAAGATCGAGAACGGGGCCGCGGCGTCGACCGCGAGCCCGAGGCCCCCGGTGGGGCCCCAGCTCGCCCCGCCGGGCGCGTCCGGGTACTCGACCTCGCCGAGGTCCGGCACCGAAAAACCATCGTTGATTCGGATCGTGAGCGCGGCGAGCACGTAGGGCTTCACGATGCCCGTGGCCACGGGGTAGAACCGCACCCGGGGCTCGAGGACGAACTGCGCGGCCGAGACGCTCTCTGGCGGGTCGAGCTCCTCGACGCGGAGGGTGTCGCAGGCCCCCGCCACGCACTCCCAGCCGGTGTCGAGGTGCTTCTTGCCGAGCTGGAACCCGGCGGCCACGGCGGTGTCGATCCACCAGTTGGGGGCGTACCCGACGGACAGGGTCCCCCCGGCCGCCTGGCCGGACACCTCGCCCTCCCACACCCGGGTGCCGATGGTGACCACCTGCCCGTCCTCGACGTCGTGATTGGTACGAACGCCGTAGCCGCGATCCACGTCGCCGAGGGTCCAGCCACCCGCGAGCTCGACGAACACCCGACCGCTCCGGACGCGCGACCGGCGCAGCCAGGCGTCACGCGCCTCCCCGCTCTCGACGTACCGCGCGTACGGACGCGCCGGGACACCCATGATCATGCGCTCCTCGGCGCGATCGACCGCGGGCAGGCGGTCGGAGGGGGTCCGATCGACGGGGATACGCTCCGGCGGCGGAGCCGGTGGCACGGGCTCGACGGGCGGCGGGGGAGCCGCGGGCGGCCCCTCGACGAGGATCTCCTCGTCCGGGAGGGTCATCGCCGGCGTGATCGGCGCGCGCGGCGGCAGCACCCGGAGCGCGTCGCGCGCCGCCCGCGCGAGGGTGTTCGCGAGCGCGCGCTCGCCCCCCAGCGCCACGCGCTCGCGGTACACCTTGAAGGGCGCCGCGTCGTCGACGCCGTGAAATCTAGCTTCGACGTCGATCCCCTCCGAGGAGCGAACCACGGACGTGACGACCGCGAGGCGCGCGTCGGAGCGCTCCCAGAGGTTCGCCGGACAGGCCGGCCGCTCGAAGCAGTCGTCCGCCGCGCCGCCGGCCCACGCGCGGATCGTGTCGCCGTCGTCGACCGACACGCCGCCATCGAGGAGGGCCTGGATGAGAAAACTCTGAAAGATCGCCGCGACAGCGAGATCGTCGACGTCCCCGGAGACCGGGTCGGGCACGAGCACGTCGGCGGCGCGGGCGGAGCCGACCAGACAGGCCGCGGCGACCCCGAGGGCGAGCAGCCGCCGCATCACCGGAGGTTTCGACACCACTCGGCGGTGTAGCTGCCCGACACGGACCCGCCGTCCTCGAAGGTGACGGCCTCGAGCACCCCCTCCGCGAGGTCCTCTTCGTCGAGGGTGTCGACCGTGAACAAACCCGCCGTGGCGGTGGTGAACGTCGCGGCACCGTTGACGACCGACACGACGGTGGACGTGACGCCCGCGTCCGGCGCGACCGCGTGGCGCCCCTCGAGCATGTCCAGGTCGGCGTCGGGGTTGTCCGCGAACGCGAACTGCACGAGCGCGGTGTCGAGGTCGGTGGGGGCCACGCCTTCCTCGTAGTTGCGGGCGACCCACGCCAGGTCGAGGCACTCCACCTCGATCGTGGAGATCACGACGTAGGGGCCGCCGAAGTACACGAAGCGCGTGTCCTCGAAGTCGACGCCGCCGGCGCTGCCGGAGATCTCGGACGAGGCGCCGCCGCAGCCGACGAGCACGAGGAGCAGGACGAGGCGCATGGTTCCTCCGGATGCCCGCGCTAACGCGTGCGGTGGCCGCCGGCACCCCGCCGCACCGCCGCGACCGCGGCGGCCGGCGCCCGGCTTCCTCGTTAGACGCGCACGTGCCTCCGCCCCCCTTCCCCGCGCTGCTCGACGCCGCGTTGCACGGCGACCGCGGCGCGCTCGCGCGGGCGGTCACCCGCGTGGAAGCCGACGCCCCCGGGGCCGCGGACGAGCTCGCGCGTCGCGGGGTCCGTCGACGCACCGGGCCGGGCGCGCCGCACGTCGTCGGGCTGACCGGCCCGCCGGGCGCCGGAAAGAGCACCTTCACGGATCAACTCGTCGCGCGGGCGCGGGCCGACGGCGAGCGTGTCGCGGTCATCGCGGTCGACCCGTCCTCGCCGCGCAGCGGCGGCGCCATCCTCGGCGACCGCATCCGGATGGAGCGCCACACCGAAGACCCGAACGTGTACCTCCGCTCGCTCGCGTCGCGCGGGCACCTCGGCGGGCTCGGCAGGGCGACGGGCGCGGTGGTGGACCTGCTCGACGTCGTCGGCTTCGACCGGATCCTCGTGGAGACCGTCGGCGTCGGTCAGGGAGAGCTCGCGGTGCTCGAGGTCGCCGACACCGTCGTCGTCGTGCTCACCCCGGAGAGCGGCGACACCGTGCAGACGATGAAGGCCGGCCTGCTGGAGATCGCCGACGTGTTCGTCGTCAACAAGGCCGACCGGCCCGGCGCGGACCTCCTGCGGCGTGAGCTCGAGCTGAGCGTCGAGCTCGATCGCCGCGAGGGGCTCGCGCTCGGCGCGTCACGATGGTCGGCCCCGGTGCACCTCGCGGTGGCGACGGCGGGCCAAGGGGTCGACGAGGTGTTTCGGACGGTCGCCGGGCACCTCGCGTGGTGCCGGGCCGACGGCGCCACGGACTGGGCGCGGCGACGCGCGGAAGGTCGTGTCGCGGAGTGGCTCGACCGCGTGGCCGAGCGGGCGCGTGCGGACGCCCTCGCCGCGGGGCGCGCCGATGGAACCCTCGAGCGCCTGCGGGCGGGTCTCGTCCGGCCCGACGAGCTGGTCTCCCGTTGACGACGTTTCGCGAGTGGGCGTCGACCCTGCCGCCGGGCGCGGGCCGCGTCCGCGTCACGCCGGGCGACATCGCAGAGATCATCCTCGATGATCCGCGCACGCGGAACGCCCTGTCGCCCCGGATGATGGTGGAGCTCGCCGACGCGGTGGACGCGGTCGCGGCGGCGCGGGTGGTGCTGCTCCGCGGCGACCACGGCACGTTCTGCTCCGGCGGCAACCTCGCCGACGTGCGCGCGCACCTCGCGCGACCCGGGGTCGGCCGACAGATGGGCACCTTCATGCAGGCCACCTTGCACCGCCTCGCGACGTCGGACGCCGTCGTGGTCGGGGTGCTCGACGGCGCGGCGATGGGCGGCGGCGCGGAGCTGCTCGCGGCCTGCGACCGGGTGTTCGCCGCCCCGAGCGCCCGCGTCGGCTGGGTCCAGGCCCGCCTCGCGGTCTCCCCCGGCTTCGGCGGCGGCGCCCGGCTCGTGGCCCGCGTCGGCGCCGCGCGGGCGCTCGAGCACCTGCTCGGTGGGCCCGTGCCGGCGTCCGAAGCGGGCGCGTTGGTCGACGCCCTGAGCGTCGATCCCCTCGCCGCGGCGCGCGCGTGGGCGGAGGAGGTCGCGCGGCTGGATCCGGCAGCCGCCCGCGGAGCCGTCCGGATCGTCCGCGCCGCGCGCGCGATCGACCCGCGGGTCGCCGAAGTGGAGCTCGAGGTCTTCGACGCGCTGTGGGGGGCCCCCGCGCACCTCGCCGCCCTCGATCGGCGGTGAACCTGATCCTTCGCGGGTGTGTGCTCGCCGTGCTCCTCGGCGCGCGCTGCGGCGCCCGGACCCCTCCGCCGCCGCCACCGCCCGAGCCACCGCCCCCGGCCCCGCCGACGCCGGCGTCCGGCACGATCGACGCCGGTACCTACCGGGACGCGACCTTCCCCCTCACCGCCGCCGTGCCGGCCGAGTGGACCGCGGCGCCCGGCCGAGCGGGCAGCGCGCTTCGCGTGTCGCTGACCCACGCGCCCACCGCCGCGCACATCGAGGTGCGAGCCCTGGTCGGGGAGCCCGCCGCGCCGGCGCCGCGCTCGGACTGCGACTGGCGCTTCGTGGACACGGCCAACTACCGGAGCGGTCCGGAGATCCCCGGGCCGCGCACCGTCGCCTCCTGCGTGCCGCGCGAGGGCGCCTCTCCGCGCGGCCAGGGCTGGTACGTCGCGCGTGACGGCGTCGCGTGGCAGGTCGAAGCGTGGGTACCGCCGGGCGTCGCCTCCGAGGCCCTGCCCGCGGTCGACGCCGCCCTCCGCGGGATCGTCGTCCGTTGAGCGCCTCAGCGACGCCGGCGCATCAGGACCAGGGCGGCGACGCCCCAGAACAGCGGGCCCGGCACGGCCGTCCCGCCGACGGTGCAGCCCCCCGAGCAGCCGCCGTCCTCGCTCGAACAGCCGGACCCCTCGTAGGCGACCGGGCCGAGCCAGGCGTAGAGGCCCAGCCAGTCGCCCGAAGGCGCAACTTGAAGGTCGGTCACGCCGATGCCGGAGAACCCGGGCAGCGGGAAGGTCAGCCCTTCGAGCAGCCCGCCGACGACCGTGTCGATCACGCTCTGGACGCCACCCGAGAACGCGGCCTCGATCGTCGCGTTCTCGTCCGGTGCGAACTCGTTGCCCTCGGCGGTCGGCGTGAACGCGGAGGCGTCCAGGTCGATCTCGACGCCGAGCTCGCCGGTCGTCGCGTCGAACGCCAGGTCGGCCCCGGCGGCGCCGGTCAGGGCGATCGTGACGATGCGGGCCTGGCGGCCGTCGAGCTCCGCGAAGAACTGGACCCCCAGGTCTTCGAGGGCGAGGTCCACGGAGTGCTCGCCGTCGAAGATGGCGGTCGGCGCGACCTTCGGCACCGTGCGCAGCATGACGGGCTGACTCTCGGGGAACAGGTCCGCGAACACGTCGCCGGTGAGGGCGTTGAAGATGCCCGTGTCGAGCGGGATGCTGCCGCCCGGCTCGAGCGTGTAGCACAGCAGGCCCGCGCGCCAGAGGGCGTACAGGGCCTGGTTGGCGAAGTCGTCGGAGAGCGCGATGCCGGCGTGGAAGGCGTCGTCGACGCCGCTCGGCGCGACGCCGATGCCGGGGGCGTCGGACGTGGTCTTCTCCGACCCGCCGGGGTCGTACGCGCTGATGCACACCGCGGCGGCGTCGGCGCTCATGCCGCCGCTCATGGTCAGGCGCACCCCGGCCGGCGTGATGCCGACCGCCGACGGGTACAGGTCGAGGTGCGCCGTGGCGCCGCCGAGCGCGATGTCCTGGGAGATCGTGGCCGACGCGAAGGCCCCTTCGATCGCCGCTTCGAGCTCCGGCGCGATGTCGGACACCGCCGACTCGAGGACGCCGTCGAGCTGGCCGAGGATCAAGTCGTAGATGGAGAGCCCGACGTAGCCGAGGATCTCCTCGATGGTGCCGATGGCGCAGTCGTCGAGGTGGATCGCGTCGGACTCGAGGCTGTAGCTGAGCTCCGGGGTGCCGATGGTGGCGTCCAGGACCCGCGCGCCCGAGCCATCCGTCGTGACCGCGAGCGCCATGGTGGTCGAGAACGTCACGGTGAACGGCTCGACGTAGCCGTAGCAGGTGTCGCCGATGCACTCGAGCTCGGTGTACAGGTCGAAGGTGTCGGACGCGTCGTTGACGTACACGAGCAGATCCGCGGTGACGTCGAGCACGCCGTTGCCCGGCACGATGCGCGCGTCGGCCACCTCGAGCCGCACGGTCAGCCCGGCGACGCTGTACTCGTACCCGCCGAGCCAGCACTGGCCCCACACGCCGTCGTATCCACCGCTCAGCTCGCCGAGCGGCAGGCTCGACGGCAGCAGCGCCGGGATGAGCTGGGCGACGGACTCGAAGCCCTCGGGCGTGATGTCGATGACCGCGGCCTGGTCGATCACCGCGCCGGCCGGAAACGTGTCCGCCGAGGCGGTCGGGAGGGACAGGGCGAGCACGGCGAGCATGGTCAATGGGCCTCCCGAGGCGGCCCCACGTTACACGCCGGAAAGGTCGGCCGCAACCCGTTCGCCCGGCAGAGCCACCAGGCAGGCGCCGTCCCCGCGCGCCCGCCACTCGCCCGGCGGAAGGCACACCGTCTCGCCGAAGCCGATGTCTTCCCCGCCTACGTGCAGGGTTCCGCGCACGACGGTGACCGCCTCCCAGGTCCGCGCGCGCCACAGTCCCTCCACGCGGCGCTCGATCGAGAAGTATCGGGTATCGAGCAGCAATGTTCGACTCTCGTCGAGCGCCCGCGCCGGGACACGAGGGGCCGGGGGGCCGGGCCGAGCGCTCGCGACCCCGCGGGCGAGGTGCAGCTCGCGCGCGCGCCCCCAGTCGTAGAGGCGGTACGTGACGTCGATGGGCTGTTGCACCTCGTAGAGCACGACGCCGGCGCCGATCACGTGGACCGTGCCGGCCGGCACGTCGAACACGTCGCCCTCGCGCACACTCCGCCAGTCGAGATCGTCTTCGATCCGCCCGTCGCGCGCGCGCTCCGCGAGCTCCGTGGCGGTGAGGTCGTGACGGAGCCCCACGGCCACGCGCGCGCCTGGCTCGGCGTGCAGGATGACCCACCCTTCGCTCTTGCCGTGCGGCAGCCCGTAGCCGCGCGCGGTCGCGTCGTCGGGATGCACTTGCACGGACAGGCGCTCGCGGACGTCGAGCAGCTTGACGAGCAGGGGCAACGCCGCGACCTCGGCGAAGCGCGCGTCGGCGCCGATCACGACGTTTTCGCCCCAGACTTCCCAGGATTCGCCGATGGTCCCGGCGCCCTTGCCCCAGGCACGCGCGAGCGTGTCTCCGCCCCACAGCGGACGGACGAGGCGCGGGATCTGGCGGAGGGGACGCACGCGAACGCCAGCCTCAGCGTAACGCCGCCGGGCGCGCGACGGTCCGCTACGGCTTCGGAGACAGGCGCTCGGCGGCCCGGTGCTCGCGCCAGCGCCACCCGACGTACGAGGCGAGGCCGGCGAGGGGCGCCAGCACCGCGCCGATGACGATGGAACCGAGGAAACAGGCCCAGATGATCTCCCCGCCGAGCTGCACCAGGGAGTGCTCCGCGTGCCCGCTGAGCAGCGCGAGCGAGCGCACCTCGCCGAACAGCAGCCACTCGCCCACGGCGACCTCCGCTGCGAGCACGAACGGGCCGCTGATCGGGTTGAACGCAAGGTTCGACGCCAGGTACACCACGGCGTAATTCAGGCGGAGCACGCGCGCGGTGGCCACACACGCGACGATGTGCAACGAAAAGATGGGCAGAAGGCCGATGAACACCCCGCTGGCCACCGCGAAGCCCACCGAGCGCGCGCTGAGGTTCGCCGCGAGGACGTCTCGGATCCAGGTCCGAAGGTACCAAATGCGCCGGGTGAGCCAGCCGTCAGCCATCGCCGCCCAACTAACCCCCGCGACGCGGCCCCGGTCGGATCCACCGCGCTCCGACACGGGATGACGCGCCGCGGCCGGGCGGCCTGCCCGCGCATGGCGACCGACCGCCGGCGCGATACCCCGACGCGGCCGGGAGCGACGTGATTTACAGCCACTCCGTCCGCATCTACTACGAGGACACCGACCACTCGGGCCTCGTCTACCACGCGAACTACCTCAAGTATTTCGAACGCGCCCGCGAGCACCTGTTGGGCCCCGAGCGGCTCGTCGCCCTCTTGCGCGACGAGGGTCTGGGGTTCGTGGTGTACCGATGCGAGCTGCAGTTCCGTGAAGGCGCGGTGTTCGGCGACGACCTCGAGATCCGCTCGACCGTTCAGCTCGAGAGCCCCTACCGCGCCGTGTTTCGGCAGGACGTCTGGCGAGCGGGGGCGACGGGGCCGCTGGTGCTCGGCGTCGTGCACATGGTGTGTGTCGACCGCGATCGGCGCCTCGTGCCAATCCCGCCCGCCATCCTCGCCACGATCCGCCAGGAGGGGTGAGCCCCGCGCGGCGGCGTGGCGGGGGCCGACGGCCCGCCAGCGGCGAACCCGGCCGCTAGGGAGCAGGCGCCAGGCCGGCGCCCCGGCGAGCGAGGGGTGGAGGTGGAGCCGAAAGCGGGAATTGAACCCGCGACCTGCTGATTACGAATCAGCTGCTCTACCACTGAGCTACTTCGGCGAAGCCGCCGGCTGCTATCAGGTTGCGCCCCGGGCGTCAACGCACCGCGAAGCGTCGGAGGTGTGCGTCTTCCGGACGGTCGGTGAAACCGGGCTCGATCAACGTGCGGTACACCTCGCGCGGCGCTTCGCCGAGCCGCACGCGCTCGAGCCAGGTGAGCTCCTGCGCGACGTCCACCGGCGCGAACAGGCCCGTTCGACCGACCGGGGTGATCCCACGCTCGGCCAGGGCGAGCAGATAGCGGCGATAGCGCGAGAGGTGCGGGCCCTCCCACACCGGCAGCCAGCCGGCGAGGCGAACCGCAGGGCCGGACACGGACACGGACACCCCGCCCGCCGTCACCGCCGCGCCGATCCGCTCGGGCTCGGGCGTCGGCGCGTACGACGCAAGGCCGACATGACCGACCAAGGTCGCCTCCCCGGGCCCGCCGGGGAGGACGCCGGGCCGGAGGAGCCGGTACACCGGCACCGACGCGTCGATCACGAACGTCTCGAACGGGAGGTCCACCCCGCCTTGGAAGCGGTACTGCACGAGGTCGCGGGCGACCAGCCCGCCCACGTCGGAGGCCACCTCGCGGACGAACGTCTCGTCGAGCCACGCGCACGCCCGCTGCGGCGGCGCCGCCACCCAGACCCGCCCCTCGAGCCGCCCGTCCGACGTGTCGACCTCGCCACCGCGCACGGCGCGGACGTCGGCCCGGACCACACGCACGCCATCGAGCGCCCCCGCGAAGCCGGCGGCCGGGACGGACGCCGGTCCGGCGTCCCCCACGTGGGCCCAACGGGCGACGCTCGCCGACACGCGCGTCGGATCGCCGAAGCGCTTGCCGCACCACGCCGAGTGCAGGCGCTCGTACACCGGCTCACCGAACCGCCCCACGACCCAGTCCCGGTAGGTCCGAGTCTCTCGTCCGCCACCGATCAGGCGGCGAAGCTCGATGCTTGCCCGCGTACGGGCCCACGCCGTCGTGGCGTCCGCGACCTGCGCCGCGCCGAGCGCGGACGCGAGCGCCGACACCGACAGCGGCAGATGGTGAACGCGATGCCCGGTGAGGAGCGCGGCGTCGAGCCCGCCCGCGGGCACGAATGCGGCGGCCACGACAGCAGGCGCGTCGGCCGGAACGCGGGCGACGCCACGCCCCAGTGGAAAGCCCTGTTCCATCGTCGGCTCCGACTCAGCCACCAGCGTGACCTCGGCCCCGCTCGCCGCGAGCCAGGACGCGGCGCGCACCGCGTCGGGCCCGTCTCCCACCACCACCGAACGCTCGCCCAAAGACGCCTCCGCGACCCGAGCGGATAACCGGGCGCATGCACGAGCGCGTCTACCGCAACCCGGTCCCCACGGTGGACCTCCTCATCCACCGGAACGGCACCATCGTCCTCGTCGCGCGCGCGAACGCCCCGTTGGGCTGGGCCCTGCCCGGTGGGTTCGTCGACGAGGGAGAGCGCGTGTCCGCGGCCGCAGTGCGCGAGGCAAAGGAAGAGACGGGCCTCGACGTCCGCCTCACGGCCCTGATGCACGTCTACTCGGACCCCGCGCGCGACCCGCGGAAGCACACGATGACCGTGGCGTTCGTCGCCGAGGCCGAGGGGGAGCCCGTGGGTGGCGACGACGCCGCCGAGGCCGGGTGGTTCGCGCTCGACGCGCTCCCCTCACCCATCGTCTTCGACCACGCCCGGATCATCGAGGACTTCATCCACTTCCTGCGCACCGGTGACCGCCCCGATCCGTACGTATAGGGCCACCTGCGTGTCCCCGTAGACACGCGTGCGCTCCAGGCGCCATCCGCCCGGCGGCGCGGGCACCGGCGACCCGGCGCGGGCCTCCGCGACGATCACGCGGAGACACAGGGGCGCGACGCGCGCCACCCAAGGCGCGACGTCCTCCTTGAACGGTGGGTCGAGGTAGATGAAGTCGAAGGGGCCCGCTGGCGGCGAGGCCGCGTCGCCCACGCGAAGCATGGCCGGGTGGTCGAGCGCTTCGAGGTTTCGGCGGATGGCGGCCGCGGCCTTCGGATTCCGTTCGACGATGACCACCGGCGCCGCGCCGCGGGACGCGGCCTCGATGCCGATCAATCCGCTCCCACCGAACAGATCAAGCACCGACCATCCGCGGAGGTCCTGCCCGACCATGCTGAAGACCGCTTCGCGCACCCTCCCCGCGGTCGGGCGCACGCCCTCGGGGACCCGCGCCGGCAGCGTCCGGCCGCGGAGCGCGCCGCCCGTCACCCGGATCACGGGCGCGGCGGGAGCGCCATCGGCGCCGGGGCGGGCACGATCGACCACGCGCAGACGCCCTCGCGACAGCCACACGCGTCGAGAACGGCGAAACACGGCAGGATTTCGCAGGTCTTCGGCGCGGCGTCGCGATCCGCGCGCGCCAGGCACGCCTCGCTCGAGCACCCCGCCGCCACACAATCGGCGTCCGTCACGCACTCGCCGCCCCGGTTGGCCCCTTCGACGCGCACCGCGCAGGCCGCGTACAGGTCGGCGGCACGCAGGAGCCCTGGATCGTGCCCGGGAGCGGCGTTCGTCGCATGCTCCGGCGTGGGGGGCGCGGGCGACGCCACGGGCGTCGGGGAAGGTGGTGACGCCGACGGGGCAGGGTTCGCCGCGGTGCGCGGGGGCGTCGCACAGGCGAGGTGCAAGAGGAGGAGGACGAGCACGCGCGTGGTCCGGGCTGGGGGTCGTGCGTCGCGGCGGTCCCGGACGCGGTACGCTCCTGCCACACGGAGGGCCGATGTTCAAGCTGACGCCGGAGATCGCAGCACAGATCATCGCCGACGAGGACGCCCTCGCCACGCTGCGCGCGCACACGATCGAGGACGTGCTTCGCAACGTCGACGACCTGGACGCCGTCGAAGACGAAGAAGACGCGTTCAACGCCTTGATGAGCGCGATGTACGCCCTGCGGCCCCAGGGCTGGACCTGAGGCTTGCAGCAGACGTGAGGCGGGATACGTTGGACAGCCTCTCGAGGCCCACGCCATGCTGTTCACCGTACTCCTGTCCACGCTCGTCGCCTGTGGCGGCGAGTCCCACTCCGATGCAGAGCCGGCCGCGGCGCACACCCCCGCGGAGGCCCCGAAGCCCGCCACGCCGCCTCCGGCGCCCCCGGCCGCTCCTCCGGCCCCTCCCGCATCCGGCCCGTACACCCCTGACGACCTCTCCAAGGCGGCGTACGACAAGGCCGCCGCCGCCGGCGCGGACGCCACCAAGGCGAACCCCAAGGCCGGCAACGCCGAAGCGATCGCCAAGGGCAAGGCCCACTACTCCGCGAAGTGCGTCGCCTGCCACGGCGCCGAGGGCCGCGGCGACGGCGTCGCCGGCGCCGCGCTCCCCCAGAAGCCGTCGAACTTCCACTGGAAGGAGCGCTGGGAGGCAACCTCCGTCGGCGTGAAGCACTGGGTCCTCAAGAACGGCATCCAGGGCTCCGCCATGGCCCCCCTCGGGCTCTCCGACGACGAAGCTTGGGAACTCCTGGCCTTCATCGAGGCCGAGTTCGTCGGCAAGTGAGTCCTCTCCACGTGTGACCCGCGCGCGCGGGGCGATGGGCGCGGCGCTCCGCGCCCATCGCGCTTTTCCTCCGAAGGCCGCGAGACACCTCGACCTGTCGAGGTCCGTCCACGCGGACCGTGACGAACCGCGACGATTCGCTTGTGGCGCCTCGGGCCGAGCGTTAACAGGTCGCCCTTCCCTGCCCACCGCCCCAGTTGGCCGGAGCCTCGATGCGAACTCTTCCGGGCGCGATCCTCCTCCCCGCGCTGTTTGCGACCCTCGCGGTCGCGGGCATGAGCGCCTGCGCCACGCAGGCCGCGGGTGAACCGAGCGAGGACACGTTCTCGATCGGCAGCAAGAACCTGCTCCCACCGGAGCTCTTCGACCGAAACCTCGTGGTGACGGTCGGTGAGCCCGAAGAAGAGCCGTACGAGCAGCCCATCGCGTTCCCGCACGACACCCACGTGCAGAAGCTCGGGATGGACTGCCAATACTGCCACTCCAGCGCGCGCAAGGGCGTTCACGCCGGGGTGCCGCCGACGCAGCTGTGCATGGGCTGCCATTCGCTGGTGTCGTCCGAGGGGCGGCCGGAGCTCGACAAGCTGAAGGCCTTCTGGGCCGACGGTCAGGGGGAGCCGATCCCGTGGGTCAAGGTCCACGACCTCCCCGACTACGTACACTTCAACCACAAGCCGCACGTGCGCGCCGGGGTGGAGTGCTCGGAGTGCCACGGCCAGGTCCAGGAGATGGGCGTCGCGCAGCGCGTCTCCTCCCTGAAGATGGGGTGGTGCCTCGACTGCCACGCGCAGCACGACACCATCGACACCAACTACGGCGACAAGGCAGAACTTCGGCGCGCGGAGCTGAAGGACTGCTACACGTGCCACAAGTAGAGCGGAGCGCCCACACATGAGCAGCATGAACCGCCGGGATTTCATCCGGACCGCTGCGGTCGCGAGCGCCGCCGGTGCCACCGCGTGCGTCTACGACTGGAAAGCGCCGCAGGAGAACATCCTCCCCTACGTCACGCAGCCGGACAACGCGCTCGTCGGCGCGGCGGCGTACGTGTCCTCCGTGTGCGTCGGCTGCGCGTCCGCGTGCGGCCTCGTGGCGCGCGTGAAGGAAGGCCGCGTCGTCATGGTCGAAGGCAACGACCACCACCCCGACGGCGGTGGGCTCTGCACGCGCGGCCACTTCGACATCCTCGCCACCTACAGCCCGGATCGCCTGTCGGCGCCCCACGCGGCCGGCACGCCGACCACGTGGGACGAGGCAATCAAGACCTTCACGGCCGCCGCCGCCGCCGCCCAACAGGCCGGAAAGCAGGTCGCGTGGCTCGGCAAGTACCGTACGGGCTCCCTCGCCGCGATCCTCGACGAGCTGACCGCCACGGTCGGCCTCCGACGCGTCCACTGGGAGCCGCTGGGCGTCGAGACGCTCCTCGCCGCCTCGCGGGCCGTCTTCGGGCGTGACGCGCTGCCGCGGTTCGAGCTTGCCGGCGCCCGGACCATCGTGTCGTTCGGGTACGATTTCCTCGGCACCGCGCACGACGCGATGCACCTCACCAAGGGCTACGCCGCGGCGAAGGACCCCGCGTTGGGCGGCTTCGTCGCCCGCTTCGTGGCGATCGAGCCCCGCATCGGCCTCACCTCGAGCGAGGCGGACAACTTCCTTCCCCCGCGCCCCGGCACCGAGGCCCAGGTGGCGCTCGCGCTCGCCAAGCTCGTAGCGGACGCGAAGGGCTATGCCGGTCCGGCCGCCTCCCTGCTCGCTTCGGTCGATCCCGCGGCGCTCCTCCGCGACACCGACGTGTCGCTCGAGAAGCTCCGCGAGGTCGCGGGTTGGGTCGCGTCGGCGCCGTCCGTGGTCCTCCCGGGCGGCTTCCAGAACGCCGGCGTCGACGCCACCGCGCTCGCCATCGCCACCCTGCTCGTCAACGAAGCGGCCGGCAACGTCGGCGCTTCGGTCATCTTCGGGCAGGAGTCGCGCCTCGGCCAGGTGAACGCGTACGCCGACGTCAAGCAGCTCGTCGAAGACGCGCGCGCCGGCAAGATCGGCGTGCTGTTCATCGACGGCCTCAACCCGGTGTACAACCTCCCGCCGATCGACGACGTCGGGCCCGCGCTCGACGCGGTCGGCCTCGTCGTGCAGCTCGACAACGAGCCGAACGACAGCAGCCGCGCGAAGGTCATGCTCCTTCCGGTCGGCACCGGCCTCGAGAGCTGGGGTGACGCCGAAGTGGTCGCGGGCGTGCACGTGCTCCAGCAGCCCGCCATGAACCCGATGGCCGACGTGCGCGGCGTGGGCGACCTCCTGCTCGCGCTGGGCACCGCGCTCGCTCCGAACACGCCGGCGTCCGCGCCCGTCGCGGTCGACGCCGCAGCGCCGCCCGAAGGCGGTGACCCGGCAGCGGCGGTCGCGGCCCCCGCGCCGACCCGCATCGGCTTCGCGGGGACCTTCCGCGACTACGTGCGTGCGCGGTGGGAGCGGGAGCTGTTCCCGCGCTCCGGCGCCGTCGACTCCCGCACCTTCTGGGAGCAGAGCCTCAGCCGCGGCGGGTTCTTCGCGCCCGCCACGCCCTCGGGCGCCGCGGTGTCCCTCTCGGCCCTTCCGGCCGCGAGCCCCGGCATCGCCGGGTCCGACCTCGCCCTCGTGGTCTACCCGCACCCGCACCTCGCCGACGGCCGCCACGCGAACCGCCCCTGGGCGCAAGAGCTCCCCGACTCGATCGCCACCTACGCGTGGACGACCTGGGCGGAGCTCAACCCCAAGACGGTCGAGCGTCTCGGCCTCGGCCCGAAGGACCTCGTCACGGTCCACACCACCAGCGGCGAGATCACCGTCGGGTACTTCGCTTCTCCGGGCGTTCGCGAAGACACGGTCGCGGTGTCGCTCGGAAATGGCCACGACCAGATGGGGCGGTTCGGCACCAAGCGCGGCGCCAACGCCATGAAGCTGCTCGCCGCGGGGACCGATACGGCCAGCGGGGCGTTCGCGCCGTACACGATGCGCGCGAGCGTCAAGCGTGTCGCCGGCACCTCTGACGCGCACGCCCTGGTCGGCCACATCGACCAGGACAACCGCGAGCTGGGCAACGTCGTCTCCGTCGACGAGGCGCTGAAGCACCTCGAGGGAGAGGCGGGCAGCATCGTCCACGTGCACACCATCCCGGTGGACGAGCGGCTCACGTCGAGCGGCATCGTGGACATGTACCCGGAGCCGCAGCACCCGACCTACCGCTTCGCGATGGCCATCGACACGAACACCTGCAACGGCTGCATGGCGTGTGTCATCGCGTGCAACCTCGAGAACAACATCCCGTTCGTGGGTCCGGACCAGGTGCGCAAGGGCCGCACGATGAGCTGGATCCGCATGAACCGGTACTGGGAAGGCGAGGGCGAGCACCAGGATGTGCGCCACATGCCGTCCCTCTGCCAGCACTGCGCGCACGCGCCGTGCGAGGGCGTGTGCCCGGTCCTCGCGACCTACCACAACCTCGACGGCCTGAACGCGATGATCTACAACCGTTGCGTCGGTACGCGCTACTGCGCGAACAACTGCCCGTACACGGCCCGCCGGTTCAACTACCACACGTGGACGTGGCCGGAGTCGATGTACCTGATGCTCAACCCGGACGTCTCCGTCCGTGAGATGGGCGTCATGGAGAAGTGCACGTTCTGCGTGCAGCGCACGCGCGCCGTCAAGGACGCCTGGAAGGACGTCGATTTCGCGCAGCGCAACGGCGACGAGCCGGTGTCGGTGACCCCGGTGCCCGACGCGGCGCTCCGCAAGCTGACGGCCTGCGCGTCGGCCTGCCCGACCGACAGCATCACTTTCGGCAACGCGAAGGATGCGACGTCCGAGGTGGCGAAGCGAAACGCGAGCCCGCGCACGTACGCGATGCTGGCCGAGCTCAACACGAAGCCGGGCGTCCGCTACATGGCGCGCGTGCGCCACGATTGGGCCCCCGAAGGCCCCCACGGCGGCGGCCACGCCGCGAGCGCGGGAGGACACGGCTCGGCCACCGCCGACGCGCACGGCGAGGCTCACCCGAAGGATCACGCGCCGGCGGCCCACCCCGCCGACGCGCACGGAACGAACGACGGTCACGGCGCCCCCGCGGCCGGCCACTAGGGAGGCGTAGATGAACCAGCCCACCTACCACGCGGTCAATCGGGACGTCCTGTCTCCGCTGTTCACCCCGAACGCGGCGTACCTCGGCGCGATCGTCCTCTCGCTCTCGGCGCTCGCCTGGGGCGGGTACTGCTGGGCCCTCCAGCTGATCTACGGTCTCGGCGTCGCCGGCTACCACCCGCCGGTGTTCTGGGGCGTGTACATCACGACCTTCGTGTTCTGGGTCGGCATCGGCCACGCCGGGACGCTCATCTCCGCCGTCCTGTTCCTGACGCGCAGCCGCTGGCGCACCGGCGTATACCGGGCCGCCGAGGCGATGACCATCTTCGCCGTCATGACCGCCGCGCTGTTCCCCGCGATCCACGTCGGTCGCGCCTGGTACGCCTACTGGCTGTTCCCGTACCCGAACCAGCGCCAGCTCTGGGTCAACTTCAAGTCCCCGCTCATGTGGGACGTGTTCGCGGTGTCGACGTACTTCACCGTGTCCACGGTCTTCTTCATCATCGGGTTGATCCCCGACATGGCGTCGGTCCGCGACTCCACGAAGGGCTACACCCGCCAGCTGTACGCGGTGCTCTGCCTCGGCTGGCGCGGGACGGACCGCCAGTGGCGCCACTACATGGCCGCGTACGGCTTCTTCGCCGCGCTCGCCACGCCCCTCGTGCTCTCCGTGCACTCGGTCGTCTCCTGGGACTTCGCGATGGCGCAGACCCCCGGGTGGCACAGCACGCTGTTCCCGCCGTACTTCGTCGCGGGCGCGATCTTCTCCGGCTGCGCGATGGTGATCACGCTCATGCTGCCGCTGTCGAAGATCTTCAAGCTCGAAGACTACATCCACGTGTGGCACTTCGAGCACCTCGCGAAGCTCTGCCTCTTCACGGGCGGCATCCTCACCTACGCCTACGGCACCGAGTACTTCATCGCCTGGTACTCGGACAACCGCTTCGAGTGGGGCGTGTTCGTGGACCGCGTGGTCGGCAACTACTGGTGGGTCTTCGCCACCATGGTGGTCTGCAACTGCCTCGCGCCGCTACCCTGGTACTGGAAGTCCGTCCGTACGAACTACCTCTGGCTCTTCGTGATCAGCATCCTGATCAACATCGGGATGTGGTTCGAGCGGTTCAACATCATCGCGAGCTCGCTGTCCCACAGCTTCGACCCGGCGGGCTGGGTGTACTACACGCCCAACTACATCGAGTGGGGCATCATGCTCGGCTCGTTCGGCTGGTTCTTCCTCTGGTTCCTCCTCTTCGTGAAGATCATGCCCTCCGTGGCGATCGCCGAAGTCAAGGAGCAGATCCGCCCGCCCCTCAAGACCGACGAGCTGGCGGCCAAGTGACCTTCCTCCCCTCTCCCACTCCTGCGCGAGGTGACGCATGAGCGTCGCAGTCCCCATGGAAGCCGCCGAGAAGGCCGAGCCGATCAAGGCGGTCTACCGTCATCTCGACTGCCTCGTCACCGGAATCGACGACCTGAAGAAGGCCGGGTTCCGGGACATGACCGTCATCACGCCGTTCCCGCGGCACGAGGTCGAGGACATGCTGTACGAGGGCGAGCCGAGCCCGGTGCGGTGGTTCACGCTCCTCGGCGGGCTGTTCGGCGGCACGATGGCCTTCACGATGACCGCGTTGATGAGCGCGAACTGGCCGATGATCCTCCCGGGCGGCAAGCCCGTCGTGTCGATCCCGCCGTTCATCGTCATCACGTTCGAGGGGACCATCCTCTGGGCGTCGCTCTTCACCTTCGTCGGCATGTGCCTGCTCGCGCGGCTGCCGGCGCAGGGCCTGCCCAAGGAGGTCGAGGACGACCGGTTCTCCGACGACCACTTCGGCATCATCCTCAAGCGCGTCGGCGCCCACGACGCGGCACGAATCAAGTCCATCCTCGTGAAGTCCGGCGCCGTCGAGGTCACCGGAGGCGGGGACGCCCACCACGCGGAGGACCGTCACCATGCGTGAAGCGCTGTACCGCAACCGTCATCGTCTCGCCGTCGGCGCGGCCCTGCTCGTGAGCGGGCTCGCTTGGGCGTCGCCGTGGGACATCGACATGGTGAACGGCGGATCGTTCAAGGGCTACGAGTGGAAGATGAAGCCGTTCCTGCCGGCCGGGACGGTGTCACGGAACGACGTGGCCTCCGCGCCCCGCTCCGTCGGCGTGGGCGGGCTCCAGACCGATTGGGTCACGGAGTTCGATCGCAACACCGAAGGCGACCGCCTCCAGAACCCGTACGGCGCGGCCGACGCGCACACCCTGGCCAAGGGCAAGCGCCTGTTTCAGGTGAGCTGCGCCCCCTGCCACGGCGTCGACGGCACCGGCGGCGGCCCCGTCACCCAGAACGACCCGGCGAAGGGCCTGAACCGGTTCCCGATCCCCGCTCCGATGCTCTCGGGCGAGGGCGCGGTGACCGGGATGCGCTCCGACGGCTACATCTACCTGACCATCCGCGACGGCGGCGCCGGGCTCGGCGCCGGCATGCCTCCGTACGCCACCTCCCTCACCGATCGTGAGCGATGGGCCATCGTGTCCTACATGCGCACGCTGGAGGGCGGCGCTCCGCCCCCGCCTCCCGCCCCGGTGGAAACGACCGTCCCTGGCCAGGAGGGCTGACCCATGACCGACCTCATCGCCCTCGCCCGCACCGTGGTCGGCGCCGGCCCCGACGTCGCCACCCCGATGAACCGTACGCCGCGCTCGGTGCCGGCGGCGTGGAACACGGCGGGCCTCGTGGGCATCGGCGTGGGCGTGCTGTCGCTCGCGGGCGGCCTCGCCACGCAGACCGACCGCACGCTCGGCGTGTTGCTCACGTGCATCGTCTACTTCTTCGGTGTCGCGCTCGGTGGCGTGCTGTTCTCGGTCGTCCAGACCGTGGTGTTGGCGCGCTGGGGCCGGCCGTTCAAGCGCATCGCCGAGTCCTTCTCGGCGTTCCTCCCCGTCCTCTACGTGCTCTGGGCGCTCTTCCTCCTCGGGGGCGGCACGCGGATCTACGAGTGGACGCACGAGCCGATGCACGGGCACAAGGCGATCTGGCTCGCCCCGGGCTTCTTCATCGCCCGACAGCTCGTCCTCATGGGCTTCCTGTCGCTCCTCGGCGTGTTGTTCGTCCGCAACAGCCTCCGCCCGGACATGGGCGTGACGGCTGAGGCCATCGGCGCGCACAAGGCGCCGGCGTGGTGGGGGCAGATCACGCAGGGGTGGAAGGGTCGCGCTGCCGAGGTCGAGGCCGCCTACCGGCGCAACATCGCGCTGGGGCCGATCTACATCCTCGCTTACGCGGTCATCTTCACCCTGTTCGCCGTCGATGCGGTCATGTCGCTCGCGCCGCACTGGTACGCGAACATGTTCCCGGCGTGGATCTTCGTGTCGAGCTTCTGGCTCGCCATCAACTGGATCTGCATCGTGTCCGTGATGTCGAAGAAGTGGCTCGACATCGAACACCTGCTGCAGCCGAAGAACTACCACGACCTGGGCAAGATGATGTTCGCCCTGAGCATCTTCTGGACGTACACCTTCTATGCCCAGCTGCTCGCGATCTGGTACGGCAACATGCCCGAGGAGACCGGCTACCTCCTCCTCCGCCTGTACACCGACACCTGGAGCCCGCTCGCCAAGGTCGTGTTCGCGATGAACTTCGTCATCCCGTTCACGGTCCTGCTGTCCCGCGGCATCAAGAAGCTGCCGGAGAGCCTCGTGTGGGTCGCCATGATCATCGCGACGGGCGTGTTCCTCGAGCGCTTCCTGCTCGTCATGCCGCAGGTCTGGCGTGAAGACAGCCTGCCGATCGGCCCCGTCGAGATCGGCGTATTCATCGGCTTCATCTCGGCCTTCCTGACCATCGTGCTCAACTTCCTCGCGCGGGTCCCCCCCGTGCCGGTGTCCGACCCGTTCATGCACGAGAACCCCTCCGACGTACACGTGCACTCCCTGCACGCGCACGACGACCACGGGGCGGCGCACGCGCACGGCGGCCACGGGCACGGCGGGCACCACTGAGATGACGCGCGACACGGTCCTGGCGCTGTGCGGACCGGTGCTCGATCGACTGCGCACCCTGGACGCCGCGGCCCCGCACGCCGCGGCGTTCGCGTTGCAGGAGCTCGATCTGGGCCCGCTCGAGTCGGCCCTGCGCGCGTGGCACGCGACCGGCGAGGCCACACCGAAGGAACAAGACGGGGTGCGCTTCGGGCGCCTCGCGAAGACCACCGACCAGGGCTTCTCGATCGACGTCGTGGACATGGCGGGCCCCGCGACGGGCGCCCACACCCACACGCGCGGCGAGTTCGACCTGTGCTTCACGCTCGAAGGCGCGCCGCGGTTCGACGGGCGCGCGCCAGGGTGGGTCGTGTACCCGCCGGGCAGCCGTCACATGCCGACGGTGACCGGCGGGCGCATGTTGATCCTCTACTTCCTCCCCGGCGGCGCGATCGTCTTCGATCCTGCATAAGGATCCGCCATGAGCGACAGCCTCGTCGTAGTGAGCCCGGCCAACGGCAACTGGGTCGGACAGGTGGCGATGACCCCCGCGGGGGACGTGCCGGAGGTGGTGCGACGCGCCCGCGCCGCGCAGCCCGCGTGGGCGGCTCGGCCGTTGGCCGAGAGGGTCGCGGTGCTTCGGCGCGTGCGCCAGAAGGTGCTCGACGCGTCCGAGCGCATCGTCGAGCTTGTCGCCAAAGAAAACGGCAAACCCAAGCACGAGGGGCTCCTGCACGAGGTGATGGCGCCGCTCGAGCTCCTCACCTACTTCACCGACGCGGCCCCTCGAATCCTCGAACCGCAGAACATCCCGATGCGCCTCATGGTCAACCGCGCGTCGTACATCCACTACGTGCCGCGCGGGGTGATCGGCGTCATCGGCCCGTGGAACTTCCCTCACCACACGCCCTTCGGCGGGGTGGTCATGGCCCTGCTCGGGGGAAACGCCGTCGTGCTCAAGCCGTCGGAGTTCACGCCGCTGATCGCGCAGCTCGTGCACGGGCTCTACCTCGAGGCCGGCGTGCCCGCCGACGTGTTCCAGGTCGTGTACGGCCTCGGAGACGTCGGCGCCGCGCTGATCGCCGGGGGCGTCGACATGATCGAGTTCACGGGTTCGGTGGCGACGGGGCGCAAGGTCGGCGTCGCGTGCGCCGAGCGCATGATCCCGTGCGTGCTGGAGCTGGGCGGAAAGGCGCCGGCGCTCGTCCTTCCCGACGCGGACCTGACCCGCACCGCAAACGCGATCACCTGGGGAGGCTGGGCGAACGCGGGCCAGGTGTGCGCGTCGATCGAGCGCCTGCTCGTGCACGAGGCCGTGTACGAGCGCCTCGTGCCCATGGTGGTCGAGCGCGCGCGCGCGCTGCGCGTGGGCGACGCCGCGGAGAGCGCGGACATCGACATCGGCCCGCTGGTGAACGAACGCCAGCTCCGCATCGTCGAGGCGCGCGTGGCCGACGCCGTGGCGAAGGGCGCGACGGTCGCGTGTGGGGGCCACCGCTTGCAGCGACCGGGCAACTTCTATGCGCCGACGGTGCTGCTCGACGTGACCCCCGACATGGACGTGCTGAACGAAGAGACGTTCGGGCCGGTCGTTCCCGTGCAGAAGATCAAGGACGAAGCCGCGATGATCGCGGAGGCGAATCGGTCGCACCTCGGGCTGCTGGCCTACGTCTTCTCGCGCGACGGCGCGCGCGCCCGGTCGGTGGCGGAGCGGCTCGAGGTCGGCACCGTGATGATCAACGACGTGATCGTGACGAACGCGATGGCCGAGACGCCCTGGGGCGGGCTGAAACAATCGGGGATCGGCGTGACCCACAGCGACGACGGGATGCGCGCGATGTGCCAGGCGCGCCACGTGAATTACGACCTGCTCCCCTGGCTCTCGAAGGAGCCGTGGTGGTACCCGTACCGCGCGTCGGACCTCCCGCTCCTCCAGCGCGGCCTGCGCCTGTTGTACGGGCGCGGCCTCGCGAAGGTGTTCAGCCGGTGAGCGTGCGCGCGCGGTCGTAGCCCGCGCGGTACTCGGCCTCGTTCGGCACGAGCTCGAGGGCCTTGCCGAAGCAGTCCAAGGCCTCGCGCCTGGCCTCCTTCATGATCGCCATCTCGCCCTTCTTCGACAACATCTCGGCGCTCTGGATGATCTTGCCCTTCTCCACCTTGGTGAGGCGGTACTCGCGACGTTTCGCGTCGCTGCGGAGGGTGTCGTAGGCCTCGCGCATGGCGTCGTGGATGAACTTCACCACGGAGACGCTGTCGGCGCCGAAGCGAGCCGCCGCGCCCGCGGGGTTGTACTCGGCGTCGAGCCGACGCCAGGCCGCCTCGACGTCCGCGGTCGTGCAGATCCAGTGGAGCTCGAGTCGGTCGAAATACGTGCCGGACATCGCAGACTTCTTGCGAGACGCGAGCTCGCGGCCGAGGCGCGCGGCCTCGCGATCGCCGGTGCCCTGGTCGCGGAGCTCGATGAGGTTGAGCTCGTAGAGGCACCACAACATCGCCGCGGTCTGGCTTCGGGACAGGCTCGACACCGAGAACACCTCGCGGAGCCGCCAGGCCGTGCCCTGGACGATCTTGACGAAGGCTTGCTCGTCGGTGGTGAGCTTCATCTCGTCGATCGCCTTGTCGACGCCGGGCGCGAAGAACAGGTAGCGATCGAGGAAGGGGCGGAGGTTCGCGGCGAGCTGCTCGGCCGGGAGCTCGCGGATGACGCCGAGCATCGACCGGAACATCAGGGCGGCGACGCGAACGGGCGGGGTGACGAAGCGCTCCGGAAGGTCGGCGTTGGCGTAGAACTCCCACGTGCCGTCGCGGTCCTTCATGACGCGTTGGAGCACGAACTCCGCCTGTTTCTGCAAGAGCATGACGAGCTGCGCGAAGCTCAGCAGGCCGAGCTCGATGAAGGCCTCGCCCTGGCGGACGCCGCGACGGTCCATGATCTCGAGGGACTGCTCGAGCTGCTCCTTCTTGACCGAGCCCGCGCGAAACAGGAGAACGCCGAGCGTCTCTTCCGGGTCGACGGGATCGTTGTGCCAGCCGACCGGGCCGCCTTTGGACCAGAACCCGTAGCGGACGCGCTCTCGCGTGCGGATGACGAGCAGGCCGGTGGCGCGCTCGAGCGCGAGCGCCATGAACGCGTCGCGGAGGGAACGGTCGGCGAGGGTCCCGCTCAGGGCGGGCGGCACGCCGTCGAGATCCGGCAGGGGGAGGCCTCGGGCGCCGGCGCCGGGCACCGAAGCCGCGACCGGGCTCCCCGCGGAGCGCGGCACGGCTGCGTCCGTCGGACGGGGCTCGCTCGCGAGCGCGGCCTCGAGCGCCTGCACGCGCGCGCGCAGGCGCGCGAGCTCCTCGTTCGAAGCAGTGGGATCGACGAGGCGCCCCTGCGCGACCAGCCAGGCCCCGGCCGCCTCGACCTCCGCGAAGAGCTGCCCGATCGCCTGCTCGACCGCCGGCGGGATCTCGGGCACCCTCGTAGCCCAGCCGACCCCCGGCACGGGCCCGAGGACCTGCGCGACCACCGGTCCGACCCGACCCACGAGGGGCAGCACGAGGTCGACCTTCAGCTCTGGCGCGGGCGGTCCGTCCATCGCGTCGGCGGGCAAGACGAGCGCTCCGCGTTGGAGCGTGGTCGGGTACTCCGACAAGAAGCTCGCGAGGTCGGTCCAACGTCGGGTGGCGGTGCGCACGGCCATGGGGCCCTCCTATCGCCCCGCGGCGCGCAGCCACTCCTCAACCGTCACCTTGCCGCTACCGTCCGGACGATCGAGAACGTACGCCGGCAACCCGAGACCGCTCACGCGCTCGCGCAAGCCCCGCCAGATCGCGAGCCCGCGCTCGGCGGACACCCGAAAGTGGGCGTTCCCCGAAGCATGGTCGGGGTGGTGGAGGTAGTACGGGAACACGCGGAGCGACAGGAGTCGCGCGCTGAGCGCCTCGAGCACGTCGACGGAGTCATTGACCCCGGCGAGCAGCACGGACTGGTTCACGACCGGAAGCCCCGCGTCGACGAGGCGTCCCAGGGCAGCGCCGACCTCGTCGTCGAGCTCGCGCGGGTGGTTGGCGTGCACGACCATCCACACCGGCGCGCGTCGCCGGAGCCCCGCGACGAGCGCGTCGGTGACGCGGCGCGGGAAGCTGATCGGCGCGCGGGTGTGGACGCGCACCAGCGGGATCGCGCGCGTGGCGTCGATCGCCTCGAACAGCCGGGCGTCGGACACCGCGAGCGGATCCCCCCCGGAGAGGATGCACTCCCGCGCGCCGGAGTTGGCCGCGTAGGCCAGCATGTCCGCCCACTCCGAATCCGTGGGGTCCTCGCGGTCGCCGGGGCGGTGGTTTCGCCGGAAGCAGTAGCGACAGTAGAGGTGACAGCGCTTGGTGAGCAACAGGAGCACCCGATCCGGGTGTTTGCGCACGACCCACGGGACGGGGCTCCGCGCGGCGTCCCCCACCGGGTCGTCGCGATCGTCCGCGTCGGCCGCGAGCTCGCGCGGGTCCGGCAAGGCCTGGAGGAGCAGAGGATCGTCCGCTCGCGGCTCCGCCCGGTCGACCCAGGCGCGCGGCAACGAGACTGGAAAGCGCGCGTCGATCCCCGGCCAGTCGAGCTCTCTCAGCCACGGCCACCGCTCCTCCGCTTCCCTCCGTCCGACGATCGGACCCCCTGGCCCACCGCCCTCTTTGTGATAAATGCCGCGACCCAACCGCCCCCCTGGAGCTGAAATGTACGAGACCTCCGATTTCCGTAACGGCCTCAAGATCGAGGTGGAGGGCTCGCCCTTTGCCATCGTCTACTTCCAGTTCGTCAAGCCGGGTAAGGGGACGGCGTTCACGCGCACCAAGCTGAAGAACCTCCTCACCGGCGCGGTCATCGAGCGGACCTTCCGCACCGGTGAAGTCGTCCCGCCCGCCCCCGTCGAGGAGCAGCCCATGCAGTTCCTCTACAACAACGGCGGCACGTTCACGTTCATGAACACCGAGACCTTCGAGCAGGTCGAGATCGATCAGGTGCTGCTCGGCGACGACGCCGGGTTCCTGATGGAGAGCCTGCCGGTGCACGTGCTCTTCTACAAGGGCCGCGCCGTCAACATCACGCTCCCGAACTTCATCGAGGCGCGGGTCGTCGAGACCGAGCCGGCCGTGAAGGGCAACACCTCCGGCAACGTCATGAAGGCCGCCAAGCTCGAGACCGGCGCCACGATCAACGTGCCGATCTTCGTCCAGGAAGGCGAGCTTCTCAAGGTCGACACGCGCGAGGGCGGCTCGTACGTCTCGCGCATCAACACCAAGTAGGGGCCGCGTGGCGATCGACGTCGATCGCCTGCGCGCCCGCGCCGCGATCCTCCACGCCGCGCGCACCTGGCTCCACCACGCCGGGTTCCTGGAGCTTCAACCACCGGTCCTCGTCCCCTCCCCTGCCCTCGAGGCAAACCTCGAGGCCGTGGCGGTGGGCGACGCCTGGCTGCACACCAGTCCGGAATTCGCCCTGAAGCGCGCGCTCGCCGCGGGGCTCGGGCGGATCTACGCGATCACCCCGTGCTTTCGGGAAGAGGAGCAGGGTCGGCACCACAGCCGCGAGTTCACCCTGCTCGAGCTCTACGCCCCGGGGTGGCGCCACCTCGACCTGATGCCCGCGGTCGAGTCCCTCGTGGGCGCGTGCGCGCGCGCGGTCGGCCAGCCGGAGCCCCGATTCGCCGTGCGCACGGTGTCCGAGCTGTTCGGCGGCACGATCCCGGCCTCGGACGACGCCTTCTACCTGGAGTGGGTCGATCGCGTCGAGCCGCGCCTCACCGAGCCGACCTTCGTCATCGACTGGCCGGCGCGACATGCGGCGCTCGCCGAGGTGCGGGGCGAGGTGGCGGAGCGGGTGGAGGCGTACTTTGGTGGGTTGGAGCTCGCGAACGGCTTCAGCGAGCTGCGGGACCCGGTCGAGCTCCGACGCCGCTTCGTGGAGAGCGCGATGGCCCGAGCCGCCCGGGGGCGCGCCCCACACCCGGTCGACGAAGCGCTGCTCGCGGCGACCGCGCGGATGCCGCGCTGCGCGGGCATCGCGATCGGGGTCGACCGCCTCGTGATGGCGCTGACCGGCGCATCGGACATCGCGTCCGTGTTGATCACGCGGTAGACGGCCCGAATGGAACTCGAAGGAAAGGTCGCCGTCGTCACTGGCGGATCGCGCGGCATCGGGCGTGCCATCGCCCTGGAGCTCGGCCGCGCCGGGGCCACGGTCATCGTGAACTACCGCTCCAACGGGGCGGCCGCGGAGGCGGTGGTCGCGGAGATCGGGCGGGGCCGCGCGGTCGAAGCCGACGTGCGCACCCAGGAGGGGGTCGACGCGCTGGTCGACGCGGCGGAGGCGTTGGGCGGCCTCGAGCTCCTCGTGAACAACGCCGGGGTCACCCGAGACGGGCTCATGGTGCGGATGACCGACGAGCAGTGGGAGGAGGTGCTCGACACCAACCTGACCGCGGTGTTCCGGACCTGCCGCGCCGCGGCGACGGTCATGCTGCCGCGACGCCGCGGCGCGATCGTGAACCTCGGCAGCGTCAGCGCCGCCATGGGCAACGCCGGTCAGGCGAACTACGCCGCGGCCAAGGCCGGCGTCGAGGCCTTCAGCCGGTCGATGGCGCGCGAGCTGGCACGGAGGAACATCCGGATCAACCTGGTGACCCCCGGCTTCATCGACACGGACATGACCCACGCGCTGCCGACGGCGCTGATCGACGGCGTGAAGGAGATGATCCCGATGCGCCGGCTCGGTCGGCCGGAAGAGGTGGCGCCGCTCGTGCGGTTCCTGCTCGGGCCCGGGGCGAGCTACATCACCGGCCAGAGCTTCGTGGTGGATGGCGGGCTGAGCTGAGCGCGCCGCGGACTGCTACGGCAGCGCGCGCACCGCATCGCCGACGCGCGCCTCGACGATGCCCACCGCGGCCTCCAGGCCACACTCGAGTACGACACCGGCGGCCTTCGCGTGGCCGCCGCCGTTCGGGTGCAGACCACGGGCGAGCGCCGCCACGTCGACACGCCCCGCCGACCGCAACGACAGCTTCACCCGGTCGTTACCGCGCTCGACGAGCACGACGGCGACCTCCACCCCCACGACCTGCTGAAGGGCGTCGACGACGCCCTCGAGGTCGGCGTCCGTGGCGTCGAGGCTGCGCAGCAGGTCGCGCGACACCCCGGCGAACGCCAGCCGCCCCTCTTCCCCGAACGCCGCGTCGGTCAGCAGGCGCCCCATGAGCCGCGCCGCTTGCGGGCGTCGCTCCATGAGGACGCGCAACGCGATGCGGGCGTGGTCGATGCCGGTCTCGACGAGATCGGCCGCGAGGCGCAGCGAGCTCGGCCGGGTGTTCGAGTACCGGAAACCGCCGGTGTCGAACAGGAGACCGGCGTAGAGCAGGGCCGCCGTGTCGGCGTCGATCGCCACGCCCCATGCGCGCGCCACCGACGCGACCATGCCGCAGGTGCTCTCCGCCTCCGGATCGAACAAGGCGATGTCGTACAACGCCGGGTCCGTCGAGCGGTGGTGATCGACGATGCCGGTCCACGTCGCGGCCCCGAACGCCCGCGCGATGGAAGGTACGAGGCGGCGGCGGTCGCCGTCGAGCACCACGACGCCGTCGTAGTGGCCCACGGCGTCGTCCGGCACGATCGCGTCGGCGTCGGGCATCCACGTGTACCGGGCGTGTACCCGCCCGGCGACGTCCACGCGGACACCGGGCGCGGCGACCGCGAGCAGCCGCCGGAGCGCGAGGCACGCGCCGAGGCTGTCGCCGTCCGGGCCTTCCGGGCCGGTGAGGAGCACGGACCCGCTGGACTGGACCCGTGAGAGCAGGGTGTCGACGGAGCTCGTCATCGGTGCGCCCGTGTTCGAATCGCCTCCGTATGCGGGAGACCGCCTGGTCCGCAAGCTTGGCTCATGGTCCGCGCCTTCGTCATCCGTTAGGGACGCGCTCCACATCATGGGCCCAGCCCCAAAACGCTCCTCGGAGGAGATTTGCCAGACCCCGCCGTGACGGACGCCGAAAGCGCCCCTGTGACCTCGACCGAACCCGAGGTGGCCCCGGCCGAGGCGGCGCCTTCGGCGCTGCCCGACGCGCCGGCCGCCACCGAGGCGCCGGCCGCGGCCGAGGCGCCCGACGCCTCGACCGCCGCCGCGGAGCTCAAGCTCAAGCGCGTGTCCGAGTGGACGAGCGACCGCTCCTTCGCCGACTTTCCCATCAGCCCCGAAGTGCTCAAGGGCGTCCGGGAGCTCGGCTACGACATGGCGACGCCGGTACAGGCCGCCACGATCGACCCCGCCCTGGCCGGGCGCGACCTCCTCGTGCGCGCCAAGACGGGCACCGGAAAGACCGCGGCGTTCTGCGTGCCGGTCGTCGAGCGTGTCGAAGCGGGCGCCCGGAGCCCGCGCGCGATCGTCCTCGCCCCGACGCGCGAGCTCGCCATCCAGGTCGCGCAAGAGTGCGCCGGCATCGCGAAGTACAAGGACCTCCGCATCGCCGCGATCTACGGCGGCGTCGGGTTCGGCCCGCAGGAGCAGGCGCTCCGCGACGGCGCGGAGATCGTCGTCGGGACCCCGGGCCGCGTGCTCGACCACGCGCGCCGCGGCACGCTCGACCTGTCCAAGGTCCAGTTCGCCGTGCTCGACGAGGCCGACGAGATGCTCTCCATGGGCTTCCTCGAGGACGTGAGGAAGATCCTCGATCGTACCCCGAAGGATCGCCAGAGCCTGTTCGTCAGCGCGACGATCAACGAGTCGATCAAGAACCTGATCCGGAGCTACCTGCGCGACCCCGAGGAGATCTACCTCTCGGTCGACGGCGACAACGTGAGCTCCATCGCCCACGTGCTCTACGAGACCTCGCCTGACTACCACAAGGCGCGCGCCCTGCTCGATCTCATCGAGAAGGAGCGTCCGCACAGCGCGATCATCTTCTGCAACACGCGCGAGGACGTCAACACCGTCTACACCTTCCTCGACCGCCAGGGCCTCGGCGTCGAGATGATCTCCGGCGAGCTGCCGCAGAGCCGCCGCGAGAAGGTGATGGCCCGCGTCAAGGCCGGCGCGGTGCAGTACCTCGTGTCCACCGACGTCGCGGCGCGCGGCATCGACATCTCGGACCTGTCGCACGTCGTCAACTACGCGCTCCCGGAAGATCCGAGCGTGTACCTGCATCGCTGCGGGCGGACCGGGCGCATCGGCAAGACCGGCACGGCGCTCACCCTCGCCGGCGGGGCGGACTTCAGCACGCGCCTGACGCTCGAGCGGCAGCACAAGATCCTGTTCGAAGTACGCGAGCTGCCCACCCCGCAAGAGAGCCGCCAGCTCCAGGCGGAGCGCATCGCGCGGCAGATGCGCGAAGCGGCCGGCAACATGGCGTACGAGGCCTACGTCGAGGTGGCGAAGCTCCTGCGGGACCGCCCCGACTCCGACGTGGTCCTCGCGGTCGCGGTGCGCGCGTTCCAGATGTGGGACCGCCAACGCCGTATGCAGAACGCCGAGGAGTCGGAGGAGTCGCACGAGGGCGAGCGTCCGCGCGAGGAGCGGGACGAGCGCCCGCCGCGCGGCGATCGCGGCGATCGTCCCCCGCGTCGCGAGGACCGTGACGGTCGACGCGACGACCGCGGCCCGCGCCGCGACGACCGCCCCCGCGGCGAAGACCGCCCCCGCGAAGACCGCCCCCGCGGCGACGACCGCCCGCGCGAAGACCGCCCCCGCGGCGACGACCGCCCCCGCGAAGACCGCCCCCGCGGTGAAGGTCGCCTCCGCGACGATCGCCCGCGCGACGACCGCCCCCGCGACGACCGCCCCCGCGACGATCGCCCGCGCGACGACCGCCCCCGCGAAGACCGCCCCCGCGAAGACCGCCCACGCGAAGACCGCCCCCGCGGCGACGACCGCCCGCGCGAGGATCGCAAGCGCGAGGACCGTCCGCGCCGCGAGCCGCGTCCCGCGGACATCGCGCCGCCGAAGCCGCGCGACGAGGACGCGCCCGACGACGTCGAGCTCGAGTCCGACGAGGAGTCCGCCGATCCGACCGACGTGGCCGCGAGCGGCGGCGAAGACGGCGAGGCGAAGAAGAAGCGGCGCCGCCGGCGTCGCCGGAAGCCGGGCGCCCGTGAGGGTGGCGAGGGCGCCACGAGCGACACCGCCGCGAGCGACGGCGGCGCCGAGAGCGGCGACACGCCCGCCGACGCCGCGGGCGCGCCGGAGGCCTCCGAACCCGGAGCCGAGGCGGAGTCGAGCGAAGGCGACGGGACCAAGCGCCGCCGCCGGCGCCGTCGTACGCCGCGCGAAGGTGGCGAGGCCCTCGCGGCGGGCGAAGGATCGGACGCGCCCAGCGGCGACGCGCCGACCAGCGGGTCATCCGAAGACTGAACGCGGACGGCCCGCGGGGTCACTCCCCGCGGGTCTGCTCCATGCGCCACACGTCGAACACGCGCACACGCGCGCCGGACGCGCTGACCTTCGCGTGGCACGCCAGACGGTAGTCCGCGTTGTTCGGCCACTTCTCTTGCAGGAGGCGCGCCTCCGCCGCCGTCGGCGCAGCGAGCGCGGCCGCCCCGTCGAGCACCTGCACCCGACACCCGCCGCAGTGCCCATCCGGGCACCCCGTCGCGATCGGGGTCTCGAGGGTCTGCGACGCCATCACGAGCGTGTACTTCGCCTCGCAGGTGGCGCCGCGTGTCGCGCCGTCGGGCAACACGAACTCCACCGCGAGGGTGTCGTCGGCCGTGCGCCCGCCCGCTTGGCGCGCGTCTCCGGCCGGAAGGCCGAGCGCGCTCTTGATCCGACTCCGAATCCCCCAGGGTGTCATCGAGGCCCCTCGCGTTCGGCGTCCTCGAGCGCCGTCACCAGGTAGTCGAACGCATCCGAGACCGAATCGGTACGGAAGACGAGATCGAGGTCCCGCGGGGCGATCGTACCCCATTCGACCATCGCCTCGAGGTTGACGACCGACGACCAGTAGTCGCTGCCGAAGAGCACCATCGGGAGGGCCTTCTTGATCTTCCCGGTCTGACGCAGGGTGAGGACCTCGAAGAGCTCGTCGAACGTCCCGAACCCACCGGGCAAGATGACCATCGCCTTGGCGAGGTACGCGAACCAGTACTTGCGCATGAAGAAGTAGTGGAACTGGAACGCGAGCTCCGGCGTGACGTACGCGTTGACCTGCTCCTCGAAGGGCAACGAGATGCCGAGGCCGACGCTGCGGCCCCCCGGAACGTCGGAGGCCCCGCGGTTCGACGCCTCCATGATGCCGGGACCACCGCCGGAGCACACGAGGTAGCGGCGCCCGCCGGTGCGCTCGAGGCTCCACGCGGTCAGGCGCGCGGCGAGCTCGCGCGTATCGGCGTAGTACCGGGCGAGCCGCACGCCACGCTCGGCCTGGCGGAGCTCGGCGACCACCCGCTCGCGGACCGTCGGGTCCACCGCGTGATCGAGATCGTGACGCGCCCGCGCCAGGGCGGCGTCGGCGTCCTCCGGCGAGCGGATGCGCGCGCTGCCGAACATGACGATGGTGTCGCGGACCTCCTGCTCGAGGAAGCGGGCGCGGGGCTCCTCGTACTCACAGAGCAGGCGGATGTGCCGCGCCGCGGGAGAGTTGAGGAAGTTTAGATTCTTGTAGGCTTTTTCGGTGTGCGGCAATGGGTCCTCGAAGGGCGCGGGCAAGCCGACGACGATAACCCGCGCCCCTCGCCGGTGAGGGGATTTCCGCGTGACGCCGCCTACTTGGACGACCGATCGACTTTTTTCGCGCGGCCGTGACGATCCGGGGCGCCGACGGTGTCCAAGCGTGCGAGGACGCCGACGCTCGCGCGGCGCCACGTTCCCCAAGAGGAGACCATGAAGCCCAGCCTGTTCGCTCTGACCGTCCTGCCGCTGCTCGGCGGCTGCATCATCTTCGATCACAAGGGTCACCCCGGCCGCGAGCCCGACACCGCCGGGGTGTGGGACACGGCCGCCGACACCGACGACACCGACGACGACGCGGCGACGTTCCGTTTGAACCCCAACCTCGCGGAGCCCGGCACCACGTTCATCGCGTCCCTCACCGTGCGCGAGGGGGCGTTCGCCCTCGGGTCGGTCGCCGCGATCGACGTCTACGGGCCGGCCACGGTCGTCGCGACCTCCACGCGCCGCGGGGAGATCCTCGTCACGCTCACCACGGACGCGGACGCGCCGGTCGGGGCCACGGTCGACTTCCTGCTGCACACCGACACCGACGTCGTGCTCGCCGCCGACCTCCTGACGATCGTCGCCACGGGCTCGACGGACGACGGGACGGGCGATGACGGGTCCGACGGGTCCGACGGGTCCGACGGGTCCGACGGCTCCGACGGGTCCGACGGCTCCGACGACACCGACGGCTCCGGCGGGAATGGCTGCTGAGAGCGCGCGCTTCGTGGCCGCCCCCGCGCTCGGCGCGCGGGCGGCTGCGCCGTCGCTGGACATTCCGGCGTTGTACCGGAACTACGGCGACCTCGTCCTCGGCCGTTGCCGGACGTTGCTCCGCAACGAGGCCGACGCGCAGGACGCTGCGCAAGAGGTGTTCTTGAAGGTGCACCGCTACCGCGAGAGCTTCCGCGGCGAGTCCTCTCCCTCCACCTTCCTCTACCGCGTCACCACGACCACCTGCCTCAACCGAATCCGCTCGCGCCGCCGCCGACCGGAGGACCCGGTGGAGGAGCTGCCGGAGCCCGTCGGTCCGACCGACTCGATGCTCGACGCCCTCGCCGTGCGCGACCTGCTGGAGCGCCTGCTCGCCGGCGCCGACGAGCGCACCCAGGCCTGCGTGGTGTACCACTACGTGGACGGCATGACCCACGACGAGATCGGCGAGCTGGTCGGCATCACCGGCGGCGCCGTCCGCAAGCGCATCTCCACCTTTCGCGCCGAGCTCCGGGACTCTCCCCCCCCGTGGCTCGCGGAGATCGAGCGATGAACCATCTCTCTACCTTGAAGCTCCATCGTCTCCGCCTCGGCGAGATCGGGGCCGACGACGACGCGCGGGCCCGCGCGCACCTCGCCTCCTGCGAGGCCTGCGCCCGCCGCTTCGACGCTCAGCTCGAGACGCGGCTCGCGTTCGCCCGCGCCCCCGTGCCTCCGGCGCTCGCGCCGATCGTGGCCCCGGAGCCGACGCCGTGGGCGAGCCTGACCGCGAGCCTGCGGAGCTTCGTCGCCCCGATCGGGCTCGTCGCCGCCGCGGCCGCCGTCATGCTCGCCGTCCTTCCGACGAGCTCGCCGGACGCGCCGCCCGCGGAGGTGCCCCTCGACACGGTCCGGACGAAGGGCTTCGTGCCGACGCTCGAAGCGTGGGTGCAGGCCGGCGACGCGCCGCGGCCGGTGTACACCGGCGAGCGGCTGCGCGCGGGCACGCGGGTGCAGTTGAAGGTCGACGCCGGTCATCGACGGTTCGTGACCCTCGCGGGTCGCGACGGGACCGGCGCGGTCGAGGTGTACGGCACGATTGCGGCGGAGGGCCCCGGGCCCAAGCCGGCCCCGTTCGCGCTCACCCTCGACGACAGCGACGGGGTCCAGACGTTCTACGCCGTGCTCACCGACGGCCGCCCGTCGCCCGACGCGCTCCGCGACGCCCTCGCGCGGGAGCCGGTGCGCATCGAGCGCGCCGAGGTCGCCTCCGTCGCCGTGCTCAAGGAGTAGCGTGCTCACGCTTTTGTCGGGCTACGCCGCCGCCGCCGTCCTGCGCCACGCGCTCGTCGTGGGGGCGAACGACGGCGGAGGCGCGCTCGATCCGCTCCGCTACGCCGAGCTGGACGCCGAGCGGGTGTCCGACGTGCTCGTCGATCTCGGGGGCTTCGAGGCGCCGCACGTGACCGTGCTCTACGCCCCGAGCGTCGCCGAGCTGCGAGCGTCGCTGAAGGCGCACGCCGCGGTATCGGCCAGCTTCGACGAAGATCTCTTCATGTTGTACTACTCCGGGCACGCGGACGCCCGCGGCCTGCGGCTGGGCACCGAGATCTACCCGTTCGAAGAGCTCAAGTCCGAGCTGCGAAGCGTACCGGCGAACGTGCGCATCGGGGTGCTGGACGCGTGTCGGAGCGGGACGATCACCCGCCTCAAGGGCGCGGCGCTCTCCGAGCCGTTCCTCATGGAAGAGCGGCTGATGGCCGAGGGCGAAGCGTGGATGACCGCCACCAGCGCGGACGAGAGCGCCCAGGAGTCGGACCGCCTGCGCGGGAGCTTCTTCACGCACTATCTGCTGTCCGGGCTGCGCGGCGCCGCGGACACGGGGGACGGCGACGTCAGCCTCGACGAAGCCTACGCCTACGCGAGCGCGCGGGTGGTCGAGCAGACCGGTGGCACCGCGGCGGGCGCGCAGCACCCCATGTACAAGTACGGGTTGACGGGCCACGGCACCCTCGCGCTCACCCGCGTCACCGAAGGGCGCGCGACGGTGACCCTGCCGCCGGAGCTCGCGGGCGACATCGCCGTGATCCGCATGCCGGACCGCACCCCGGTGGCGGAGGTCGCGAAGAAGCCCGGCGTCTCCACGACCCTCGCGCTGCCCCCAGGCACCTACAAGCTGCGCCTGACGACCCCGACGCGCGAGCTGAGGGAGTCGATGATCGGGCTGAGCGACGGCAGCCGGGTCGTCGCGTCGCGCTGGGGCAGCGTCAGCGCCGAGAGCGGCACCGCGAAGGGCACGGGCGACCCCACCTTCGACGCGCTGGAGCTCGCCCGCATCGGCGGAGCGGAGAGCCTCGGGTGGGCGCAGACCGCGTTGAACGCTCAGGACCTCCGACAGAGCCCCCTGCTGGCCGGGAGCGCCTCTCTGTTGGTTCCGGGTGCCGGGCAGTTCTACAACGCGCAGTGGGTGAAGGGCGGCCTGTTGTTCGCCGGCACCTTCGCCCTCCTCGGCGGCTCGCTCCTCACCGGCGACGACGGTTTCTTTCGGGGCAGCGTCACCGGCCCGGACCCGCTGCGCCTCGGCGCGGCGATGCTCTACGGCTACGCGGTCGCCGACGCCGCGTGGATGACGCACAAGCGCGAGTCCGCGCCCCCCTCCGGGGGTTGGACCCTCGCCTCGAGCGCGGGGTGGGGCCCGCACGGCCCCGGCTCTCCGTGGGCCGCCGGCCTCAACGTCGAGTGGCTCGCGTCCCGGCACGTCACGTTCGCGCTCGACCGCGTCGGGTGGACCCGCGCCCCCGACGAGTCCAGCGCGTGGAGCCTCGGCGGGCGCGTGGGCGTGCCGATCCTCGCGGGTCCCCGCCTGCGCCCCCTCGCCTTCGCCGCGGTCGGCGCCCGGCTCCGCGACGCCCCCGGCGAGGCGCCCACGGTGGTGCCGGTCGTCGGCGCGGGGGCGCAGCTGCGTTGGTACCTGACCCCGCGGTACTTCATCGAGGCGGAGGGGCGCGCGGAGACCGAAGGCGACGAGGTGGTCGGGCTGTACGGCGGCGGCCTGGGGGTGCACTTCGGGCGTTGAAGGTGCCTACGTTCTCCGAGACGCCGCAGCAGCGCGGCGGGAGGAGATCATGACGTTGTTCCTTATTCTCGTGGCGTGCGCGGCGCGCAACGGCGGCCTCGACGACCCCGGCTATGTCCCGCCGCCCATGAACGACACGCCGACCACCCCGGTTCCGACCGGCCCCGAGGCCGACGACCCGACGGCGCAGGACGAAGCGCCCGCCACGATGGGTGAGCGGAGCGCGTTCGCCGCGCTGGAGCCCGCGCAGGGCGGCACCGTCAGCGGCTCGGTGACCTTCACCGAGACCTACCTGGACGCCGGGCTTACCATGCCGGACGACCCGATCGGCTTCACCGACGCGCCGCCCTCCGAGACGCGCATCCGCATCGAGCTCGAGGGCGCCCAACCGGGCGACGTCCACGTCCGCCTGCACGAGACCGGGAGCTGCGGGGGGGACCCCGGCGCCCCGCTGGATCTTTCGGGCGGCGCGATGAACGGTGGGATGAACGACGCGGGCGGCGCCTTCGGCGACGGCGCCGCGGGCGGAGGCTCGTCCACGGGCGGGGTCGGGCTCGCCGAGGGAGACCTGGGCACGGTCGTCATCGGCCCCGACGGCACCGGACGCAAGGACCTGACGCTGCGAAACCTCACGATCGGCGAAGGACCGCGATCCTTGCTCGGGCGAACCGTGTTCGTGCGCGCCGGGGTCGGGGAATCGGGCGGCCGCGTGCTGTCGTGCGGCGTCATCGGCGGGAGCGTCGCGGCCCGCTGAGGCGGGCCCGGGCTCAGATGACGACCGTCTCGTGGTAGACGCCGAAGACGTCGCGCAGGGCGTCGGCGATCTCGCCGACGGTGGCGTGGGACTCGACGGCGTGGAGGACGTGCGGCATCGTGTTCTCGGTGCCGGCCGCGGCCTGGCGGAGGGCGTCGAGGGCGTCGGCCACGCGGCCGGCGTCGCGACGCCCACGGAACGCGCGCAGCCGCGCCACCTGCTCCGTCTCCACCGCCGGATCGACCCGGAGCAGGTCCTGCACGGTGGGCTCCTGCTCCTCGAAGCGGTTGACCCCCACGACGACCTGGCGTTCGTCCTCGATCGCGCGCTGCGTCGCGTACGCGGCGTTCTGGATCTCCCGCTGCGGGAACCCCGCCTCGATCGCGGCGACCATGCCGCCCATCGCGTCCACCTCGGCGATGAGGCGGCTCGCCTCGGCCTCCAGCTGGTCCGTGAGGCCCTCGACGAGCGTCGAACCGCCGAGCGGGTCGACGTGCGCGGCCACGCCGCTCTCGTAGGCGATGACCTGCTGGGTTCGCAGCGCGAGCCGCGCCGCGGCGGTCGTCGGGAGCGCGAGCGCCTCGTCCCGGCTGTTGGTGTGCAGGGACTGTGTGCCGCCGAGCACCGCCGCGAGCGCCTGGAGCGCGACGCGCACCACGTTGTTGTCGATCTGTTGCGCGGTGAGCGTGCTGCCGGCGGTCTGCGTGTGGAAGCGCAACATCTGCGACTTCGGGTCCTTCGAGCCGAAGCGGTCGCGCACGATGTGCGCCCACATGCGGCGGGCCGCCCGGTACTTCGCGATCTCTTCGAAGAAGTTGTTGTGCGCGTTGAAGAAGAAGCTGAGGCGGGGCGCGAAGTCGTCCACCGCCAGGCCCGCGTCGACCGCGGCCTGCACGTACGCCACGCCGTCCGCCAGGGTGAACGCCACTTCCTGCGCGGCGGTGCTGCCGGCTTCGCGGATGTGGTACCCGCTGATGGAGATCGTGTTCCACTTCGGGGCGTGCGTGGCGCACCAGGCGAACGTGTCCGTGGTCAGGCGCATGCTCGCCCGAGGCGGGTAGATGTACGTGCCGCGGGCGATGTACTCCTTGAGGACGTCGTTCTGGATCGTGCCTCGGAGCGCCGTGGTGGGGACGCCGCGACCGCGCGCGACCGCGGCGTACAACGCCAGGAGCGTGCCGGCCGTCGCGTTGATGGTCATGCTCGTGCTGACCTCGCCGAGCGGGAGCTCGGCGAGGAGGACGTTCATGTCCTCGAGCGACGCGATCGCCACGCCGACCTTGCCCACCTCACCCACCGCCATCGGATGGTCGGAGTCGAAGCCCATCTGCGTCGGGAGGTCGAAGGCCACGGACAGCCCGGTCTGGCCCTGCGCGAGCAGGTAGCGGTAGCGCTCGTTGCTGGAGCGCGCATCGCCGAAGCCGGCGTACTGGCGCATCGTCCAGAGGCGCCCCTGGTACATCGTCGGATGGATGCCCCGCGTGAACGGGAACGAGCCGGCCGGAGGGTGGTCGCTCATGCCTCCACCCGCAAGAGGCGCGTGCCCGCCTCGACCGTCTGGCCTTCGCTCACCAGAAGCTCCACCACGGTCCCGTCGGCGGGGCTCTTCAGCTCGTTCTCCATCTTCATGGCTTCGAGCACGATCAAGGGCTGGCCCTTGCGCACCGTGTCGCCCACCGCGGCGAGGATGCGCACCACGCGACCGGGCATCTGCGTGCCGAGCACTCCGCCGGCCGCGCCGGCGGCACCCCCGCGCGCCCGTTGACGCGGGTCGACGATCTCGAGGTCGTGCGGCACGCCGCCGACGTCCACGCGCACGGTGTCCCCCACCGTCACCACGCCGGCTTCCCAGCTTTCGCCCTCGATCAACATGTGGAGCGCCTCGGGGGACGGCCGCAGCACGTCCACCACCCGCGCGCGACCGTCGAGCGTGACCCGGTACCGGCCATCCGCGTCGCGGACGACCTCGACCGCGCGTTTGGTGCCCTCGATCGTGATGTCGTACTTCAACGTGGCCTCCCCGCGAGCTTCCACGGCGAGGCGGCGGGCGCGGCGGCGCCCTGTCGCGGCGTGGAGTCCGCCTCGAAACGGTCGATCGCCGCGGCGATCGTGGCGATGTCGTCGTGCCGCACGGCTTCGCACAAGCGCGCCGTGCGCTCCTTCGTCAGGAAGCCCGTCGAGTACGCGCCGGCGCGGAAGTCCGGGTCTTGCAGCAGCGCCGTGAAGAACGGGATCGACGTGCGGATTCCGCGCACCCGGTACTCGCCGAGCGCGCGTAGGGTGCGGTCGATCGCCTCCGCGCGGTCGGCCCCCCACACGACGAGCTTCGCGATCATCGGATCGTAGAAGATCGGGACTTCGTAGCCGGGGTACACGCCGGAGTCGACGCGCACCCACGGCCCGCCCGGCTCCCGCAGCCCGGCGATGCGGCCGGGCGCCGGCGCGAAGTTGTTCGCCGGGTCTTCCGCGTACACCCGGCACTCGATGGCGTGACCGTGCTGGCGGACATCCTCCTGGCAGAACCAGAGCGGCTCGCCCGCGGCGATGCGGAGCTGCGCGCGCACGAGGTCGATGCCCGTCACCATCTCGGTGATCGGGTGCTCGACCTGGAGGCGCGTGTTCATCTCGAGGAAGTAGAAGTCGCCCGTGGCCTGGCTGAACAGGAACTCGCACGTACCGGCGCCGACGTAGCCCACCGCCCGCGCGGCCTGGACCGCCACCGCCGCCATCGCGTGGCGCGTGGCGTCCGGCAGCACCGGGCACGGCGTCTCCTCGACCACCTTCTGGTTGCGCCGCTGCACCGAGCAGTCGCGCTCGAAGAGGTGCACGCAGGTCCCGTGCGCGTCCGCGAGCACCTGGATCTCCACGTGCTTCGGGTTCAGCACGAACTTCTCGAGGTACATCGCGTCGTCCTTGAAGGACGACGCCGCCTCCGACCGCGCCGACCGCCACGCGCTCGGCAGCTCGTCGGGACCGTCGACCCGGCGCATGCCCTTGCCGCCGCCGCCGCCCGCGGCCTTGAGCATGATCGGGTAGCCGAATTGTTCGGCGAGGACCGCCGCTTGCTCGAGCGTCTCGATCGGCTCGACCGTGCCCGGCACCACGGGGACGCCCGCGGCCACCATCCGTTGGCGAGCCCCGGTCTTGCTGCCCATCGCGTAGATCGCCGACGGCGGCGGCCCGATCCAGACCAGGCCCGCGTCCATCACCATCTGCGCGAACGCGGCGTTTTCGCTCAGAAAGCCGTAGCCCGGGTGAATGGCGGTCGCCCCCGAGCGGCGCGCCACCTCGAGGATGACGTCGCCGCGCAGGTAGCTCTGCGCGCTCGGCGCGGGCCCGATCGCCCAGGCCTCATCCGCGTTGCGGACGTGGAGGGCGTTCCGATCCGCGTCGCTGTACACGGCGACGGTCGGAATCCCCAGCTCGTGACACCCGCGGATGACTCGCACCGCGATCTCGCCGCGATTCGCGACGAGGACCTTGGACAGCTTCATGGCGTCGGGGCTTAACGCACCCGACGCCGTTCGGGCCGACCCGCGGCCTACGCGTGCGCCTCTCCGCCCGCGGCCTTGGCGTTCTTGCGCGCTTCGAGCTCGGTCGCCACCTCGGCGCGCCGCGCCGCGAGGGCTTCTTCGCCGAAAGCGTGCTTGAGCACCTCTTCCATGCGGGCGCAGAAGTGGAACGTCATCGCGTCGCGGATCTCCTTGGGCACCTCCACGAGGTCCTTCCGGTTGCGATCCGGCAGGAGGACGGTGCGGATCCCGGCGCGGTGCGCCGCGAGCACCTTCTCCTTGATGCCGCCGACCGGCAGCACCGCCCCGCGCAGGGTGGCCTCGCCCGTCATCGCCATCGTCGGGTCGACGCGGAGCCCGGTGAGGAGGCTGACCATGGCGGTCAGCATCGTGACGCCCGCGCTCGGCCCGTCCTTCGGGATGGCCCCGCTCGGCACGTGGACGTGCACGTCGAGGTTCTCGAAGACCTCGGGGTCGATGCCGAGATCCGGCGCGGAGGCCCGGATGTAGCTTCGCGCCACGCCGACCGACTCCTTCATCACGTCGCCGAGGGACCCGGAGAGCTGCACCTGGCCCTTGCCCTTCATCTTGGTGGCCTCGATGAAGAGGATGTCGCCGCCGGCCGCCGTCCAGGCGAGCCCCGTCGCGACGCCCGGCACCGACGTGCGCTCCGCCACTTCGGCGAAGTAGTGGATCGGCCCGCGGATCTCCTCGATCTTGCCGGGAGTGATCTCGGCCGGGCCCTCGAGCTTGCCCGACGCGACCTCCTTGGCCACCCATCGCGCGACCGCGGCGATCTCGCGCTTGAGGGAGCGCACACCCGCTTCGCGCGTGTACGCCATGATCAGGTGGCGCAACGCGTCGTCGGGCAGGACCAGGCGCTCGGCGTCGAGGCCGTGCTCCTCGAGCGCCTCCGGCAGCAGGTACTGCCGGGCGATCTTCATCTTCTCTTCCATCGTGTAGCCGGGGATCTCGATGATCTCCATGCGGTCCTTCAGGGGGCCGGGGATGGGATCGGTGAGGTTCGCCGTGGCGATGAAGAGGACCTTGCTCAGGTCGAAGGCGACGTCGAGATAGTGGTCCATGAACGTGTCGTTCTGCTCCGGGTCGAGCACCTCGAGCAGCGCCGACGACGGATCGCCCCGGTAGTCCATGCCGAGCTTGTCGATCTCGTCGAGCACGAACACCGGGTTGTTGGACCCCGCCTTCTTGATGCCCTTGATGATCTTGCCGGGCAGCGACCCGATGTACGTGCGACGGTGTCCGCGGACCTCGGCCTCGTCACGCACGCCGCCGAGGGAGATGCGCTGCATCTTCCTGGACAAGGCGCGCGCCACCGACTTGGCGAGCGAGGTCTTGCCGACGCCCGGCGGCCCCACGAGGCACAGGATCGGGCCCTTCATGTCCTTCTTGAGCTTGCGCACCGCGAGGTACTCGAGGATGCGCTGCTTGACCTTCTCGAGGCCGTAGTGGTCCTCGTCCAGGATGCGGGCGGCCTCGTTGACGTCGATGAGGTCTTCCGTGGCCACGGACCACGGCAGCTCGATGAGCCAGTCGAGGTAGGTGCGGCTCACGGTGTACTCGGCGGCGCCCGGGCTCATGCGGCTCATGCGCTTGAGCTCCTTGAACGCCACCTTCTCGACATCCTTCGGCATGCGCGCCTTCTTGATGCCCTTCTTGAGCTCCTCGAACTCCTCCTGGCGGTCGTCGACCTCGCCGAGCTCCTTCTGGATGGCCTTCAGCTGCTCGCGCAGGAAATACTCCCGCTGCGCCTTGTCCATCTCGCCCTTGACCTCGGTCTGGATCTTGTTGGACAGCTCCAGGACCTGGATCTCCTTGTTGAGGAGCGCGATGACCTTGGTGATCCGCTCCTTCGTGTCGAGCGTCTCGAGCAGCTCCTGCTTCTCTTCGACGCCGATCGACAGGTTGCTCGCCACGATGTCGGCGAGGATGCCGGGGTTGTCGATGCTTCGGACGAGGAAGCTCGCCTCGCTCGGAATGTGGGGGCTGAGGTCGATGATCTTCTGGGCGAGCTCGCGCATGGTCGACATGAGCGACTCGAGCTCGGGCGTGCTCTCCGTGCTCTCCGGGTGCACGCGCACCTGCGCCCGGAGGCACGGCGACGTCGACTCCCAGCGCTCGACCTTGATGCGGGACAGGCCCTGGATGATGACGTTGAGCTTGTTGCCCGGCATCTTCACGGACTTGAGGATCTTCACGACCGTGCCGGTCGTGTAGAGGTCGCCCACGTCGGGGTCCTCGTTCTTGGCGTCCTGCTGGGCCACGATGCCGAGCAGCTTGTCGCCCGCGAGGGCGCGTTCGACGGCCTCGAGGGACTTGTCGCGCCCGACGTTGATCGGGAAGGCCAGCACGGGGAAGATGACCGTGTTTCGGATGGCCAGGATGGGAATGGCCAGCTCCGGGGGCAGCTGGACCGGCGTGCCCTGATCGAAGCTCGGAGGGTCGAAAGCCATGGAGGACTCCTGGGGCGCGGGGCTGCGCCGACAGACGGAAGGTATTCACGGGAAAAGGCAGGGCAAGCGCGGCGTCCAAGCCTGTGCGAGGTGAGTCAATGGCCGGTTTGCGGCCGATTGTTCACCTTGGGTGCCTGATCGCGCCCGAGCGCGCGGGCGCGGAGCTCGTAGCCAGCGCCAATTTGTGACGTGACGCGCACCGTCGCGATCGCCTCGTCGGTCGGGGTCCACGCCGGGTTCGACGGGGTCCATGCGCCGCGGAGGTCCCACAGCAGCGCGGTCTGGTCGAGTCCGACCGGAGGGGAGCCCACGACCCGGCTGATGTTCTCGGCGGCGGCCAGGGTGGTCGGCCCGGTGGGCGCGTCGAGGTCGTGGAGCTCCGCCTGGCGGAGGATCTCCTGCTGGACGAGGTCGATCCGCAGCACGATCCATCGGAAGCCCAGGCGCTCGATCTCCTCGCGGTGGCGGGGGTCGAACGTGACGCGCGCCGCCGGGAGCATCGCGGCGCCGCGTACGGCCCGGATGAACGGGTTGTTGAGCCGCGCGCGAAACGGCTTCTCCCAGAAGAGCGACGCGGACTCCCCCATCCCGCCGAACGTCGGAAGCCCGATGCGGGTCTGCCACATGAGGCCGTCGTGCTGCACGCGGAAGGGCACGTAGATGAGGCCCCCGCCCTCGCTCCGGAGGGTCTCGAGCATGGCGGGAGGCCGCGGATCGTGCGTGTTGAACGGCCACACGTACACGTAGGCCTGCCCGGCGAGCCCGAGCGCGACGAGGGCCGCGAGCGCGAACGGCGCGCGGCGCGCCGAGAGCGCCGCGCCCAGCCACCCGCCGATCAGCAGCGAGGCGGCCGCGAAGGTGACCACCATCATGCGGTAGGGGAACCACAAGCGGTCGAAGAAGGGCACGAACGTCTGCGCGGCGACGTACCAGGGGAAGGTCAGCGGGGTGCCGTTGTCCAACACCACCGCCGGACCGAACGCGAACGCGACGAACACCGCGACCAGCGCGATCCACGCGGCGCGCCCGGCGATCGTCACACGCGGCCACAGCGCGGCGACCACGAGGGGGATGCCCCACGCGGGGTTGCCCAGGAGCGGCGCCCCGTGGACCTCCATGAGGTACAGGCCGTGGAGGGTGTTCGCGACGTTGGCCGTGGCGGGGCGCGGCGCGTTGCCGCCGCCGGTCGCGGCGAGGCCCGGGACGTTGCCGGCGCCCGCCTCGGCGGCCATCCAAACGACCCCGGGGGCGACGATGGCGGCGCACACCAGGGCGCCGACGGCCCAGCGCGCGAGCGCGGCGCGGCGATCGGGCGAGGCGCGCAGCTCGAACGGCAGGAGCACCGCGAAGGCGAGCGCGAGGAAATACCCGTTGAACCAGTAGCTCCAGCCCGTCAGGCCGGTGGCGACACCGAGCACCGCGGCGTCCTTCCAGCCCCCGCCCCGCGCACAACGGAGGAACGCCCAGAGCGCCACCGGGAGGTACCAGACGAACGCCTGGGTCGGTCGGCCCGCCGTGACCTCGAACAGGAGGAACGGGTTGATCGACCAGAGCAACGTCGCCGCGAACGCCCCGAACCCCTCCCCCAGCACCTCGCGCGCGAGGGGTCGGAAGGCCACCGCGTTGCCCACGAGCACGACGACGATGAACACCGGCTGGTAGAGCTCCGGCCCGAAGACGTACTGGAACGGGACCGACAGGACGGCGTCGACGAGGTTGTTGCCCGTGTGCGCGAAGATCTGCTTTCCATCCGGGTAGAAGAACAGGTCCGTCCACGACGGGTCGGAGAAGGTCTCCATGCAGCGGCGCATGAACCAGTAGAACCAGTGGGTGCCGAAGGCGTCGACGCCGTCGCCGACCACATGGCCGGGCCGCAGCAGCGCCGGCGCGACGCCCAGGATCGCGAAGAGGAGCCACAACCCCGCCTCGAGGCGGCGGTCCGGCGCGGGCGAGAGGGACGGACGCGCGGGCTCGGTCATCGATCCCGACGCGGCTGGATGGACCAAGCCGCGGCAGGGATGGGCACCCCTGCCGCCTCGGCGGCGCGCACCCGCACCGCCACGCAGGCCCCGTGAAGCAGCGTGTCGGCGACCGTCACGACGTCACGGGCGGCGATCGGCTCGAGCCAGGAGCCCTTCACCCAGTCGTTGAACAATCCCATCGCAGGCCCGCACCACACCTGGAAATCCCGCTTCCGCGACACGTCGCCCGTGCGCGCCCACCGGCTCGTCATTCCGAGGTACCAGCGGAAGCAGAGCGCCATCTGGTGCCGCGGGTCGTTCTCGGCGCGCTCGACCTCGCGCGGGTCGCGGCGCTCCCAATACGCGCGGGTCTCGGCCCACACGTCGTCGATCGGCCGCTGGAAGATCTGCTTCTCGACGCGCTCGCGCTCGACCGGCGGCAGCTCGGCGAGCCCGGCGTAGCCCCGGTAGAGGTCGTAGAGCCGCCCGGCGCGCTGCGCGTACATGGTCCCGCGCGCGAGGACCTGAACGTGCGCGCCGATCTCGAACATGTCCGGGGCGGGCCCCATGGTGACGTCGGCGAAGCCCGCCTCGACGAGCATGGACTTCACGAGGTCGGAGGTGCCGGCCTCGCGCGTGGCCTGGTTGACCGAGCCCGTCATGACGTAGTCCGCGCCGAGCTGCAGCGCGGCCGCGAGGGACCACGGGTCGCCCACGCCGCCCCCGGCGCCGACGCGCGGGCGCTCGGCGTACCCCAGCTCGCCGGCGACGCGGTCGCGGAGGCGCCGGAGGAGCGGCACGAGCACCGGCAACGGGCGGCGGTCGGTGTGGCCGCCGGAGTCCGCCTCCGCCGTGACGTCGTCCGCCATGGGCACGCCGCGGGCCAGCTCCGCCTGGCGCGCGCTCAGCTTGCCGGCCGCGACGAGCTCCGCGACGAGCTTGGGCGGCGCAGGGCGCAGGAAGTGCTCCGCGACCTCCGGTCGCGACACCTTCGCCGCGACGCGGTTGCGCGCGACGACACGGCCGTCCACCTCTTCGAGCCCGGCGAGGCGATAGCGGACGATCGCCGGGGACAAGCCCATGTACGCGCTCGCGTCCACGGCGCGGGCGCCGTGCGCCAGGTAGATGTCGACGGTGCGCTCCTCCACCGCGGGCTCCGCGGGGTTGTGGAGCAGGTTGAACCCGGCCGGCCCGTCGCCGACCGCCGCGCGGATCGCGCGGACCCCGTCTTCCACGGCGTCGAGCGGCAGCCCGCCGGCGCCGAAGTAGGCGAGCAGGCCCGCGCGGCTCATCGCGATGACGAGCTCCGGCGACGCGATGCCGCCGGCCATCGCCCCAGCGACGTACGACGCGCGGACGCCGTGCGCGGCGCGGAAGGCGGCGGAGCCGAGCGAACCGGGGGACACGGCCGGGACGACGGCGTCCGCGCCGCCGCGCGGCAGGCCCTCCCACCACCGACCGTCGCGCAGGTGCAACGGGCGCGAGGGGTCGTGGAGGGCGCCCAGGAGATCCCGGATCGGCCGCGGGCCGAGCGGGAGCGCGTCACGGAAGGTCTCGCCGGAGGCCCACGAGGTGGTGAGGCGGGCGACTGCCCCGTCGCGGGCGACGTGCACGCGCACGTCGACGTCTTCGAGCTCGACGGCGTCGGCGCCGTCCAGGAGAGCCAGGAGGCCGGCGGCGCCCACGGCGTCGAGCGCCCGCGCGAGGCCGGCACCCCCGAGCGCGCGCTCTTCGACCGAGGCGCCGCGGTGGAATCGGGCAGTGGAAGCGGAGGCGAGGAGATCCATCCCTGCCGCCTAGCCGTGCCGCCGCCGCGCGGCTACACCCGACGCGTCGCGTACGGCCAACACTGGAAGCCAGACATGCCCGCGACGATGCCGACAAACGGGAAGCCCGACGAAAACGCCGCCAAAGCGACGAGCACCGCCACGGCGATGCCGAGGCGGGCGGTCCACACCAGGGCCACGCCGGACGGCAGGCGGAAGGAAAGCGCGTGCAAGGTGATGACGCCGCCGTCCATGGGGTACATCGGGAGCAGGTTGAACGCGCTCCAGAAGAAGTTCACCCAGACGAGCTGATCGAACACGGTCGTGACCAGGCCCGGCCCGAGCACGCCCAGCGCGACGAGCCCCAGGACGAGGCTCACCGTACCGAGGGCGAAGCCGGCGAGCGGCCCCGCCGCCGTGACGAGGATGCCCTGCAGCCCCGACGCCCCGCGGCGGTACTGCGTGAGCCCCCCGAAGCCGTGCAGGGTGATCGAGACCGGACCGAGCCCGAACGCGCGCGCGGTGATCGCGTGCCCGAGCTCGTGGACGAGGATGGACCCGAACACCACGGCGGCCAGGAGCACGCCGGTCAGCACGCCGCCCGCGCCCGCGCGCGCGCCCATGAGGGCATAGAGCCCGAGCACCACCAGCGCGTTCGGGTCGACCCGGAACTCGAAGCCGAGCGGTCGACCGAGGGTGATGCTGCTCATCGGGGCTCCGGCCGCGTCGGCGGCGCTTCGGGGGCGGGCCGCGCCAGCGGCTCCGGTTCGAAAGGAACACGACCGAACGCCGCTGCCCACCCCGCGACGGCGATCACCGCGAGCAGCACACAGATCAGCGCATACGCGCTGGCGGTTCGACCCGCGCCGAGCGCGGCCGCGCGCGCCTCGTCGACGGCGCGCCGAAGGGTGGCGACCTCCGCGCGGTGCCGGGCCACCCACGCCGCGGGGTCCTCGACGCCGAGCGCCTGGAGCTGGGCGGCGGTGTCGGGCACGGGCGGGGCGGCGCCGCGCGCCTCGAGCCACGCCCGCACGTCCGACGCGAGCGGGTGGCGCGGGTGGGCGCAGAGGGCGGCCGCCACGCCGGCGAGGTCTTCACCGCTCACGACCTCGTAGATCGCGAACGAACCCCGCACGTCGCGCTCGCGCTCCAAGGCCGCGAGCAGGCGCGCGGTGTCCGGAGCCGTGCTCACCCCGGGACGATGAGGATCCAGGTCAGGAAGGCCGGCTCGACCGTGCCCATCAACACGCCCTCGACCACCGAGAGCGTGCCGACCGGCCCCTGCACGAGGCCGTGATCGTCGATGTAGTAGGCCTGGTAGGAGGACTCCGGCCAGAGGCCGAGCACCGCGATGTCGAAGGGCGCGCTCACGGTCGTGCCGAAGGGCCGGAAGGAGACGGCGCCCTGAACGTCGAGGCCGTCCCAATACGCCGGGATCTCCGCGGCAGGGATCGCCCCGGCCCAGAATTGATCGTCTTCGAAGCCGAACGGCACGGAGAGCGTGGAGGCGTCCACCGTCCAGCCGAAGTCCGTCCCGAAGGTGTAGCGGCCGCTGGTGACCGTCTCGGGCCCGTACACGCGCGGGATGTACAGCGGGAGAGGAAGGGTGACGGCGGTGGTCTCGAGGTCGGTGTGCACGCGCACGTGACCGTAGTCGTCCCGCTCGTTCTCTCCGAGCGCGTCGACCTTGTAGCTGCCCGGGCAAAGCCCCTCGAAGCTGAACGACCCGTCGGCGAGCGTCTGCGTCGGGAAGCAGAAGGTGTCGCAGGCCTGCACCTCGGTCTCGGCGGGGCTCAGCCCGTCGAAGGTGAGGATGGTGCCCGAGATACCGCCCGTGCAGTCCGCGTCGGTGTCGCTGTCGGTGTCGGTGTCGGTGTCGGTGTCGGTGTCGGTGTCCGCGTCGCCCTCGGCGGAGTCCTTCGCGGAGTCGTCGGTGCCGGAGCACGCGAGCAGGAGCCAGAACAGCATGGAACCTCCAGGCGTCACGTATATCAGCCGCGCACCGCGATGACGCGCGGCGCGCCGATCCACGGCTCGGCGGCGCGCGCGGCGGCGGGGGGGAGATCCGGCGCCTCGACGTCGTCGAGCGCGATCCACCCGCGGGCGAAGCCGGCGGGTGGATCGAACCGCAAGGTGTCGAGGTCGTGACGCGCGCCACAGCTCGGGCACTCGAGCGCGCGGGCGTGGCGGGCGTGTGCTTCGGCACGCCAACGCTCGACCGCCTCGACGAACGCGCCGACGACGTTCGCCGCGCAGGTCGGGCAGGCGACCGCGAAGCCCCCCTGGCCGGAGGAGACGAACCGCTCGCTCCCGACGTCGACCCGCATGTTCGCCGCGCCGATCGGCGGTGCGCCCCACGCCGCGGCGACCGCGCGGAGCCGCACCTCGAGATCCGCGACGTCCGCGCGCTCCGGCGCCGGCAGCACGCGCAGGGAGAGACGCCGGCTCGCCCGCGGCGGCACCCTCAGAACCACTCGGGGACGCACACCGAGACGGGCCCGAGGATCTCGGCCTGGCAGGCGAGGCGGTCCCCGCGCGCGGCCGCTTCGCCGAGGACGACCTTCTCCATGCTCTCCGCGCGCCGCAGGTTGCGGGCGCCCTCGACGATCTCCACGCGGCACGTGCCGCACGAGCAGTTCCCGCCGCAGTAGTGACGAATCGCCACGCCTGCCGACTCCGCCGCTTGCAGCACGGTGCTGCCGCGCTCGACACGGACCGTGGTCGTGCCGAGCTGCACGGGGATGTCCCCCGGGGCCGCCGGGCCGCGGCGCGGGCCGGCGGGTCGGCTCGCGGGCGCGGGGCCGAGGGCCGTGTCGCGCCGCAAGACCCGCTCGACCATCGACGCGCCGGCGCGGCTGGCCGCCTTGAGGCCCCGCCGCAACATGCGCACCGGAAACGACGGCTCGTCCACCATGTCGGGAGGGTATCGCGCCGTCCTCGCGCCCTCCGCGCCATGGAGCGACTATGTAGGGCCGGGCACGCGCCGCTTGTACCGCACCAACCCCGCTCCGGGACGCGATCGCGCGGCCGTGCCGCTCGGACGACTGTTCGCGTGTGCCGTGGTTTCCCTGGCGTTGCACGTCGCTGTCCTGGCGGGGCTGTGGGGCTTCGTGGAGGAGCGTCGGAGCCCGGAGCGCGCCGTGGGGCTCGCCGCGGCGGCCGGCGTCGGCGTTCGCGAGGACCCCGACGAGGCCTTCGCCCTGCGCATCGTCGACACGCCCCCGCCCGCGGCGCCAGGCGCGGGCGGCAGACGACCGGGCGCCGCCGGTGAGCCGG
>CAMAXZ010000019.1 GCA_945862325.1 Klebsiella pneumoniae
GCGGCCCTTCGAGGGGCGCCTCCGGGGGCGGATCGGGGCGAAGGGCGGACAGCCCCACGCCCGCCAGCGCCAGGGCGGCCACCCCCACGGCGACCCACACGGCGGCGCGGCGGCGGCCGGCGCCCGCGGCCACCGCGCCCACCGGACCCTGGTGCAACGACTGGATGAGCGCCAGCACCTCCTCGTTCTCCTCGTCGAACGCGAGGAGCCGATTGAGGTCGTGCAGGGCGGCGAGGGTGTCGCCCGCCGCGAGCTTCGCCTTTCCGGACGCGAGCAGGGTCGGGCGAAGGTGCGACTCGAGCGCGGCGCGCGCCGCGGCCGGATCGAGGAGGTAGGACCTCAGGTTCACCAACGGATCGTCGGGCGTGAGGCCGACCGCCGCGAGGCAGCCCAGCAGCGCCGTGCGGGCCTCGTCGGCGTTCGCGGGGCGGTCGTCCGGGCGGCTCTGGAGGAGGCGGTCGATGACGCTCACCATGGCGGGGGCCGCTTCGGGGGCCAGCTCGAGGGCCTCCGCGCGGTTGCCGTCGATGATGTTCCGGAGGATCACCGAAGGGTTTCCTCCGGCGAAGGGGACGTGCCCCGTGACGCAGTGAAACAGCAGGGACCCGAGCGAGAAGATGTCGGAGCGGCCATCGAGCGGTTGGTCGAGGGCCTGCTGTGGGCTCATGTACGCGGGCGAGCCGAGGAGCGAGCCGTCCATCGTGATCGTGCTCTCGTCGAGCACCCGGGCCACGCCGAAGTCCATCAGCTTGAGCTGACCTTCGCGGCTGATCATCACGTTCTCGGGCTTCACGTCGCGATGGACGATCCCCTGAGTGTGCGCAAACGCGAGCGCGCTCGCGATGTCGGCGCCGATGACCGCGGCGATCTCGCTCGGGATACGGCCGCTCTCTTGCAGAAGCCCGAGCAGCGTGACGCCCTTCACGAGCTCGCAGACGATGTAACAGTCGTCGACGTTCGGGCCCGAGTAGTCGAGGATCGACACGATGTTCGGGTGCGAGAGCCGACCGACGGCGCGCGCCTCGCGGTTGAAGCGCTCCTTGTTGCGGCTGGACGCCGACAGGTGCGGATGGAGCACCTTGATCGCCACCTCGCGCCCGATGGTCGTGTGGCGGCCGCGGTAGACCGTCGCCGTCGCGCCCTCGCCGATGCGCTGGAGCACGACGTACTTGTCGATCGTGGCGCCGATCATCGGCTACAACTGTCCGACCTCGTCCACGCCACCCAGCCGCCGCTCCTGGTAGATCGAGAGGATCGAGGCCGCTGTCTCCTCCAGCGCCTTGTTGGTGACGTTGACGAGCGTCCATTGACGGTTGCGACGGAACAGCTCGTCCGCGTACTCGAGCTCCGCGATGATGTAGTCCATCTGCCCGTAGTTCGTGTCATTCGACATGCGCATCGTCTGGAGGCGCTGCTTGCGGATGGCCACGAGGTTTTCCGGGTCGATGGTCAGGGCGAACACCTTGCGAGGGTCGATCTTGAAGATCTGCGGGGGCGGCTCGCGGCCGAGGACGAGGGGGACGTTCGCGACCTTGTAGCCTTTGTAGGCGAGGAACACGGACAGCGGGGTCTTCGAGGTGCGGGACACCCCCACCAGCACGATGTCCGCCTTCTCCAACATCCGCGGCTCTTTGCCGTCGTCCACCTTCACGGTGAACTCGACCGCCTCGATCCGACGGAAGTAGTCGGCGTCGGTCCGGTGCAGGAGGCCCGGCTGACTGGTCGGCTGCTCGCCGAACCAGCCGGACAACGCGGTGATCACGTTGCCGATGACGTCGACCTGAAGGATGCGGAAGGCCTTCGAGAGCTCGTTGGCGAGGGACCGTTGATCGGCGCTGACGAGCGAGGTGACGACGAACGCCTCCTGCATGGCGGCCTGGCGCAGGATGCGCTCGAGCTGATCGCGGTCGGTGACGTTCGAGAAGACGTTCACGGCGACGCGGACGCCGTCGAACTGCCGGAGCGCGGCGCGTGTGACGCGGTCTGCGGTGTCGCCGGTGGCGTCGCTCACGATGAACAAGGGGCGAGGCGCGCGTTCCGACATCCCCACGAGTGTATCGCGGGTCCGGCGTTCCCCCAACCGCGATAGGTCGTGGCGTGGCGCCACTGCTCGAACGCTTCGCGGACACGGCCCGCGCGGGGGCGTGGCGAAGGGCCCTCGCGGCCGGCGCCGCCAGCCTGTCCTGGTCGGAGCTCGACGTCGCGGTGGCCCGGGCGGCGGTGGGGCTGATCCGCGCGCGGACAGCGAGTCCGGCGGGCGCCCCGCTCCTGTGGTGGTCCGACGATCCCATCGCGCGGGTCGTCTGGACGCTCGCCCTGCTTCACGTGGGCGTCGTCGCGTCGCCCCGACGCGGCGCCGGCCCCCTCGTCGTCGAGCCCGGCGCGGACGATCCCTCGCGGCTCGCGCGGCTCCGTGCCGAGCTGCGCCCGCGCGACGCGGCCATCGTGCTCGACGGCCGGGTGCGCGATCACGCGGAGCTGGGGCGCCTCGGCCTGCGCGTGGCGCACGCGGTCGGGGGCGCCCGCGAGTTGATCCTCGAAGATGACCCGGTCGCGTTGACGATCGCCGTCGCGGGGGCGTGCGTGGCGGGGTGGGGGATCGTGATCGGGGCGCCCCCGCCGGACGCGGGCCGCGCGGACGTCCTGCTGCGTCTCGGGCCGATTGGCCTGGGCGAGCGGCTGACGCGCCGGCTCGCCGGCGGACCCCGGCTGTTGGCGGCGCTGCCCGCGCTCGAGTGACCCGCCGCGATAGACGGGCGTGTGCACGGCGTACGCGTCATCGATCTTTCACGCCTCCTCCCAGGGCCGTTCGCCACCCTTTGCCTCCAGGGGCTCGGCGCGCAGGTCGTCAAGGTGGAAGACCCGGACGGCGGCGACCCGCTGCGCGCCGTCGGCCCGTCGATCGGGGAGCACGGCGCCTGGTTCACCGCACTCAACCGCGGGAAGCGGAGCGTGGCGCTCGATCTTCGCACCGCGCAGGGCCGCGAGGACCTGCTCGTGCTGCTCGGTGGCGCCGACGTGCTCGTCGAGTCGTTCCGCCCCGGCGTCCTCGCGCGCCTCGGGCTCGACCCGGAGATATTGCGGGCGCGGTTCCCGCGCCTCGTGATCGCGAGCCTCACCGGGTGGGGGCAGAGCGGGCCGTGGGCGCGACGCCCGGCGCACGACCTGAATTTCCTGGCGATCTCCGGCATCCTCGGCCTGGACCTCGCGGCGAACGGCGAGCCGCGGGTGCCCGCGCTCCAGTGGGCGGACCTCTCCGCGGGCGGGCTCGCGGCGGCCCTCCGGATCGTCGCGGCGCTGCTCACCCGCGAGCGGAGCGGGCGCGGGTGCTGGCTGGACATCGCGATGCTCGATGGCTTGATCGGGCTCCAGCAGACACACTGGGCCCTCGCGGCCGCCGGAGTGGAGCGGGACACCCTGCTGAGCGGAGAGGCCCCGATGTACGGGCTGTATCGTACGCGCGACGAGCGCTGGGTCAGCGTCGCGGCGCTCGAGCCGGACTTCCTCTCGCACCTGTGGGCGGCGGCCGAGGGCGACGTGACCCACCGCGGGCTCGCGACGCTGTTCGAGAGTGACACACATGACGCATGGGACGAGCGGCTTCCCGATGCATGTGTCGCGCCGGTGTTGTCCCCGGCGGAGGCGCGACGTCATCCGCAGGTCGTGGCGCGCGAGCTTTTTCGTGAGGACGGGCTCGCGCATCCGCCGACCGGCCCGGTCGCGGGCGCGCCGCCCCGCCTCGGGGAGCACACCGCGTTGGAGCTCGGACGCTGATGGCCGCGGCGCCTCCTCGACCGACGCCCGCGCCGGGCAACGCGGGTGGCCCGCCGCTGTTCCGCCTCGTGGGTGCGCGGGCCGCGCCGTTTCGTGACGCGTATCACGCGTTCCTCGAGGCATCCTGGCCGGTCGCCATCGGCGGCATCTCCGGGCTCTGGATCCTCGTGAACATGGCGTTCGCGACGGCGTACGCAGCGGTCGGCGGCGTGTCGGGCGCCGTCTCCTGGCGCGATCACTTCTACTTCAGCGTACAGACCTTGAGCACCGTCGGGTACGGGGCGATGGTGCCGCAGTCCGAGGCGGCCCACCTGCTGGTCACGCTCGAGTCCCTCGCCGGGCTCGTCGTCACGGCGGTGGCCACCGGCCTCGTGTTCGCGAAGTTCGGGCGTACCACGACACACCTGATCTTCGCGAGGCAAGCCGTCATCGGCACCCAGGACGGGGTGCCGACGCTCGCGGTGCGGGTTGGAAACGAGCGTCTGAACAAGATCGTGGACGTCCGCTTCGCGATTCAGCTCATCCGCACCGAGCACACCGTGGAGGGCCAGACCTTCTACCGGATGCTCGACCTCCCGCTCACGCGCACCGGCGCCGCCAACCTCCGCGCGGCGTTCCTCCTTCACCACCGGATCCCCGGGGGGCCGCTCGAAGGCCTCGACCCGGCGCGGTTCGAGGCGGACGAGTGCGAGCTGCACGTCATCGTGACCGGCCTGGACGAGACCACCCTGCAGCCGGTGCACGCGTCGTACACGTACGGCGCGGGGGACGTCGTCTGGGGCGCTCGGTACGTGGACATGCTCACCGAGCTGCCGGATGGCACGATCGAGGTCGACGTCCGGAAGTTTCACGAGGTCGTGAACGTTACGGTGGCGGCATGATCCTCGCCCAGACCCCCCTCGGCTTCGCCTGGCCCACGTTGGACCCGTTCCTGTTCTGCGTCCATCACGACGACGCCTACCCCGCCGGCGACGGGCGGCTCGGGCCGGCGGCGAGCCTCGCCGAGCGTGAGCTCGGCCAGGACTTCACGCCACGAGACGGCTGGCGGATGTATCACGGGCGCGAGGTGCCCGGGTTCCCCGGGCACCCCCACCGCGGCGTCGAGACCGTCACGGTCGTGCGTCGCGGCCTGGTGGACCACTGCGACTCCCTGGGGGCGGCGGCGCGCTACGGTCGCGGCGACGTCCAGTGGCTCACGGCGGGCGCCGGCATCCAACACAGTGAGATGTTTCCGCTGGTGGACACGGCCGCGCCGAACCCGCTCGAGCTGTTCCAGATCTGGCTGAACCTCCCGAAGGCCGACAAGATGGCGCCGGCGCACTTCGCGATGTTCTGGGCGCACCAGATCCGCCGCCACACCGACGGCGGCGCGACGGTGGCGGTGGTGGCCGGCTCGCTGGGCGCCGCCGCGGCGAACCCGCCGCCGCCGCGCTCGTGGGCGGCGCGCGCCGAGGCCGACGTGGCGATCTGGACGATCCACCTCGAGCCCGGGGCGCGTACGCTGCTTCCGGCGGCGCGTCCGGGCGTCAACCGGGTGCTCTACCTGTTCCGTGGCGCGGCTCGGGTGGCCGGGGTCAGGGTCGCGTCGCCCACGGCGATCCAGGTGCGCGCGGACGCCCCCCTCGAGCTCGGGGGCTTCGACGACGAGGCGGAGCTGCTCCTGCTTCAGGGGCGCCCGATCGGCGAGCCCGTGGCCAACCACGGCCCGTTCGTGATGAACACGACCGAGGAGATCCAGCAGGCATACGCCGACTATCGGCGTACCCGCTTCGGCGGGTGGCCCTGGCCCTCCACCGCGCCCACCCACCCGGCCGCGGAGGGGCGCTTCGCGCGTCACGCCGACGGGCGTGAGGAGCGCGCGGAGGACTGAGTGGCCTGCACGGACTGCCCCCGGGCCTGCGCGGCGCGAGGGCCCGGGAGCATCTGCGGGGTTGACACGTCTCGCGTGTATTGGCGCGGTGTCACCGTGCTCGAAGAGACGGAGATCGCCCCGACCTACGAGATCTACCTGACAGGCTGCTCCCTCCGGTGCCGGTTCTGCACCGTGCCGCGCGCGATCGAGCGGCCGCACGAGGGGGAGGCGATCACCCCCGAGGACCTCGCCGCGGCGGTCGCCGACCCACGACACCCCTGCTTCCGGACGGTGTCGTTCGTCGGCGGCGATCCTGCGGTGAACCTGCCGTATCTCACCAAGCTGGCGCCCTTGCTCCGGGCCCGGCTGCCCGGGGTCCCCATCGTGTTCAACACGAACCTCTACTGGGGGCCCTCCGTGGCCGCGTGGGCGCGCGCGCACGTCGACGTGGTCGTCGGGGACGTGCACTTCTGGGCGACGGACTGCGCTCGGGCGGTGGCCGGAGCCGCCGACTACCCGGCGGTCGCGGTCCGGTCGGCGGAGGCGGCCGCAGCGTCGGGGCTCCGGCTCCTCCTGCGCGTCCTCGTGCTGCCGGGTCACGTCGGGTGTTGCGCGGCCCCGACGATCGCGTGGGCCCGGACGCTCGAGGGCGACGTGCGCGTGCACGTCATGACGCACTACGCGCCCGTCGGCCGGGCCCGTGGGCACCCGACGCTCGGCCGCGCGCTCGACCCGGTCGAGCAGGCCCAGGTCGCGTCGCTGTGCGCCGGCCTCTCCGCCCCGCCCATCGGCGCCGGCGCGGGGTCCGCGGGCGAGGACCCGGACGTCCCCGTGGAGATCGACGGCGAAGGCCGACTGTTCTTCCCGTTCGTGACGGGCTCCGTGCTGCCGGCGCTCGAGGGGTATCGGTCGGTTAGCCCTGCGTCATGCCCGCCGATCTCGAGCTGCTCATCCGCGCGCGGTACCCGCTGATCTGGCTGCGCACCCTCGAAGAGGACCGCGCCGTCGACCTGATCTGCCGCGCGGCCCGAGCGCTGGGGGACGCCGCGACCGGCTGGTCGCAGGTGCACGGCCTTCACGACGTCCCCGGGCCCGCCAGCTCCGGCGCGCAGTCGGATCCCCTGGGTGCGCTCGCCCACATCCGTGGTCAGAAGCGGCGCACCATCTGGATCCTCAAAGACCTGCCGGCGCTGTGCGCCGGTGGCAACCCCGCCCTCGTGCGGGCGATCAAGGACGCGGCGCTGCACTGCAAGACGGTGGGCGCCGTGCTCGTGGCGGTCGGCCCGGGCGACCTTCCGCCGACGCTCGAGGGGGTGGCGGCGGTCCACGACCTCGCGCTCCCAGAGGTCGCCGAGCACATGGCGCTGTTGCAGCGCGTCGCGCGCCAGCTCGCCCTGCCGGTGCCGGACGCGGTGGCGCGGGCCCTCTCGCACGCGTGCCTCGGGCTCACGCTCGAGCAGGCCGAGAACATCTGGGCCCGCGTGCGCGTGTCTGGCGGCAAGTTCACCGCCGCCGACGTCCAGATCGTGCTCGAGGAGAAGGCCCGCATCGTACGGAGCTCCGGCTTCCTCGAGGTCGTGTCGTCGGTCCCGATGGAGCACGTCGGGGGGCTCGACACCCTGAAACAATGGGTCATGCGTCGCGGGCGCGGGTTCTCCGAAGAGGCGAGACGTATCGGGTTGCCCTTCCCGCGCGGCGCCCTGCTCGTCGGCGTTCAGGGCTGCGGGAAGTCGCTCGTCGCGCGCGGGATCGCCGGCCAGTGGGGGCAGCCCCTGCTGCGCATGGACGTCGGCGCCCTGATGGAGGGCCTCGTCGGCGCCTCGGAGACCAACCTCCGCCGGGCGATCCGCCTCGCGGAGCGAATCGCCCCCTGCGTGTTGTGGGTGGACGAGATCGAGAAGGCGTTCGGGGCCACCAACGGCGCTACCGACGGGGGCACCAGCCTGCGCATGCTCGGCACGCTCCTGACATGGCTCCAAGAGAAGACCCAGCCCGTGTTCGTGCTCGCCACGGCCAACAACATCGACGCGCTCCCGCCGGAGCTGCTGCGCAAGGGGCGCTTCGACGAGATCTTCTTCGTCGACCTCCCCGAGCCGGCCCAGCGGCGCGACATCTGGCGGGTGCACCTTGGCCAACGCGCCCGTGCGTCCGACGATCCGGGGCTCCTCGACCGGGTCGACGTGGGCGCGCTCGCCGAGCTCTCGGACGGGTACTCCGGCGCGGAGATCGCCGCCGCCGTCGTCGAGGGCGCGTTCTGCGCGCTCGCCGACGGAGCGCCGCCGGACGGCCGCCACTTCGCCGAGGCCCTTCGGGCGTCGCCTCCTCTGTCGAAGCTCCGGGCCGAGTCGATCGACGCGCTGCGCGCCTGGGCCGAGGGCCGCGCACGAAAGGCGGGTTGAATGTCGGTGGTGGTCACCGTCGCGGCGGCGGGCGCCGTCACTGTAGGCGCGCCGGTGCTCAGCGCGCTCGCGGCGGCGGCGGCGGCGGCGCTCGGGATGCGCGTCCTGGACGCGGCGGAGCAGGAGCAGCACCGCGTGGATCTGCAGGCGCGCCGCGCCGCGCAGCTGACCGACCTCGACACCTCGGTGGAGCTCAGCGTGGCCACGGAGGCCGTGGTGGATCAGGTCGTCGCCGACCGATGTGTCGTCGAGATGGCGGACGTTCGGGTGCTCTTGCGCATGGAGCGCGACATTCGCGGCGCGCTGCGGGTCACCGCGCACGGGGAAGGGGTGAGCCGCGCGGAGGTGTCGCGGCGGGCCGAAGCGCTTCTCGGCCTCTTGCGTCAGCAGATCGCCTACCGCGACCTCGTGCGCCGCATGGAGGGGCACGGGTTCGCCGTGGCCGAAGAGCAGCGCGCCGCGGACGGCACCGTGCGCCTCCGCCTCCGGCGAGGCCGGTGACGCGTGTCCCGCTTCGACCACATCGTCGCGCCCGAGGCGGTCGACGGGCACGAGGAGGCTCGCCCGGGGCCGGAGCGCGTCCTGTCCACCGCGCGCACGGCGCTCGAGCACGGCGCGTTCGAGGCGGCGCTGCGCTTCTACAGCCGCGCGCTCGAGCAGGACCGGGGGAACGCGGAGGCGTGGATTGGGCAGGTGCGCGCGCTCCTCGGCATGGGGCAGCCGGAGGAGGCGGCGCGGTGGCTCGAGCAGGCCGCGGCCCAGCTCGGCGAACGACCGACCCTGCACGCCCTTCGGGCTCTCGCGTCCCTCCAGGCGGGGCGGCTCGATGACGCGCGCGCGTGGTCGGACCGCGCGTTGCAGTCGGGTCGTGACGACCCGGAGGTCTGGCTCGCGCGCGCCGCCGTCGTGTATGGGGACGGACAGCCGAAGATGGGCCGGGTGAACCTCGACAAGGCCCACGAGCGCGCGCCGGGGCCGCTCGGCGCGCTCCACGCCGCAGAGGTCGCCCTGCACGCGGGGGATCTCCCCACCGCGCGCGTGTGGCTCGACCGTGCGCGCCGTGCCGACGACACCAACCCGCGCGTCGCCCTGGGCTACGGCGTGTACTGGGAGCGCGTCGGCGACCTCGCCCAGGCGCGTCAGGAGCTCGAGCGCGCGCTTGCCCTCGAGCCGCGCATGACCTCCGCGCGTGTCGCGCTCGAGGACCTGTCCAACCGCGGGGTGTGGTCCCGCGTCGCCAGCGCCCTCCGCCGCTGGCTCGGAGGTGAAGCGTGAGCACGGATGTCGATGATCCTGAGTTCGACGACGCCGAGATCCAGATCGAGCTGCGCCCCGACGGCACGGTCCGATTCGAGGTCGGCGGCGTGCCGGGCGCCGGGTGCGAGGCGCTCGAGCAGCGCGTGCTCGCGGCGCTCGGCGGCCGCGTCGTGGCGCGCGAGCACACGGCGTCGTTCTACCAGTCGCCGAAGCTGAGCCTCCTGGGTCGCGCGCAGCGGTGGCTCGGCCGGCGCTGACGTGCGTTGCGTCGCGTGTCACGAGCCGAACATGCCCGGGCTCACCCGGTGCTTCGCGTGCGGGCGCCCGTTGGCGGCCGCGGAGTCGCCGATCGCGGCGCCGCGTGTGCGGGCGGCGAACCCGTTCGCGCGCGCCGCCCCGGCGTCGACGCGGCCCACGCAGCCCCTCCGGTACACCGGCCCGGCGGTGGTCGCGGCGGCGCTCGGCGGGCTCGTGCCCGGCGCGTCTGCCCTCGTCCGGCGGGACCGGGCGTGGGGGTGGGCGTGCCTCGCGGCCTTCGGAGCGGGTTGGGCCGGGGTGTTCCTCGCGTGGGAGCGCCCGGCGGTGCTGGCGTTCGCCTGGGCCCTCGTGTTCGGGGCGATCGCGGCGTCGACGGCGCGTGAGGTGGTGGCGCGGCTCGGGGCCCGCCCACGGGCGGTCCTGGTGGCGGCCACGCTCGGCCTCGCGGCCGTCATCGCCTGGAACACAGCCTTCGAGGTCGTGACGAACCTCGCCGTGGCGCCGATCGCGGTCGCCCGCGCCGAACGGCTCTCCGCTGGGCGGTACCTCACCACCCCGGTCGTCGCGCCCACCCCGGACACCCTCGTCGCCGCGCGGGCCGACGCCGGCCGCACCGAGTGGGTCGTCGCGCCCGTCCTGGCGACGGCACGGCAGCAGATCGAGCTCTTCGACGGGCGGGTGTACGTCGACGGCGCGCCGACGCCCGTGACGCCGCTCGTCGGCGCGGTGATCCCGCCGTTCGACCCGTTCGTCGTGCCCGACGACCACGTGGTCCTGTACGCGGCGCCGTTGCGCCCCTTGCCCGTCGGCGCGATCCGCGGTCGAATCCACTACCGCCTCTCCCCCGTCGACGCGCGCGGGCCCGTCACCTGGCCCCCGGATCCCACCCGATGAACATCCTCGAGCTCCTCCACGAGGCCCGCCGCGTGGGGGCCAGCGATGTGCACCTCGTCTCCGGCCGGGCGCCGATGTGGCGCATCCACGGCTACATCGAGCCCTCCCCGGCGGAGCCGCTCACGTCGGACACGATCCGGAGCCTGATCTTCGATCTGCTGGACGACAGCCAGCGCCGCGCGTTCGAGGCCGCCCACGAGCTGTGCTTCTCCCTCGAATTCGGCGAGCTCGGCTTCTTCCGCTTCAGCGTGGCGGCGGCGATGGGGCGCGTCGAGGCGTCGATCCGCGTCGGCGCGCTCGAGCTGCCGACCCTCGGCGAGCTCGGCCTGCCCGACGTCCTGCTCGAGGCCGTGCGTCGGCCGAGCGGCCTGTTCCTGGTCACCGGCCCCACGGGCGTGGGGAAGACCACGACGCTCAACGCCCTGCTCGCCTCGATCAACCGTGAAGAGCGGAAGAAGATCGTCACGATCGAGGACCCGGTCGAGTACCTCCACCCCCAGGCTCGGTCCCTCGTCGTTCAGCGCGAGGTGGGGCGAGACACCGCGAGCTTCCACACCGGCATCGTGCACGCCCTCCGGCAGGACCCAGACATCGTGTGTATCGGCGAGATGCGCGATCTCCCGACCATCTCGGCGGCGCTGACGGCCGCCGAGACGGGGCACCTCGTGTTGGCGACGCTGCACACGAGCTCGGCGGCGCAGACCGTGAATCGCATCGTCGACGTCTTCCCACCGGCGCAACAGACACAGGTGCGCATCCAGCTCGCGAGCACGATCCAGGGCGTGTTCGCGCAGCGCCTCCTGCCGCGCGCCGACGGGCGCGGCCGGCTGCTCGTGTACGAGCTGCTGCTCGCGAACACCGCGGCGCGCGCGATGATCCGCGACGGGAGGGCGCACCAGCTCAACAACGTCATCCAGACGGGCGCGACGCGCGGCATGCGCCAGATGGACACGATGATCCGGGAGGCCTACGCCGCCGGCGACATCACCTACGACGTGGCCCTCGGCGCGATGAACGAGCCCGACGCGCTCACGTCGCGCCCGCTCCGGTAGGCGGCCTCAGCGCCCGTCGCGGAGGTGCTCGAGGGTCTTCTCCCCGATGAAGGGCGTCGCGGCCATCGCGCCGACATCGGCGAACGGCCGCTTCTCGAGGATCACGCTCGCCTGGCGGGGCGCGATGCCGAGGGCGAGCAGCTCGGAGCGGGTCGACTCGTTCGCGAGGCGGAGGGCCGCGGCGGCTTGCACGGCCGTGAACGCCACCCCGTCGGCGACGATGACTCCGCCCGACGGCCGCGGGGCCGGCGCCGCGGCGTCGCGCTTCGCGGCGGACGGTGTCCGGGCTTTGCGCTCGAACACGACGTGGGTCGTCGATGTGTCACCGGATACATCGAGCTCGACCTGCTCCGCGTCGGCGCCGAGCCTCACGACCAGCGCGAGACGTCTCATGTCCGCGGGGACCTCCATCGCGCCGGCGTACGGGGTGTCGCCGAGCGCCGCGCCGTCGCGGAGCACGGTCGCGCCGGCCGGCTCGCTCGATACGAGCAGCCACACCGTGCGGGTGATCGCCGCTGGCTCGAAGACCGGCTCGAGCGCGGGATCGAGCTCGTCGGGCGCGTCGACGGCCGGCGCCTCGCTCGCGGTCGGCGCCGTGAGTGTCCACAGCGCGGCCCCGCTGAGGCTTCCGAGCAGGGTCATCGCCCCGAGGGCGGCGAGCACGGGCAGACCCCGACGGGCCGCGCCGACGCGCGCCGGGCGCGGTGGGGGCGTTGGCGCGTCGGGGGGTGCGGGCGGCTCGCGCGGCGGGAGCGGCGTGACGATCGGTGTCGGCGGCGGGGTCGGCTCCGGCGGGCGCGGCGCGTGTACGTCCGAGAGGCGACGCGCGCCCGTGCGCACGTGGGATCGGTGCAGGGACGCGGCGGCGTCGATGCGCGTCGCGCCGCTCCCTTCGTCGGGCTCTCCCGGCGCGAACCCCATGGGAGCGAGCTGGGTCTCGAACCCCACGATCACGCCTTCGAGCGCGTCGATCACCGCGTCGCAGTCCGGAAAACGGTTGCTCGGCCGCTTCTCCAGGCACTTCCGCACGATCGCCTCGAGCTCGGGCGGTACGGCGACCTGCGGCGCACGGTCGCGCATCGGCGGCACGGCCGTGTGCAGGTGGGCCGCCACGAGCGCGGCGCTCCCGCGCACGTCGAACGGCAGGCGTCCGGTGAGGCTCGCGTAGAGCATGACGCCCACCGCATAGATGTCGGTCCGCGCGTCGGTGGTCTCGCCGCGGGCCTGTTCGGGGGCGACGTACTGCGGGGTCCCCAGGAACGTCCCGTGCTGCGTGAGCTCGGGGGCGATCGACGCGGAGAGCGACGGCGCGACGCCCCGCTCGTCGTCGGTCTGGAACGACTTCACGAGCCCGAAGTCCACCACCTTCGCCACCACGCCGTCGTCGCCCGGCACGAGGATGACGTTCGCGGGCTTCATGTCGCGGTGGACCATGCCGGCGCGATGCGCGTGGCGAAGGCCCCGCAGGATCTGAGCGAAGACCTCGATCGTCTGGCGGGCGCTCAGGGGCCCGTCGCGCAGGACGTCCTGCAGGCTACGCCCGTCCAGGAGCTCCATCACGATGTAGCAGCGGCCGTCGTCCAGCCGGCCGAAGTCGTGCACGGTCACGACGTTCGGGTGCCGCAGGTTGCCGGCGAGCGAGGCCTCGCGCAGCCAACGTTCGGCGAACGCCGCGCCCTCGGTGCCGCTGGCCGCGTCGCGTCGTGTGACCTTCACGGCGACGGGCCGCCCGAGCGGCTCCTGAACGGCGCGATAGACCCGCCCGATGCCGCCTTCGGCGATCGTGCCCTCGATGCGGTAGCGGTCTCCGAGGAGCTGACCGACGAGGGCGCTCGGATCGTCCCACGCGGTGGTCATCAAGCGCTAGCGTAGCGCGCACCCGGCGGAGTCGCGCGGCGTCCGCGTGTCGCGTGCGAGACGATCGCGTGGCTCAGAGGGCGCGAACGTCGTCCGCGCGCGCGCTGAAGCCGACCCCCGGCGCCGTCTCCACGCGGGACTCCCAACCGACGAAGCCGACGCCGGGACAGTATCGGGTGGTCAACGTGATGCTTCGATCGTCGCGGTTCGTGACACACACCGCGTCGAGCCCGCCGTCGCAGGTCGATCCGGGCGCGAGGGTGCACGAGCGGACCACCGTGCCGTCGGCGACGCGATGCGTGCCGGTCCACGCGTCGCCCGCGGCCGGGGTCGCGGGGAGGACGAGGTAGGGAGGGTCGAAGCGCGCGAACGGGCGCTGGCCGATCGTGGTGCCGTGCACCTCGAAGCCGCGCGGGGTCCACGCCACCATCATGGTCTCTCGCGCGGGACCGCCGCCGGCGTCGCCCTCCGTGATCGTCCAGAACGTGCCTTGGGCCGTGTGGTTCGGGCCGGACCAACGCTGCTCGATCTCGCGGCGCGTGCCCCCGACGCCGTCGCCCCCCGTCGTCACTTCGGTCCAGCGATAGCCGCGCGCGGGCGGCACGAAGAGCGAGGTCGTGATCGGCAGGGGCGCGTTCGCCGCGACGGGCGCCGCGGTGACCACCGGCGGCTTCGGACACGCGAGCAGGGTGAGGGCGAGCAACATGCGGCCGGATATACCGCCCCGATGTCGGTCCCGCCGCTACAGCTGGGCCCCGCGGAGTGGGGCGTGTTCGTCGTCGCGAACCTCGTCATCACCTATTTCTGCGCGGGCCGCCTCGGCGACGATGTCGCGCGGTGGCGGGCCGCGGTGACGGGGCGCGACGCCCGGGATGCGTCAGGGCGCCGCGCCGAGGGTGCCAAGGAGTAGGTTCGTAAGGAACAAAACCGCGTTTATCGACACGTGTCGGGCGACGGCCGCCGACGCCGGCTTCCAACGCGACACATCCCCGAGCAGCCCGCCGTCGAGCATGCGGGTCGGTTCGAGCGTGAAGATCTCGAGCCACACGTAGCTGACCCAGTAGGCGCCGAAGACGACGAGGCGCGCGATCGTCAGGGGATCGTCGATCGGCACCGCGAAGGCGTCGGGGAACCCGGCGCCGGGGTTCACCGCGTGGGCGTAGCGCCAGGCGCCGGCGAGGATGAAGAGCCCGAGCGACAGCCCGAGCGTGGCGCCCGTGGCCCGGAAGCAACGGACGAGGTCGGCTTCGGCCACCGACGGCACGGCGGAGCGGCCGACGAGGAGCAACGCGAACACCGCGAGGGTGCCGCCGTGCACGGTGCCGGCGAGGGTGAGCGCGAGCTCGGCGAGGGTGTGGACGGTCACGAGGGCTCCGCGAGCGGCCCGAGCACGTCCGCCGCGATCGACGCGCCCGGGGCGTCGAGGGCGGCGCGCGCCGCGGGGCGGGTCGCGTCGTCGAAGCGTGCGAGGGCGAGCGCCTCGCGGCCGGAGGGGGCGATCAGGCGCGCTTCTGCCTCCGCGCCGGTGCCGAGGGGCAGGCTGCGGCGCTCGGGCCACGAGCCGCCGCGGGTCGTGTGGACGCGCACCTCGACGGGGAGCGCCCACCGGAAGGCGTCGAGATCGCAGGCGGTGAGGTCGCCGGGCCGGACGCGCAAGGCCGCGGCGACGCGATCCGGGCGGGCTCGCACGATCCGAGGGAGGTCGTCGATCGAGAAGGGTGGGAGCCCGCCGTCGAGCTCGAGGCCGCGTCGCGCGTCGCGCGCCGACGACCATCCGCCGAACAGCGGCCCGAGCGCGCGGGCGAGGCGCTCGTGGGCGGCGAGGGTGAGCCCCCAGTCGTGCTCCACCGTGACGCGCGCCGCGAGCGCGTCGATCTCCGTGGCGCGCTCCGCGAGCGCGGCCGGGGCGAGGTCGGCGGGGGACAGGGAGTGCCGCGCCACGAGCACCGCGATGCTGCGCGGGAGGGCGCTGGCGAGGTCGGCCCCGGCGGCGCGGTGCATGGCCCAGGTGTGGGCGTTGACGCGGAGCTCGACGCGCTCGACCTGGTCGGCGCGAAGGCGCTTGTCGGCCGCCTTCACGTGGCGGCGGAGGATCTCGTCGACCGACTCGAGCGCGGTCGCGCCCCAGACCAGCCCGGGGAAGGCGCGCACGAGGAGCGTGCGGGTGAGCCAGACCTCGCCGAGCCCCGCGAAGGCGCCGTGGAGCGGGCGCCGTGTGCGAGGCGCCCACCACGAGCCGCCCGGATCGAGCAGGTCCGTCGGCCCCCCGCTCGCGCGCTCGGCGGCGAGCGACGCTTCGATCGCCAGCGCCGGGCCGTCCGCGTCGCGCAGCGGCACGTGGCGTCCGGAGATGATCGCGCCGGCGACGGCGCGCGCGAAGGTGGTGGCATCGTCGCCGCGCAGCCACGCCGCCGCGGCGGCGCCGGCCGCGGTCGCGGCGTGGGTGTCGGCGTGACCGGCGCGCGGTCCGAAGAGGATCGCGAGGCCGATGCGCCCGCCCACCTCGTTGGCGACGACCAACGCGGTGGCGAGCTCGTCGAGCGTGCGGTCCCTGCCGAGCGCCCACACCACGTGCGGCGCCACGAGGCCGACGCGCCCCGCGAGCACCGGGTCGTCCCACGCGTGGCGCGCGGCGGCGGCGGAGAGGCGGGCGGCCAGGGTGGGGCCGGGGTGCGCGCCGGACGCGCGCGCGGCGCCCAGGGCGGCGACGAGCTGGAGGCGTCCGAGGGCGAGGACGTCGGCGGGGAGGTCCGCCGGGCGCATGGAGCGCGCACGTGCGGCGAGGGCGTCGAGGATGGTCATCGGGTTCCGGCGCGGCGCTTCACGCGTAGCCGATCTCCGGGACCGGCGTGAGCGCCGTCTGGCGCAGGATGTCCACGATGGTCTGCGGGCTCTCGTCCCCGAGGGCTTCGCGGATGCACGCCGCGCGGCCGCTGAGCCACGCGGTGGCGAGGCCGGAGCCTCGGTAGGTCGAGCGCGTGCGCTCCGGCGTGAGCCCGTGGCCGTGCGTGAGGAACTTGCCGGTGAGGGAGCCCCACTGCTTCGCGGGGAAGCGGTGCGGGGCGAAGTAGTACACCTTGTCGACCGGGCAGTCGGGATGGCTCGCCACGCCGACCGTCTCGGGGAGGTCGGCGGGGTAGGCCCGCTCGCCCTTCGGGTGCGCGGCGGCGAGCACGATCGCGCCCTGCTCGACCGCGAGGGCGCAGCAGTCCCGCAGCAACAGGGCCTTGCCCATGTTCGGCGTCCCGAGGGAGAGGTTGATGATCCGCGCGCCGTTGCGCGCGGCGAGCTCGATGCCGGCGGCCATCAGGTCGGCGGAGGTCCGAAGCGCGCCGTCCATGATCTTGATGCACAGGAGCTGCGCGCCGGGCGCCATGGCGTGAACGGCCGCGGCCACGTCGGTGCCGTGCCCGTTCGCGTCGGCGAACTCGCCTTGGATGAGGACGTGCTGCGTCGCGCTCATGGCGAGGCTGAGGCCGCTGATCTTCGCGCCGACGAGGCGGGGGTCGTTCACGTCGACCCCGCTGTCGATGACCGCGACGATCTGTCCTTGTCCGGTGTACTCCTGTCCGCGGAACCGCATGCGTGTGCCCGGCCTCGATGGGGGAGGATACGGACTGCGGCCCGGGCGCGCAAGCGCGCCCGCCTGCCGGCCGGCGCGGGACATCGGCGGAACCCGGAGCTAAGGTGAGGAGGGGAGGCAGCGGGTGACGGTCGCGCGCGCCATCGACGAGGCGGGGTACGGCGGGGCGACCCCGGTCGGGGCCGCGCTTCCGATCGACCCCGGAGGCCTGGGCGAACGCGACGTGCTCGCGACGATCGCCGGCGGCGCGCGTGACGCCGGCGTGAGCGACCCCCGCATCTTCGGGCACGTGGTCGACGCTCGTCCTGCCGTCACCGAGGCGGCTCACGCGGCGGCGGCGCTCGCGGCCCTCGCCGCGGTCCGCGGCGGCGCGGAGCTCGGGGCCCAGGGCGCGAGCCTCGCCGGCATGGCGGCGCTCGGCGTGCTCGCGGCCTCGGCGGCGGCGCGGTGCATCGGCGCGCGGGGGCTCGCGCGCTGGCTCCCGCGGCTCGCGACGCACTCGCTTGTGTTGCGGCGGCCCCGGCGCGGGCGGCGCGTGGTGGTCGGGGCCCTCGATCGCCCCCGTGGCACGCGGAACCTGCGCCCCGCGGTGCTGGCCGGCATCGGCGGCGCCCTCGTGGCCGGCGCGGCGGGGCAGGGCGAGTGGGCCGCCACCGTCGCGCTCGCCGCGGCGGCCGGGTGGTCGATGTCGGTGGCCCGCGTGCGCCCGTCCGAACCTTCCGATCCTGCGCGGGAAGCAACGGTGGCGGCCTGCCTCGTCCGCTACGCCGCCGCGCTCGACGCCGCCGACGACACCGACACCGTCGTCGTCCTCGCCGCCGCGGGCAACGCCGACGCCTCCGGCGCCCTCGCCGTGTGCGACTGGTACGGCCTCACCCGCCGTGAGACGACGCTCCTCCTCGTCGATCCGCGTCCCGCGGCCGTCGTCGCCGCGCGCGTCCGCGGCTGGCGCGCCCGTCGTGTCGCCGCCGCCGCTCTCCCGATGCCCGCCCCGACGCCGGAGTCCGCATGATCTTCGTGGCCACCGCCGCCGCTGCGACCCTCTCCGGGGCCGTGCTCGACCCCTCCGGCGCCCCGATCACCGGCGCGATCGTCGCCGCCTACGACGAGCGGCTCCAGTACACGGCGGTGCGCACGGACGCCGCGGGAGCCTGGTCCATCCTCGATCTTCCGGCGGGTCGGTGGCGCGTCCGCGCCGTCATGGAAGAGGACGACGGGCCGAACGTCGACGGCTTCTACCCGGAGGCGTGGGACTACTGCGACAGCCCCGCGCTCGTGCTGGGGCCGGACGACGCGCGGTCGGGCATCGACGTCGTCCTCGCCGTCGGTGGGCGGATCGCGGGGCGGGTGCTCGATCTCGACGGGGTGCCCGTCGCGGGCGCGGACGTGCTCGCGACGGGGGTGTCCACGCGCGCGCAGCTCTCCAGCCGCGCCACCACGACCGACGCCGAAGGCCGGTTCACCCTCGTCGGGCTCGACTCCGACGACGGTGTGCCCGAGCCGTACCGGGTTCAGATCGCCGCGTCCGGGTTCCCGAGGCAGTACCTCGGGTCCACCTACGACTCCGAGGCGGCCGAGCGGGTCGACGTGGAGCGCGGCGCCACGGTCGACGTGGGCGACGTCGTGCTGCTCGACGGCATGTCGCTCTCCGGGGTCATCTACGGGGAGCCCGGCGACCCGGTCGGGTCGGGGGTCGTGTACGCGTATTCGCCCTCCCAGGTGCTCGACGCCGACATCGCCGAGGACGGGACGTGGCGCGCCGACGGTCTCCCCCCGGGCGACGCGATGTACTGGGCCAGCTCGGACGGCTGGGCCACGACGTACTACCCGGGCGCGGACCGACCGACGTCGACGCGCCTCTCCGTCCCCGACGAGGGGCTCGACGTGACCGACGCGGACCTGTCGCTGCCGGCCGAGTCCGTCGCGACCTTCCAATTCTCCGGCGTCGGGCGGTTCGAAGAGCTCGTGGGCCTCCTCTACAACTCCGACGGCACGGTCGGCCGCGGCTCGCTCGTGTCGCCCGAGGGCCTGCTCACGATCGACGCCCTCTGGCCGGGCGAGTACACGCTCCTCGTCTACGGCGACGAATCGGGCTTCGTCGAGGACTACCTCCGTGACGACGCCGGCGCGGTGCGGGTCTTCGAGGTGGCCGAGGGCGGCGCGCACTTCGAGATCGACCTCGCGTCCGGGGCCTCGGCGACCGGCCTCGTGTCCGACGATCTCGGCGCGCCGATCTACGGCGCCTACGTCTACGCCTTCGCCAGCTCCGGCGCCTCGTACGCGTCGTCGGCGGATCGCGACGGCGCGTGGACGGTGACGGGCGTCCCGGGCGGCGAGCCGGTGCAGATCCGCGGGTCGTACACGCCGTACTGTGACGACGACCCGGGGTACGTCACGCGGTGGTGGCCGGACGCCCTCGCGCAGCAGGACGCGCCGTCGCTCGTGCTCGACGCGGGCGCGGTGGAGCCGGACGTCGACCTCGTGCTCGAGCGCGACTTCGACCACGACGCGATGGCGGACGCGTGGGAATCGAGCCACGGGCTCGATCCTTCGCGTGACGACGCGGCGGAGGACGCCGACGGCGACGGGTTCAGCAACCTCGCGGAGTTCCAGCTCGGCACGGACCCCTCCGACGCGAGCGACTGGGCCGACGACGGGTGCCTCCGGGGCGGGTGCGGCGGCGCGGCCGCCCTGGTCGTGTTCGCGCCCCTGCTCGGTGCCGTGCGCCGGCGGCGCGCCATCAGCGCGCGCTGAGCCAGACCGCGCCGACCGGCGTGCCCGCCTCGTCGGCCTTGCGCTGGTAGTTCGTGCGGACCTCGTCGGGCCAGGGCGCGCCGTCGCGCTTGACGTCGTCCACCACGGCGCGCACGTCGAACAGCCCGTCGACGCTCTCGAGCATGGCGTCGACGTGGGGCCGGAAGTCGGTCTTGAGGCGCAGCTCGCCGCCCGTGGCCAGCAGGGGGCGGAGGAGCTCGAGGAAGTCCCGACCGATGAGCCGGTGCTTCGCCTGGCGATCGCGCGCCCAAGGGTCGGGGTGGTTGATGTGGACGCCCGCGAGCGACCCGGGGGCGAACAAGCTGTGGACCTGCGTGGCGTCGTAGCGGGCGACGACGGCGTTGCGGGCTTCGACCGCGCGGAGCTTGCGCGCGGCGATCACGACGCGCTTGTAGCGAAGCTCGATCCCGACGAAGTTCAACTCGGGGTGCAGGGTCGCCATGCCCGACAGGTAGAAGCCGTTCCCGGCGCCGATCTCGAGGTGCAAGGGCGCTTCGCGGCCGAAACGGTCGGCCCAGCGCCCGCGGTGCGCGGCGGCCTCGCCGGCGGGCATCGCCTCCTCCCCGAAGCTGCGGTGCGTCGCGACGTAGGGGTTCACGCCCGGGCGGGGGAGCTCGTGCGGCAGGAGGTCGCGCAGCGGCGGACGGACGATCACGGGCGGTTGGCCACCCACGCGGCTCCGCCGTCCGCGCGGTGCTCCTTCTTCCAGATCGGCACCCGCGCCTTTAGGGTGTCGATGAGCCAGCGCGACGCGGCGTACGCATCGTCGCGGTGGGGCGCCGCGACGGCGATGACCACGGCGGGCGTGCCGATGTCCACGCGCCCGACGCGATGCGCGACCGCGCAGGCCAGGGCAGGCCAACGTCGACGCGCTTCGTCCTCGATCGCTTCGAGGGCGCGCTCGGCCGCCTCGCCCCAGGCTTCGTACTCGAGGGCACTCACGACCGTGCCCGCCGTCGCGTCGGCGCGCGCGACCCCCTCGAAGACCAGCACGGCGCCGCGGTCGTCGGACCGCACCCGGGCGGCGAGCGCGGCGGCGTCGAGGGGGGTGTCCGACAGCCGGCTCATCCGCCCCCCAACGGCGGGAGCAGCGCGACCTCGTCGCCCTCGACGAGGGCGACGTCGGGGCCGCACAGCTGCCCGTTCACGGCGATCGCGCACGTCAAGTCCGGGGGGCACACGCGCGCCCGCACGAGGCCGGCGGTGGCGCCGGGCTCGAGCTCGAGCTCTTCGGACCCGGCACCGCGTCGCTCACGCAGGGCCGCGAACGTGCGCACGACGATCCGCATGGGTTCGCGGCTAACGCGTCGGACCGCGCGGCGCCCGGGCGCGTTACGGCGCACGCGTGTGGGTTCTGTTGCCGATCCTGGCGTGCGGCGCGCCCGAGCCGGTGTTGCCGGTCACCGCGCCGACGCGCGCGGCCGTCGAGGCCGTCGGCGAGCGTCGCGCCGGTCAGGAGCGCCGGGCGACCCGCGACGCGGCCGACGGGCTCCGCTACGTGAAGCCGACCGGCGTCTACGTCGACGGCCCGCACCTGACCGGCCGCTCGTGGGAGGCCTCCCGGGAAGCCATCGAGGCGCAGCTCGGCCCCTTCAAGGAGCAGGCGGTGCAGTCGGATGGCACCACGGAGGTGTCGTTCGAACGCGGGAGCGTTCGGGTGCTCGACGCCAAGGTGGTGGCGCTCCTCGTCCCGCTGCCGGAGCCGCTGCGACGCACCGACGCGCTCCTCGCGGTGGGGCTCGCGGCGACCACGCGCGAGTACCTCGCCTTCACCTTCGAGTACCGCCTCATCAACGAGCAAGGGTTCCGTCGCGTCCGGATGATGCGCACCGAGCGCGATTCCGAGTTCGTCTCGCGCGTCGAGCTGTGGCGGACGACCAGCGTCGATCGTTGACAGGTCGTCAAGAACATGGGAGCATCCTCGGTGGAGGGGTGGTGTTCCCACTCGCGCTCGCGGCCCTGGGCGGCTGCAACGACTATGGCCTCGCGGACCGTGACGAAACGGTGACGGCGGAGCTGCGCGTGAGCGAGCGCTTCGAGCAGTCCGCGCTCCGCGCGGTCGACATCCTCTTCGTCGTCGACGCGACGGGCTCGATGGAGGAGGAGCAGGCGGCGCTCGCCGCGGCCGCCGGCGCGTTCGTCACGGCGCTCGACGCGGCGGGGCTCTCCTGGCAGCTCGGCGTCGTGTCGATGGATCTCGCCGACGCCGGGGCGCTGCTCGGCCGACCGTGGGTGCTGGCGCCCGGGCAGGACGCCGCGGCCGAGGTGTTCGCGGCCAACCTCCTCGTCGGCACCGACGCGCCCCCACCGTCCGCGGGCCTGGACGCCGCGGTGATGGCCATCCGTGACGAATCGGGGGCCAACCTTGGCTTCCGGCGCCCGGACGCCGCGCTTCACGTCGTGTTCGTGTCCGACGGCGACGACGAGAGCGGGGCGCTGCTCGGCGACGACCCCACCTCGGCCTTCCTCGCGGTCCTCGCCGACGAGGCCACGCGCACCGGCCGCGCGACCACCGCGAGCGCGGTCGTCGGCGACGTCCCGGCCGGCTGCCGCGGCCCCGGCGGCACGGCGCTCCCCGGCGCCCGCTTCGTCAACGTCGCGACCCGCGCGAACGGCGTCGTGGCGAGCGTCTGCGACGCCGATCTGGCGCCGGTCGCCGAGTCCCTCGTCTCGGCCTCCTCGGAGTACCCCACCCGCTTCGCGTTGCAGGACACCCCCGCGCCCGGCAGCGTGCGCGTGTGGGTCGACGACGTGCGCCTCGACGACGGCTGGGAGGTCGACGCCGCCACGATCGTGTTCGACCCGGCGCCGGCCGACGGCGCCACGATCGACGTCAGCTACGTCGTGCGCGCGGAGGGCGCGTGATCGCCCTCGTCGGCGCCGCCCTGGCGCTCGGTCCCGCGCCCGCGCTCGTCGAGTGGGACCTCGACGCCGACGACGGGGGCTTCGCCTCGGGCGGCGAGACCGGTCAGTGGGCCTGGGGCGCGGTCACCCACGGCCCCGGCAGCGGCTGGGACGGCCCCAACGCGTGGAGCACCGGCCTCACCGCGGACACCCTGAACGACGCGACGGATTGGCTCGAGCTCCCGCTGCCTGACCTCGGCGGCGCGGGCCGCCCGGTCTTGCGGTTCGTCCATTACCTGGAGATTGGCGCCGGCGACGTCGCGCGCGTCGAGATCGACCGCGGCAACGGCTGGGAGGTCGCGGAGCCGATCTACGGCTACCCCGCGGCCGGGGGCTTCGTCGGCAGCTCCGGTGGGTGGGCGCCCGTCGCGGTCGACCTCGTGGGCGCGCTCGCGGTGCGCCTGGTGCTCGACACGGATCTCGCCGGGGTCGGCGCCGGGTGGACGATCGACGCGGTCGGGGTGTACGACGGCGACGTCGTGGGCCCGTCGATGGCGGCCACGCGTTGGCCCGCCGACACCGACGACCTCGACGGTCCCTACGTCGTCGAGTTGTTCGCGACCGACGACGTCGCGGTCAGCGCCGTCTCCTTGAGCTGGGCCCCGCGCGGGCGGCCGGCCGAGGTGGTGGAGATGCTCCCCGTCGGCGCGGGTGTGTGGCGCGGGACGATCCCGGGGCAAGCGGCGGACACGACGGTGTCCTGGTGGGTCGACGCCGACGACGGCCTCAACACCTCCACCCTCCGTGGGCCCGACTTCCGCGTGGCGCTCCCGGCGCCCACCGACCTCACCGCCCCCGAGGGCCGCATCGTGGCCACCAGCGCGCGGCTCACGTGGACGCCGCCGGAGTCCGTCCACGAGGTGCTCGACTACGTCGTGCTCCGCGGCGACACGACCGTCGCCACGGTCACCGAGCCCGCCGCGGACGTGCCGCTGCTCGAGGGCTACGACCGGTTCTCCGTGCGCGCGCGCTACGCCGCCGGGCTCGGCGATCGCTCCGCGGAGGTGGCGGTCGACGCCGCGGTGCCGGGCGACGTCACCCTGCTGCCCTCGGTGCTCGGGCCGGGCGAGCGCGTTCGCGTCGCGCTCCGCGGCGGCAACCTCTTCCTCGTCGACGGCGACGTCGAGGTCTCGCTCGGCGCGGGCGTCGTCGTCGAGTCGGTCGACGTGCGGGACGTGGGCCTCGCCTGGGTCACGGCCTACGTCTCGCCCGAGGCCCGCCCGGGAGATCGCGACCTCGTCCTGCGCACGCCCGCGTACACGCTGGACGTGGAGGGCGCCCTGACCATCGACCCGTCCTCGTCGCCGCCGGCGATCGTCGCGCTGTCCCCCGACGCGGTTCGGCAGGGCGAGCGAGGCGTGTTGCGGGTGACGATCGAGGGCGCGCTCGACCTGTCGCGCGTTCCCCTGGTCGATCTCGGCGACGGCGTCGTCGTCGAGGGCGTCACCGTGGTGACGGTCGGGGCCAGCTCCGCCCTGGACGTGGCGTACGCGGTCACGCCCGACGCCGCCCTCGGCGGCCGCAACGTCGAGCTCGACGACGGCACGCACCTCGTGACGGGCGGGGTCGTCGAGGTGCGGGACAACCGCGTCGCGGACGCGGGCGGGTGCGCGAGCGTCGGCGGCGGGTCGGCGCTCGGCGCCGCGGCCGCGGGCTTGCTCGTGGCGTCGAGGCGACGGCGCCGTTAGCCGGTCGGATGATCTCGAACGATTCCGTCGTCTCGCTGCGCTACGCCCTCCACGTCGACGGCGTCGCCGTCGAGGACGGCGAGCTCGACTACCTCCACGGCCACGGCAACATCGTGCCTGGCCTCGAAGCCGGCCTCGAAGGTGCGATCGTCGGCGAACAGCGCGACGTCGAGGTGCCCCCGGAGCTGGGGTACGGCCCGCGCATGGACGCCGCCACGCAGCGCGTGCCGCGGGAGGCGTTCCCTCCGGAGGCGCCCCTCCGGGTGGGCCTGCGCTTCGCCGTGCGCGGTCCCGACGGGCAGCCGGTGCCCGCGTTCGTGGCCGACCTCGACGACACCTCGGTGCTCGTCGACCTCAACCACCCCATGGCGGGCAAGACCCTGCACTTCAGCGTCACCGTCGTCGCCGTGCGCGCCGCCACCGACGAGGAGCGCACCCACGGACACGCCCACGGGCCGGACGGCCACGGGCACCATCACTGAGCCTCGTCAGCGCATCGACCGGTTGTTCCCGCTCGCGTTCGTGGGGTGACCCATCGCGATCACGCGCGTGACCACGGCCAGCGCGGCGGCCTTCAGCTTCGACAGGGCCGCCCGTACGACGCGCTTGGGCTCAGCAGCCATTCGGCAGGCCCGGAGTGCCACGATCGCCGCTGCCGTAGGTGGTGGTGGCGGTGCACCACCCCGAGGCGCTGTTGTTGCCCGTCGCGCTGAACGACGTGCTCCGCAGCTCCGCCGAGTAGCCGCTGCCGCCGAAGAAGCTCGACAGGTAGTACACCTCGTCGACGGTGACCCCGGCCACGGCCAGGATGATCTCGTCGTCGGCGCCGTTGCCCATCTGGAGGCTGTTGCCGTACCCGTAGTCGGACGCGATGCCACCGTTGGCGGAGCTCGACGCGTTGCGCGTGAGCACCGCGTACTCTCCGGCCCCGACGTACACGTCGCCTGACACCGTGGTCGTGTCGGTACCCGCGTCGCGGAGGGTCCAACCACAGAGGTTGATGTCGGTCGACGACGCGTTGTAGACCTCGAAGTACTCGCCGTTCTCGTCGAGCACCGCGCTCGGATCGCGCATGATCTCGGTGATGAACAGCTCGCCGGCGGTCATGACGCCCTCGTCGCAGACGCCGTCGCAGTCGTTGTCCGCGCCGTCGCGCGCCTCGGTGCCGTCGGGGTTGGCGGTGTCGTCGGTGTCGTCGCAGTCGTCCGCGAGGGCGTACCCGTCCTCGTCCTGATCGTCGTCGTTTCCGTCACAGTCTTCGTCGACGCCGTTGTACCAGACCTCGGCCGCCGCGGGGTTGACGGACGCGTCGGTGTCGTCGCAGTCGCCCGCGTAGGTGTACCCGTCTTCGTCGCGATCGGTGTCGTTCCCGTCGCAGTCTTCGTCCACGCCGTTGTACCAGACCTCGGCGGCGCCGGGGTTCTGGCTGGCGTCGAGATCGTCGCAGTCGACGGTGTAGTCGTAGCCGTCTTCGTCGCGGTCGTCGTCGTTCCCGTCGCAGTCTTCGTCGGTGCCGTTGTACCAGATCTCGGTGGCGCCTGGGTTTTCATCCGCGTCGGTGTCGTCGCAGTCGACGGTGTACGCGTATCCGTCTTCGTCGCGATCGGTGTCGTTGCCGTCGCAATCTTCGTCTGTCCCGTTGTACCAGATCTCGGCGGCGCCGGGGTTCGTGTCGTCGTCGGTGTCGTCGCAGTCGACGCCGTACGCGTACCCGTCTTCGTCGCGATCGTCGTCGTTTCCGTCGCAGTCTTCGTCGGTGCCGTTGTACCAGACCTCGGTGGCGCTCGGGTTGACGGACGCGTTGGTGTCGTCGCAGTCGACGGTGTAATCGAACCCGTCCGAGTCCTGATCGTCGTCCGTACCGTCACAGTCCTCGTCGGTACCGTTGTACCAGACCTCGGCGGCGCTCGGATTGACGGATGCGTCGGTGTCGTCGCAGTCGACGGAGTAGTCGAAGCCGTCTTCGTCGCGATCGGTGTCGTTCCCGTCGCAGTTTTCGTCGGTGCCGTTGTACCAGATCTCCGCGGCGTCCGGGTTCACGGTGGCGGCGGTGTCGTTGCAGTCGACGCTCACGGCGAAGCCGTCACCGTCTTGATCGTCGTCGTTTCCGTCGCAGTCCTGGTCGACGCCGTCGTACCAGACCTCGGCGGCGTCGGGGCTGCGCGAGGCGTCGTCGTCGTCGCAGTCCTCCGCGAAGTCGACGCCGTCGCCGTCGCGGTCGTCGTCGCGACCATCACAGTCTTCGTCGACCCCGTTGTACCAGACCTCGGTGGCGTCGGGGCGGATGTCCGCGTCCGTGTCGTCGCAGTCGCCGTCGATCTCCGCCCAACCGTCCCCGTCGTCGTCCACGAGCGCGGTCCCGTCGTCCACGAGGTCGTTGCAATCGTTGTCCGCGCCGTCCGCCAGCTCGGGGGCGCCCGGGTACGTGTCCGGGTTCGCGTCGTCGCAATCGCCGTCGCACGCCGTCACGCCGTCTTCGTCGAGATCGTCGTCGTCGCAGCCCTCCACGGTCACGCGCGACCCACACACGTCCACCCGGCCGCCGGGGTCCGTCACGGTGAGCGTGAGTGTGTGGGCACCCGGGGTGAGGGTGAGGTCGAAGCCCGACACCGCGCCGGAGGAGGTTGGCGACCCGGCCCAGAGCTGACCGTCGACGTCACTCGACAGCACGCCGGTCAGCGCCGCCGGATCCGACTCGGCGTCGGTCGCGGTCGCTTCGAACGGAATGACGCCCTCCACGCCCCAGACGCTCCCGTCCTCGGGGCTGTCGATCGAGCACGCCGGCGGCGAGTTCGTCGTCGGCGACACGGTGATCGTGGCCTCGCCGGACTGTCCGCCCGGATCGACCACGGTCACGCTGAGGGTGTGCGCGCCGCCCGCGCTCAGGGACACGGTCAGCCCGGCGTTCCCGCCCTCGCAGCTCTCGGGCACGCCCGTGCCCTCCCACAAGAGGCCGTCCACGGAGCTCTGGAACACCATCGCGAGGGCGCCGAGATCCTCCTCGTCGCTGACCTGCGCACACAGGACCAGCGGCTCCCCCGCGTCGAACGTCGCGCCGTCGAGGGGCGACACGATGTCCACCTGGGGGGGGCGATCCGCCTTGCCGAGCGTCGCGTCGTTGCACCCGAGAGCGCCGAGCGCGAGGAGGGGGACGAGGGGGCGCGTCATGAAGGCTCCGTGCGGCTGGCGGGATAGCCGAGGATCGGGCAGGTCGCGAGCGACGGTTCCGTGTCGAGGGCTCCGCGAACGGGTTCGCGGTACGATGCGCGCATGGACGCGAAGCCAACGTCGTGGTGGGCCAGGTGGTTCGGGTGGGGCGGGCGCGGGTCGACGCCTCCGGCGTTGGCGACGCCCCGTGCCACGCCGCCCACCCCGCGCGTGGTCGGGCCGCTGCCGACGCCGGCGGATCTCGCGGCGCTCCCGTCGCGCACGCCGGTCGCGGCGCCGTGGCACGGGGTCGAGGCGCCGCCGTCGTCGGACGCCGACGTGGTGCGGACCGCGCTCCTCCAGCGGCTCTACCACGAGCTCGATCGGGCGCCGTCGGAGGGAGATCGCACCTTTCTGAACCGCGTCGTCCGCGACTGCGGGGCCGCGCGGCTCGAGCTGCCGCTGTTCCCGGACGCGGCGATCCGGCTCGATCGACTGCTCCGCGCGGGCGATCCGCCCGTGTCGGAGGTCGCGGCGCTGGTTCGTCGCGAGACGGATCTCGTCCGCCGCGTCTGGCAGCACGCCTCCGGCGCGGCGTACCGCGGACAACCCCCGTCCACCCTCGATCAAGCCATCGTGCGCGTCGGCTTCGAGTCGCTCTGGCGCATCGGCATGAGCGCGTGCGTCAACGGGCCCGTGTTCCGGGTGCGCGGGTTCCAGGACCAGGCGAACCGCGCCCGCGCCTGCGCCATCGTCGCGAGCGAGGTCGCGCACACCGTCGGCGCCTGGCATCCGGACGCGTACCTCTCGGGCCTGCTCCACGGCGTGGGCAAGCTGGTGTTCTACCGATGCGCCGTCGTCAAGCCGCCGGCGCCGGTGCCGGACCCCGCGCGCGTCGAGCGCCTCGCGCACGCGCTGCACCCCTGGGTGGGGGTGCTCGTCGCCGACGCCTGGGGCTTCTCGCCGGGCGTCGGGGCCGGCATCGCGTACTGGCCGAACGTGGAGGCGTGCCCCGAGGCCTGGCGGGACGTGGCGCGGGTCGTTCGCGTGGCGAGCATCGCGGCGGAGACGACCGCCGAGGCGCGCGCCGGGCGGGACTGCGGCGGCCTCGCCGCCCTCGCGGAGATCGAGGGGGTCGACCCGGCGAAGGTGCTCTCCCTGGCGGACGCGGCGTGGGCGGGGGTCGCGCGCTGAGGCGCGGCGCCCTCACAGCTCGCTGGACTTCTCGAGCCGCCCGCGGGCGCGTTCGACCGGGTACTTCTCCGCGTTCTTGGCAATCTTCCGCTCCGTCGCGGCCACGAGGTCGACCCCGGCCGCCTCGCAGAGGTTCAACAGCGAGATGAGCACGTCCGCCGCCTCTTCCTCCACCTGACCGCTCCGCGATGCCACCGGCGGCTGCGGGCCGGTGTCGCTCGACCACAGGTACAGGGCGAGGAGCTCGTTCGCCTCGACGGACACCGCCATCGCGAGGTTCCGCGGGCTGTGGTAGCGGCCCCATTCGCGTTCGAGGTTGAAGGCGCGCAAGCGGGACCGTAGAGCGGAGAGGGGGGTGTCGTCGTCGGACATGCCCTGCAGGTAGCATCCCGCCCATGTCCGCACCGCTCGCCGCGCTCCTGCTCCTCGCCGCGTGCGCCGCGCCCGAGGCGCCTCTACAGGCGCGATGGGTCGCAGCGGTCGACGGCGACGACGCGGCGCGCGCCGCGGTGGGGCTCGCGTGGTCCTGGGCGCTCCTGGGCGGGGCGGCCCCCGCGCCCACCACCGAGGGCGGTGACCGCGCCACCTTCACGATCGATCCCGACGCGCTCGGCCTCGACGCCCGGGCGTCCGAGGCGCTCGCCGCCGCCCTCGGACCCCTGCGCGCGTCCGACGAGCACGCCACCACCGGCGCGGTCGACCTCGGGCGGCTCCTCGCGTACACGCTCCACAGCCCGGGCCGGTACTACGCGATCACCGGTGCGTGCGCGACGGTGTCCGACTGGCAGGCCACGCGGCTCGGCGCGGTGGACGCCGACGTCACGGTCACCCGCTCGCTCCTCGTCGACGGGCCGCGGGCGGTGCGGTGGAGCGTCGCGCGCCCGGCGCTGAGCGCCACGGTCGACGGGGTCGAGCACGAGGTCGTGGACGGCATGGCCAACGGCGTCGCGCGCTACGCCGTCTACGGGGCCGACGGCGGTCTGGCGCCGTACGCGCTGCACACCGCGGCCGGGCAGCCGGGGCGGTGCGCGTGGTGCCACGAGCGCGGGCTCCAGCGCCCGGCGGACAGCGATCCGGAGTGGGCGAGGATGGACGTCGCCTTCGACGCGATCGAGGCGCGCATGTGGGCGACGTCTCGCGCCGCGGGGGTACCCGTGGACGACCCGCTGGCGCACGAGGAGGGGGAGCGGATCGTCCTCGACTTCCTCGAGCCCACGGCGCGCCGCGTCGCGGCGGAGTGGGGGGTGTCGGTAGCGTCGGTCGTCGCCCTCGATCTGCCGACCCACGTCAACGACGAGTATCCGGACTCCGGACTTCGCTTTCGACGCGCCGACGTCGACGCCGCCGACCCGCGCGGCATCGCGCACCTCGCGACGGTGGCCGACGGGAGGGGGGCCGACCCCGCGGCCACGCTCGAGGGCGCCGAGGAGCTCGGGCCCTGCCCCGACGACGGCGACGAGTAGGCACGGGCCACACACGGCGTTACACGCTCGTCACCGTGCGCACCCCGGTCAGCTGGCTCATTCCCGTGCGAGACGGCGCGCAGTGGCTCGGAGAGGCCGTTCGCAGCGCCCTCGCCGACTCGCACCCCCACGACGAGGTCGTCGTCGTCGACGACGGCAGTCGTGACGATCCCGCCTCCGCGCTCCCGGACGATCCCCGGGTCCGGCTGGTCGTCCAGCCGCCGTCGGGCATCGTCGCCGCGCTCGAGCACGGGCGCCGCCTCGCGCGCGCCCCGTACATCGCGCGCCTCGACTGCGACGATCTGAGCCTCCCCGGCCGGCTCGACGCGCAGGTCGCCGCGTTGGACGCCGAACCGCGGCTCGCCGTCGTCGGGGGGCGCGCGCTGTCGGACGGCCTCCCCGAGGGCATGCGCCGCTACGTCGAGTGGGTGAACGGCCTGAGCGACCTCCACCGGGAGATCCTCGTCGAAAGCCCTCTGTTCCACCCCGGCACGCTGATCCGGGCCGCCGCCCTCGCGGACGTCGGGGGCTATCGCCAGGGCGACTTCCCGGAAGACTACGACCTCTGGCTCCGCCTCGCCGTCGGGTGGCGCCTCGGCGCCGTGGCGCACGACGTCGTGGCCTGGCGCGACCGCCCGGGGCGCCTGACCCGGACGGACCCCCGCTACGCCCGGCCGGCGTTCGCGTCGATCAAGCGGGCCTACGTGCGCGACGCCGTGCTCCGGCAGCCCGCCCGCGTCGTCGTGTGGGGGGCCGGTCAGGAGGGCACGCCGTGGGTGCGGTGGCTGGTGGGGGAGGGGCACACGGTGGTGGCCGCGCTCGACATCAAGCCGGGCACCACGCGCCACGGGGTGCCGATCGTCTCGCCGGAAGCGCTCCCAGGGTTGAGCTTCGAGCGGCTCTTCGTGGCCGTGGGGGCCCGCGGTGCCCGCGACGAGATCCGCGCGCGCATCGCCGACATGCGCCCCGACCTGAGCGAGGGCCGCGACTGGTGGGCGGTCGCGTGACAATGGGGTAGAGCCCGCGCCCTGCGGAGCCGCCGTGTCGCACCCCCGTCCGCATCCGACGACGAGCCGATGCCGCTGAACGGCGCCGATCCGGCGCGGCTCGCGGTCGTCGACATCGGGTCGAACACCGCCAGCCTCGCGGTCTACGCCGCCAGCCGGGCCGGCTCGATCGACCGCGTGGCGGACCGGTCGGAGCCGCTCCGGCTGATCCGCCGCCTCGGCGCCGACGGTCGCTTCCCGGCCGCCGCGATCGACCGCACGCTCGACACCGTCGCCGGCTTCGTCGACGTCGCGAAGGCCCACGGCGCGAGCACGATCGAGGTGGTGGCCACGTCCGCCGTGCGCGACGCCCGCAACGGCGAGGAGCTCGCGCAGCGCTTCCGATCGCGGCTCGGCCTGCGCATGCGCGTGCTCGACGGCCCCGCCGAAGGCGTGTGCGCGGCGACCAGCTCGGTCAACACCCTCCCGCTCGACGACGGCTTCGTGATCGACCTCGGCGGCGGCTCCCTGCAGATCGTCGAGGTCAAGGATCGCCGGGTCCTGCGCTCGGTGTCCCTGCCGCTCGGCGCGCTCCGTCTCACCGACCAGTTCAAGACCGAAGGCCTGCCGTCGCCCGCGCAGCTCACCGCCCTTCGTCGCCACGTGCTCGAGCAGCTGCGCAGCGTGCCGTGGTTCCACCGCAGCGGCACGCTCGTGGGCGTCGGCGGCACGATCCGCGCCATCGCCAAGACCGAGCGCCGGGATCGCCTGTGGCCGATCCGCCACGGGCATGGCTACCGGCTCACGGACGACGCCGTGGAGACCGTCTGGGAGCTCGTCAGTCGGACCGACGCGCTGCGGCGCAAAGAGATCCCGGGGCTGAGCCCACACCGCGTGGAGGTCATCGTCGCGGGGACCCTCGTGGTCAACTGGGCGATGCGGGTCAGCGGCTTCGCGGAGCTGCGCACGTCCAGCTACGGCGTGCGCGAGGGCGTGGCCCTCCAGCGCTTGTTCGGCGGCGAGGAGCCGATGGTGCCGGACCGCCGGCGCGCCGGGCTGCTCGGCCGCTTCCCGGGTTCGCCCGACGAACACACGCGCGCCGGAGAGGTCGCCGCTGCCGCCGGCCGCCTGTTCGACGTGGTGGCGCCCACGGTGGATCTGCCGGCGTCCTTGCGCGCGGCCACGGTGTCGGCGGCTTACATCCGCGCCCTGCCGCCGCTCCCGTCGCGGTCGGACCCCGTCGAGGTGCTGCTCGACGCTCCCTTCCAGGGACACTGGCAGGAAGACACGCTCGTCGTCGCCGACCTCCTGTGTGGTGTACCCAGGTTCCATCTCGATCCATGGCCGCACCAGCGCCTGCGGGCGCTCCTCGACGTGGCCGCGGGCGTGACCGGTGAGCTTCGGGCGCAGGTCCGGGAAGGCACCGTGATCGTCCAGGGCGCGCGATGCGCGGACGACGTGGGCCGCCGCTTCGCGGCGGCCTTCGGACGGGCGCTCGTGCTCTCCTCGCAAGGCGGGGCGACGATCGGCTAAGGTGCGCTCCGTGCGTCGCCTCACCACCGTCCTCGCCGCCCTCTACGTGGTGCTCGCCACGTTGTCGGCCTCGGTGAACGGCTGGATCTGCCGCGCGGAGCTCGGTCGTACGCCATGCGCGTGCGACCACTCGGCCGGATTGACCGACGACGACTGCTGCACCCGGCAGTCCGACGACGCGGCCACGGTCGCGCCGATCGTCCTCGTCGCCCCGTCCGTGCGTGCGCTGGCGCCTGCGCCCGTGGCGCGGTGGGTGCGTGCCGTGCGCGACCCGTCGCCGTCGCCCGCGGTCGCCGGCCGTCACGAGCCGCGCGCCCCGCCCGTCCCCCGCTTCCTGGCGCTCCGAACCTTGTTGATCTGAGCCTCGGGCTCGACGTGTGTCCGCCGTCGGCGTGAGCCGAACCGCACCCCGTCCCTCCGAGGTTCCTGTGTCAACCTGGATTTGTCTTGTTCTTTTCTGCGTCGCCGCGGCGCCTCTCACGCGCGCGGAGCTCGTGCGCGCCGTCCTCGACGCCCACCCGGAGGCACGTGTCGCCGCGATCGCCCGCGACGCCGCTGCCCTCGACGCCGCGGCGCCGAGCGTCGTGCCGCCCCTCATGGTCGGGTTGTCCGCCGCGCCGGTGTCCCTCGGGCAACACGCGCCGGGGGTCGCGGTGGACCTCGCGTGGGAGCTCCCGACCGGTGGCATGCGTCGCGCCTCCACGGCGGTCGCCTCCGCGGCGGTCGAAGGCGCGTCCGCGGAGGTCGCGATGCGGCGGCTCGCGCTCGCGGCGCGGACGTCGGTCGCGCTCGACGCCGTCCGCCGATCCGACGCCGCGCTCGCCGTCCTCACGCACCACCGTGACGCCCTCGTGGAGGCCGCGCAGGCCGTCGAACGGCGCGTCGCCGCAGGGCTCGTCGGGCCCGACGGCGGGCCGATGGCGCGGATGGCGGTGCTCGAAGCCGAGGAGCGCCTCGTCGCGGCGCGCGCGCGCCGCGTGGTCGCGCGGGCGGAGCTGGGGTCGCTGCTCGTCGGCACGGGGATCGACCTCGAACGCGCGCTGTCGGCCGTCGACCTCGGCGGGTCCGGCCCGTCGTCCGTCGGTGGGGGCGAGGTGGCGATGGCCGCCGCCGACCTCGCGATGGCCGAGGGGGACGTGCGGATGGCGGTCGCGGACGGGCGGCCGATGATCGAGCTCATGAGCGGGTATTCGACGATGTGGGCGGACGTCGGCCACCGGTGGATGGTCGGGGTCGGCGTCGAGGTCCCGCTGGACGGAGCGACCCGGAAGGCCCGGGTCGACGCCGCGGCGGCGCGCGCGCGCGCCGCCGCCGCGCAGCTCACGAACGAGGAACGACGCCGAGATCTCGCCGTGGCGACGGCGCGCGCGATGGTGGAGGAGGCCGCGGCGATGGCGCACCTGATGGAGCACGAGATGGCGCCGCTCGCCGCGGAGCGCGCGCGGCTCGCGCGCACGGCGTGGGAAGCGGGCCGCGGGGCGTACGCCGATTGGCTGGCCGCGGAGAACGACCGGGTCCACGTGGCGCTTCGCGTGGCGGACGCGGCGCTCGACCGCGCCCGCGCCGAGGCGATGCTGGCGATGGCCGAGGGGCGCCTCGCCGGCGTCGACGGGGGTTCCCGATGATCCGTCCGACCGTCGCCGCGCTCGTCCTGGCCGTGCTCTGCGCGCCGATGCTCCCGGCCTGCACGCTCGCTCCGGGTTCGCCGGAGGCGCCCGCGGCGTCGCCGCACGCCTGCCCGATGCACCCCGCGGTGCGCGCCGACGGCCCCGGGCGCTGCCCTCTGTGCGGCATGGATCTCGTCCCCGTCGCTTCGACCGACGACGGCAGCGTGGGGATCTCCGACGCGCGTCGCGCGCGGTGGGGCATCCGGACCGTGGCCGCCGAACAGCGGCGGGTCACGCGGACGGTGCGCCTCGCGGGGGTCGTGGGGTGGGATCTCAGCCGCCAGCGCGACGTCGTGGTGCGCGCGACGGGCGTGGTCGCCGGCCTGCGCGTGGCCCAGGGCGCGGCGGTGGCGCGCGGCGAGGTGCTCTTCGAGCTGCAGAGCCCGGAGATCCGGGCAGCACAACAGGACTTCCTCGCGGTGGACCCGGCCGGCGCGGCCAGCGCGCGGGCCCGCCTCGTCTCCCTCGGCCTCGCCGAGGCGCAGATCGACGCGGTCACGGCGGCCCGCGCGCCGCTCGGAGGCGTGCCCGTGCTCGCCCCGGTCGCCGGGATCGTGGCGGAGCTCGGCGTGGTCGAGGGGAGCCCGGTCGGGCCGTGGACCGCCCCGGCGCGCATCGCCGGCGCGGGCGCGGTGTGGGTCGACGTGACCGCGTCCGCAGCCGACGCGGCGGCCCTGCCGCCCGGAGCGCGCGCCACCGTCAACCTGCGTTCGCGGTCCGGAGAGGCCTGGCATGGGGTCGTCCGGGCCTTGCCGAGCCCCGACGCCGCCACGTCGCGCCTCCGCGTCGTCGTCGAGGACGACGGGGGCCCGCCCCTGCTCCCGGGAGAGGTCGCGACCGTCACCGTCGAGGTGGACCGCGGGGAGCTCCTCGTCGTCCCTCGCGACGCGGTCGTGTGGACCGGGGCGCGGCGGGTGGTGTTCGTCGATGTCGGCGAAGGTGCGCTTCGACCGCGGGAGGTCCTCGCCGAGGCCCCCATCGGCGAGGTCGTCCCGATCCGCGGCGGCCTGGCCGCCGGAGAGCGGGTCGTGCGCGACGGGGCGTTCCTCGTCGCGGCCGAGAGCCGGGTCCGTGATCCGGACGCGTGGGATCGAGGGGTGACCCCATGATCGCGGCGATCATCGCGTGGTCCGCGCGTCACCGCGCGCTGGTCTTCGCGCTCGCGGCCGTAGGGAGCGTGCTCGGGGTGTTCGCGGCGCGTCACGCGCCGCTCGACGCCTTGCCGGACATCTCCGACACGCAGGTGGTCGTCGCGACGGAGTGGATGGGGAGGAGCCCGGATCTCGTCGACGATCAGGTCACGTGGCCGCTGTCCGCCGCGCTCCTCGGCACCGAGGGCGTGCGCGTCGTACGCGGGCAGTCGATGTTCGGGATGAGCTTCGTCTACGCGATCTTCGCGGACGCGACGCCTTCGGAGGACGCGCGCGCGCGCGTGGCGGCGGCGATCGCACGCGTGTCCCTCCCCGACGGCGTGCTCCCGGCCCTCGGGCCCGACGCGAGCGGCGTGGGGTGGGTCTACCAGTACGCGCTCGTGGACGACACCAACCGCTTGAGCCCCGCCGATCTCCGCGATCTGCAGGACTCCGTGGTTCGCCCGGCGCTCCAGGCGGTGGAGGGGGTCGCCGAGGTCGCGAGCGTGGGCGGACACGTCCGGCAGGTCGAGGTGTCCGTCGACCCCGCCTTGTTGCGCGCGTACGGCGTGAGCTTCGCGCAGGTGGCGCGCGCGGTGGCTCGGGCGAACGTCGCCGCGGGGGGCGGCGCGCTCGACATCGCCGGCCACGAGTGGGTGATCCGGAGCCGCGGAGAGGTCCGGAGCCTCGACGCGCTGGTCGACGCGCCCATCCCCGGGGCGGTCGGTGGTGCGGGGCGAGGGCCCCGAAGCGGCGGGAGCCCGGTGGCGGAGGCGTCCAGCGACGGGATGGGCGGGATGTCCGAGGGCGCGTCCGCGGCGACGGCGGTGCCCGCAGGCGGTCCCGAGCGCGCGCGCGCGCGTGTGCTCCGGGTCGGCGACGTCGCGGACGTCGCGTGGGCGCCCACGCCACGGCGGGGCGTCGGCGATCTCGACGGGCGCGGCGAGGCCCCGAGCGGCATCGTCGTCGCGCGCCAGAAGACCAACGCCCTGGACGTGATCACCCGCGCCCGTGGCGCGCTCGACGCCGTGGCGCCGGCGCTCCCCGAGGGCGTCCGCATCGTACCGGTCTACGACCGATCGACCTTGATCCTCGGCACCCTCGGCACCCTCGCCGAGTCGCTCGGCGAGGAGCTCCTCGCGGTGTCCCTCGTGGTGCTCCTGTTCCTCGGCCACCTGCGCACCGCGCTCGTCCCGGTCATCGTGCTGCCGGTGGCGGTCGCGGTCGCGTTCCTACCGATGTACCTGCAAGGGTTGTCGATCGACGTGATGTCGGTCGCGGGGATCGCGGTCGCCGTCGGGGCGATGGTCGACGCGAGCATGATCTGCGTGGAGAACGTGCACGTCCGCCTCGCGCGCTGGGAGGCCGAGGGCGCGCGGGGCACCCGCACCGACGTGATCATCGGCGCGATGCAGGAGGTCGGCCCGAGCGCGTTCGGGTCGTTGGTCGTCATCGCCGTGTCGTTCATTCCGGTCTTCGCGCTCGAAGCCGAGGAAGGACGTCTCTTCGCGCCGCTCGCGTGGACGAAGACCTGGAGCATGGTCGCCGCCGCGCTGCTGTCGATCACCCTCGCCCCGGCGCTCGCGGTCGCGCTGATCACCCGGCGCGGTCGGGCCGAGGAGGAGGATCCGGTCTCCCGCGTCCTCGGCCGCATCTACGCGCCGATCGTGCGTGTGGTCGTGCGTTTCCGCTTCGCCGTGGTCGGCGTCGCGGCGGCCGTCGTCGTCGTGACGATCCCGGTGCTCCTCGCCATCCCGTCCGAGTTCATGCCGCCGCTCCACGAGGGCAGCCTGCTCTACATGCCGAGCGCGCCCCCAGGCATCTCCGAGTCGCAGGCGGTCGACGTACTCCAGAGGATCGACGCGGCGATCGCGTCGGTCCCCGAGGTCGCTTCGGTGTACGGCAAGATGGGGAGGGCCGACACCGCGACCGACCCGGCGCCGCTCGGCATGGCCGAGGTGGTGATCACGCTCCACCCCGAGCACACGTGGCGCGCGGGGATGTCGTGGGACGGCCTCGTCGCCGAGCTCGACGCGCGCCTCGACGTGCCGGGCTTGCCGAACGCCTGGTGGATGCCGGTGCGCACCCGCCTCGAGATGTTGTCGACCGGGCTCCGCAGCCCCCTCGGGATCAAGCTTTACGGTCCCGATCTCGCGAGCGTCGAGCGCGCGGCGCGCACCCTCGAGGGGGCGCTGCGCACCGTCCCGGGCACCCGCAGCGTCGTCGCCGAGCGCCTCGTCGGCGCGAACACCCTCGACGTCGACGTGCGCCGCGTCGAGGCCGCGGCGCTCGGCGTGAGCGCCGCCGATGTCTCCGAGGCGCTCGAGGGCGCGTTCGCCGGCGCCCGCGTCGGCGAGTGGGTCGACGGGCGCTCCCGTTTCGACGTGGCCGTGCGCTACGCGAAGGACTTCCGTACGTCCCCGGAGGATCTCTCCGCGATCCTCGTCGACCGCGCGGGCGGCGGCCCCGTCCCCCTCGGAGACGTGGCGGACGTTCGCGCCGGGTCCGGGCCGGAGATGGTGCGCAGCGAGGGGGGCTCCCTCGTGGCGCACGTCCTGATCGATCCAGGGCAAACGCCCGTCGACCGCTGGGTGGAGGACGCCGACGCGGCGATCGCCGCGGCCGGGTTGGACGCTCCGGGGGCGCTCGGCGCCGGGGTGCGTCGCGCGTGGGCCGGGACGTTCGAGTCGTACGTCCGAGCGAGCGGGCGGCTCGCGTGGATGGTCCCCCTGGTCCTCGCGATCATCGCGATCGTGGTCCGGGCGAACACCGGGGGATGGGTACCGACGGCGATCGTGCTGCTGTCGGTGCCGTTCTCGCTGGTGGGCGCGGTGTGGCTGCTGTGGGCGCTCGACTACCGGATGAGCGTCGCGGTGTGGGTCGGCATGATCGCGTTGGCGGCCTTGGACGCCGAGACGGGGGTCGTGATGCTGCTGTATCTGCGCCTCGCCTGGGCGAGCCGAACCCGGGGCGCGCCCGCGGTCGACGCCATCGTGGCGGGCTCGGCGCGGCGCCTGCGCCCCAAGCTGATGACCGTGCTCACGGATCTCGCGGGCTTCGTCCCCGTGTTTCTCGTGGACGGCCCTGGTGCCGACGTCTTGCGGCGGATCGCGGCTCCGATGGTCGGCGGCCTCGTGTCCAGCTTCTTGCTTGAGCTTCTGGTCTACCCGGCGATCTTCGCGATGTGGGCCCCCTCGTCGGACGCCGATCGGCCCGACGAGGGGTGAACCGCGTGGTTCAGTTGGGGGCGATGACCGCGGACGTGCCGTCGGGCAGGGCCGCCAGGAGGAACGCGCCGCCCATGGCGTCGTTCACCGCGAACAGGTTCACGAAGGTCCCTCCGGGGAGGCTCGGGAGCGCGAACACGACGTCGGGCGACGCGTCGTTGTCCACGTCGAGGCCGATGGTGTACGCGCCCGACGGGACGTCGGGGAGGACAGCCGTCTCGCCGAAGGGCACGTTCTCGAGGAGCGGACTCGGGATGTCGCCGGTGAGGTTCCAGATGTCGACCTCGCCGACGTCGGGCGCGGTGTGGGCGACCTGCACGCGGATGTTCCCCGCGGCGAGGCCGCTCGCGTCGTCTACGAGGGCCAAGGCGGAGATGCTCGCGACGCGGTCGATCGCGGCGACCGTGTAGGTGGTGTCCGGGTCGAGGACGGCGTCGACGGTGAGCACCGCGGTGTCGATCGTTGCGCCGGTGGCGACGACATCGAAGTTGTAGGCGCCCGCGGGCACGTCCAGGAAGCCGGTGCTGTTCTTGAAGGGGAGCTCGACGATGGCGGGCGCGGCGCCGTCGTTCACGAACACGTCGACCGCGGGCGCATCCGGGCTCAGGTGCACGACGCGGATGCGCGCGGTGGAGCCGTCGGTGTCGGTGTCGGTGTCGGTGTCGGTGTCGGTGTCGGTGTCGGTGTCGGTGTCGGTGTCGGTGTCGGTGTCGGACTCGACGTCCGAAGTGTCCTTCTCGGACTCGCCGGAGCAACCGGGGAGAACGACGAAGGCGAAGAGGGCGAGGGTGAGGGTGCGCATTGGGTTTGTCTCCGGTTTCGCGCCGCGGAGCGCGGCTGCCCCATCTTTGTACCGGGTTTGAGCCCCGCTCGCCTGCCTCCGTGTCGGTGGTTTGTACCGGGTTGTAGTCACGGCTGCACTTCTGCGGACGTAGGCGGGCGCCGCGCGGCGGCGGCGCCCGTTCGCGTGTATCGGGTTTGCGATCCGTGCCCGGGGCTTGTTCAGAAGCGCGCGTCGAGCAGACCGGCGACCCGCTCGGCGGCGTCGGTGCGGCCGAGGGTGCGCTGCGCGTCCCCCATTCGCAGGAGCGCGCCGCGGTCCGCGAGGAGCGCCAGTACGTCCGCGGCGGCCCGATCGGCGTCGAATCCAGCTTCGAGGAGCACCTTCGCGCCACCGACCCGCTCAACGCCGCGGGCGTTGGCCTCCTGGTGGTTGTCGGTGACGTTCGGGGAGGGGACGAGAACGGCCGGCTTCCCGAGGGCGGCGAGCTCCGCGAGCGTGCTCGATCCGGCCCGGCAGACCACCAGATCCGCCACGGCGTACGCGTCCGCCATGCGGTCCTCGTATCCGACGAGCCGCACGTGGGGCGGGACGTCGCCCCACGCCGCCCGCACCTCGTCGACGAAGCGCGGCCCCGCGACGTGCAGGATCTGGGCGCCGCCGCGCCGCCCGCAGGCGATCCCCAGCGCGTTGATCGTCTTCGCGCCCAGGGAGCCGCCGACGACCAGCAAGGTCGGGCGCGCGGGATCGAGCCCGTAGCGAGCCGCGGCCGCCGCGCGATCTCCGGAGAGGATCTTCGGGTCGACCGGGCAGCCCACCGTGACGCGCTCGGCGCGGCCCGGGAGCTTGGCCGCCGTCTCTTCGAAGGTGAGCAGCAGCAGCCGCGCCACGCGCGCGCACAAGCGGTTGGCGAGGCCCGGGGCTGCGTTCGCCTCGTGGATCGCCGACGGCACGCCGAGGGTCCACGCGGCGAGCACCGTCGGGGCCATCACGTAGCCGCCGACGCCGAGGACGAGGGTGGCGCCGTCGGCGCGCAGGAGGGCGCGCGCCGACCAGACGCTTCGCGCGAGATCGACTGCGAACCGTGCCTTTCCGGCGAGCCCAGCGCGCGGGTACGCCCGTGCGTCGACGGCGCGGAAGTCGTAGCCGCGCTGCGGCGCGACGCGCCCTTCGAGCCGCGCGCCGTCGCCGTAGTAGAGCACGCGATGGCCGCGGGCCCGCAGGGCGTCGCCCATCGCGAGCGCCGGGTAGACGTGGCCGCCGGTCCCGCCGCCGGCCAGCACGATGGTGTGCGGCATCGCGCGGGACTATCCACCCGGCGCGCGGGCCGCCGCCGCGGGTCGCGATAGGGGGAGGGGGTGACCGACACGCGCTTCGCGCCGGAAGCGGCGCGAGCCCTCCGCGCGGCCATCCGAGAAGCCGGGGGAATCGAGATCTTCGCCGTGGGCGAGGTGCGCGACGGGCGTGTGACGGCCGTCGAGGTGCACGCGCGGGGCACGGACGACCAGGTGATCGCGCTGATCTCGCGCGCCCGCTCCGGCCAGGTCGTCGTGCACAACCACCCGAGCGGCGTGGTGCGGCCGAGCGAGCCGGACATGAGCCTCGCCGGGCGCTTCGGCGAGAACGGCGTCGGCTTCGTCATCGTCGACAACTTGGTCGAACGCGCGCTCTGGGTCGTCGAACCCCAGCGACGCGAGCGCGTCGCCGTCGACGAGCGCGCGTTGATCGCGTTCTTCGACGACGATCTCCCGCGCGTGCTCCCCGGCTGGGAGGCCCGGCCGGGGCAGCTCGACATGGCGCTCGCGGTCGCGCGCCACCTTCACGCCGGCGGCGACGACACCGCCAGCTCACTGGTGCTCGAGGCGGGCACGGGCACCGGGAAGTCCCTGGCGTACCTCGTGCCTTCCGCCTTGTGGGCGCTCGCCAACGAGGGGCGGGTGGTCGTGTCCACCTACACGCGGACCCTCCAGGCGCAGCTCGTGGCCGACGACCTCCCGCTCCTCGCGCGGGTGTTGCCGGTGCGCGCCGCGGTGCTCAAGGGGCGGACGAACTACGCGTGTCGGCGGAAAGTAGCGGCGGTCGAGCGCACCCCGCGCACCGAGGCGCTCGTGCGCTGGGCCGAGACGAGCGCCACCGGCGACTTCTCCGAGCTGCCGTTCGAGGTGGAAGAGGACGATTGGGAGTCGATCGAGAGTGACGTCGATCAGACGCTCCGGGCACGTTGTCCATACTTCAACCGGTGTTTCTACTACCAGGCACGCCGCGCCGCCGCCGGCGCGCACCTCGTCGTCGTCAACCACGCGCTCCTCCTCGCCGATCGCTCCCTGAAGCGCCTCGAGGCGCCCGGCATCCTGCCCGACTACGACCGGATCATCCTCGATGAGGCGCACCACCTCGAGCAGGCGGTCACGACCGTCGGCGCGACGCGCTTGAGCGCCCGCAGTCTCGGGCGCGCGCTCGGCCCGGTGCTGTCGCGGTCGCGTCGCCCCGGCGCGCTCGACCGTGTCGCCGACCGCTGGCCCGCCGCCGCGGCGCACGCGCACGGCGCGATCGACGCCCTGGCTCGGGTGCGCGATCTCGCGAAGGAGGGGTTTGCGCGGCTCGACGCCGAAGTCCACGAGCCGGCCCGCGTCCGCGCGGAGCCGCCGGACCCCATGTTCTTCTCCGATCTCGCCGACGCGCTCGACCGCGGCGCGGCCACGCTCGGCGCGGTGCAGGACGCCCTCGACGGGCAGGACGTCCCCGTCAGCCACGCGCAGCCAGTGCTCGACCTGCAGCGCGCGCGGCGCCGCCTCGAAGAGGGGGCCGCGTCGGCGCGCGCGTTCCTCGCGCCGGACGAAGAGGCCTGCCGCTGGCTCGATCCGGGCGCCGCCGGCGTCGTCGCGGCCCGCGCGCCGATCGACGTCCAGCCGCTGGTGCGGCGCCTGCTCGTCGACGGCGTGCACGCCGTCGTGCACACGTCGGCGACGCTGGCCGTGAACGGACGCATCGACCACTGGCGCGACCGCGTCGGCCTCGTCGACGCGGGGTTCCGCACGTTCCCGTCGCCGTTCGACTATCCGAACCAGGCGATCCTCGCGCTGCCGCGCGACCTTCCCGCGCCCGACGCGCCGGGGTGGCTCGACGCGTGCGGCGCCGCCGTGGTCGCGGCGCTCGAGGCCAGCCGCGGCGGCGCGTTCGTGCTTTGCACGAGCCACGACGCGGTCCGCGCGTTCTCCGAGCGCGCCGAAGCGGCCCTCGGCGGGCGCCACGCGATCCTCCGGCAGGGGCGTGGCGGGAAGGGGTCGCTCCTCGAGCGATTCCGGAAGGATCGCGGAGCGATCTTGTTCGGAACGGACTCGTTCTGGGAGGGCGTGAGCGTGCGTGGCGACGGCCTGCGGCTCGTCGTGATCCCGCGCCTCCCGTTTCGGGTGCCGACGGAGCCGTTGTCCGAGGCGCGGTTCGAGCGCATCCGCGACCGCGGGGGGGACCCGTTCCGCGCGTGGTCGCTCCCGGAGGCGGTGCTGAAGCTGCGCCAGGGGTTCGGGCGACTCGTCCGGTCCAAGGGAGATCGTGGGGCGGTGATGGTGCTCGACCGGCGCCTCCACGAGGCCTGGTACGGGCGAGTGTTCCTCGGGTCGCTCCCGGATGCGCGCCGCGTCGTCGGGCCGCTACGAGCGGTCATCGAACACCTGACGGCGTTCTACCAGAGACGTGGCGTCACGGAGGGGCCTCCGTGAACGCGCCGCGTTGCGGCCTTGCCGCGGACGTGTGACGAAGCGTCGGCGTCGAAGGGGGCGGCCTTGTACTTGGAGCTCGTGCTTCTCAATGGCAACTCCAATCCTCCGCTCGCGCGCGCGATCGCGGGGGCGTTGGGCGAGCCGCTCGGCATGGCGCGCGTCACGCGGTTCAGCGACGCGGAGACGCAAGTCGAGATCGACGACAACGTGCGCGGTCGCGACGTGTTCCTCATGCAGAGCACGTGCAATCCGGCCAACGACCACATCATGGAGCTGCTGATCCTCGTCGACGCGTGCAAGCGGGCGTCGGCCGGGCGGATCACGGCGGTCATCCCCTACTACGGCTACGCCCGCCAGGACCGCAAGGTCGCCCCGCGCGCGCCGATCACCGCCAAGCTCGTGGCGGACATCCTCACGCGGGCGGGCGTGCAGCGCGTCCTGACGATGGACCTGCACGCCGGTCAGATCCAGGGGTTCTTCGACATCCCCGTCGACAACCTCTACGCGGGCCCCACCCTGCGGGCGCACATCGCCGCGTCGCTTCCGCTGGCCGACACGGTCATCGTGTCGCCCGACGCGGGCGGCGTCGAGCGCGCGCGCTCCTACGCGCGGCCCCTCGGCTGCGGCCTCGCCATCATCGACAAGCGGCGCAGCGGGCCCAACCAGGCCGAGGCCCTGCACCTCATCGGCGACGTCCGCGACAAGGACGCGATCATCATCGACGACATGATCGACACGGCCGGCACCCTGGTGAAGGCCGCCGCGGCGCTGCGCTCCAACGGCGCGCGGCGGGTGTTCGCGGTGGCCACGCACCCCGTGTTGAGCGGCCCCGCGGTCGAGCGCATCGTCACGAGCAGCCTCGAGCGGGTCATCGTGACCGACACCATCCCGCTGTCCGAGGCCGCCGCCGCGTGCGGGCGCATCGAGGTCGTCAGCGTCGCCCCGGTGTTCGCGCAGGCCATCAGCAGCATCCACAGCCACGACTCGGTCAGCCGACTGTTCCGCTGAGGGGCAGGGCGGCGCGCTTTTCCTTGACGCCCGGTGGCCCCTCCGTTAGAAGCGGCGGGCTTCGGGGTTGGTCCCTGAGGCACCGCCGCGCCGGCCCTCATGGGCCCTTCGTCCGAGGCGCGGTCCGACGGTGCGCTCACGCGCTCCGGGGTCCGGTGCATTCCGGGGGAAGGACGTTTCCCGCCGGTCGGCCCGCCCGTCCGTCGGGAGTCTTCAAGCACGGGCGCAGGAGTCGTTCATGGAAACCCACACCGTCACCGCCACCGCGCGCCCGGAGTCCGGCAAGGGCTCGGCGCGCAAGGCGCGCGCGGCCGGCAAGACCCCCGGCATTCTTTATGTCTCGGGCGGCGAAGGCACGCCGATCTCGTTCGAGCTCGGTCAGCTCGCGGCCATCTTCCGCAAGACGAACGACCCGAACACGGTCGTCACCGTCGTGCTCGGCGACACGACGCAGCGCGCGCTCGTCCGCGAGATCCAGCGCAACCCGGTCACCCGTGAGGTCGAGCACGTCGACTTCTTCGGCATCGACGACGGCACGCGCGTGCTGCTCGAGGTGGCGCTCGTCCCGGTCGGACGCGCCGCGGGTACCCGCGCCGGCGGCACCTTCCGGATGCTCACGCGTCGGGCCAAGATCGAGTGCGCCGCCGAGGCCATCCCGAAGTCGATCGAGTTCGACATCAGCGAGCTCGGCGTTCAGGAGTTCTTCAAGGCCAGCATGCTGAAGGTGCCGGACGGCGCGCGCGTGGTGTACCGGCAGGACTTCAACGTCGCGACGGTCGAAGGCAAGCGCGTGTCGAAGGAGCAGGCCGCTGCCGACGCCGCCGCCGCCGAAGCGGCCGCGAAGGGCGCTCCCAAGGCCAAGGCCAAGCCCGCGGCGAAGGCCGCCGCCAAGGCCGCCCCCGCGAAGGCCCCCGGCAAGTAGTTGAACCTCGTCGTCGGCCTCGGAAACCCTGGCGCGCGCTACGCGAAGACCCGACACAACGTCGGGTTCCTCGTCGTCGATCGCATCGCGCGCCGCGCGGGCACCACCGTGGAGCGCAAGCTCTTCGGCGCCCTCGTCGGGGATGCCCAGGTCGGTGGCAAGCGCGCCGTGCTCGCCATGCCGCAGCAGTACATGAACGTCTCCGGCCAGCCGACGGTGTCCATCCAGGGCTTCTACAAGGTGCCCCTGGCGGACGTCGTCGTCGTCCACGACGACATGGATCTCCCGTTCGGCCGCCTTCGGGTGCGCGTGGGCGGGGGGCACGGCGGACACAACGGAGTCAAGGACATCGCGCGCGCCTGTGGCGCCGAGTTCGTCCGTGTCCGTGTCGGCGTCGGGCGACCCCCGCCTCCGATGGATCCGGCCGATTACGTCCTCGCCGCGTGGACCCCCGCAGAGAGCGCCGGTCTGGAGACCGTCGTCGACACGGCGGCCGACGCGGTCGAGAGCGTCGTTCGAGACGGCCTCGTCAAGTCGATGAACACCTTCAACGCGGCCCCGACCGCATGACCCTCCGCGGGGCCCGCCTCGCGTGCCCCCGTTCCACGACCGAGTGGAGGAACCGATGCCCACGATGCTGAACGAGTACGAGACGATCTACGTCGCCCGCCCCGACCTGACGGACGACGTGATGACGCGCATGACCACCCGCTTCTCCGCTGTCGTCACCGACAACACCGGGGTCATGTTGGTGGAGGAGGATTGGGGCAAGCGCAAGCTCGCCTACCCGATCGCCAAGCACATCCGCGGTCACTACATCTACCTGAACTACGTCGGCCCCGCGACGTTGGTCGCCGAGATCGAGCGCAACCTCGGCAACGAGGATCAGCTCCTCCGCTTCCTCACGGTGAAGATCGAGGACGACGTCGAAGTCGACGCCCGCCGCGCCCTCGCCGAAGAGCGTCGTCGCCTGCGCGCCGAGCGCATGGCCGCGCTCAAGGCCGAGGAAGAAGCGGAGGCCCGGTATCGCGCCGAGGCCGAAGAGGCTGAAGACGACGCCCCGCCCGAGCAGGACGAATAGCAACCCCTTCCGCTTCTTCGGAGTCCCCCATGAAGGTCATCCTCCAAGAGGACGTGCACAACCTCGGCGCCATCGGCGACGTGGTGGACGTGGCCGACGGCTACGGGCGCAACTTCCTCCTCCCCCGCAAGCTGGCGGTCATCGCCGACGCGACCAACCAGCACCGCCTCGAGCACGTCAAGCGCGTGGCCGCGGCGCGTCAGGCCAAGGTCGTCGCGGAAGCGCGGGAGCTCGGTACGCGCCTCGGCGCGACCGCGATCTCGATCAAGCGTCAGGCGGCCTCCGAAGACAAGATCTTCGGCTCGGTCACCAACGCGGACATCGCCGAGGCGCTCCTCGCCCAGGGCATCGAGGTCGACAAGCGCACGATCCTCCTCGAGGAGCCGATCAAGAACATCGGCGTCTTCCAGGTGCCCGTGCGCATCCACAAGGACGTCGACGCTTCGGTCAAGGTCTACGTCATCCGCGGCTAGCGCGCAGGAGCGGGCATGGCGGAGCGGCGCGGCGCGTCCCAGAGCTGGGAGATCGAGCGGAGCCTCCTCGGAGGGCTCCTGCTCGACCCGGCGCGACTGACCGACGCCCGCGAGCGGCTGAACGCCGACTGCTTCCAGAAGGCCGCGCATGCGGCCCTCTTCGAGCTCATGTGCGTGCTCGCCGACCGCAACCAGCCGCCGGAGCTCTCGCTCGTCCTCGATGAGCTCGGGCGGCGAGACGACGCGGGCGCCTTCGGCGGGATCGCCTACGTCGCGGACCTGCCCGGGGCGTGCCCGTCCGTCGTGATGATCCCGCAGTTCGTGGACCGTGTCCACGACCACTCCCAGCGGCGCCGCCTCACGATGGCCGCGGAAGGGATCCTCGCTCGGGTGAAGGAGGGGGTGGCCTCCACGCCGGTGCTGCTCGACGAAGCCGAGCGGGCCGTGCTCGAGATCTCCAAGCTCTCGGGGCCCACGGATTGGCATCCGCTGGCCACCGTCGTCGACGAGCACATCCGCGAGATCGAAGAGCGCGCCAAGAACCCCGGGCACGTGGTCGGCGTGCCGACCGGGTTCATCGACCTCGACAAGAAGCTCGCCGGCATGCACAGCGGGCAGCTGATCGTCCTCGCCGCCCGCCCCGCGATGGGCAAGACCGCGCTGGCGCTCAACTTCGCGCTCAACGCAGCGACGCGGGGCGGCGCCGCCGTCGGCATCTTCTCGCTGGAGATGTCGCGCCACGAGCTGGTCAGCCGCATGCTGTGCAGCGAAGCGCTCGTCGACGCCGGGCACGTGCGCACCGGGCAGCTCGACGACGGCGAATGGCGTCGGTTGATCGCCGCTTCCGAGCGCCTCAGGGACGTCGCCCTGGAGATCGACGATCAGTCCGGCCTGACGATCATGCAGCTCCGAAGCAAGGCGCGGCGCCTGAAGATCGCCCACCCCGACCTGAAGCTCATCGTCGTCGACTACCTCCAGCTCATGGAGGGCTCGGGCAACGCCAAAGAGTCCCGAGAGAACGTGATCTCCACGATCTCCCGTGGCTTGAAGGTGCTGGCGAAGGAGCTCGGCATCACGGTGCTCGCGCTCAGCCAGCTCAACCGCAGCCTCGAGACCCGGCCCAACAAGCGGCCGATGCCCAGCGATCTGCGCGAGTCCGGCGCCATCGAGCAGGACGCCGACGTCATCCTCTTCATCTACCGCGAAGAGATCTACAAGCCGGACACGCCGGACAAGGGCATCGCCGAGGTCATCATCGCCAAGCAACGCGGGGGTGAGACGGGCACCGTCAAGCTGGCGTTCCGCGGCGAGTACACGCTGTTCCAATCGCTGGCTCAGGATCGTGATGTTCCCGGTGGCTACGCGTGACAGACGGGGTGCCGCGCGCCTGGGCGGTTGACTCGCGCGCCGCGGTCTACTATCAACGCGTCTTCATGCAGCGCGTGCCCCGCGCGTGAACCCATTGGAGCGAGCAGGTATGGAGAAGAAGGAACTCCTGGACGCGCTGGGCGGGCTGATCGCTCGGTACGAACAGCACCGCAACTACATCGAGAAGGCGCGCCGCCAGGCGGCGACGGGCAAGTTCAACCCGGCCGTCATCGAGAAGGTCATCCTCGACCACGAGATCAAGAGCGCGGACGTCGCCGACGAAGTCGCGCCGTTGCTCCCGGACATTCGGGCCCGCATCGAAGGGTTCGAGGCCGAAGCGGCCAGCGTCGCCGCTTCGCGGGTGTCCGTCGACGAGCAGGTGCAGGAGCTCGAGCTTCGGGCCGCCATCGGCGAGCTGACCGACGAAGAGTTCGAACAGGCGGTCGCGGATCTGCGCGCCAGCCAGGTCGGCGCGAACGCGCGAATCGCCGAGATCGACGCCGACCTCGGTGCGCTCCGCGGCACGCTCGACCGCTGGATCGCGCTCGCCGAGCCGGCGGGCCACTACACGCGCCCGCCCGCCCCCGAGGCGGCGCCGGTCGCCCCGGCCGCCGAGGCCGTGCCGGTCCAGGTCGACGTCTCGCCCGCGCCCGCGCCGGTCGAGCCCGCGCCGGTCGACTCCGCGCCGGTCGAGTCCGCGCCGGTCGAGTCCGCGCCTGTCGAGTCGGGGCCGGTCGATGTGGTGCTGGTGGACGCCGCGCCGGTGGCCGTGTCGGAGGTCGAGGTGTCCGTCGACGCCGACGTCTCGGTCGAGTCCGAGGTGTCGGTCGACCTGTCCGTCGACTCGGACATGTCGGTCGACGCGGACGTGTCCTTCGACGCCGAGATGTCGGTCGACGCACCCGCGTCCGCGGTCGACGCGGGTGAGGGGATGGACGTCGAGATCGACCTCGGTGACATCGGCGCGTCCGATGGCGCCGGGGCCCACGGTGCTCGCACCGAGATCGTCGAAGACCTCTCCAACCTGTTCGACGAGCCGGCGCCGGCCGCCGCGCCGTCGATGGACGACGACATCGCGATCGAGACGAACGAGGGCGCCGAAGAGAACGGCGCCGGTCCGAGCGCGGACGTCGCGTTCGGCTTCAAGAGCCCTTCCGAGCCTTCCGAGGCCGCCGGGGTCGACGGCGAGCCGCCGCGCCGCGCCTACCTGCTGTACCAGGAAGGCACCGCGGACGAGCAGATGTACCCGTTCAGCGGCGACCAGCTCACGATCGGGCGCGGCCGCGAGAACGACATCCAGATCAAGAACGACTCCAAGGTCTCGCGGTACCACTGCAAGATCTTCCGCCGCGGCAACAACTTCTACATCGAAGATCAGAAGTCCTCGAACGGCAGCCTCGTCAACGGCGAGCTGATCACCGACCGGCGGCTCTTCGGCGGCGAAGAGATCGTCATCGGCGAGACGTTCTTCCGGTTCCGGATCGCGGACTGACGCGGCGCGGGTGCGAGCGATGATCGCGCGCACCCTGCGGCTGGGCGCCCGTGCCGGCGGCCCCGCGGACGACTGGCTCGCGGCGCTGCCGATCCTCGCCGCGGCCCGGGCCGCGGAGCCCGAGGTGTGGGTCGCCTTCGCGTCGGAGGGCGACGCGGCGCGCGTGGAGGCCGGGGCTGCCGGGGCGCGGGCCCTCGTGTGGCTCTGTGAGGACACGCCGCCGCCCACCGTGGGGCCCACGGAAGAGGTGCACCTGTGCGCCGACCCGCCGGCGCGCCTGGTCACGCGCGCGGCGCTCGCGTACGCCCGAGCCCAGCAGGTGGGATCGCCGCTCACCAACCCGTGCGCGCGTCGGACCGCGCGCCTCGAGCGGCGGAACGCGGCGCTGGCGGATGCGCTCGACCGGTTCCTCTCGATGGCGAACCACGACCTCCGGAGCCCGCTCGCCGTGGTGTCGGGCCACTGCCAGCTCCTCGAAGAGAACCTGCTCGCGCCGGCGCAGCAGCGGCGCGCCGTGGACACGATCCGGCGTCAGACCGACCGCATCGCACAGATGACCGCGGCCGCCCTGGACGCGGCGCGGCGGGCGTTGGAGGCCGACGGTGAGATGGCGCTCGTGAGCGTGCCCGAGGCGGCGCGCGAGGTCATCGAGGCGCTCGAGTCGGACGCGGCGGCGCGCGCCGTGCGGGTCACCGTGCGCGCGACGGCCGCCTCCCGCGTGCACGCGCCGCCCGCCGCCTTCCGCGACGCGCTCTACGCGCTGGTCGGCGATGCCGTGCGGGCCGCGCCGTCGGGGACCGAGGTCCTCGTGCGCGCCGACGATTCGGACGCGGGGACGGCCGGCGCGCCCGGTCGGGTGGCGGTCGAGGTCCTCGGCGCCGGCGTGGGGCCTCGCGCGCCGAGCGTGGACGCCGCCAAGCAGGTGCCGGGGCTGCGCACGGTGGCGCGCTTGCTCGAGGCCGCCGGCGTGGCCCTCCGTGCCGAGCCGACCGCGGCGGCCCCGTGGTCGGTGTGGTTCAGCCTGCCGCGCGCGCGGCCTCTCGCCGCGCCCGAGCGCCTGGACCCGGTGACCGGGGCCTGGCGCCTCGCGGCGGTCGCGCTCGAGCCGGGCCGCCTCGGCGTCCTGGTCGACCTCCTCGACCCGATCGCGGTCCGACGCCAGTATGGGTGGGTCGGCGCGGAGCAGCTCGCGATCTGGGTCGCGGGGGAGCTGCGGGCGCGCGCGGACGACGGCGATGTGTTGGTGCGCGTGGCGCAGGACTCGTTCGTGCTGGTGCGGTCCGACCGCGATGACGAACAGGTGCTGTTCGCGACGCAGCTCCGCGAGTCCCTCTCCCGCGCCCGGCCGCGCGTCGGCCTGTTGCGGGCGGCTCCCAAGTTCGACGTGCGCGTGGTAGACGTCGATCGGGATCTACGTGGGGCGTAGGCGGAGCGAGTCGACGGGGCCGATGTACTTCACGACCTTTCAGGTCGCGAAGGCGCTCGGCGTCAGCCCGCCGACCGTCGTCAACTGGATCAACGCCGGGCTCCTCCAGGCGCACCGTACGCCCGGGGGGCACCGTCGTATCCGCCGCGAGGACGTCGTCGTGTTCGCGCGCGAGCACGCCTACCCGTTGGACGTCGAGCACCTCGGCGGCGCGCCCAACGGCGACGAACCGGCGGCCGAGACCCTCGCACGCCGGGTGCTCGTCGTCGACGACGATGTGGACTTCGCTCGGATGGTCCAGGACTACCTGTCGCTCAAGGCGGGGTTCGAGGTCGAGATCGCCGAGAGCGGCTTCGCGGCGGGCTTCGCGGTCGCGCGGTTCCGTCCGAGCGTGGTGCTGCTCGACATCCAGATGCCGGACCTCGACGGCTTCGAGGTCCTCCGCCGCATGCGGGAGAACCCGGAGACGCGGGAGATCCCCGTCGTGGCCTGCACGGCCTACGACAACCCGGACTGGGAGGACCGCGCGCGTCGCGAGGCGTTCATCGCCTTCGTGCGAAAGTCCACGCGCCTCGAGCGCCTCCTCGACATCCTCGACGCGGCGGTCCACGGGCGCGACATCCCCGCCTGAGCGCGCTCAGCGCGGGCGGCGGGGCGGCGCGTACGGCGCGCCACGGGCGGGCAGCGGGGCGTCGGCGAGCGGACGCCCGGTACCGCCGCGGCGGACCTGGATCATCTCGGCCACCACGCTCACGGCGATCTCACCCGGGGTCTCGGCGCCGAGATCCAGCCCGACCGGGACGCTGACCTGCGAGAACAAGCGCTCCTCCACCCCACCGGCCTTCAGGCGGAGGAAGAACTTCGCCGCCTTGGACCGGCTCCCGATCAACCCGAGCCACGCCCACGCGCCGGGCAGGAGAAAAGAGAGCAGGTCTTGATCGAGGCTGTGGGCGTGCGTCGTCAGCAAGAGCCACGTGCGCTCGTCGGCGCCGAGCGCCCGCGCGTGCGCGAGCGGGGACTCACACCGCACCGTGACGCCCGGAAAGTCCGCGGGATCGGACCACTCGTCGCGGTCGTCCACGACGGTGACGTCGAAGCCCGCGACCCGCGCGACCTGCGCCGTGGCGCGCCCGACATGCCCGCCGCCGTAGATCACGAGGCGCTCGATCGGGGACAGGGGCTCGATCAGCACGTCCATGGCGCCTCCGCAACACATCCCGAGGTCCCGGGTGAGGTGGACCGTCAGGCGTCGCGGCGCGCCGGCGGCGATCGCGGCGCGCGCCTCGGCGATGGCGCGGTGCTCGAGGGCCCCGCCGCCGATGGTGCCGACGATGTGGCCGTCAGGCCACACGACCATTCGCGCGCCTCCCTGGCGCGGGGCCGACCCGTCGACGCCCACCACCGTCGCGAGGGCGACACGTTCGCCACGCTCGGAGGCGCCCACGATGGCCCGCCAGACCTCGATCACGCGAGGCCGGCGCGGCGCGCCACGCGGTCGAGGCTCTGCTCGGCGAGGCGCACCGTCTCCGACGTGTCCCATGCCAGCACGCGTCCGTCCGACGCGACGAGGCGGCCGGCCACCCAGGTCTGTCGCACCGCGCGCGCGTCGAGGGTGTAGACGAGCGCCCCGTACGGATCGCCGCCGCTCCACACCGCCCGCGGATCGAGCACGACGAGGTCGGCGGCGCGCCCGACCTCGATCGTGCCGGCGTCGAGCCCGAGCGCCTCGGCGCCCGCGGCGGTGGCCATGCGGAACACGGTGCGCGCCGGCATCGCGGTGGGGTCCAACCGGGGCTTCTGCAGCAGCGCGGCGAGCCGCATCTCGGCGAACATGTCGAGGCGGTTGTTGCACGGCGCGCCGTCCGCGCCGATCGACACGTGCACGCCGGCGGCCATGAGCTCCGGCACCCGGGCCAGGCCGCTGCCGAGCTTCAGGTTCGAGCCGGGGCAGTGCAGCACCCGCGTGCCGTGATCGGCGAGGCAGCGCAGCTCGTCGTCGGTCAGGTGGATGCAGTGGGCCAGCGCGACGTCCGGCCCGGCGAGGCCGAGCCGCGCGAGGTGGAGGACGTTGTCCGTGCCGGTGATGGCCCGAACCAGGGCGACCTCGTCGAGGTTCTCCGAGGCGTGCGTGTGGATGAGCGCGCCGCGACGGCGCGCCTCCGACGCGACCTCCCGGAGGAGGGTGTCCGAGCACGACGGGACGAACCGCGGCGCGAAGGCGTACGACGCGAGCCCCTTGCCGTGCCAGCGGTCCGCGAGCGCGCACGCGGCGCGCATGGAGCGCTCGGTCGGCTCCGACAGGCCCGCTTCGTTGTCGATGTCCATCTGCGCGCTGCCGCACCAGAGGCGCAGGCCGGCCTCCGCGGCCGCCTCGAACACCGCGTCGGTGTGGTGCACCGTCGCCATGTCGAGGATGGACGTCGTTCCTCCGCAGAGCAGCTCGCTGACGCCGAGCCGGGCGGAGGCGTAGACGCTGTCGATGTCGTGGGCGCGCTCGAGCGGCCAGATCCGGGTGCGCAGCCAGTCGAGCAAGGCGAGGTCGTCCGCGAGGCCGCGGAACAGGGTCTGCACGAGGTGGACGTGGGTCTGAACGAAGCCCGGCACGAGCCAGAGCCCGCGCAGGTCCACCGTGTGGTCCGCCTCCGAGGTGCCGCCGGCGCCCACGCTGACCACGCGCCCGTCCGACACGCACACCGTCGCGTCGTCGAGGATGTCCCCCGCGGCGTTGTTGAGGAAGACCCGGGCACCTCGCAGCGCGGTGACCTGTCGCGCGCCCTCCGCCGCTTCGTTCCGTTGCACGATCGTCGCCCCCCTCCGCTCCTATCGCGTTGACATGGGCTTGCCGTTCTTCTACGGTCGCCCCCGATGCTCCTGGCCGCGCTCGCGTTCCTGGCCTCTGACGTGGCGTACGCGCAGGAGCCCGCGTTGCCCGAGGCGATCGCGGGGGCGCCCGACCGCGGCTACGCCGGCGAGGCGACGGCCTCCCTCGCGGGCAACTACGTGTGGGAGCAGCGCGGGCGGTTCGAGACGGCGGCGACGATCACGGCGATCGCGGTCGAGCCGGGCCTGATCCCGCGGGCTTCGGGCGAACCGGCGGTGTGGCTGGCCGCCGACGAGCGCGGCCGCGTCTGGCGGTCCGAGGACGCCGGGGCGACCTGGACCCGGGTGCTGGACGCCGTCGGCGGCCAGGGCGCCGTGGTGGACGAGGAGGCCCTGCTGCTCGAGGCGGAGGCGGCGCTCGGCGAGGAGCTGGGCGACGACGAGGCGGTGGAGACCTCCGACCTGCGGGACGCGGCGGAACAGGCGTCGGCGCGGGCGACGGACGTCGCCCTGGTGGTGCGCAGCGGCACGTCGCTGTGGTGGCACCCCACGGAGGAGGGGGTGGTGCTCGCGGGGCGCCCGGACGGCATCTGGCGGTCGGACGACGGCGGCCGCGGCTTCGAGCCGGTCGACGATGCGGCCGCGACCGCGTTCTCGGCGGTGGGGATGTCGGTCGTCGCCGGCACGCGCGACGGGGTGCGGTGGTCCCTCGACGCCGGCCTCTCGTGGATCGACGTCGCCGACGCGACCGACGGCGCCGACGTGCACGGCGTCGCGCACGTGGGGGCGACGGTCTTCGCGGCGACCGACCTGGGCCTCTTCTCGAGCGCCGACGGGCTGCGCTGGCGACGCGCGTCGGCCTACACCGGGCCCGCGCTCGCCGTCGTGGCAGACCCCGACTGGGACGGCGGACTCTGGGTCGCCGCGCCCGGCGCGCTGCACCGCTCCGACGACGGCGGCGCGACCTTCTACGTGGCGGCGCGCACCCCCCTGCGCGACGTGCGGGAGATCCTCCACCTCCGCGACGCTCCGGGCCACTTGCTCGCGGCCACGTCCGACGGCCCGTGGGAGTCCACCGACGCCGGCGCGAGCTGGACGCCGCTCACCCGCCTGCTCCCGGACCCCGACGTCCGCGACCTCTCCCTGGCCGACGGGCGCCCCGTCCTCGCCGCCCGCACCGGGCTCTTTCGGCTCGTCGAGCCTCCGGATCTGACCGCCGCGCCCTCCGCCGCGGCGCTCCCGCCGGTCGCCGCCATGGTCGCCGCCGCCAGCGGCCGCGGGGGCCTCGACGTCGACCTGTTGAGCCTCGGCCGCCGCGCCGTGCTCGCCGCCGTCGCGCCGAGCTTCGAGGTCACCTTCGACTACGGAGACTACCGCGGGCGCCAGGCGAACTTCCTCGAGCTCAGCTCGAAGGCGGGGGACGGCGCGGACTGGGCGCTCACCGCGCGCGCGTGCTGGGGGTCGTGCGCCAGCACCACCACGGTGTTCGGTCAGACCGTCGACACGGCCGAGGCGATCGAGCTCGGGGTGGATCCGGGCGAGTTCGAGGACCTCTACGTCGTGGGCGACGACGTGTTCGAAGAGGGGCAGGTCGTCGCCGCGGCTTCGAACGTCGCCCAGTCCATGCGCTTGTACCGTCAATACCTGAGCGGCGTCGTGGCCGACGCGTGGCGGGCGCGCCGCAAGCTCGAGGAGGAGTCGAGCGGCGCTGCCCTGCTGCCGCTCCGCGAGCAGGTGCGGCGTGCGATCGCCATCGCCGAGCTCGACGCCCGACTCGACAGCTACACCGACGGCGCGTGGTCGCGCGCCCGAACGAATCCGGAGGAACGTCCATGATCCTGTTGTTCACCCTCGCCCTGTCGGTCGCCGAGGCCAAGGAGTTCCGTTCGCCGGAGGAGGTCCTCGCGTCGTTCAAGAGCGAGCCGGAGGTGCGCGACGTGCACCAGATGGTGCTCGAGTACAGCAAGACCGACCCGCGCTACGTCGACGCGTGGCTGAAGGCCGCGGTGAAGGCGGCGTGGCTGCCGGAGCTCACCTTCACCTACGACTACGACAACGGCTACGACCGCGACTACTTCTACCTGACGTCGCAGGACGCCGGCTACGCGGGCGAGGCCTCCGCGGAGCTCGAAGGCAGCGCCGTGGACCTTCAGCACGGGCTGCAGGTGAAGGCCAAGTGGGAGCTCGACAAGCTGGTGATGTCCAGCGAGCGCATCCGCGTCATCTCCGAGGCGCAGGACATCGTGAAGCTGCGCGACAAGGTGCTCGAAGAGGTCACGCGGCTCTACTTCGACCGCCGCCGCCTCCAGGTCGACATGCTCCTCGTCGACTCGGACCTGAAGACCCGCCTGAAGAACGAGCTGCGGCTCCAGGAGCTGACCGCTCAGCTCGACGCGTACAGCGGCGGCCGATTCAGCGCGGCGATCACCAAGGGCGCCGCGCGCTGAGCCCCCGGCTCGACGAGGCCCCGGCCTGGGCGGAAGCGGAGGCGTTCGTGCGCGCGTCGACCCGGCGCGCGCCGCCGGCCCTCGTGCCGGAGCTCGCGGTGCGCACCGCCGGCGAGGTGGTGCCGCTGTGGCACGCGGTCGAGCGTTTCCTCGGACGTGAGGGCACCGAGCCTCCGTTCTGGGCATGGCCGTGGCCCGGCAGCCAGGTCATCGCGCGTACGCTCCTCGACGACCCGGGGCTCGCGCGCGGCCGCCGCGTGCTCGACTTCGCGTCGGGTGGCGGCCTCGCGGCCGTGGCAGCGGCGCGTTGCGGTGCCCGGGTCACCGCGTGCGAGCTCGATCCGCTCGCGATCGCCGCGCTCCGCGTGAACGCCGGAGACGCGGGGGTCGAGGTGCGCGCCGTCCTCGGCGACCTCACCGGCGCCGTGCCCGCCGACATCGACCTCGTGATCGCCGGCGACACCTGCTACGAACGTGCTCCGGCGGCGCGCATCGTCGCGTGGCTGCACGCGTGTGCGGCGGCGGGGCTCGAGGTGTGGTTGGCGGACCCCGGGCGCGCCTGGGCGCCCACCGCCGGCGTCGACTGGTTCGGCACCTGGGACGTGCCGACGAGCGTGGACCTGGAGAACGTGGCGGTGCGGAGGACGCGGTTGGGTCGGGTGGTAGGCCCCGTCACCGCCCCCGTGTGAGGCGCTCGCGCACCTTGAGGTACAAGGCGCGTTGGGCCTCGTCGTGGGCGTCGCGGGCCGGCGGTGCCGCCGGCGGCGCGGACGCGGGGTCCCGCGCGATCGCCGGCGGGCCCGGGCGCGACCCCGGGACCGGGGGCGCCGGAGCCTGCGTCGGAGCGGGCACCGGGCCCGTCGGAGCGCGGGCCGGCTCGCGGAGGGCCCGGGCGAGCGGGCAGGCGGGGTCTGCGTCGTCGCCCCGGCGATAGCGCGTGAGCACCGCGCGCGACCGATCGGCGAGCGCGCGCCGAAGCTCGCGGCGCGCGCCCTTGACCGGCGCCACGGACATGTCGTCGTACGCCGTGGTCTGGTGGCGCATCCATGCGATCACGGCGGCCTCCGCGCGCTTCTCCACGGGGATGCGCTCCGTGCGCGCCACCGTACCGCTCCCCACGGGGGTGGCGTGCGCCGTGACGCGCGCGGCGAGCGCCGCCGCCACGGCGGCGTGGCGCGGGTCGAAGCGGAGGAACCGGAGCACCTCCGCCTCGAATTCCTGCACGTAGTCCGCCTGATCTTCCGCGCGACGGCGACGCGCGGCATCCAGCTTGCGTTGGTGCGCCGGGTCGGCGCGCTGCTCGGCGACGGCCTCCCGTGTCGCGCGAACGTTCTCTGCCGGGGCCCACAATCCGCCTGAGAACACCTTGCGTCCCCGCTTCTCTTCGATCGCCCAGGTGGGGCCCATCGCCTTCACGCCCCGGGTCACGGCCGCGTCGCCCGGCGGCAGGAGCTCCCAGGCGGGGGGCACGTCCAGCACGGCGCCATCGGCGTCGCGGACGGTGCGCGGGCGCGGTCCGGGCCGGAGGCCGGTGCGGGGCTCGGGCATCCGCGGGACCTGCCTACCGACCCGGCGTCGGGACGTCCGTGACCATGCGGCGGTAGTCCGAGCCCGACGCGTGACACCCGGCGCAGCCGGCGTTGTCTTCGGCCTTCGTGGCAGCACCGTCGGCCGCGCCGTAGGACACCCAGAGCCAGCCGGTCTCGGCGACGGACGGGTCGTCGGTCTTCCACATCACCGTGATGTTCCCGTAGGCGTCCGCCGCCGCCTCGTCGCGGTACCCGCGCTTCACGACGATGCTGTCGTCCGCCGCGGCGTCCTCCGCGTACGAGCCCACCGCCGCGTCGTTCAGCCAGATCTGCACGTACTCGCCGTGGGTGTTGTCGGAGGACGGCTGGACGCCCGTCCACGGATCCTGCTGGGTCCAGCTCTCGTAGCCGTCGATCTGGGCCCAGAGATCCGTGGCCAGCGCGTCCCGGGCGCCTTGGAGATCTTCGTCGGGCGTGGCGCAGGCGAGAAGCAGGGTGACGGTCATCGCGGTCTCCGTGGCGGCATGATGCCACGTCCGCCGGGCCTCCGCGCGCGTCTCTGTGCCCCATCGGCAGGCCACGGGGCCATCCATGCGGGCGGGCTAATGGCAACATGCTGATGCGTGCACTTCACCTCACGGGTGCCGGGAGCTACCTGGGGTGCGTCCGGCGGCCGTCGCCGCCTTCGACCCGGAGTGAACCATGCCCCGCACCGTCCTCGTCCTCGCCGCCACCGGCACCACCGGCCGTGCCACCGTCCAGTCTCTCCTCGGCCGCGGCGCGCGGGTGCGCGCCGGCACCCGCACCCCCGCCACCGCCGGCTTCCCGGCCGAGGTCGAGGTGGTCGCGTTCTCCTACGACGACCGTTCCACCTGGGCGCCCGCCTTCGCCGGCGTCGAGGCGCTCTACCTCGCCGTGCCCCCGTTCCGGCCGGACGAGGTGGCGCTCGGCCGGGACCTCGTGGCGGCGGCGAAGTCCGCCGGCGTCCGGCGGATCGTCAAGCTCTCGGCGGCGGGCGTGGAGAACGCGCCCGAGTCGGGCCACCGGCAGGTGGAGGTCCTCGTGGAGGCCTCCGGCCTGGCGTGGGTGCACCTGCGGCCCTCCTTCTTCCACGAGAACTTCGTCGAGTTCTACGGGGCCACCATCCGCGCCGACGGGGCGATCTACCTCCCGGCCGGAGCGGGCCGCACCGGCTTCATCGCCGCTTCCGACATCGGCGCGGCGGCGGCCGTGGCGCTGCTCGGCGACGTGACCGGCGAAGCCTGGACCCTCACCGGTCCCGAGTCGCTCGATCATGCCCAGGTGGCCGCGGCGATCGAGGGCGTGCTCGGTCGACCGGTCCGCTACGTCGACGTCTCGCCGGAGGACCATGTGGCCGGCATGCGGTCCCACGGCATGCCGGAGGAGGCCGTGCACACCATGAGCTGGCTCTACGGCATGGTGCGCGCGGGCTACACCGGCGGGCTGTCGGGGGACCTGGCGCGGGCCACCGGGAGCGAGGGCGTTCGCTTCGTGGACTGGGCCAAGGCGAACGCCGCGCATTGGGCGTGAGGCCGGGTCGGGCGACCCGCTCGGATCACTCCGTCCGCAGCCCCGGCGCCTCTCGTCCCATCGCCTGGACGTAGGCGTCGTAGCTGCCGTGGAACACGCGCGGGCCGTCGGGTCCCAGCTCGCACACCTCGGTCGACAATGCGCGTAGGAACGCGCGATCGTGCGAAACGAAGACGAGGGTGCCGTCGTAGTCCGCGAGGGCCTTGACCAGGGCGCGCTTCGTCAGGATGTCCAGGTGATTGGTCGGCTCGTCGAGCACCATGAGGTTCGGCGCGTCGTAGAGGAGCTTCGCGAGGGCGAGCCTCGACTTCTCGCCGCCGGACAGCACGTGCACCGGCTTGTCGACGTCGTCGCCGGAGAAGCCGAACGCGCCGGCGAGGTTTCGTAGGGTGCCCTGACCGGCGCGCGGGGCGTGGGCTTCGAGCTCCTCGAGGATCGTGCGATCGCTGTCGAGCTGCTCGACCTGATGCTGCGAGAAGTACCCGAGCGACACGCTCGCGCCGATCGTCACGTCGCCCTCGTCGGGGTCGAGCACGCCCGCCATCATCTTCAGGAGGGTGGTCTTTCCCGCGCCGTTCTCGCCCATGATCGCCCAGCGCTCGCCGCGGCGCACGAGGAGCTCCACGCGGTCGTGGACCTTGCGCGTGCCGTAGCGCTTGCTGGCGCCCTTCACCGCGATGACGTCGTTGCCGCTCCGGTCGGGCTTGCGGAACGCGAAGTGCCGCTCGACGAACCGGCGCGGCGGCTCGATCTTCTCGATCTTCTCGATCTTCTTCGCCCGGCTCTGCACCTGGCTCGCCTTGCTCGGCTGCTTCTTGAAGCGCTCGATGAACCGGAGCTCTTTGGCGAGCATCGCCTGCTGCTTCTCGTACTCCGCCTCGCGCTGCGCGGCGTCGAGGGCCCGCGCGCGCTCGTAGGTGTCGTAGTCGCCCGTGTAGGAGCGCACGCGCCCGCCGTCGATCTCGACGATGCGGCGGGCGACACGGTTCATCACGTCGCGATCGTGGCACGTCATCAGGACGGCGCTCGCCGTGTCGCGCAGCCAGGCCTCGAGCCACACGATGCTCTCGATGTCGAGGTAGTTCGTCGGTTCGTCCAGGAGGAGCACGTCCGGCTGCATCAGCAGCATGCGCGCGAGCTGCACGCGCATCCGCCAGCCGCCGGACAGCGCGCCGACCTTGCCGTCCATCTGCTCCTGACTGAAGCCCAGCCCATGCAGGATGGTCCGCGCGCGGGCGTCGAGGTCGTACCCCCCGCCCTCCTGGTAGCGGGCCTGGACCTCGCCGTAGCGCTCGATGACCGCGTCGTAGTCGGGCGCGTCGACGTCGCCGAGGCGCTCCTCGAGGGCCTGGAGCTCGGTGCCGAGCGCGGCGAGCTCGCCGGCGCCGGCCAGGGTCTCGCCGAGCACGTCGCGGTCGCCGTGTTCGGCGAAGTCCTGGCGGAAGTACCCGATCGAGACGCGTCGGGGGCGCTCGACGACGCCTTCGTCGGGGCGCTCCTCGCCCATGATGAGGCGGAAGATCGTCGTTTTTCCGGATCCGTTGGCGCCGACGAGGCCGACCTTCTCTCCCGGGTTCAGGGAGAAGGACGCGTCGAGGAACAGCACCTGGCGCCCATGCTGCATCGTCACCCCGGAGAACTCGATCACCCGTCACCCCGCGCTTCGGGCGCGGGCCTATCCCGGCCCGCGCGGCGGGATAGGCGCGCGGACATGACCGGTCACGACCTCATCCTCGTCCTCGACTTCGGCAGCCAGTTCACGCAGCTCATCGCGCGTCGGATCCGCGAGCTCGGGGTGTATTGCGAGATCCAGCCGTGCAACCTGCCTCCTCGCGCGTTCCCGAGGCTGCGCGGCATCGTGCTGAGCGGCGGGCCGTCGAGCGTCTACGACGCCGACGCGCCCCCCTTCGACGAGGCGTGGCTGGGGTTCGGCGTCCCCGTGCTCGGCGTGTGCTACGGCATGCAGCTCCTCGCGCACCGCCTCGGCGGCGAAGTGCGCGGGGCGGATCACCGCGAGTACGGCCCCGCGGAGGTCGAGCGCGTGGGCGAGGGCGGGTTGTTCGACGGCCTCGCGGCGCGGTTTCCGGTGTGGGCGTCCCACGGCGACCAGGTGGCGCGCATGCCCGACGGCTTCGAGGTCGTCGGTCGCACGTCCACCTGCCCGATCGCGGCGTTCGCGCACCCGGAGAAGCGGGTGTACGGGCTCCAGTTCCATCCGGAGGTGTCGCACACCCGCGACGGCGCGACCATGTTGCGCAACTTCGTGTTCGGCGCGTGCGCCGCCACGCCCGACTGGTCCATGGGCACCTTCGTCGACGAGCAGGTGGCGCGCATCCGCGCCACGGTCGGCGACGACGGCGAGGTCATCTGCGCGCTCTCCGGGGGGGTCGACAGCTCGGTCACCGCGGCCATCCTGCACCGTGCGATCGGCCCGCGGCTGCACTGCGTCTTCGTCGACAACGGGCTCCTGCGCGCCGGCGAGCGGGATCAGGTGCAGGCGGAGTTCGCCGAGCTCGACCTCGAGGTGGTCGACGCCACCCACCGCTTCCTCGGGGCGCTCGCGGACGTCACCGACCCCGAGCGGAAGCGGAAGACCATCGGCGAGGAGTTCATCCGCGTGTTCGAGATCGAGGCGCGCCGGTTCCCGAACGCGCGGTGGCTCGCCCAGGGCACCTTGTACCCGGACGTGATCGAGTCGGTGAGTTTTCGCGGGCCGAGCGCCACGATCAAGAGCCACCACAACGTCGGCGGCCTGCCCGAGCGCATGAACCTGGCGCTCATCGAGCCGCTGCGCGAGCTGTTCAAGGACGAGGTGCGGGCGCTCGGCCACGAGCTCGGCCTCAGCCACGGCCGCGTGCACCGCCAGCCGTTCCCCGGGCCCGGCCTCGCCGTCCGATGCCTCGGCGGCATCACCCCGTGCCGGCTCGCCGCGCTCCGCGCCGCCGACGCCATCCTCGACGAGGAGATCCGCGCCGCCGGGCTCTACCACAGCCTGTGGCAGAGCTTCGCGGTGCTGCTGCCGGTGCGATCCGTGGGCGTCATGGGCGACGCGCGCACCTACGACGAGGCCTGTGCCATCCGCGCGGTCCACAGCACCGACGGCATGACCGCGAGCGTGGCGCGCCTGCCGTGGGAGCTCCTCGAGCGCGTGTCCTCGCGCATCATCAACGAAGTCCGTGGGATCAACCGGGTGGTCTACGACATCTCCACGAAGCCGCCGGCGACGATCGAGTGGGAGTAGCGGTCGCGGGGTGAACGCGGCGTTTCAATCGCGCGCGGCTTGAAACGCATCGCCCCGAATCGTGAAACGTGTCGCTCCATAATCGGCGTTTGGTCGATGATGGGCGGGCGGCATCCGTATTGCTCTTCACCATGGCGGAGGCTCTGCCATGGAAGTCAAGGCTCTGTTCGACCCGCGCACCTGGACCGTCACCTACGTCGTGTGGGACCCGACCACGAAGGACGCGATCGTCATCGACTCGGTGCTCGACTTCGACGCCGCGAGCGGAAAGGTGTGGAGGGAGTCCCTCGACGCCCTGTTCGCGTTCGTCGAGGCCGACGCGCTGCGGGTGCGCGCGGTGTTCGAGACCCACGCCCACGCCGACCACCTGACCGGGGCGCAGGCGATCAAGGAGCGCACCGGCGCGCCGATCGTCATCGGCGCGGCGATCTCGGCGGTGCAGCAGGTGTTCGCCCCGGTGTTCGACCTCGACATCGCGACCGACGGCAGCCAGTTCGACGTGCGGCTCGGCGACGGCGAGCGGTACTCGGCCGGCAGCCTGACCGTTCAGGCGCTCCACACCCCCGGGCACACCCCCGCGTGTGTCAGCTACCGCGTGGGCGACGCGGTCTTCACCGGCGACGCGCTGTTCATGCCCGACTACGGCGTCGGTCGCTGCGACTTCCCCGCGGGGAGCGCGGCGACGCTCTACGACTCCGTGCACGGGGCCCTCTACGGGCTTCCGCGCGAGACCCGCGTGTTCGTCGGGCACGACTACATGCCCGGCGGACGCGCGCCCGCGTGGGAGACGACGATCGGCGCGTCGATCGACGAGAACATCCACATCTCCGGCGCGACCACCCGCGAGGAGTTCATCGCCTTCCGCACCGCGCGCGACGCGACGTTGGCCGCCCCGCGCCTGCTCTACCCGAGCGTGCAGGTGAACATCGACGCGGGCCGCCTCCCCGCGGCACGCGCGAACGGCCGTCGCTACCTCGTGACGCCGCTGCGCGTCGTGTGACGAGCGACCTCACCGCGCCCGCAGCCGCTCCATGAGGGCGGCTTCGGGCGCCGGCCTCCCGTAGTGGAAGCCCTGGAGACGGGTGCAGCCGAGCCCACGGAGCTGTGCGGCCTGCTCCGGGCGCTCGACGCCCTCGGCGACGATCGCGCGGCCGAGCTCGGCCGCGAACCGAATCACCGCGCGGCACGTGGCGCCCTGGTCGGTGAGCAGACCGGCGACGAAGCTGCGGTCGATCTTGACGATCTGGATCGGCAGCCGCTCGAGCCGGCTCAAGGACGAGTATCCCAGGCCGAAGTCGTCGAGCGCGAACTGCACGCCGAGGGCGCCGAGCGCCGCCATGTCGGCGTTCCAGCGGCGCTCGTTCCTGGAGAACAGCGACTCGGTCAGCTCGATGCACAGGCTCGACGGGGGGAGGCCCGACGCGCGGAGCGCCGCGCCGACGTCGGCGACGAAGTCCTCGGCGTCGAACCGGCGTGCCGATTGATTGACCGACATGGAGAGGCCCGGGGCGAGCGCCCGCAAGCGGACGGCGGCCGCGCACGCGCGATGCAGGACGTACCGGTCGATCTCTTCGATCAGCCGGCTCTGCTCCGCGGTGGCGATGAGCGTGTCCGTGGGGACGGCGCCGCGCCCGGGGTGCGTCCAGCGGGTGAGGGCTTCGACGCCCACGATCCGCTCGGTCGTCGCGTCGACGATGGGCTGGTACCACACGTCGAGCTCCTCGCGCGCGATGGCCTCGCGGAGATCCTCCTCGATCGACAGGCGGTCGCTCATGTCGGCGTGCTGCGCCGGATCGTAGACGACGAACGTGTTTCGTCCCGCACCTTTGGCGTGGTACATCGCCGTGTCCGCGTCGCGCAGGAGGCGGTCGCGGTCCCCGTCCGAGCGCGGGAACGCCACACCGACGCTCGCCGTGATGTCGAGCTGCCCCGCGCCGAACGGCACCGGCTCCTGCAAGCGGGCGAGGAGTCCGCGTACCCGGTCGAGCGCGGCGGGCGGGTCGACGTCGTCGAGCAGCACGGCGAATTCGTCGCCGCCGAGGCGGGCGATCGTGTCCGTCGCGCGAAAGGACTTGCGGAGCTTCTCCGCCGTCGACACGATCGCCACGTCCCCCGCCGCGTGACCGAGGCGGTCGTTGATGGCCTTCAAGCGGTCGACGTCGACGAGCAGCAGGGCGATGCGCGGGGCTTCGCGGCGACGCAGGGCGCGCGCGAGCGCGAGGTCGACGCGGTCGTTGAGCAGCGTCCGGTTCGCCGCGCCGGTGAGCGGGTCGTGCAGGGCCTCGTGGCGCAGGCGCTCCGCGTCGGCGTCGCCCCGGTCGAGCAGGGCGTTGATCGCCGCGGCGAGCTCGTCGAGCTCGTCGTCGCTGCTCACGGGGAGCCGCGCCCCGGCTGGCGCGCGCCGCTGCCGGATCCGGTGCGCGAGGTCGCTGAAGCTCGCGATGCGGCGCAACATGCCGCGGTTCAGCACGACCCAGAGCACGCCGATCGACACGGCCGTCGCGGCGCCGAGCGAGCCGAGCAGCACGACGGCGGAGAGGAGGTCGTCGCCGGCGGGGCGAGGTTCGACGGCGACATGTCCGAAGGGCACGCCATCGAGCACGATCGCGCTGCGCGCGGCGGTCGGGCTGTCCGAGGGCGCGGCCGTGAGAGTGAAGTCGACGCCGGTGCGCGTGACCATTCGGGCGACGCGCTTCGCGTCGAGCGCGCGCGCGAAGACGACGTAGCCGGTGAGCGGCGCCATGGTGAGCGGATCGAACGCGGGGGAAGACGCGTAGATCCAGGCGGTGCCGTCGCGCCACAGCACGCCCTCCGGGTACGCGAGCGGGGAGGGGAGCCCGTTCTCGAGGAGGAGCGCGGCGGCGGCGTCTCGAGCCGCGTCGTCTCGAGCCGCGCCGTCGGGCGCCACCGCCCCGTAGACACGGTTGCCGCGGCGGTCGAGCAGCACGACGACGTCGACCTGCTCGAGCTCGAACGTCTCGTCGGTGAGGTGGAGGCCGATGTAGGGGGCCGGATCGCCTTGCAGGTACGCCGCCGTGGGCGCCCATCGGCCGTAGTCCTTCGCCGCGACTCGAACCTCCTCGACGGCGTCGGCCACGATCGTCGCGGCCCGCGCGACGCGCGCCTCGGCCATGTCGCGCTCGATGGCCCGCTCGCGGGCGTGGAGCGTGCCGTTCGCGATGGCGAAGGTCGCTCCGGCGGTCAGCGTGGAGGACAGGAGCACGGCGCCGAGCACCCGGGTGCGCAGGCTGCGCGGCGGCGCCACGAGCGGGGGAGGGCGCGGCCGAGGCACGTGCTCGACTAACCCGAGCACGAGAATCTATCGACGTTTGCAGGAATATGTGATTCACAGCTTCCGTCGTTAGGCGCATGCTGCACGAAAAATGCTCGTGGTTTCAATGGTAAAGCTGCGATCCTCGGTGTGGCACGGTGATTGCTTTCGACGTGGTCGCACCTGGAGTCACCGTGTCTGCTACGATCCTGCTCCTCCTTCCGCACGCGTTCGCCGCCGATCTCACCCTCACGCACACGGCCATGGAGGTCGACGTCGCCGGGCCCCTCGCGGATCTCGTCGTCACCCAGACCTACACGAACCCGACCGACGCGTGGCTGGAAGCCACGTACGTGTTCCCGCTCCACGAGGACGGCGCGGTTCAGGGCCTCGTGATGCGCGTCGGCGACCGCGTGATCACGGGCGAGGTGATGGAGCGGCAGCAGGCCCGGCAGGCCTACGACAAGGCGAAGGGCGAGGGCCGGGCCGCCGCCCTCACCGACCAGGAGCGCCCGAACGTGTTCACGCAGCGGGTGGCGAACCTCCCGCCGAAGGGCACGATCGAGGTCGAGATCCACGTCGTGCAGCCGGTCGAGCGCGACGCCGGCGAGTGGGTGCTGACCCTGCCGCTCGTCGTCGGTCCGCGCTTCACGACCGCCGCGGTCGAGGACGCCTCGGCCATCACGCCGCCGGTCGCGCGCGCCGACACCGGCCACCGGGTCGACGTCGACGTCGCGATCGAGGTGGGCGCGCCGCTCGCGGGCATCCGGTCCCCGTCCCACCCCGAGCTCTCGATCCTGACGGACGAGACCGGCGCCGCGGTGATGGCGTCCGCGCTGCCGTCCACGCGCGACTTCACCCTGCGCTGGACCGTCGACGCCGACGAGCCGCGCGCCGCGGCGCTCGTCGACGGGGACCACCTGCTCCTCACCTTCGAGGGGCCGGAGTCCCCGGCCCGCGCGGAGATCGTGCCGCGGGAGCTGATCTGGGTCGTCGACTCGAGCTGCTCGATGCAAGGCGCGCCGATGACGATGGCGAAGAAGGCGATCCTGGCCGCGTTCGACGGCATGGACGCGCGCGACGCCTTCACCGTGCTCGACTTCAACGACTCCGTGAGCACCCTGTCGGCGCGGCCGGTCCCCGCCACGCCCGCCAACATCGCGACCGCCCGCGCCTGGGTGGCCGGCTTCACGGGCAACGGCGGCACCGACATGCTCAACGGCGTCAGGGCCGCCCTCGCGTACCCGGGGGAGCCGACGCGCGAGCGCTACGTCGCGTTCCTGACCGACGGCTACATCGGCGACGAAGACGCCGTGTTCGCGGCGGTGGAGGACGGCATCGGCGACGCGCGCCTCCACTCCTTCGGCATCGGCGGCAGCGTGAACCGCGCGCTGCTCGACGGTCTCGCCGACGCGGGGCGCGGCACGGTCACCTACGTGGGGATCGACGAGGATCCGGCGGCGGCGGTCGAGCGGTTCCTCGACACGGTCGGCCAGCCCGTCCTCACCGACATCACGGTCGATTGGGGCGATTGGAAGGTGGAGTCTCCCTACCCGGCGCGCATCCCCGACCTGATGGCCGGCCAGCCGCTCCGCGTGTCCGCCAAGGTGGTGCGACGCGGCAAGAGCGCCGTCCGCGTCCGCGGGCGCCTGGGCGGAGGGACGTTCGACGAGGCGATCGCCGTGGTCGACGTGGGGCCCGACGGCGACGCGCTGGCGACGACCTGGGCGCGCGCGCGCATCGCCGATCTGTCGAAGGAGCAGCGCTGGGGCGAGGTGCCCGAGGTGGCCGCCGAGATCCTCCGTACCTCGCTCGAGTACGGGATCATGAGCCGTTACACGAGCTTCGTCGCGGTGGATCGCGTGGTGACCAACCGGACCGGGGCGGTCGCCGCGCGCGACGTGGCGGTCAACGTGCCCGACGGCGTGTCGTACGAGGCGGCGGTGTCGCGCGAGTATCTGCCCCCCGGCGACCCGCTGCTCACGGTCGAGGCGCCGGAGGACGCGCGCGCCGTCGTGGCGGTGTTCCCGTGGGGCGAGCGCGCCAGCCTGCGCTGGGACCCGCTGCGTGGCCGCTGGTTCCACCGTTTCCTCGTGCCCCGAGAGGTCGAGGACGGCCCGGCGAACATCGTGATCCTCGTGGTCGACGCCGAGGGCGAGGTCGAGCGGCGCGAGCAGCTCGTGCACATCGACGGCGAGGCCCCGGAGATCGAGGCGCTCGTGGAGATCGAGGACGGGTTCACGCGGGTGACGATCTACCCGGAGGAGCCGCTGCGCTCGGTGCAGATCGCCCCCGTCGGCGCGCCGGAGCTCCGCACCCGCCGCGAGCTCGGTCCCGACGACGACACCCACGCCGTCGTCATCGAGCTGCCCGGCCTGCACGAGGAGGTGTCGATCATCGCGAAGGACCGCGCGATGAACACGTTAACCGCCACCGCACACGCGGGCGACGCGTTCGCCGAGGAGGCAGAGTGATCCTCGTTTCCTCCTACGCGCTCGCGGCGCTGCCGCTGGGCTCCCTCGCGGAGGTGGCGGGGCTCGCCGTGGACGGCGAGCGGGTGATCGTGGACACCGGCGGCGGGGTGGCGGTCTACGCCGCTTCGGGGGCGCTGGTGGAGACACGCGCGCGGCGCGCGCCCGCGGTGTCGGCGGCGGACGCGGCAAAGGGCGTCGTGGAGCGCGCGCGCTGGGAGGGCCGCGACGTCGAGCTGACGATCGACGGTCGCCTCCGGGTGGGCGCGGCACCAGGAGGACCAGCGTTCGACGTCGATCTTCCAGGGCCGGGAGCGGACATGGCCGTGCGCGGCGACACCCTGCGGGTCGCCGCCACCGCGGGCGCGCTCGAGCTCGGCCCGCGCGGCGCCCGACGCCTCCGTGTGCTCGCCACGGCGGTCGGGGAGGGCAGCGCGTGGGGGGCCTGGGGCACGCTCGACGGCGCCGTCGTCGGCGACGACGGGCGGCGCGTCACGGCGGTGCCCGGCGGCGCCGTGACCGCGCTCGGCGGGCTGGGCGACGCATGGTTCGTCGGCACCACGAACGGGCTGTGGCGCGTCGGCGACGGGGACACGCGCCGCGTGGATCCGGCGGGTCTCTGCGGAGGTTTCGTCACCGGGCTCACGCGTTGGCGCGGCGATCTCGTCGTCTCCACCTTCGACGGCGGCGCGTGTGTCGCGCGCGACGGGGCTTGGGAGTCGCTCCCCCTCCCGAGCCCGATGACCAACGACGCCCTCGCCGTCGGCGACACCCTCTGGATCGCCACCGCCGCCGGGCTCGTGGCCTTCGACGCCGCGGGCGCCCGCACCGTCGTGGGCGAGGTGCCGGACGAGGCCCCTCGCGGCGCCCCGGGCACCAACCACGACGGGGTGAACGGGCTCGCGGCCAACGGCGACGCGCTGTGGGCGGTGGACGTGCTCGGGCCGGTGAAGGTCGGCCCCGAAGGCTGGCAGCGCTACCGCTGGGCGGTCAGCGGGCACAGCTACCAGGCGGTCGCGGCGTGCGCGACCGGCGAGGTGTGGGTGGGCTCGGAGGACGACGGGCTCGCGGTCACCGGCGTTCCGTTCGGGAGGAGGAACGGTCGCTCGAGCTGGCGACACGTCAGCGTGTCCGACGGTCTCCCGGAGGACTGGGTGATGGCTGTGGCGTGCGCCGGGCGCGACGCCGCGTGGATCGGGACGTACCGCGAGGGCGTGGGCCGGATGGACGCGCGCGGCTGGCACCCCGTCGCGGGTCTCGAAGGCGCGTGGACCCAGGTGCTGGCGGTCGATGGCGCCGACCTGTGGGTCGGCACCGCCGACGGCGCCTGGGTCGTGCGCGACGGGGTCGCGACGCAGGTCAGCGTCGCCGACACGTGGGCGATCCTTCCGGAAGAAAGCGGTGTCTGGCTGGGAACACGGGCGGGGCTGGAGTGGGTGGGGCGCGGGCCGCGCTAGAGATCCGGTCCCGACAGGATCCACGCCGCCCCGGCGTTGGTCCCGTTGGTGTCGTCGCGCTCGGCGCCGACCGCCACGTCCGCGCGGCCATCGCCGTCGAGGTCGCCCACGAAGGCGCCGCTCACCCGGTCGAGGTCCGCGGTCCCGAAGCGGCTCGACGCGCCGGCGATCGACCATGAGCCGCGCGAGAACGGGCCGGCGCCGTAGAACGCGGAGCCCGGCAGGTCGATCGTCGTCGTGTAGTCGGGCGCGAGCAGCGCGGCCGAGGCGCCCGCGAGGAGCAGGAGGTCGTCCGCCCCGTCTCGATCGAGGTCGGGCCCGACGACGACGTCCACCCCGGCGTTGGCGTACACGCCGCCGGTCATCACGGTCATGTCCGCGGCGCCGAGGTCCACCGCGCCGCCGAGCGGGCCGAAGGACGCCCAGGCGACGGCGTCGACGCTCCGCTCCGCGTCGAACGTGGCGCCGAGCACGAGGTCCGTCTCCCCGTCTCCGTCGAGGTCTCCGAACGCGGCGGAGGCGAAGGTCGCGTCGTCGACCCCGGGCGCGATCGCGCGCACGTCCGCCGCGGAGAGCGCGTAGGTGCCCGAGGGACGGCTCGTCACCACCCAGACCGTCCCCGACACGGGGTCGAGGAGCGCGATGTCGTCGTAGCCGTCCGCGTCGAGGTCCCCCGGCGCGTACACGGCCTCCCCCGCCCGGCCGGAGCCCTCCCCGACGAGCACGGTGTCGGCGTCGGCGAGCGATACGACGTCGGCCGGCACTCCGGTGATCAGGTACGCACCCCCACCGTCCGCGCGACCCGGCGCGCCGATCAGGACGTCGCGACCGCCGTCCCCGTCGACGTCACCGACGCCCACCACGGAGGCGCCGACACGCTCTCCCGCGGCGGCCGCCCAGAACACCGCGCGATCGCTCGCGACGTCGGGCCCGTAGTAGAGCCACGCGGCGCCGCCCGCGGTCGTGCCGTCGGTGTCGAGCGGCGCGCCGATCACGACGTCGTCGTAGCCGTCGTCGTCGATGTCGCCGATCCCGGCGACGGCGGTCCCCGCCGCCACGCCGGCGGTGCTCCCGGTGAGGTGGGCATCCGCCAGATCCAGGCCGATCGCTCCCGAGAGCGGGCCTCGGACCCAGTACGCGCCTTCGGTGCTCGCGCCGGCCGCCCCGACCAGGAGGTCGTCGTAGCCGTCCCCGTCCACGTCCCCGGCGTCGGCGAGGGCTCCTCCCGCGGCCTCGTCCGACGAGCGCCCGTACAGCACGGCGGCGGCGCCCCCGGCGTCGACCCCTGTGTACGCGCAGTCGTCCGGGGTCGCCGGCTCGCAGTCCTCGTCGACCCCGTTGGCGCACGCCTCGACCGCCCCCGGCTTCACCCCGCTCGAGGTGTCGTCGCAATCGTCGGCGTTGGCGACGAAGCCGTCCGGCGACGCACACGCGCGGGTGGTCGCCGACGGGTCGCCGTATCCGTCGCCGTCGGCATCCTGGTACCATTGGGGCGCATCGGCGACGTTCTCGTCGACGTCTCCGTCACAGTCGTCGTCCACGCCGTCGCACCGCTCGTCCGCGTTCGGATGAGCCGTCGCGTCCTGGTCGTCGCAATCCGTTTTGTTCGAGACGTAGCTCTCCGGAGGTTCGCACGCCCACGTCGTCGCGTCCGAGTCTCCGTACCCGTCCCCGTCCACGTCCGCGTACGACGGCTCCGCGTCCACCGCGTCCTCGTCGATGCGGCCGTCGCAGTCGTCGTCCCGACCGTTGCAGCGCTCGACCCCGTCGGGGTTGACAGAGCTGTTGTTGTCGTTGCAATCGCTTCCGTCGTAGGTTCCGTCCCGATCTTCGTCGTAGGAACTCGAGCCGCTGCACGACGACAGACCTGAGCAAGAGAGCAACGAGCCGAAGTCGAACGAGCAGCCGAGCAGCAACAATGCGATCGATGTGGTGAGTGGCTTGTACCTGCGCGTCATCCATCCCTCCGACGGAGACCATAGCACCGTCTCTCCGTCTCCCGCGCGCGCGTCGCCACCGAGGACGTTAGGCCCCCGCGTGCTCCTGCCCGTCCTCCTCGCGTGCGCCGGCACCGGCGTTCCGACCGATACTTCGGCCGACACGGGCGCGTGCGCCTGCTCCACGACCGACGCCTGCTGTGACGGGTGTGCGCCGGAGCCGGGCCCGTCGGCCTGTGACGACGGGACCGCCGCGACCTGGGCGGCGTGCACGACCGGGGCGTGCGCGACCGGCGGCGTGTTGTCGACGTACCCCCTCGGAGAGGGCGTGTGGGCGCACGCGGTGGCGGTCGCCCCGAGCGGGGTCGTGGTCGTCGCGGCGGAGGACGCCCTGGGTGGTACCGGCGGCCGGGCCGGGGTCTTCGGGCCCGACGGCGCCGCGGTGCTGACCCGGGACGGTCCGTACACCGGCGCCGACCTGTCCCCCGACGGCGTCGTCGCGGCGCTGTGCGGCGGGGCGCTCGAGCTCGTCGACGCGGCCACGGGCGCGTTCATCCCCACCGACGCGGCGTGCGCCGGCGGTGCGGTCAGCTGGTCGCCCGACGGCGCCTCGATCGCGGCGGCGATCCCCGAGGGCGCCCGGGTGAGCGACGCGACCGGCGCCGCGCGCTTCGACGTCGCCCACGCCCGCAACCCGGACGCGCGCCTCTGGGCGATCGTGTGGTCGCCCGACGGCTCCCGGTTCGCCACCGCGACCGGCCAGGCCGGGTTCGGGTCGCCCAAGGGGGAGGTCAAGCTCTGGAGCGCGGTGGACGGCGCGCCCCTCGGCGAGCTCGAGTGCACCGCGATGGATCTCGCGTGGTCCGCCGACGGCGCGCGGCTCGCCGCCGCGTGCTGGAACGACGTGCGGGTCTGGGACACGTCCACGTACGAGCGGCTGCACACGCTCCCGTCGGGCCTGCCGGTCCTGTCGGTCGAGTGGGTGGGGGAGCGCCTCGCGATCGGCGCCCTGGAGTCCGGCGTCCGCGTGATCGACCTCGACACCGGCGCGGACGTGCTCGCCCTTGGGGACGAGGCCGGCTTCGGATCCCCGAAGGACCTCGACTTCGGCGCGTTCGGCCTGGCCGCGGCGCTCTGGGACGCCCCGGGCGGCGCCCTCTGGTCCGACCTTCCCCTCTGAGCCCCGGAGCGACCGATGATCCTCCTCGCCCTCGCCTGCGCCGCGCCCCCCGACGAGAAGCCGGCCGACAGCGGGCCGCCTGTCGCGTTCGACGTGTACCGACACGTCCCCACGTCGGAGCTGCCCGCCGTGCGGGAATGGAACGTGTCGCGCGGCGAGATCCACGTCCACAGCGTGTACTCCCACGACGCGTGCGACGCCCTCGGCTTCGCGGACGCCGACGGCAACCAGAACTACGTCACCGGCACGATGAACACCCAGTGCTTCGAAGACCTCCGCGCGGGCCTCTGCGACGCGCGGCTCGATTGGGTGTTCCTCACCGATCACAACGACCACTACGCCGAGTTCGAATACCCCGACGTCCTGCTGCACACGGCGGCGGACACCCTCCTGCCCGAGGGCGATCAGCCGGCGTGGGCGATGCGCATGACCTGCCCGGACGGGCACAGCGTCCTCACGAGCGCGGGGATCGACGTCGACATCCTCGGCATCGGCCTCCGCGGGCACGTCGCGGCGACGCCCGCCGAGCGCGCGGCGATCTACGGGGCCCGGGACGCCACGACGGTCGCGGCGATCCAGGCGAACGGGGGGCTCGCGCTCGGCGGGTACATCCCGGATTGGGACGAATCGACCTTCCTCGCGATGAACTGGGACGCGATCGAGGTGTACAACCCGGTGCACAACCTGCGTGACCGCATGACCGACGTGCTGACGCTGTTCGGCCGCATGCGCAGCGAGCCGGACACCGTGCCCGTGCCCGAGCTGGGCTTGTACGCCGTGTTCGACGAGAACACGACGAACCTCGAGCGGTGGGCCCAGCTCGCCTGGCTGCGACGCGCGCCGAGCTTCCTCGGCGCCAACGCGCACCGCAACGTCATCGTCGAGCCCACGTGGGACGGCGAGCGCCTCGACGCCTACCGTCGGGCCTTTCATTGGTTCAGCAACTACGCGCTGCTCGCGCCGGGGTCCGAAGACGACCTCGAAGGCCTGAAGGCGGCCATCGCGGCCGGACGGACCTACGGGGCGTACGACGCGCTCGGCACCCCCGCGGGCTTCGACTTCGTGGCGCTGTCCGATGGGGTCACCTACGACATGGGCGCCGACGTGCCGCTGTCCGGCGAGGTCACCTTGCGCGTGGTGTCGCCGACGGTGGCGGGCCTCGGCCCGAACGACGCGATCCCCGAGGTGAGGAGCCGGATCCTGCGCGCGACGGCCGACGGGACGTGGGAGGAGGTCGCCGCCGGGGAGGGGGTGGTCGAGGTCCGGGTGACCGAGGCCGGCCCGTACCGCGCGGAGGTGCGCATCCTGCCGCACCACCTCGCGCCGTTCCTGGGCGACCCCGACACGTACCTGCGGGAGGTGCTCTGGATCTACGGGAACCTCGTCTACGTCGGCATGGAGCGCGCGCGCTGACCGCGACCCCGCCGCGCCCGCTCGCCGTCGTCTTCGCGTGGGCCCTGCCGCCGGCGCTGGCGCTCGTGAGCGAAGAGCTTCCTTGGTTCTTCGCGGTCTGGCTGCCGGCGCTGGCAGGGCTCGCCGCGTGGCGCCCGCACCCGATCTGGGGCGCCCTCGCCGTCGCCGCGCTGGCGCCGTTCGCCCTGCTCGGGCCCTACGGAGGCGTGGCCGGCGCCCTCCTGAGCGTCGCCGCCGTGCTCGGGCCCAGCGCCGAGGGGCGTCCGCTGCGTGGCCTCGCGGCGGCCGTCGGTGCGGCCGCGTTGGTGCTCGCGCTGAAGCAGGGGGTCGCGGCGCGGGCGCTGCCCGCGGCGTGGGGCGGCGTCGCGGCGGCGGCGGTGTTGGGAGGGGCGGCCGTGGCCGGGCTCCTCGCCGCCACGGCATTGCCGGCGCCGGCGCTCACGCGGGCGGCCGCGCTTTCGGGCCTCGTGCCGCTGGTGCGCGCGCTCCTCCTGTTCACGCTTCCCGCGGAGGGGCGCGTGGGGCCGGCGGAGGCGCTTCGGGCCGTACCGCTGGTGTACGCGTCCGTGCTCGCCACGGGCGACGCTTCGGCGCTGGAGGCGCTCGTCCGCGCCGCGCCGCAGCGCGACGAGGCGGCCCTCGCCCTCGGCTGGGAGCGCGCGTTGGACCTCGGGTGGCGGCCGCAGCGCGCCGACGGTGCCGTGGTGGCCGTCGCGCGGGCGTTGGAGCTGCGGGGGCGCGGCGGGGAGGGGCTTCGGGTGCTCGCGCGCGCGCCGCGGGTCGGGGAGGTCGACTGGACGCGCGCGCTGTTCGAGGCGGTGTTGGGCGCGCCGGTCCGGTGGCGCGGCGGGCCGGGCCCGGGGCCGAGCCTGCCGGGTCGCGCCTCGATCGACCTGCACTTTCGCCACGACGGCGCCCACGCCGTGGAGTTCACGGCGTACGAGCCCCTGCTCCTGTCCCTCCACGGCCGCGGCGTCGCGTGGGACGCCCCGGCCCGCCTCGAGCTGCGCGTGGACGCCGCGCCGCCGGTGTCTTGGAACATCGAGGTGGCTCCGGACATCTCGCTCGGCCGCGTCGAGCGCGGGCCCCACCGCGTCGACGTGCGCGTCGTGTCCGGCGTGGCCTGCGACGTGGTCGTCACCGAGCTCCGCGGCGAGTAGCGTCGTCAGCGATCGCGTGGCGCGGCCGCGCGCAGCAGCGCTTCGTCCATCTCGACGCGGCGCTCTTCGCCGATCGTCGCGGCGATGCCGTCGAGCCACGCGCGAAGGTCGGCGCCGCCGCGCGGCCCGTGGCGCCGTTCCCCGATGCGCGCGCCGTAGCTCGCGATCGCCCAGGCCCCCGCGTGATCGCCCGTCCGCCACGCGCAGGACGCGACCGTGAGCAGCGCCGCGGCGTAGGCCTTCGGGCTGTCCGCGTGCGCGCGGGCCGCGCCGTGGACGACGAGGGGGATGGGCCCGAGGGAGTCGGCGTCCGCGGCGACGGGGCCGCACAGCTCCCGCTCGAGCTGCTCGCGCGTGGCGCGGGCGAACGCTTCGGCGAGGGCGTGGTCGAGCCCGTGGCTCTGGGCGGCGCGGCCGAGGCGGATCATCGTCTGCATGATGCCCGCCCCGTGGGCGCTGAGCAGGGTGTCGAGGCGGTCCCAGTCGGCGTCCGCGGGCTCGCCGCGGATCATCCGGGCGCGCGCGACGAAGGAGATCGCCTCCGCGCGCACTTCGGGGTCGTCGGCCGCCTCGGCCTCCGCGAGCTGGCGAAGGGCGGCCTCCGAATCGCCGCGGTGGAGCGCGATCCGCGCGGCGAGGAGGGCGAAACGGCCGCCGGCGGGCGGCACGCGCGCGAGGAGGGTCTCCGCGCCGTCGACGTCGCCCTTCTCGAGCAGCGCCGCGCAGCGGATCGCGGCGGCGTCGAGGCCCGGCGCGCGCGCGTCGTCCGGCAAGCTCGCGAGCAGGGAGAGCGCGGCGTCGCCGTCGAGGCGTCGCCAGAGCTCGGCGAGGCGCAGGGTCACGCGGACGGCGAGGTCCGGAGGCACGTCCGCGCGGCCGTGGAGGGTCAGCAGCGCCGGGAACGCGTTCAGGAGATCGCCGAGCAGGGCGGGGGCAAACGCGCGGCGGACGGGGGCTTCGAGGTCGTTCATGGGGTGTTCCTCTCGACGGCGTCGGCGACGGCGGCGAGCGCGTGGAGGCGCGCGCGGGCCGCGTCGACGGAAAGACTGGTCTCGGGGGTGTCGTGGGCCACGAGCCAGGTGAGGGCCGCGGGGGGCCCGTATTGAAGCTTGCGCCCGGGGCCGACGTAGAGCCCCGACCACCGGGCGAGGAAGGCGAGGCTCGCCGCGCGGGCGGCCTCGGGCACGTCGGGCAGCTCCGCGAACACCGCGTCCGCGTCGGTCGGCGCGGGACGCGAGAAGTGGTAGCGGAAGTTCCAGGTGAGCTCGCGGCGCACGCCCGCGGCGAGCCGCAGCACGAGCACGGTGGTCTTCTGGTTGTCGAAGCCGCTGACCTGCGCGGTCACCGCGGTGACGCCGACGGGCCGACCGTCGAGCTCGCCCATCCACCACTCCGGGGTGTTCCCGGTCTTGTCCGCCGTGAACCCCAGCGCCGGCCCGAGGGCCCGCGGGAGGGTGTGCACTGCGGCCGTGAGGGCGCGCGTGCGCCACATCGCGAGGCCGATCACCAGCCCGAGGACACACACGCCGACACACGCCGGCACCACGATCGTCAGCATCCGCGCCTTCACGCCCCGGAGATACCCGCCACGTAGCGCACCCGCTCGGCGCCTTCCCAGAAGGACTCGATGGCGCCCTCGCCGCGCTGGCCGATGGCGGCGCGCGCCTGGTCGTAGCCGCGCTGCGCCATGGACAGGTAGTGTTCGCCGGTGTCGGCGTTCTCGCCCGTGAAGTGGCGCTGGAGGAAGTCCTGCACCCGCTGGTACACCGTGTCGAGGGCGTCGATCTCGTGCTGCGGGATCTCGGGGTAGTAGGCCTGCTCGACCGCGTCGCCGTGGTCGGCCCGCCACTGGTCCACCTTGCCCTGCGCTTCTCCGAGGAGGAACTGCCGGAACTGTTCGACGCGCGCGTCGAACGCGGCGGCGTCGACGGTGGCCGCGGTCTCGGTGAGCCAGGCCACCGCCCCCTGAACGTCGATGTCCATCGTGGCGTCCCAGCTCGTGAACATCTCGACGAAGCTGGCGATGCCCGCCGCGACCGAATCGTAGGCGCCCTGGAGCATCTGCTCGACCTCGCCGCCCTCCGCGATGGCCTCCTGGATGCGCTTGAGCTCGGCTTGCCCCCACGCGGTCTGCTGGTCGACGAAGGTGTCGATCGCCGGGAGTGCCCGCGCCCGCAGGGACTCGATGCCCCCGACGACGCCCGACAGGACCCGGTTCCACGCGCGGAGCGCCCACGCGTAGGTGGCCTCGGGCACCCAATCGGGGATGCCGAGGGACTCCTTGGTGACCCGGAGCGCGCCGATGCGCCCGGTGACTTGCTGCACGAAGCGGTCGATCCCGCCGCCGCCGTCGGCGAGGTGCGACACCTGGCCGAGGAAGTCGTGCACGGTGGCGGTGGTGCCGCGGAGGGAGTCGAGGCTGACGCGCTGCCGGGCGATCGACTCGCTCAAGTTGGTGAGCAGCTCGTCGAGCGCGGGCTTGTTCTCGCGCACCCACGTGTTGATCTGGTCGACCGCGGGCTGCACGAGCCCCGTCAGGCCGCTCCCGACCCCACGGAGCACGGCCGAAAGGCCGCCGGCGCTCACGTTCTCGATCAGGTGCCCGGCCCCGCGGATGCCCGACAACGCGGTGCGGATCCAGGTCGTGGGCGACAGGAAGCCGGTGTAGACGTCGAGGGCGCTCGTCTCGGCCGGCGCGACGATGTCGTTGATGATCTTCTGCGTCCAAGCAGGGTTGTTGCCCTCGAGCTCGGTCCAGGACGCCTGGAACTGATCGATGGTCGTCTGGCGCGCGACGCCGATCGCGTCGCTGCCGCCGCCCGAGGGCTCGATGGCGTGCCCGCCGAACGCACCGTCCGGTGACAGCGACATCACGTCGCCGAGGCCGAGCCGCGCGCGGAGGTTCGTCGCGCCCTGGATCAACCCGAGCGGACCCTGCATGCCGCCGGTGCGGTTGAACCACTCGCCGAACGCCTTGCTCATGTTGCTGTCGGCCCCGAGCGCGCCGTCGAGGGCCTTGCTGCGGGCGAGGCTCCGGAAGCTCTGGCCGCCGGCCTCCGCGATGTCCTCGACGGCCTCGCCGGGCACGACGTTGACGGTCATCGCGCTGCCGATCGACGCCACCGCGCTGATGCCGTCGACCACGACGTTGATCGCGTCGCTGGAGGCGAGTTCGTTGTACTTCGCGGCGCGCCGGTGGTCGCCGTCCCGCCGGGCTTCGTTCGCCATCATCACGTTGCGCACGGTGCTGATCGTCGAGCAGGTGACCTTGATGCCGTCGCACACGGCCGCGACGGTTCGCCCGATCGAGCCGAAGAACGCGACCGCGGCCGCGAGCGGCGCGCCGACCCCCGAGATCGCCGCGATGTCTTGGACGACGCTGCCGAGGTCCGCGATGTTGCCGACGACGCTGCCCACCAGGTCGGCGACGTTGCGGATGATGTTGATCGCCATCCCCCAGCCGTCGCCGAGCTCGCCGTAGGTGTTGGCGGTCGACCAGATGTCGCGGATGCCGGTGGCGATGTGCAGGATCGAGCCGGCGCCGGGGATGGCCTTGAGGCCGCCGAGGATCACGGCGTCGATGATGCCCGATGAGAACGCGGTCGCGAGGTTCAGCGCGCCGCGCACGCCGGGAGACATCTGCGCGGGGAGGTAGTTGTCGAGCGCGGTGCCGAAGCCGGCGTCGCTCAGCCCGAACTGCTCAATCGCGGGGTCGTACTCCGCCGCGCGATCCCAGTGGGTCTCCATGTAGTAGTCGACGAGCCCGTCCGGGGTGCGCGCGGCTCCGCCGCCGCCGCCGGGAGTGACGGCGGGCGCGGGGCCGACCGATCCGCCGCCCGTCCCGCCACCGGCGCCGACCGTGGGCGCTGGCGTGTGGGTCGGGCCGCCGCTCGGGCCGCCGCCGGCCGGGTCGACGCCCGTGTCCGTGGAGGGGGAGGGGACGCCGACGTCGGCGCCGGTCACCGGCGGGGTGACCCCGGCGTCGGCCGTGGGGGCGTTCGGGTCGACGCCCGGCGCGTCCGGATCGACGCCGGGCGCGTCGGGGTCGACGCCAGGGGTCGCGGGGTCGACGCCGGGCGCGGCGGGATCGGC